>DASZCS010000100.1:0-51835 GCA_035942855.1 Pyrinomonadaceae bacterium | reverse complement strand
GCTATATTCCGGCCAGTCAGCAACCAACTTACAGCCGTCAGTTTCTCCGACCTCGCACGACAGAGGGTCGCGCTGCCGTCGCCAGTTTGTTGCTCTGATTTGCCAACAGCTAACGGCTGATAGCTAACAGCTTTTTCGAGGAGACCGAGATGCCGAAGAAGACGCCGGAAGATTTTCAGTACTTGAGCAACGACCCCGCGAACGTGCCCGACCCGGAGATCGAGGAGTTCATGGAGGAGGAGATCGCGCGCGCGCCGAAAGACCCGGAGCAGCTTTCGCGCCGGCTCCGCAACAACACGGCCGCCTCGCCCACGGACGCGGGCGGCGACCTCGACGCCTCTTGGGAGGACGTGAACGACAGCGGGACCGAATCGGTCTCCGGCGACAACCCGACGCCCGATCAGTCGCTCGTCGAAGAGAACGCGCGCGCCGTCGGCGTCTCCTTCGAGGACAACGAGGAGCTGGAGTTCATCGACAAGATCGACCGCCGCGACCGCAACCGCTTCGAACTCGACCCGCGCTCGAAGACCGAAGACGACACGATCTAAAAGCAGTGACGAGTGACGAGTGGCAAGTTAAAGACAAACTCTTTGCTTTAACTTGTCACTCGTCACTCGTCACTGCTTTATTTGAAGTTTGCGCGGGGAACGAGCGTAATGCTTTTGACGAGAATTTTGTCAGCCGGGCGATCCTGCGTGCCTTCGGCGACGGGGGCAGTCATGATGATCTCTGCGTTGTTGATGCCTTCGATGACGCGACCGAAGACTGTGTAGCGTCGGTCGAAAGCAGGTTGGCGTTTGAGCGTGATGTAGAACTGGCAGTTGGCCGAGTCCTCCGCCTGTGCGCGCGCCGCGCCCACTGTGCCGCGCACGTACTCGATGTCGCTGAACTCAGCCGGAAGGTTCTCTTCGGGCGAACTGCCCATGCCGTCGTTCGCCGGATCGCCGTCTTTCGAATTCGGATCGCCGCCCTGAATGATGCCCAGTTCCGGGTCGATGCGATGAATGGCCGTGCCGTTGTAGAAACCTTCGCCCGCGAGTTTCTTGAAGCGCGCCACCATCTGCGGCGCGATGTTCGGGTATAACTCAAGCACGATCCGCCCGAAGTCCGTCTCGATAACGGCCGCCTGCGCGTCCGCCTCCGGCTTCACGCCCGTCTTGACGTTCGCGCCGCCCGCATCCTCTGCGCCGCTGTTGGAATTCGACGCCCCGCCGCACGAAAGCGCCGCGAGCGCCAGCGCTATGCACACAAGCGCAACCGCCCAAGCTCTAAAGTTACGAATCATCTGTCTCATGTCCTTCTCGATTTTGTTGATTGCTCACAAGCATCTAAACACAAAGCGCGCTGGTTTCACGACAGGCGCGACGGTGCGATCATGTTGCGACGACTCAAAACAGCTTCCGGCTGTCGAGCAAGATCGTCACCGGGCCGTCGTTCGTCAGTTCGACTTCCATCATGCGGCGAAAACTTCCAGTCTCCACACGCGTCAGAATTTTCCGCGCCTCAGTGACAAAAAACTCGTAGAGCGGTTCGGCCGCTTCCGGCGCGGCGGCCTCGCTCCATGACGGCCTGCGCCCGCGCCGCGCGTCGCCGTACAGAGTGAACTGCGAGACGACGAGCAGAGCGCCGCCCGTCTCCACGACGGACAAGTTCATGCGCCCACCCGCGTCGTCGAAAATCCGCAAGCCCGCGATCTTCTCCAGCAAGTAACGCGCATCGTCCTCAGTGTCATCGCGCGCGATGCCGAGCAGGACTAAGAGTCCGGCCGCGATCTCGCCCACCGTTTCACCCTCGACCCGGACTGAGGCGCGCGTCACGCGCTGTAAGACGGCTCTCATTTCATCGTGCAGTTTCGGCTCATGAATCAATTCAAGATGAAGTTATAAGTGATCACGCCGTTCACCTTCACCGGCATGCCGCTCAAGAGCGTCGGGCTGAACCGCGCGCCATAGGCGGCACGCAGCGCGGCTTCTGCTAGGAACGGGTGGCCGCATGGAAAGGCTTCGACGACGTGCCCTTTCTCGTCAACCAGCACGTGGATCACCACCACCCCGGAGATACGACGTTGTTTAGCCTCTGCCGGATAAACCGGCTGGGGCTTGACGATGGCTTTGCCGTTAATCACTCCGCCCTGAATTGTCTTACCTCCGCTCTGCAACAGCACGCCCCCGGCTATCTCTCCCTTCGGGCGCGCTGCCTCCTCGCGTTCTAGTTTTTCATCTTCACGCTTCCTGATCTCTTCGACCCGCCGGTTGGCCTCGTCCGTCTCCGTCTTCATCTTGAGCCGGTTGGTTAAGCAAGAGAAACGGTTGAGCGCGCGGACTAGTCCGTAGGGTTCGGTTGCCTCGCGCTTTTCTCTGACGGCGACCACACGCCGATGCACGGCGAGGGCTTTGTCGTTGTGGCCGAGCAGTTCGTAAAGTTCGGCCAGTTCGTAGAGCGTCTTGATGACATCTTCGTGCTCTGCGCCAAGCGAGCTTTCCTTGAACGTGAGACTCTGCTCGTAACGTTCGACGGCGGCAGAGAAATTGTTGAAGGCGAAACGTTCGAGAGTGCCGATGGCGTCGAGCAATTTGTAGATGTTGACGGTGTTCGTTGCCGGTTCTTTCTCGTAGATCGAGAGGGCGCGCGTGTAATGTTGCCGCCCCTTGTCGGCCTTACCTTTGGCGAGATAAAGCGCGCCCAGATTTTTGAGGGCGTCGGCGACCGTCCGGTGTTCGCCGCCGACCGCCTCTTCGCGCAGTTTGAGCGCTTGCTCGGCCAGCGGCAGGGCTTCGTCAAACTTGCCTTCGCGGTGTAGTTTCACGACCGTCGCGCTCAGCGCCACGGCTTCCGCCAACTTCGCGGACTGAGCAGCAGCGGTTTGCTGTGACGGCGCGGCCGTCTGCGGCGCGTTGTTCGACTGCGAAAACGCAAACGACCGCGCCGCCGCGACGATGACTAAAGCCACTAATAATTTCCCGGCAACGCACATACGTTTTAAAACGGCAGCTTGAAGAACAGAAAATAGCCGTTGAGCATCAAGAGCGTGGCGAGGATGCCGACGGCCACCGAAACTTTCATGATGAGCCGCGACGTGGCGAGGATGGAGACGGAGGCCAGCACGATGGCGATCTGAAACAGCGCCTCCGAAAAATCGAAGTTGGGGTCTTGCAACTGCGCGCGGTCGCGTTGGGCTGCAAAGTCGGTGGCGCGCGCGGCCAGTTCCTTCTTGCCTTCGCCGCGCAAAGGATCATTCGGAGCCTCTGGGTCGGGTTCGCTCTCGTAGCGCGCGGCCGTGGCCTTGAATTGATCGATCTTGCGTTGCAAAAGCTGCTGCGTCTCCGGCGTGCTCGACGCGCTGTGCAGTTGCAACTCGCTCTCCAGCACGTCTGCGGCGATGCGATATGAAGTCTGCCGGATGTTCTTCGCCTGATAAAAAGCCCACGTGTCGCTCGCGTGGATGTTATGGTTCATGATGTCTTCGGCGGCATTCCCGCCGCCGAGACTCGTGATCGCCAGCAGCATCGCCATAAACGCGATCATCAAAGCGACGCGCGAACGAAAACGCTCGTCCGCCTCGTCTGCCTCTTTCAACTCCATCAGTTGATCCGCCACGTCGCCCGCTTCCATGAATCTTTAACGCGCTCCTTCCGTTACTCGAACGTTTCGCTTCGCGCCTACTTCTTCGGCGGCATGCTCGGCCTGATCTCGACGCGACTCGGCAAACTGCGCCCGTCGTGTGCGAGCAGGTCGAGCACGACGCGCGCCACGTCCGCCGGTTGCAGTTGCCAACTCTGCTCGGCCGTCGGCGTGTCGCCGCCGAAGTAGGTGTTGACCGAGCCGGGCATGATGTAGCTGACTTTGATGTGGTCGTGCCGCACCTCTTGCATCAACGCCTCGCTGAAGCCGTTCAGCGCGAACTTCGAGGCATTGTAGGCGGCCATGCGCGGGTGTGCGTTTGCGCCCGCGAGCGAAGAGATGTTGATGATGTAGCCGCCGCCACGCGCACGCATCAAAGGGATCGCCTCGTGGCAGCAGTAGAAGACGCTGTTGAGATTCGTCTCCAGCACCGCGCGAAAGTCTTCCGGCGACATCTCTTCCACGGTTTGAAACAGACCGATGCCTGCGTTATTGACCAACACGTCCACGCCGTCGAACTCCGCAACCGTGTGCTCGAACAAAGCGCGCACCTCTTCATAATCGCGCACGTCGCACACCGCACCCGTCACGCGCCCGTCGCCCGCATCGCTCAACTCGTCAACGGCGCGCTTCACCTCGTCCTCGCTCCGCGCGCTCACGCACACGTCCGCCCCCGCGCGCACCAACGCCTCCGCAATCGCACGCCCGATTCCCTTCGTGCTCCCCGTCACAATCGCAGCCTTGCCCGCCAGATTCATTCATAACTCCCATGAGCAGGTAAATGGTGAATGGTAAATGGAGCAGAACAGCTTTCTTCAATCCGCACTTAACAGCTCTTCACCATTTACCATTCACTATTTACCAAGCTTCTCTTTCAACACTTCGTTGACGAGTTTCGGATTCGCCTTGCCCTGCGAGGCTTTCATCACCTGGCCGACGAAGAAGCCGAACAGTGTCTCTTTGCCCGCGCGATATTGTTCGAGTTGTTTCGGACTGGCGGCGATCACTTCCGCGACGAGGCGTTCGATCTCACCCGCATCGCTGACCTGCGCGAGTCCCTGTTCCTCGACGATGACGGCGGCCGGCTTGCCCGTGGCGAACATCTCGACGAGCACTTCCTTGCCCTGCTTGCCGCTGATCTTACCTTCGTCTATGAGGCGCACGAGCGCGCCCAACTCTTCGGCCGCGACGGGCGATTCTTCGGCCGCCCGCCCCGACGCTTCCAGCTCGCGCAAAAGTTCCGACCTGATCCAGTTGGCCGCCGCGCGCGGATTCTCGGACGCACGCGCCGCGCGCTCGTAGTAGTCCGCGAGACTGCGCTCCGAAGTGAACTGCGAAGCGTCGTCAAACGATAACCCGTACTCTTCCATGAAGCGGCGGCGGCGCGCTTCGGGCAACTCCGGCATCCCGGCTGTAACCTTCTCGATAAACTCCGGCGTGACGACGAGCGGCGGCAGATCGGGTTCGGGAAAATAGCGATAGTCGTGCGCCTCTTCTTTCGAACGCATGACGCGCGTCTCATTCGCGCGGTCGTCCCACAGGCGCGTCTCCTGCGTCACCTGCCCGCCCCCTTCGATCAACTCTATGTGCCGCTCGATCTCATACTCGATGGCCTTCTGCATGAAGCGCACCGAGTTCAGGTTCTTGAGTTCGACCTTCGTGCCGAACTTCTGCTCGCCCACGCGACGGACGGAGACGTTCGCCTCGCAACGCAGGTTTCCCTTCTCCATGTCGGCCTCGGACGCGCCCACCCATTGCAGCGCGCGACGGACGTGGTTCACATAATCGTAAGCTTCCCAGGACGTGCGGAAATCCGGCTCGGTCACGATCTCCGCGAGCGGCGTGCCCGCGCGGTTGAGATCGACGTAGGAATAACGATCCGTCTCGGGCAGACCCTCGTGGATGTTCTTGCCGGCGTCCTCTTCCAGGTGCATGCGCGTGATGCGCACCAACATCGGCCGCCAATCGCGCGCGTGCCCCGCGTCGTCGCGCGTGGCCGTGACGATTTCGAGTTCGCCGTGCTCGGAGAACGGGCGGTCGTATTGCGAGATTTGATAGCCCTTCGGCAGGTCTGGGTAGAAATAGTTTTTGCGCGCGAAGATCGACTGCTCGTTGATGCGCAGGCCGAGGGCGAGCGCGGCGCGCGCGCCGAGTTCGACGGCGCGGCGATTGAGGACGGGCAGCGCGCCCGGCAGACCCAGACAGACGGGGCACGTATTGGCGTTCGGCTCGTCGCCGAAGCGCGTCGAGCAGCCGCAAAAAATCTTCGACTCCGTACTTAGTTGCGCGTGGATTTCGAGGCCGATGACGGCCTCCCAACCTTCTTTCATGGCTAGCTGTTAGCTTTTAGCTGTTAGCTTTTAGCCGTTAGCTTTTAGCCAAACGATTGAACGTCTCGATAAGTCAGAGACTTTCGCAGGCGTTTGACAGCTAACAGCTAACGGCTAAAAGCTATTCGCTCCCTTTCTTTTCCAGTGGAAGCCCACGTTCGCGCCAGGCGTTGATGCCCCCGACGAGGATGTAGAGTTCCGTAAAATCGTATTCTTCAAGGATCAGCGCCGCACGGGTGCTGGAATTTTCGTAGTGTCAGGCGCAATAGGTGACGATGGGACGCCCGCGCGGCACTTCATTGATGCGCGCCTCCAGTTCCCCTCGCCAGATGTAGAGCGACCCCGGGATCTGCACGTCGCTCTGCGCGTAGTGGCGCGCGTTGCGCGTGTCCAGGAACAGGGGCGCGCGCCCCTCTTCGAACAGACGCCAGGCCTCTTCCGGGCTGACGCGCACAGGCCCTCTTAAATCCGTCAACTTCTTCTTTAACCTCTCGAACGAAACTTCAAACGCACTCTCTCAAAGCGTCGTTGCGCGCAAGTGAGCCTCCCGGGGCGGCTTTCGTGTATGAATGACGGAGTATAACATCCGCGCTGATGCGCGACGAAACGAGCCCCCGTCCGGGGAGACGGGGTAGAAAATTCTGGTTTCCAGCCGTTGAATTTAGTATACAATCCGCCCGTCCAGTTTGGCTCAACGGTTTTTCAAGCTGTGCGACCTCGCGCCTGAAAACAAGCGGCGGCGGTCGTCTCTAACAAGGTGTCCACCTTTTTCTCCCAAAGGAGGGGAATTGAGATTATGGCTAAAACAATTGCGACGATCCTCGGCATCGTCTTTCTATTGGTCGGCGTCCTCGGTTTTGTCGCGCCCAACTTGCTCGGCGCGCACCTGAACACACCGCACAATCTCGTCCACATCATTTCGGGCGCGGTTTCGCTCTACTTCGGATTGGCCGGTTCGCTCTCCGGCGCGCGCCTCTTCTGCATCGTCTTCGGGCTGGTCTACCTGCTGCTCGGCGTGGTCGGCTTCCTGCTCGGTACAGGCCCCGACCGCATGTTCGACGTAGCCGTCCTGCACCTGGGGACGATGGATCACCTGATCCACATCGCGCTCGGCGCTATCTACCTGATCGGCGGATTTTTGACCAAAGCCGGGTACGATGCGACGGCCGCGGATCGCGCCTGAGACGCGAGAGACAGTTTATCGAATCTAAAGAGAGGCGGGCGAGGGACGCCCCGTGCGCGCAAAAAAACCCGACGTGCGTGTGCGGCTGTAAGTGTCCTTCCCTCCGCCTCTCTTTCATTTTGCCGCCCCGTTTGCCGCCCCCACGCACGTCGGTTAAGATGCTCCATATCAAAAGTCAAAGATGAAGGCAGAGGCGCGCGCACGTGGCCTTCGTGCTTCCCTTCCTCTTTCAGACATCACCCGGGGAGACGACTCTTTAAATGATCAAAACGGTGGAATGGACTGCGGAAGGCGTGCGCATGATCGATCAGCGTTTACTTCCGACCGAGGAAAAGTATCTCGTGCTGCGTTCGTGCGAAGAGGTGGCCGAGAGTATCAAAGACATGGCCGTGCGCGGTGCGCCCGCCATCGGCGTGGCCGCCGCGATGGGAATCGCCATCGGACTTAAACAGGCCGTCGCCACCTCAACCCCCGACCTCCAATACGACTTCGACTACATGTGCGACCTGATGAGCCGCACGCGCCCCACGGCCGTCAATCTCTTCTGGGCAATCGAACGCATGCGCGAGGCTTTCCGCCGCGCCGCGTCTGAGACGGACGACGTGGAAGTGATCAAGAACCGTTTGATCGACGAAGCCAAAACCATCTACGAAGAAGACATCGCCGCCAATCGCGCGCTCGGCCGTTTCGGAGGCGAACTGCTGCCCGACAATGCCACCGTCCTGACGCACTGTAATGCGGGCGCGCTCGCCACGGCCGGAGACTACGGCACGGCGCTCGGCGTCATACGCGGCGCGCGCGACGCGGGCAAGCGCGTCGCCGTCATCGCGGACGAGACGCGTCCCTTCCTCCAAGGTTCGCGCCTCACCGCCTGGGAACTGGACCGAGACGACATCCCCGTCACGCTCATCACAGACAACATGGCCGGGCACGTGATGAAGCAGGGCAAGGTTGACGCCGTCGTAGTGGGCGCGGATCGCATCGCCTCGAACGGCGACACGGCCAACAAGATCGGCACTTATATGGTCGCCGTGCTCGCGCGCCAGCATAACATTCCCTTCTACGTCGCCGCGCCGCTCTCCACGGTCGATCTCAACATCCCTTCCGGCGAACAGATTCCGATTGAGGAACGCGACACCAGAGAAGTGACGCACCTGCGCGAGCACCGCCTCGCCCCCGAAGGCATCAACGTGCAAAACTTCGCCTTCGACGTGACGCCGAACGAACTCGTCGCCGCCATCATCACAGACAAAGGCGTCGCCCGCCCGCCCTACACGGAGACTCTGCGCAAGTTGTTCGAAAGCTGATGCCTAAAACACAGAGCAGAACCACGCGCACGACACGAAATAACACGAAGAAGAGTTTAGTGCTCTTTCGTTTCGTGTTGCTTCGTGTCTCTTCGCGGTTTCTTGTTTTTCCGAGACGCTAAAATTCGCAGCCCGCATCTTAGTTTCAAGATGCGGGCTGCGAATTTTAACCTGACAGTTGATCGCATTTCACTTGCGAGCGAAGCGGCTCTGCTTCCACCAGTCAATCGTGTGGCGTAAACCTTCTTCCAGACCGACCTGCGGTTCGTAGCCGAGGAATTCACGCGCGCGCGTGATGTCGGCGAGGCTGTGTTTCACGTCGCCGACGCGTGCTTCGCGGTATTCGGCCTGCACGTCGGTGCGTCCCAAAATCTTCTTCAACCTGTCGAGCAGTTCGTTGAGTGTGACGCGTTCGCCGTTGGCGACGTTGATCACCTGGCCGACGCCGCTCACGGTTTCTGCCGCGCGCATGTTCGCATCGACGACGTTGGCGACGTATGTGAAATCGCGCGACTGTTCGCCGTCGCCGTAGATGATGGGTGTCTGATTGGTCGAAAGCGCGTCGATGAAGCGTGAAATGACGCCGGAGTAGGCGGAACTGGGGTCTTGGCGTGGGCCGAAGACGTTAAAGTAGCGCAAGGCTACGGTTTCGAGTTTGTAGGTGCGCGTGAAGACCTGACAGTAATATTCGCCGATGAGTTTGGCGGCGGCGTAAGGTGAGAGCGGTTCGGGCGACATCGTCTCGACTTTCGGCAGCGTCGGCTGGTCGCCGTAAGCCGAACTGGACGCCGCGTAGACGACGCGTCGCACGCCGCTTTCGCGCGCGGCGAGAAGCAAAGAGAAGGTCGCCTCGGCGCAGGCGCGGTGCGTCTCGCGCGGGTTATCCACGGAGCGCGGCACACTGGGGATCGCCGCTTCGTGATAGACGAGTTCGACGCCTTCGAGCGCGCGGCGCAGGGTCGCTTCGTCGTTCAGACTTCCGCGCACGAAATCTACGCGGCCTCCGATCTCTTCCAGATTCTCGGCGTGGCCGGTCGAAAGGTCGTCTATCACGCGCACGCGAGCGCCGCGTGCGGCGAGAGTGGCCGCGATGTGCGAACCGACGAAGCCTGCTCCGCCGGTCACGAGTACGATTCCAGAGAGAGTCATATTAGTAGTTGCGGATGTTGCCGCGCTGAAAGGCCGAGCCGCCGCTCGGGCTCGTCACTTGTCGTTCGTGGCGGGTTGCGGTTGCCGGCCGACGCCGACGTATTCGAAGCCTAGTTCGACCATTGCGTCCGGGTCGTAGATGTTGCGCAGATCAGCGATCTTCGGCGCGCGCATCAGTTCGTGGATGCGTTCCATGTTGAGCGCGCGAAACTGATTCCACTCGGTCATAAAAACGAGCGCGTCCGCACCCTCGACGGCCGCGTACTCGTCCTCTGCGTATTCGATGTCGGGCAGACATTCGCGCGCGGCCTCCATCGCAATCGGATCGTAGGCGCGCACGGTTGCACCACGCTCCAGAAGCCGGCGAATGATGTCCACCGAAGGGGCTTCGCGCATGTCGTCCGTGCCCGGTTTGAAGGCGAGGCCGAGCACGGCGACGGTCTTCCCGCCGAGGTCGCCCACGAGTCGTTCGATCTTCGGAACCATCAACTCGCGCTGTCGTTCGTTGACGCGCACGACCGCATCGACGATGAGCGCGTCGTAGTCAAACTGGCGCGCGATGGAGAGCAGGGCGTGCGTGTCCTTCGGGAAACAGGAGCCGCCGAAGCCGGGGCCGGGATGCAGGAATTTTTTCCCGATGCGGTTGTCCATGCCGAGCGCGCGTGCTACGTCGTGCACGTCGCAGCCGATCCGGTCGCAAAGGTTCGCGATCTCGTTGATGAAAGAAATTTTCGTGGCGAGAAAAGCGTTCGAGGCGTACTTCGTCAACTCCGCGCCTTCCATCGAAGTGATGACGAAAGGCGTCTCGATCAAGTAGAGCGGACGATAGAGGTCTTTGATGATGGCGATGGCTTCCGGGTCGCGGCTGCCGATGACGACGCGGTCGGGGCGCATGAAGTCGCCGATGGCCGCGCCCTCGCGCAAGAATTCGGGATTCGAGACCATGCCGAACTTGGCGTTCTTCCGCTGCTCGCCGATGATGCGACGCAGATGCTCGCCCGTGCCCACGGGAACCGTGGACTTCGTGACGATCACTTTGTAATCGTTCATGTGTTCGGCGACGGCGCGCGCCGCAGCCTCGACGTGTGTGAGATCGGCCGAGCCGTCTTCGCGCGGCGGCGTGCCGACGGCGAGGAGGATCACGAGCGAGGGTTCGACGGCCGCTTTCAGATCGGTCGTGAATTGCAGCCGCCCGGCCTGTGCGTTTTTGGCGACAAGCTGATCGAGGCCGGGTTCGTAGATCGGCATGTGCCCTTCTTTGAGGCGCTCGATCTTCCGTGCGTCGATATCGAAGCAGACCACGTCAACGCCGAACTCGGCGAAACACGCGCCCGTCACCAGGCCGACGTAACCCGTCCCGATTACTGCAATCTGCATTACTAAAAAAGAGCCTTTCGCAAAAGTTGTCTTGCAGGCAAAAGTTTGCGGGTCACGCGAGGTGAACCCCGCGCGTGACCCGCAAGTGAATGTTCTCGTCTACCGTGCGCGAGAAAATCGCACAGCCGTCAAAGCCTAACAACTGAGGCGAATTACACTCTGCTCGGGCTGAAGACGACGCTCGTGCCGCCGACGCCGAAGTCGTTGTCCTCGGTCGCTGCGATGATGGCCGCGGCAATCGCGCCGCCCGCTGCGAGCAGCAGACCAGCGAGAGCGCCGCCGCTGAGCGCACCGAAGTCGGTGTCACGGGTCAGACGCGTGCAGCGCGAACCGGGCTGAGCCGTTCCGGCCGTGTCCTGATTACCGGCGGCAATCTGCTTGACGCTGCTGCCGGCGCGCAGTTCAACGCGACCCGACTGCGTGGCGACTTCCGTGTTGCCGCATTCAACGTTGACGGTGAAGACGGCCGGCTGGCTGTTGTCAGCCACGGCTGAGCCGTCTTTGGTGACGACGCTGGACGCAGTGCCCGCCGAAGTTGAGAGACGCACGCGACCGGCATCGAGCGTACCCGTCACGCTGTTTTCGCTGAAGCTGAGTTTAACGCTGGACTCAGGCAAGATTTCGACGCGGCCGAGCTTGCCGAGGCTCACGACGGCGCTCGAACCTTTGGCGGTGGTCACGGTGCTGTCTGTAAAAACGGTGGCACCCGAAATGGCGTTCGTACCGTTCACGGAAACTTCGCCGACAACCGAGAGCTCGCCGGAGGGCGACTGTGCCGGAGCTGCGAGGGCGACCATCGAGTAGGTACTCATCATGGCGACCGTGAGGCAGAGCGAAATAGCCATGCGGCTCCAATTTCTGCTAATCATTATTCTCCTCCCAAGTAGACTGAACCAGTGTTTTGTAGTTTTGTAGAAGAGCGCACCGCGAGTCCGCATAGGGACTTCCCGTTAGAGACGGATTCTAATATTTCCTCGCCGAACCCGCCCCAAATTCAACTGCGCCCTGTAGCATTTCCTTAAGAAAGCAGGTCAGCGAGCCTCTGTGGGCTGCTTTGACCAAGCCTTTTTACCTCAATACCTGTTTGGTGTCAACAAAGATTTACCTAAAATCTCAGCATATTTTTGGCTTTTTTGTGCCAATTGCGCGCAGCGCGTGCGCCCTTTCCGCCCCGCGTGCCGGGCGGCGAGCTAGCGCGGACGCTCGAACAGGTACGCGCTTTCCAGCAGGCGGCCTTCCCTGCCGTCGTGCGCGGCAAACTGCCGCCGACGGAATTCGCCGCGACTATTCACGGAGCCGTTCCAGATAGCTGCCCCCGCAAATTCGCCGCGTTTGTTCAGAGCGTAGAAATTCACGTCAATATCCCTCAATTTTTCGCGGTCGTTGCCGTATCGTGCCGCGATCAGCTTCAAAGCGTCGAGGCAAGCCTGCTCGGGCGACGCGCCCCGGCGCATGTATTCGACCACGGAGCGCGCGCCGTTGATGTAGATCACTTCCTCGCCACGGCCGGTCGAACCGGCCGCGCCCGTGTCGTTGTCCACGTAGAGGCCACAGCCGACGAGCGGCGAATCGCCGACGCGCCCCGGAATCTTCCAAGCCAGCCCGCTCGTCGTCGTCACGCCGCTGATGTCGCTTGCGGCGTCGAGCGCGAGACAGTTGATCGTGCCGGTCGGAGGTTTTCGCGCCACCTCGTCCGCCCACGCCAGCAATTCTTCGCGGCGGCGCTCGTCGCCTCCGGCGTAGGCTTCGGCGAGACGGAAACTCGCGCTCGCGCGCGGGCCTTCGGCGATCTTCTTCTGCCCTGCGGGCGAGGCGGGCGCGGGCGGATAAGGACTCGGCCCCCACTTGTCCACGGGTGACAGGGTTTCTTTCCAGCGCAGCCAGGCGATGCGCGACTCTTCGGTCAACAGATTCACGTCCTCGAAGCCATGCGCGGTGGCGAAGTCGCGCGCGCCCTGCCCGACGATGAGAATGTGGTCTGTGCGTTCGAGCACAACGCGCGCCACTTTGGAAGGTTCGCGCACGCCGCGCAGAGAGGCGACCGCCCCTGCGCGACGGGTCGGGCCGTGCATACAGCTAGCGTCCAGTTCAACGTCGCCGCGTTCGTTCGGCAAACCGCCGTAGCCGACCGAGTTGTCTTTAGGGTCAAGTTCGACGATGTTGACGCCCGCGATCACGGCGTCGAGCGTGTCGCCGCCGCGGCGCATCACTTCGACGGCTTTGTTGACAGCGGCCAGACCGTTTCCGCTCGATACGGAGATGGGCGGCGTCCCACGCCGCGCGGTCGTTGCGGACTGCTGCGACGCACGGCTCTCGACGCGCGCGGCCTCGATTCGTTTGGGTTGAGCAGCGAGCGCGGCAACGCTGACGCCCGCCACGGTAGCCTCACTCAAAAACTTGCGGCGGCTCTTATCTGTTTTCATTCGCTGAACGATGCTCCTGCGGCGCGAACCATTCCGCGCGTGAAAGTTTGTGTTTGCGAATTTCGTTTGAGGGGTGCGGGCATTCTAACAAATAAACAACCTGTTCACGATAGGAACATCGAGGCTGATAAATCTTCGATCACTCATAAGCCTTGCTCCGATGCCGTACAGCTATCACTCGCACCGTCCGCGCATCATCGTCTATCTCATACAACACCCGCCAGTCACCGACGCGAGCGCGCCACTTATTCACTTCATTGACGAGTTTACGTGAACCGGGCGGGCGCGGGTCTTGAGAAAGATTATCTATGATAGGAGCAATGCGATTCAGCACAGGGCGGTCAAGTTTGTTTAGGTCTCTTTCCGCTCCGCGGGCGACGATAATAGTGTAGCTGTCACCCGTCAAGTTTGTCTTCGCTCCGCAACCGCTCTTTAACTGACTCCCAAGATTCCGTCGGCTCGCCCGCGCGTTCTTTTGCCAACATCCCGTCGTAAATGTCTTCCCACAACTCGCCCCACTCACTGAGGTCAAGTTGCACGGCGACTTTATTGCCTTGTGTATCTGTAACGAACTGGACGCCTTTAATTTCCGCGCTCATTTCTTATCGCCTTTCTCCCACTCCAAGAGCTTACCTTCAAGCTCACTGATGCGTCGCACTTTCTCTGTTTTCTCTATGCCGGGAGTGATCAAATTCAGCGCATTGCGCGCCGATTGAAGCTCATTCTTAACGATAGTGACTATGACTGGAATATCAGCATCTTGGAAAAGTTATTTACCAAGCCGTCGATGTTATCTTCTGTCATCTCAAGAAAGCGCAGCGGTTCATTAGACTTCTTAGAGTTTATACTCACTTCTTAGCACCTTTCTAACGTTACCGTAAACTCCCGTTTCGCGTCCGCTCTCCTGCGTTACGCTTTCGGCAGTGTTGCGTTCGTCGAATCATCGGCCTTGCCAGCGGCTTGCTCTTGATAAAACTGCTTGGCGCGTTCGGCGACTTCGGTGGGGACTGTGACGCGAAACGGATGCTTGGCGACGTAGGGCGGGACGCGGCGGACGCGTGCGCCGACGATCTGAATGGCGGCGACCGCTTCTTCGTCGCTTAACTCGGCGAGGCCGAAAGCGTCCGCCGCGCGACGCAGCGCACCGCGCAGGCGGTCGAGCGGCAGTTCACGTTCGGCCAGAGTCTTGCCGCGCAGTTGAAAGTCCGCGAAGGCGTAGAGCACGACGCGTCCGAGTTCGCTCGCGTCCGTCGTCTCCCTGCGGCCGAAAAGTTCCGTCTGCTTCATCTTCAAATCGAGGCGCACACGTTCAAGGAATGTGGACGCGGCGCGGGCGCGTCGTCGCCGGTCGATTGGGGCGCGTTGGTTCGTCGGCCGTTGCGCCGCCGGTCGCGGCGGCTGCGTTGACCGTGGCGGGCTGCCCTTCGTGCTGCTTCATCAGTTCGGCCTGCTCGTAGACGTCGAGACGGGCGAAGATGTAGAACGACTCGGCGACGCGCACCGGCCCCAGGTAGCGGAACGTGTCGTTGACCACTTCGCCGATGCGGAAAGTTGTGGGCGAGGGCGGCGGGTCGAACAGCGTGCCGAGTTCGTCGCGCGTGACAGCGTAGAGTTCGGGCAGGAAATCGTTCTGCGTCTCGCGCGCGATGCGCAGGGCTACCTGGCGAAGCGCACGTATGCGGTTCGAGTTGCGGCGGTAATAAGCGGGACTGACTTCGTGACGGCTCGCGCGGTCGTCAACCACTTCCTGCTCGGCGCGCAAGTAGCCTAGATACGTGCGGACGACCGGCCCAAACTCCTCGTCCTCCGCCGCCTGTGCCCTGCGCTGCGCTGCGACGGTCATGGCCGACGCGGCGCACAACAGCGCCGCCAGCAACGCACATAAACACCACTTCTCTACCCTTCGGCTCATCGTCTGACACACCCCGACGCACTTTACAAATTGTCCGGCGATTAACTTGAAGTCGGTTTCAAGCCCCTCGCCAGTTTACCACTTTTGGCCGGTCGAAGGTTAGAGGCGATAAGTTCCGGCCGACTTTCACATACCGAACTACCGAAACTATGTTTGCGCCCGCGCGGCGCGCGATGCTACATTTTTGCCGCGCCTTTCAATCAACTTTATGACCTCAGACTCGACAGACAGTGCGCCCGCACGCCGCAAACCTCGCGTCGCGCTCGGCGTCTCCGGCGGCATCGCCGCCTACAAGGCCGCGGAGATTTTGCGCGGGCTGCAACGAGCCGGATGCCAGGTGCGTGTGGCGATGACCGAACACGCCACGCGCATGATCACGCCGCTGACCTTCCGCGCGCTCTCCGGCGAACACGTCGTCGTGGACGACTACGCGCCCGACAATCCAGACCCCATCGCGCACATCACTTTCTCGCAGACGGTCGAACTGTTCCTCGTCGCCCCGGCCACGGCCAACATCATCGCCAAGTTCGCCAACGGCGTCGCCGACGATTTTCTGACTTCGACCTATCTCGCCTCGAACGCGCCCGTCGTCGTCGCCCCGGCCATGAACACTTTGATGTGGCAGCACCCGGCCACCGCGCGCAATATCGAACGCCTGCGCGCGGACGGCGTGCACATCATCGAACCGGACGCGGGCGAGATGGCCTGCGGCACGTTCGGCCCCGGCCGTCTGAGCGAGCCGGAACGCATCGTCGCCGCCGTCCTTGAGATATTGGAGAGACGACAGCCAAGCGTTTCGCACGTATGTGATCTGGCGGGCGAGCGGTTTCTCATCACGGCAGGGGCGACGCGCGAGGAGATCGATCCGGTGCGTTTTCTGTCGAACCGTTCGTCCGGGCGGATGGGTTTCGCTGTGGCCGAGGCAGCGCGTGCGCGCGGCGCGGAGGTCGTCGTCGTGGCCGGAGCGACGAGCACGGATGCGCCCGACGGAGTTCGCATCAGGCGCGCGCCGAGCGCCGGAGAGATGCACGCGGCCGTGGAGGATGAAGTGAAGAACGCGACGATTTTCGTCGGCGCGGCGGCCGTCTCGGATTATCGCCCGGCGAAACGTGCCGAGCAGAAGTTGAAGAAGTCGGGCGATGTCCTGACGCTCACGCTCGAACCGACGCCGGACATCCTCGCCTCGGTCGCCGCCACGCGACATGACGACCTGCTCGTCGTCGGGTTCGCCGCCGAGAGTGAGAACGTCATCGCACACGCGCGCGAAAAACTCGTCAGGAAAAAACTGGATGCCATCGTCGCCAACGACATTACGCGCGATGGCGCGGGCTTCGACGGCGAGACAAACATCATCACGCTCATCGCACGCGACCGCGACGCTCCGCTGGAGTTGCCGCTCATGTCGAAACTGGAAGCGGCGCATCGCATTCTGGACGAGGTTGTGCGCCTCAGACGCGCACGCGCGTCTGAGGCCAATGCCTGAGTTTCTTATGGCGGATGAAAAGAGCCGTGCCGAGTTGTTGTCGCTTGCGGAAGAGGTCGGCGAGCATCTGTCGTATTTGCGCGAACTCGGAGTAGATTTTTTGGAGTCTGCGGGTACAATTGAAGCGGACACCGCAACACGACAGTTTGAAGTTAAAAGCGCATCTTCTGTAACGGCGACCGACGCGCGACGCTCCGCGGCCTTGCAGCGCAACGCCGAGGCCGAAGCGCGTGCGGAGAAAAAGCCTCCGGCCGGTGCGCCGACGACAGATGCGCCGCGCGCGACAAATGCGACCCCAACGCCGCCCGCAACGACAAGCAAAGAGCGTGACCGCGAGCCGCCCCCGGATGTTTTGTACCAGACAGCCTGGACGGAGAAAGCCGAGATGCCGACGAAACGAAAACCCGTGCGCAAGCCCGACCCCGTGCCGCCTCCGCCGCAAGAGACTCTCTTCGGCGAGATCACGCCGAAGGACGAACTGAGTCTGCCGCGCGAGGGCGAAACCTACGAGGACATACGCAACGACATCGGCGAATGTATGCGCTGCCCGCTCTGCTGCGAAGGGCGCTCGAAGATCGTCCACAGCGAGGGCAATCCGAAAGCGCGCCTGATGTTCGTCGGCGAAGCGCCGGGTGCGGACGAAGACGCCTCGGGGCGTCCCTTCGTCGGGCGCGCAGGACAGTTGCTCAACAAGATCATCGAAGCCATCGGGATGAAACGCGAAGACGTTTTTATCGGCAACGTCAACCGCTGCCGCCCGGCCGGCAACCGCACGCCGACTGCGGCCGAAGCAGCCACCTGCAAGCCGTTTCTCCTGCGCGAGATTGCGCTTCTGCGTCCGCAAGTGATCGTCGTCCTCGGCAACACTGCGATGAAGAATCTGCTCGAAACGAAGGAAGGCATCACGAAACTGCGCGGGACGTTTATGGACTACAAAGGCATCAAGGTGATGCCCACGTTTCATCCGGCCTACTTGCTGCGCGACCCTTCGAAGAAACGCGAGACGTGGGAAGACATGAAGAAGGTGCGCGAGTATCTGAACAAGTCGAAGGCGGACAAGTAGAGACTTGAAGAGTCAATAGCTTTGCCGAGCGAGTAACTTTCGCCATGCCCGAATTCTCACTTTTCGACGACGCGCCGTCCGCATCAAGCGAGACGCCCGAAGAGATCAACGCCGAACTTCTCACGCGCGCCATGCAACTGCTGCAATACAAAGAACGCATCTTCATCTTCGGCGAAGGCCGAAAGGGGGCGCGCGTCGCCGTCGTCGGCGAATCGCCCGGTGCGCCCGACATTGCAACGGGTCGCCCCTTCATGGGGCCTGCGGGCGACATGCTCACACGCATCCTCGCCTCGATCAATCTGCGCCGCGAGGATTGCTACCTGACAAACACTGTCAAGATGATCTCGACCGGAGACGAGATCACGCCCGACGTGCTCTCCTTCTTCACGCCCTATTTGCACCGCGAGTTGGCCGCCGTCCGCCCCGAAGTCGTCATCAGTTTCGGCAACACGCCCACGCGCGCTCTGCTCCGTACCAAGAAACCGATCTCACAACTACGCGGCGAATTCCACGACTATCAGGGCAGCAAACTCATGCCCACCTTCAACCCCGCCTACTTGCTGCGCGACCCCACGAAGAAACGCGAAGTCTGGGAAGACATGAAAATGGTGCGCGCCCTGCTCGCCAACTCCTGACGGCTGCGTGCGCCATCGCGCCGCCGGCCCTCTAGTGTATCTGTGCGCTTCCAGCGCGACGTTCTTTCGCAGCGTTTCTTAACTGGAATGTCGAAGCGAACTTTTCCCCGTTCCCTTTCCCGCTTCACCTTTTGCCCGCTTCAAGTTAATTTAACTCGCCGTGCAAAGTTCGACCTTCATCCTCCGCCCGCCCGATACGGACGCCAAACCTGCGCGCGACGCACGCAATGCTTCACCGTCTCCGCTCGCGCTGCCGCAGTATGCGGAGGTCGCTGTGCCGCTTCGCCTGACGCAGACGTTTACGTATCGGCTGCCGCTCGCCTTACGCGAAGAGGCACAGGTCGGCGCGCGTCTGCTCGTGCCGTTCGGGCGCAAGCTGTTGACGGCTTACGTCGTGGCGCTGCATCAGGAATTGGACGCGGGCGTCGAGTTGGAAGAGTCGGACATTAAAGAAGCGGAGGCGCTCTTGGACGCCGAACCGCTCATCTCGCCCGACGTGTTGGAACTGACGCGCTGGCTGGCGGACTACTATGCCGCGCCGTGGGGCGAAGTGCTCAAGGCGGCGCTGCCCGCCGGTCTCAATTCGACCGTCGAGCAAATCCTGACCGCCACTTCGGAAGGCCGCGATGAACTCGCGCGCCTGCCCGCACGCCGCGCCGCGACGAACAAAGCGCTCGCGCTGCAACTCATCGCCGCAGAGACCGAGACGACCCTGCGCAATCTCGCCGCGCACTTCGGTCAGACGCGCGCCGCCACACTCGCGCGCCAACTCGAACAACAAGGCTGGATCAAGATTACGCACCGTGCGCGCACCGCACAGGCACGCGCCAAGCGACGCAAGGCCGTGCGCCTTCTGCCGCCCGAAGCCCACGCGGGCGAAGGCGCGCGCACGCTCACGGCCGCGCAGCAGCGCATCGTGGATGCGCTCATCGCAACGGGCGGCGAGATGCTCTTTGCAGAGTTGCTCGACGCGGCGAACACTTCCGTCTCGTCCATTCAGACGCTTGAGCGCAGGGGCGTCGTTGAAGTTTTCATACGCGAAGTGCGCCGCGACCCTTTGGCGCACGCGCGCCTGCCGGAGAACACCGAATTTACACTGACCGACGAGCAACGCGCGGCCTTCGACGAAATCGAGGCGGCGCTGCACGGCGAACGCGCCTACGCCGCCTTCCTTTTGCACGGCGTCACGGGCAGCGGCAAGACGGAAATCTACATCCGCGCCATGCGTACCGCGCTCAAACTCGGCCGCTCGGCCATGATGCTCGTGCCTGAGATCGCGCTCACGCCGGTCTTCTCGCGCCGCCTGCGCGCGCACTTCGGCGATGCGGTCGCTATCTTCCATTCTTCGCTCACGACGGGCGAGCGTTACGACGAATGGAGCCGCATCCGGCGAGGCGAGGCGCGAGTGGTCATCGGCACGCGCTCGGCCGTCTTCGCGCCCGTCTCAGACCTCGGCATCATCGTCGTTGACGAGGAACACGAAGCCTCTTACAGGCAGCAGGAGTCGCCCTATTACAACGGACGCGACACGGCCGTCATGCGCGCCTTGAAGGAGCGCGCCGTCGTCGTTTTGGGATCGGCCACGCCCTCGCTCGAATCTTTCCACAACGCGCGCGCGGGCAAGTATCGTTACCTGCGTCTGCCCAATCGCATTGCCAATCGCGCGATGGCCTCGGCCGAGATCATAGACATGCGCGAAGTCTTCGAGCAGGCGGGCAAACAACAGGCGCTCTCGCCGCAACTCTTGGACGCCATCGAAGAGACGCACGCACGCGGCGAGCAATCAATCGTCCTGTTGAATCGTCGCGGCTATTCGTCGTTCGTCCTCTGTCGCTCGTGCGGCGAGCGCATGCAGTGCCCGCAGTGCGACGTGACGCTCACCTATCACCAGCGCGAACGCAGTCTCATCTGTCACTACTGCGACCACTGGCAGCGACCGCCGACCGCGTGTCCTTCGTGCAAGGGCAAGTACATCTATTTCATCGGCGAGGGCACGGAGCAGATCGAAGAGATCATCCAGCAACGCTTTCCCCGCTTGCGCATCGCACGTCTCGACCGCGACACCACGGCGCGTCGCCACACTTATGAGCAGGCCATCCTCAGCTTCGGCGCGGGCGAACTCGACATGCTGGTCGGCACGCAGATGATCGCCAAGGGGCACGACTTTCCAAACGTCACGCTCGTCGGCGTCGTCTCGGTTGATGCTGGCCTGGCGATGCCCGACTTTCGCGCGAGCGAACGCACGTTCCAGTTGATCACGCAGGTCGCCGGTCGCGCAGGGCGCGGCACGCTGGCCGGGCGCGTGCTCATCCAAACTTTTCATCCCGAACACTACGCGCTGCGCCATGCCTGCGCGCAAAACTACGACGCCTTCTACGAAGAAGAGATACGCTACCGAGAGACTTTGAGCTATCCGCCTTACGTCTCGCTCGCCTCGCTGCTTGTCCATGGCGAAGACCTGACGCGCGTGCAGGCGACGGCCGCCGAAATCCGTCGCGCGCTCGACCGCGCCAACACCGAACGTGCCTGTCGCATCCTCGGCCCCGCGCCCGCACCGCTCGCACGGCTGCGCGGCGAACATCGCTTTCAACTCCTGCTCAAGTCGCGCAACCGCACGCGCATGCGTTCGCTCTTAGACCTCGCGCTTGCAGAGGCGAGCGCGTCGCCCGGCTGCGATTTGAACAGCGTCAACGTCGAGATTGATCCTGTGAATTTAATGTAGGAGACGCGTGGCGCGACGCACTCGTTCGGCAGTTAACGTCCGCGCATCACGCCCGTTTGTTAATGAGACTTTCAGAACTAGCACGACTGACCAACGCCACCGTCGAAGGCGACGGCGCTCAAGACATAGAGATCACGGGCGCGGCCGGTTTGGACGAAGCCGAAGCCGGACACGTGGCCTTTCTCGCCAACCCGCGCTACACGCCGCGCGTCCAGACCACGCGCGCTTCGGCCGTCTATCTCGCCGAAGGCGTCGAAGCGGGACGCGCTCGTATCGCCGTCCTGCGCACACGCGATCCTTATCTCGCTTACACGCGCGCACTGCGTCTCTTTCATCCCGAACCGGACTTCGCGCCGTTCGTCCATCCGTCGGCGGTCATTGACCCGACGGCGCGCATCAGTGAGCGCGTCTGGATCGGCGCGTGCGTCGTTGTCGGGCGCAACGTCGAGATTGCTTCAGGCGTGCGCATCTATCCGAACGTGACGATTTACGACGACGTGCGCATCGGCGAAGACTCAACGCTTCATTCGGGAGTCGCCTTGCGCGAGGGCACGCAAGTGGGCGCGCGTGTCATCATCCACAACAACGTCGTCGTCGGCTCGGACGGCTTCGGCTACGCGAAGGACGAGGAACGCCGCTGGCTGAAGATTCCGCAAACCGGGCGCGTCCTCATCGCGGACGACGTGGAGATCGGCGCGGGCACAACCATCGACTGCGCCTCCGTCGGCGAGACGCGGATCGCGCGCGGCACGAAGATCGACAACCTCGTCCAGATCGGCCACTCCTGCACCGTCGGCGAAGATACGCTCCTGTGCGCGCAGGTCGGCCTTGCCGGAAGTTCGCACATCGGCAATCGGGTCATCCTCGCAGGGCAAGCGGGCGTCGCAGGCCACCTCACCATCGGCGACGACTGCGTGCTCACGGCCAAAAGCGCCACCAGCCACGACGTTCTCCCCGGCAAAATGCTCTCCGGCATTCCCGCCTTCGACAACCGCGACTGGCTGCGCTCGACGGCCGCCTTCCGCCGCCTCGGCGACATGCAGCGCACCCTTCGCCAACTCGAAACGCGCCTCTCTGCCCTCGAAAAACCCTCCGCCGATGACTAGAGAACGCACTTTTGCTGACCATCCGACCGTCTAAAAATTTTGTCTTGACAGAAAAGAGAGACAGCGACGATAATAGGTTTTGAAATTGGATTTCAATTTCGCCGCCCCGGCGAATTGAGTCCGAAATTCAAGCCTTGAATGAAATTCGCTCAGGAGTTTAACCCAGTGAAATCCTCGAACCGCGCGGCCGTGCATGTCCTCCCTTCAAGTCGCGAAGACCAGCAAGTCGAAATCATTCTCGAAGACGGAGCGGGCGTCATCTTGCGCCAATCGACGTGGACTGAAGGTCTCGGCTGGTGCACACAGAAGACCATCCGCCTCGACGGCGAACAACTCGACGACCTGCATCACGCCATCAGCGTCGCGCGCCAACGTCTGAACCGGCAGCGCGCCGCCAACGGGCAATACCAAGCGCCCGCACAGGTCATACAACTTCCGACCATCGCCTGAAACCGCACGAAACGCAAAACAGCTAACGGCTAACGAAAAGGCAGCGCGCAGACTCTCCATCTGCGCGCTGCCTTTTTAATTTTCCGGCTCTTTCCCTGCTCTGCTCAGCCAACTTGTTTCAGCGTGATTCGTTCCGTCGTCACATTAGCCTTGCGTTCGGAGGTCAGTTTTTCGAGTTCTTCGACGTGCAGTTTTTCGTTGTAGATGCGCTCTTCTAGTTGGAAGCGCGTCGGCAGTTCCTCGTCGCCACAAGCCTCCCAGGCGGTCATGTAGGCGGCCAGCGCCTCTCGCTCCATCTCCAAATCCTGCCGCAACATCTCCAGGAGATCGGTTGACTGGCGAATCATGGCTGGCTCGACCGTCGGCACGCCGCCGAGCGCCACGATCTTGTCGCCGAGCGTGATGGCGTGTTCCTGCGACTCTTCGCCCTGCGAGCGAAAATATTTGCGATACACCTCGCGCTCGATGCCCGTCACGAGAAAACTGTGCTGCATGTACTGTATGACCGCGCCGAGTTCGAGACTGAGCGCGCGATTCAGGGCGTCGATTAAATTAGCGTTTGCCATCAGGTTCAAGCCTCCCGCGAACAACTTGTTTTGAGTGGACGAGTTCGAGCGGATGTTACCGCGCACACCTCCGCCTGTCAAGATAACTATTGAAATAATTATACTTAACATTGAAATTCGTTTTCAGTTGCAGAAAGGAGCGGCAACTTTTACGGGCTTGGAAGTTTTTGCGTGCGGCGGAAATCGAAGAGGATTCTTACGTCACCGAACCGCCATCGACGATGACGATCTCGCCGTTCATAAAACTGTTGCGGTCGCTGACCATGAAGGCCGCGAACTCTCCGAGTTCTTCGGGACGCCCCAGTTCACCGCGCGGCGACCATCCTTTGTGCATCGCCAGGAGGTGCGGCGGGAGCGTGTGAGCCAGTTCGGTGTCGAATATGCCGGCGGCGATGGCGTTGACCGAGACGTTGAAGTTGGCGGCCTCGCGCGACAGGCATTTGGTGAAGCCGATCATGGCAGCCTTCGACGTGGCGTAGTGGACAGAGGTGGGGAGCGAGCGGATCGCGCCGATTGAGGTGATGTTGAGAATAGCGCCCTTGCGCTGGCGAATCATCTGCTTGTAGATCGGCTTGGTGACGGCGAAGAGACTACCGACGTTTGTGCCGATCACTTCGTCCCAGGCGCGGTCTGTGGTCGTCGCAAAGTTGTCGCCGCGATTGATGGCCGCGTTGTTGACGAGAATATCTATGCCGCCCCACTCTTCGACGAGTTGGCGCGTCAGGCGTTTCATCCCGACGCGATCCGTGACGGAGACTTTGAAGCCGTGCGCGCGGCGGCCGTGCGCCTTGATCTTTTGCGACACGGCTTCGGCGAGGTCTTCGCGGGAGTGATAATTGAAAGCCACGTCTGCGCCTTCGCGCGCGAAGATTTCACACATCGCCGCACCGATGCCGCGCGTGCCCCCAGAAATAAACGCCCGTTTCCCTTCCAGCAACAGACTCAACTTGGACGCTCTCCAAAAAAGCCCGCTTCCTTCGGCTCGGAGCGGGCGAGATGTATGGAATACCGAATTAAAGCCCGAACCGCACGGGCACGTCAACCGCCGTCACGTTAACGGCGACTTTAAGCGATGCGCACGTCGGCCGTGGCCGTGCGTTCTTCTTCCGCGAGGACGGGCGCGGGGATGAGCGCGGTGATCTCTTCAACTATGCGACGCGTCGAATGCGGGATAGCGAGGCCGGTCGTGGCGACGCGCATCGACGCGTAGTAACGCGAGTCTTCGACCATGCGCCTGACGGCGGGCACGATGTCGCCCGCGCGTTCGAGCAGCACGCCCGCGCCGCGTTTCGACAGCAGAGTGCCCGCGCCGGCCTCCTGCGGCATCGGTGCGGTCGTCGCGTCGGCGATGATGGGCACGCGGCAAGCCAGAGCCTCGAAGGTGGTCAGGCCGCCCAGTTTCGAGATCATCACGTTGGCGGCCTGCATCAACTGTTCGACGTGTTCCGAATAGCCGATGACCTTCACGGGAAACTTCGCGTGCGCCGCAATCGTCTCGGCCTCGGCGCGCAACTCCTGATTGTTGCCCGCCAGAAAGATCGCCTGCACGTCCAGATCGCCGCGCACCAGTTCGCGGAAAATTTCGGGAATGTTGCCGCCGCCGACCCAACCGGCGTTGACGAAGACTGTGAACTTCTGCGGGTCGAGTCCGAGCGCGTGGCGCGCGGCCTGCGCGGAGCGTTCATCGGGCAGATCGAATTTAGGATGGACGGGCATGCCGGAAATCTTGATCCGTTCGGGCGCGACGCCGTAGTCGATCAACTGCTGGCGCGCCTCTTCGCTCGCCACCAGATAGAGGCGCACGTCGTCGCAAGCCCAGCCCTTCCAGAAGCCGTAGCAAGGGTCTGTCACGACGGTGACGAGCGGAATCTTGTCCGCGAGTTTCAACTCGCGCAAGACGCGCCCGATGGCGTGTTGCGTCAGAGGGTGGACGCTGACGACCACGTGCGGACACCAACGCTCGAACAACTCGTTGACGTAGCCGACGCTGCGGCGGTAGAAAAATTCGCGCGTCTCCGGGCGAAAGCGATTGACCGCCCAGTAGAGATATTTCATCCAGTGCTGCCGGTGGCGCAGCAACCAGTTGTAGAGATTCACGAGCCGCGCCGAGATCGAGTGCGATTCCTCAATCGCGCGCACGATGCGCACGGCGTAGGAGTTGCCCGCGAAGAACTTCTGCAAGCCAGCCGCAATCGCAACGGCCGCCGAGCGATGCCCGCCGCCCGTGTCCGACGAGATGATCAGGATTTTCGGAACTCTGGCTCGAAACATATTGTTAGGCTTTGACGGTCAAACCCTCTGCTTTGGCCTCTTCGCGTTCGAGTTGTTTGCGCGACTTTTTCATCTCGCGTTCCAGTTTCTTGATCTGGATCAGGTGCTTCGGGTTGAACGGCAGACTGGGATAGTAGCTGTTCGACTCGTGCGTGCAGAAGCAGCCGCTTTTCGCCTTCTGGCGGCGCTCCTGCATGGCGGGCGAGAGCCAGAGTTTCTGGAAGTTCCAGTCGTAGTCGCGCAAATTTCCGACCGCTTCAAGGTTCTCGCAGGAAGAGACAGTGCCCTCGTCGTAGATGACGCCTCCGGCTGTGCCCGCATAGCAGGTCATCTGTGCCTGCTGTTCCTCTTGCGCCTTCGCAATCAAGCCGTGCATGTAGATGTCGATGGCGGCTTTGAAGAAACCGGCGTCGCCGCCGTAGTTGTTCTTGATGGCGGCATGGCGCGAATCGGAATCGATCATGTGCGCGAGTTCGGCGTAGCGCGCGTGGTCGATGTCGAGTTCCTTCGGATCGGCTGAAGGCGGGCGTATGTAGTTGAAGTTGACTTTGTCGGGACGAAGATCGTACTTGAGAAAATCGTACCACTCGAAGATCGTGTCCTGATTCGTGTTCATAAAGCAGGTGCACGTCTGTATGTCGAGACGCGGGTACTCGCGCTTGATGGCCTGCAACTGGCGCGCGGTGTCGATGGCGATGTCCCACGAGCCGGGCTTCTGCCGAATCTTCTCGTGCTGTTCTTTGAGACCGTCGATGCCGAGCGCGACGGCGACGTTCAGGTTCGGGCACTCTTCGAGTATGCGCGTCACGTCCGGGATGATGCGCTTCTGAATCTGCCCGTTCGACATGAGATAGACCGATTCGAGCTTGTTGTTTTCGTAGAAGGCGCGGACGATTTCCGGCAAGTCCTTGCGCGTGAACGGCTCGCCCCCGGCGAGAATCAACACGCCGAGGTTTCCGCCCAAAGTCTCCGAAACACGCTGAATTTCGTGCGTCTTCATCTGGAGTTTCTTGCGCGGGCGGTCGTCCAGTTCATCCGTGAAGAAACAGTGCGTGCAGCGCATGTCGCACACCGAAGTGACGAGTATGTTCAAGAGCACGGGCGCGAACGGCTGGCCGAGCGCGAGTTTGGCGTAACGCTTCAATAATTCTTTGGTCGTATAATCCATCGAAAAACCTTTAAGTACGGAGCGGCCATGCCGCAATAAAAACCGCGCCTTCAATTTGCGCGGAAAAACAATCGCTTCCGTTCAAAGCGACAGATGAATGTAACCGTCGTCGCGTCAAAAGGCAAACTTACGCCCCGCCCGACGCGAGTATCTTTGATGCTGATTTCCGCCGCGACGCGCGCCGGAAAGTTTCGCCGCCTGCGACCGTCAGGTCTTTGCCCGGTTCGCATCTCCACCGGCCATTGTCAGGCTGCGGCGAGTCCGCTTCATCTCACGAAGAAACCGGGATCCATCAGATACCAGTTATATAATCCCGCCACCAGCCCAATCGCCAACACCAGAAGCGCTATGACTTTATCCTTCACCGTCTCGGGCTTTCCGCCCTTCCCCGGGAACAGCAGCAGAAAGAGGCCACCCACCACTCCGACAGGCCCGAAAGCGGCCAGTTTCGATGAGTAGCTGCCTTCATTAGTCAACTGCTGCCAGTTGTAATAGATTAGGCCAGCAGAGATCAGGATGATTACTACCGCTAAGAGACGACCCTTCAAATGATTCACAAGCTATTTCTCCTGATTAGACAAAATACTCAAGGTCTCCAACACAGCCCGTACTCGCTACCAGAGCAGCCTAACGCCCGGCATCACCCGCCCTCCCAGGCGATTATTGGAACATGAGAGCCGCCGTGTCGCGGGTCGGGTGCATGCCGTTGTTAGCCCGCCGGTGGCTGAAACATTTCAACGCTGATATGCGGATTGACCCGCACGCGCATGCCCATCGGGAATATCCACTCCTCCTCGAAGGAGACGTTCCTATGAGGGGCGGCAATTTCCAGGCATTCCCAGCCGTTCGTGTGCTTTATGTATCTTGCCCCAGGAGATTCCATGATTCGAGTCGAGAAGACGGGTTGCTCGATGCCCTCCCGGTACAAGTCGAGGTAAACATCACCCGCCTCATACAAGTCGCCGCCTCTCGGGAAAACGGTCAATTCAAGCCGCAGGCCGTCTTTCTCGACTCGGTATGAAAATGACAGATCATCCTCGCCAACTTCGGGCAAGACGCCGAGACACTCAATAAACTCGTACTTATACCAAGTCATGATCCGAAACGCGAAGCGGGCTAACGCCCGAATTAACCGGGCGCGACGAACTGCCCATTAAAGCATAAGTCTCGCGCATGAAAGCCATGCTATTCGCGCTCCGGTTGAATGAGTTGTTAGGCGGCGCGCTTTATCTATAAGATTTCTTCCATGCTTTTATCTGACCAATATTTTTAAGCTCTAATGGACTTATATCTTCAAAGCTATTGTCATCCTTGAAAATCTTCGTCTTTATTACGTTGGATATCGCAAGGTTATTGGGAAGAGCTTTTGCTTGTAGCCTCGCCGCCACATTTATGCAATCCCCGATAGCATGAAAGGAATCCGCACCTGAAAGCTTTTCTGTAATGAATAGAACTTCACCAATTGCTCCACCACATCTCATACCTTTTATTTCAACAAATGGGTCAATCTGCTCTTGCCATTCTTCAGCTAGTTTTAAGGAAAGGCCAATCAGTCGGCCTACACATGAGTCAATAACCTCTGCTACACCATCGAACGACTCTCTAACTATCCAATAAAATAAGACTCCATCTCCCATGAACTTATCCAAAACCGCTCCGTGTTCATGAATTGTTTTGCTAACCTCTTCGTAAAATCTACTCATTACAGAGATCACTAAATCATTATCTGAGCCGGATGCATTAACGAACTTGGAGTAACTACAAAAATCAGCAGTAACTACTATCACATTCTTATATTCTTTACTTTCTAATTCAGAGCGTGCAATGAACCTGCCATTAGATTTTTCATGGGTATGTAAATTGACAGCTTCATGTGGAGGGAGTTCTTGAATGTTTTCCGATGATAAGGCCTTTTCCATCTCTTCAATGGAGAAAGACTCTACTTCTATACCTAAATCTTTCTTTAATAAACTTCTGATATGACTTGAGTCCCACACCTCAAAGGCGAAACCTTTATTCCTAAAATACTCACCTTCTGCAAGCAGGTTTTCCATCAAACTGGCTGGCAATTCTGATGCAAGAGCTAAAATCACCCGATCTATTTTTGTATCAGGGATATGGTCAACAGCAGATTTAAGTTGCTCTACCGCTTTTCTAATAGTGGAAGTGTTATATGTGTAGGGAGCTTTGGATTCAATGAGAACATACTTGTCACTCTGTGTGGTAGCAGCAAAATCTATTTCGGTACTTTTAGCCCCACTACCATAGGTTATTACATTCCGGTATACCTTACCGTATTCCTTTTGAAGGAGATTGTAGAGTAAATCTTCAAAAAGCTGTCCGCGAAATAAACTTTCTCTGTAATTGGTCTGTTTGTCTTTTGCCATTTCCTATCTCTTCCTTATATTCAACTGAGCCGCCTAACGCATATTGTGCCGAATGATTCGGCCTAACTCCGCCAGAGAGCGTGTGAAGCTGAAGGAGTCGGCCTAAGTGCCATTGTCGCGTTCGCCGCGGGCGCGTATGCCGAGGGCGCGCATGCGGCGGTAGAGATGACTGCGATCCATGCCCATCAGTTCGGCGGCGCGCGTGACGTTGTGGTCGGCTTCGGTGAGTTTGCGGCGGATGAATTCGCGCTGGTGCGCTTCGCTCGCCTCTTTGAAGGAGTTGAAGCGATAGGTGGCGGCGGGCGGTGCGGCGTCGCCGCCACCGAGCGGCGGCAGGTCTGCGGCGTTGATGCGCGTCTTGCGGTTCATGATGACGACGCGCTCCACCGTGTTTCTCAGCTCGCGGACGTTGCCCGGCCACGCGTAGCTTTGCAGGGCGTCTAGAGCTTCGAGTTCGAAACGCTTCGGCGGATTGCCGTAGGCGGTGGAGAATTTCGTATTGAAATGATCGACGAGCGAGGGCACATCTTCCAGACGGTCGCGCAGGGGAGGCACTTCGAACGGGATCACGTTTAGACGATAGAAGAGGTCTGGGCGAAACTGGCCGCGCTCGATCTCGTCTTCCAGACGCTTATTCGTCGCGGCCAGAACACGCACGTCAACGCGTATCTCCGTCGAGCTTCCGACGGGCGCGAAGCGTTGTTCTTCGAGCACGCGCAAAACTTTCGCCTGCGTGCGCGCGCTCATGTCGCCCACTTCGTCGAGAAAGAGCGTTGCGCCGTCGGCCAACTCGAACTTGCCGCGCTTGGCCGCCGTCGCGCCCGTGAACGCGCCTTTGACGTGGCCGAGCAGTTCCGACTCGATCAACTCTTCGGGGATGGCGGCGCAGTTCAACTCGACGAGCGCCGCCCCCGAACGGCGCGACTGCGCGTGAATCGCACGCGCGACCAACTCTTTGCCCGTACCCGATTCGCCGTAGATGAGGACGCGCCCGTCCGTCGGCGCAACGGCCGCGATCTGCTTGCGCAGGGCGCGCATCGCCACCGACTCGCCGACCATCGCACACTCTTCGTTGATCTCTGCGGCGAGCGTGGCGTTCTGGCGTTCGAGCGCGCGCTGGCGCAGTGCGTTGCGCACGGTGAGAACCGTGCGCTCGATGGAGAGCGGTTTTTCGATGAAGTCGAACGCGCCGAGTTTCGTGGCGCGCACGGCCGTCTCGATGTTGCCGTGGCCTGAGATCATCACGACGGCGCAGTCCGCGCCCGCAGCCGAAAGACGCGCTAAGGTCTCCAAGCCGTCGATGCCGGGCAGCCACACGTCGAGCAGCACGCAGCCGTAAGTGCGCCGTTCAAACGCGCCGAGACATTCCTCGCCTGACGCCACCGTATCCACGGCGAAGCCCTCGTCTTCGAGCACGCCGCGCAGCGTCTCGCGGATGCCGCGCTCGTCGTCAACAATGAGAATCGAATCAGCCATGCGAAAGTAGAGATCAGAGGTTAGAGGTCAGTTGTTCTTCTTCTAATCTCTGGCCTCTGACCTCTGACCTCTGCTGTGTTTCGTCCGTGACGGGAATTTCCACGAGAAACTTCGCGCCGCGCGGGCGATTGGATTCGGCGCGGATGCGCCCGCCGTGCTCGCCGACGATGCGCTGGACGATGGCGAGGCCGAGACCCGTGCCGCGCCCGCGCGTGGAGAAATAAGGTTGGAAGAGGCGCGAGAAGTCGCTCTGCGCGATGCCGTGGCCGGTGTCCGCGATCTCCAGAAGCAGCGTGCCGCGCGAAGGGTCGTGGCCGGTGGCGACGGTGATACGTCGTTCGACCGCGCTCGCCTCGTTCATAGCTTCGAGCGCGTTGTCGATCAAGTTGACGATGACGCGGCGCATCTGTTCGGCGTCGAGCAGGCCGGGCGGGAGCGTGCGCGCCAGATGCACGTCGAGGCGCACGTCTGCGAGACGGTCTTCGTAGAGCGCGACGGCCTGTCGCACCACCTCGTTCAAATCCGCCGCTTCGAGCCGCGCGTGCGGCAGGCGCGCGAAACGCGAGAACTCGTCAACCATCGCCTTCAACCCGGCCACCTCGCGCGTGATGGTCGTCGTACATTCCTCGACCACCTGCGCCACGCGCGCCTCGTCGCCGTTCGAGTTGGACGCGTTGCCGTTTGCATTCAACGCGCCGCCGTTCGCGTCGTGCGTGCCGTGGAGGCGTCGGAAGTTGCGCGCGATGCGTTCGGCTGAGAGTTGAATGGGCGTCAGCGGATTTTTGATCTCGTGCGCCATGCGGCGTGCGACTTCGCTCCAGGCGGCGGCGCGTTGCGCGGCCAACAGTTCCGTCAGGTCTTCGATGACGAGAACGACGCCGCGCGAGGAACGTTCGCGCGCGCCGCCCTCCGCGAAGTTGCCGAGCGCCGTGGCCGTCAAGGCGACGGGTACGACGCCGCCGTCCGCAGACGAACCGCGCGCCAGTTCCATCTGCCACGCCGCGCGCCCCGTCCGGCGCGCACGCATCAGCACGCGTTCCAAAACGAGATGATCTTCGGCGCTCAACATCCCTTTGAGCGGCGTGCCCGCAGAGGGCGCTTCGCCGAGTCGGAGCATCGAGACGGCGGCGGCGTTGATGGTCGTCACGCGGTTCTCTTCGTCGAGCGAGATGACGCCTGTGGAGAGCGATTCGAGCACGGTCTCGATGTAGTTGCGCCGCTCGTCGAGCGCGAGATTCTTGTCGCGCAGTTCCGACGCACCCGCTTCGATCCGTCGGCGGTTCTCTTCCAGTTGCGCGGTCATCTGATTGAAAGAGGCGGCAAGGATGGCGAGTTCGTCGTCGGCGATGGTCGTAACCCGATAGGCGAGATTGCCGCGCGCCACTTCGTCGGCCGCTTCGGCGAGCGCGCGTATGGGCGCGCCGATGCCGCGCGCGAGATGAATCGCGCTCCACGTCGCCGCGAACAAGAGCATCAACGTCAACAGGCCGAGCGTGGAGAGACCCAGCAGTCGCACCTTGCGCTGGCGCAGTTTGAAGTTCTCGAACGTCTGACTGCTGCGGACGAGTTCGGCGAGTTGCGGGTCTGTGCGCCGCTCACGCGCGGCGATGAACGACTCATGCCAGCCGTATGGCAGTTGCATCACATCGAAAACTCTATCGCTGATAATCACCTCGCCTTGTACTTCCCAGCGACCGATCATCTCGCCTTGCACTTCCCCGCGAACGGTCGCTGTCTTGAGGCCGCTTAACAGCGCATCGATGTCGCCCGGTCGCAGGCCGCGCGCTGCTCGTAGGTTTGTGCTGCCGAACATGAGCAGCGAGAAGTTGCCGCGCTCGGCCAGTTCTTCCAGTTGTAACTGGCTTTCCTCAGCCGTCTTGAGAGGAGCGTTTGGCGGCGCGGGTTCTTGCAGCAATCTCTGCGTGACGGCGACCGTGGACTTGAAGCTCTCGGCCGCGCGTCGCGCCTCGTTCGCCTGCACCTCACGCGCCTGTTGGACGACGCCTTCGGGCAGACTGCTGAACCACTTTTCGAGCGAGCGGTTGAAGAAGATGTAAGAGAAGACGGCCATCGCCGTGATCGGCAGCAGGCTCACGGTGATGAAATAGACCACGAGCCGCGTCTTGATCTTCGAGCCGAGTTCGCGCGCGCGCCGCTCGCGGCGGAGTTTGACGAGGTTGCGCACGAAGATGAAGGTGAAGACGATGAAGGCGACGAAGTTGAGCGACGACAGCGCGTAGAGCAGCAAGGTGTCGGCGGCCGTGTCGGGCGTGAAGACTTCCCACAGGCCGAAGACCTGCAAAGCGATCAGCACGAACAGCAGAGACAACACGAGGCCGCCGAGCAACCACGGCGCGCTGCGTCGCCTGGGCTTCGGTTCGCCCGTCTCTTCCAATTCAGGTTCGCTCAGTTCGTCAGTCATCGCCCTTCGCTAAACAAGAGAGACAGAGTTTAGCACGCGCCGCGCGCACGGCGGCACTTAACACGCGCTGCGCCGCACGACGACGCACGGCGTCTCACTCCATGCGCGCACTTTCGGTTACAATCGGCGGCGACTTCCCCAATCCGCTCGAAAAGGCCGCTTGCACGTTAGCTCTACGGATGAACCCACTCGCCATTTTTCTCAATCGCCACGAGCGTCTGCGCAGCGGTTGGCGACTCGCAATCTTTTGCGCCGCCTACTACGCCGCGCTCGCAGCCTTCTTCGTCCTCATCGGCCTGTTCTTCTACCTCTTCAACGGCTCGAACCCGGACGCGCGGCTCGCCGGGACGCTCGGATTTCTCCTGCAAGCCTTCGTGCTCTTGACGACGGCGCTCGTTATCGGTTGGGCTTGCGGGCGTCTCTTTGAAGACTTGCCCTTGCGCGCTCTCGGCTGGACGCGCCATCGCGGATGGCTACGCGATCTGTTGATGGGGACGGTGCTCGGCATCGTCTCGCTCACGCTCGCCGCGCTCGTGGCGACGGCGCTCGGCGGCTTTCGTTTCGGCGTCGCGCCCTCCGTCTCAAGCGCCGCGTTCCTGAAGACGTTCCTCGGCTCGGCCGTCGTCTTCGTCATCGCGGCGGCGGCCGAAGAGATGCTGTTTCGCGGCTACCCCTTGCAGACGATGATGCGAGCGCTGCCCTTCGTGGCGGCGGTCGTGCCCTCTTCAGTCTTATTCGCCTACGTGCATCTGAACAATCCGAACGTCGCGTGGGGCTTCACCTTCGTCAACACGACGCTGGCGGGCTTGTGGCTCGCCGTCGCCTACCTGCGCACGCGCAGCCTGTGGTTTCCGCTCGGCCTGCACTGGGCCTGGAACTGGGCGATGGGCGCGCTGCTCGGCCTGCCCGTCAGCGGCATCACGAGCCTGACGCGCGCGCCGCTCTTTCGCGCCACAGACCAAGGCCCCGCGTGGCTCACCGGCGGCGCATACGGCATCGAAGGCGGCGCGGCCTGCACCCTCGCACTCATCATTTCCACCATCTTTATCTGGAAAACCCGCTGGCTCAGCGCCGACCCGGAACTGAAGAAATTCACCGACGGCGAAATACCGAAAGAAGAGGCGGATCGTGAATCGTAAATCGCCAATAGATTAAGACGGATCTTCTTCTATTCGACTATTCACCGTTCGCTGTTTCTCTCTCTTCACGATTAGGGAAACAGGTTGTGAGCAAAAGGGAAAAGGCGCGGGAGACTGCCGCGCCTTTCCATTTTTTGACGTGCCGATTCGACCGTTACCGCTGCTCGATTGGGATGTATTCCAGATCGCGCTGGCCGATGTATTCGGCGCGGGGGCGGATCAGTTTGTTGTTGGCATATTGTTCGAGGACGTGCGCCGTCCAGCCGGAGATGCGCGAGACGGCGAAGATGGGCGTGTAGAGATCGAGCGGGATGTCCATCATGTAGTAGGTCGAAGCCGAGTAGAAATCCACGTTCGGGTACATGCCCTTTTCGCGGTGGATGTACTCTTCGATCTTACGCGAAATCTCGTACCACTTCGTCTGTCCCTTCGCCTCGCCCACTTCTTGCGAGAAGCGGCGCAGGTGCGTGGCGCGCGGGTCTTCCGTCTTGTAGACGGCGTGGCCGATGCCCATGATCTTCTGTTTCTTCGCCAAAGCGTTGCGGACGAACTCTTCCGCCTTGTCAACTTCGCCGATCTCCAGAAGCATCTTCATCACGTTGGTGTTCGCGCCGCCGTGCAGGGGGCCGGATAAGGCCGCAATCGCCGCCGTCACCGCGCCGTAAACGTCGGCCAGCGTGCCGGAGACGACGCGCGCCGTGAAGGTCGAAGCGTTCAGTTCGTGGTCGGCGTGCAGGATCAAGCACACGTCGAAGATGCGCGCCTCGCGCTCGGAAGGCATCTCGCCTTTGAGCATGTAGAGAAAGTTGGTGGCGATGTCCAGTTCGGGCTTGGCGGGGATCGGTTCCTGCCCGTTGCGTATGCGTTCGATGGCGGCGACGATGACGGGAAACTGCGCTGTCAAACGCGTCGCCGTGCGCAGAGCACCTTCGCGCGAGATGTCGCAGCACTCTTTGTCGTAGAAGTCGAGAGCGGAGACGGCCGTGCGCAGCATGTCCATCGGCTGCGCATCGCGCGGGAAGGCGCGTATGAATTCGAGAATCTGCGGCGGCAGTTCGTAGTGCGCGCCGATGTCTGCTTTGAAGGCATCGAGTTCGGCGCGGGTGGGCAGGCGGCCGTGCCAGAGCAGATAAACGGTCTCTTCAAAAGTCGAGTGCGCGGCCAGATCGTGTATGTTGTAGCCCTGATAGATGAGTATGCCCTGCTCGCCGTTCACGTCGCCGATGGACGAACTGGCGGCCACGACGCCGCGCAAGCCCGCGCCGCCCGCGGGCGCAGCAGCAGGCGTGCCCGCATCCTTCCGTGTCTCCGTCGCCGGGGCGGTTGCAGCTTCCTTCGCGTTTTCCATGATGGGTGTCCTTGAAGTTGTTGAATTTGACTTGAAGATAACAAATGGACTGACAAGTGACAAGCGACGAATGGGGAGAGGCAGGTGAATGGTAAATGGTAAATGGTGAATGGAAGAAAACAGTAAATCGTGAATCGTAAATCGCGAATAGAGACTGCGCCGTGCCTCTGTCGTGTCGCACGTCGCCGTGCGTTGTTCGCTTACGATTTTAGGGGGACAACGCGCACCTCCCGGCCGCGTTCGGCGCGAAGTATCTGTGCGGCGGACGCGCGATCGGCGGCGATCTCAAGGAAGCCCGCGCTGCCCCAGATGGCGAACAGCGCGCCCTCGGGCTCCTCGTTTGCTCCCGCCTCTTCCGCGTAGAAACGGCGAAACGAAGTGATGACGCGCCCGTTGATTTCCAGACGCGCGCCGCGCGCGAATCGCTCGCCGGCCAACTCCTGTCGCGTGATGTTCGTGACGAGATTGCCGAAGCGGTCGATGTGTATGACGGAGGCAGACCACGTCGCTCCGTCGTCCCCGCGCGCGGGTGCGAGCGGGGCGAGCCGCGCGTAGTCTTCGACAAGGCCGCCGAAGGTTTCAGGCGGCACGCCGTTCGAAAGCGCGGCGGCGACGGGCGCGAAGATGTCGCGGCCATGAAAGGTCGCGCTGACGGGCGCGCGGAAAAACTTCTCATTCGTCAGTTGAAAGACGCGCGCGTTTCCCTCGCGTTCGCAGACGTAACTGAACAGGCCGTTGTCGGGGCCGACGAAGAAATATCTCCCGGTTGAAATGAGAAGAGGACGACGCGCGGAGCCGACGCCGGGGTCAACCACTGCCATGTGAATCGTCCCCTTCGGAAAACTTTCGTAGGCGGCGAGCAGCGTGAACGCACCAGCGCGAATGTCGTGTGCGGGAATCTCGTGCGTGAGGTCAACGATCTGCGCACGCGCGTTGATCGACAGAATCACGCCCTTCAACGCGCCGACGAAATAATCGGCCGCGCCGAAGTCCGTGAGAAGCGTGATGAGCGACATGGGAGAGAAGAAAGTAAGGAGAAAGGGTAAGGGGGAAAGGGGAAAGGAGAAGAAAAACAAAGGAAAAGAAAAACCGAGCGGCGGAAAGGGAAGAAAAACCGGAGCGACGCGGCGCGCGTTTTCTTTCCCCTTCCCTTTCCCCTTTCCCCTTTTCCCTTCCGTTATTGAATCCGCGTGTCGGTCGAGGTGCGGATCATCAACTCCTGACCGCGTTCGAGGCGTATGTCTTTGCCGCGCGAGGTGATCGCGCCGCCCGCGCCGATGCCGCCGCCGATCACTGCGCCGATGGCCGCGCCCTTGCCGCCGCCCGCAATCGCGCCGATGATCGCGCCGATGCCTGCGCCCGCGCCCACCTTCGTCACGTCGTCCTTCGTCGTGCTCTTGCCGCGCACGCCGCCCTCTTCGTCAACGTCGCCGACGTTGCCCGTCGAGCGGCCGACCACTTCGACGACCTGCGCGTTCAAGTTAGTGAAGCGCCCGTCGGGCAGACTGATCTGCTCGAAGTCGAGTTGGAGTTCGGCCGAGCCGCGCACCTTGCCCGCGCGTTTGACGTTCTTGACGCGACCCGTCACTTGCGCCCCTTCATACTCGGCCGGTTCGATGACACGCGCCTCGAAGCGGTCGCCGCGCTGCGTCGCATCGGTCGAGAGATTGGTCAGCAGTTCGACGCGCATCGTCGTGTCCGAAGGGATGTCGAGCGAGCCGATCTGTCTCTGAGAGCCGCTACTGCCGGAATCGCTCACGCGCCCGTTCGAGTTGGAATCGGAGACGCCGCGCGCATCGTTTGCGTTTTGTACGCTCGCGCCGCGACGGGCGAGGCCGGTGGGGACCGCCGAGTCGAAGCCGCGACGTTCAAAGCCCGTCTCGTAGCCCGTCTCGAAACCTTGCTGGTAGCCGTCGCGATAATCTTCGAGCGAGCCGTAGGCGGCGATGTAGGCGCGGTCGGCGCGCGTGTATTCTTCCTTGTTGCGATATTCGCGCGCGGCGCGTTCGATTGAATCGCGGTAGCCCGCCTGATAGCCGTCCGAATAGCCCGTTCGATAGCCGCGTTCGAGCGCTCCGGCCTGCTGCGCTGCCGCGTTGACGTTGGTGTCGCCGGTCGTCGCGTAAGCGGCGCGCGAGATGTTCATGGCGGGGAGGATGGCGACGGCCAGCGCGAGCGACAGGGGGGCAAGCAAAAATCTTGTGCGGGTCTGCATTATGTTCTCTCCTTGAAGAAATATTTCCGGCCAAAGGACTACAGCGGCTCGTCGAATCTTCGGCACAAACGGCTTCTCGCGCAGCAGGCGCGCGGGCGTTTCTCTCCCGACGGCGTATGCTAACACTTCGATTCGTCGTCGTGAACCGGCTTTTGAAGCCGCTTGACCGCGCACACTTAGCGTCGCTAGACTGCGGGACGTGCCGTGACACAACATGCGCCCGGACGACTGCGGGAGAGAAAACGCCCGTGACGCAACAAAGCTGTCAGTCGTTTGTGATGTTCGGCGGCCGACCGGCAGTTGTCCGCTTTATTTGCCAGTTGTCCGCGGTCAGTCGCCAGTTGCCCGTTTGAATCTTTAGTAACCGACGCATGAATCACAAAACAACTGACCACTGACCGCGGACAACTGACTGCAAACTACTGACAACGGACCACGGACAACCGACTACCGACAAGACGCCTTTATGCGCAGAGTTTATTTAGACAACAGTGCAACGACGCCGATTGACCCGCGCGTGGTCGAAGCGATGCTGCCTTATTTGACGGAGAAGTTCGGCAACGCTTCGAGCGTCCATTTCTACGGGCAGGAGGCGCGCGTGGCGCTCGACGGCGCGCGGCGCGAAGTGGCCGCACTCATCAACGCGCGGCCGAACGAATTGGTCTTCCTCTCCGGCGGCACGGAGGCCAACAATCTCGCCATACGCGGCATTGCCGAAGCGGCTACGGAACACGGCCGCCACATCATCACTTCGCAGATCGAGCACTCGGCCGTGCGCGGCGTCTGTGACGCGCTGGAGCGGCGCGGTTGGGAAGTGACGCGCCTGCCCGTCTACGATAACGGCATCGTGCGCCCCGAAGACGTGCGCGCCGCGCTTCGACCCGACACCGTGCTCATCACGGTCATGCTCGCCAACAACGAGATCGGCACAGTTCAACCCGTCACAGAGATCGGCGCGCTCGTGCGCGAGGAACGAGAGCGCGGGCGCAAGTATCTGTGGCTGCACACGGACGCCGTGCAGGCGGCCGGACGGATGCCGGTTAACGTGGAGACGCTCGGCTGCGACCTGCTTTCGATCTCGGCGCACAAACTACATGCGCCGAAGGGCGCGGGCGCGCTCTACGTGCGGCGCAGCGTACGGCTCGCGCCGCAGTCAATCGGCGGCCATCAGGAACGAGAGCGCCGCGCGGGGACGGAGTCGATTCCGCTCATCGTCGCCTTCGGCCGTGCCGCCGCGCTCGCACGCGAAGAGTTGGAGGGACGCATCGAACACTTGAGACGCTTGCGCGACGAGTTTGAAGCGGGCGTCGAAGCGACGGTCGCGGACATCGTCTTCAACGGCGACCGCGAGCGACGCCTGCCGCACGTGTCGAATATCTCTTTTCGCTACATCGAAGGCGAAGGCTTGCTTATCAATCTGGACATGCAGGGCGTGGCCGTCTCGACTGGTTCGGCCTGTTCCTCCGGCTCGCTCGAACCCTCGCCCGTTATACGCGCCATCGGCCGCGACGAAGAACTCGCACGCGGCTCGATTCGTTTCAGCCTCGGCAAAGACACCACGCGCGAAGACATTGCCTACGTCCTCGAAGTGCTGCCCCGCGCCGTCGAGAACCTGCGCCGCCTCTCTCCGCTCTACGCACGAGCGTCAAACGTCAAGTGTCAGGTTTCAAGTTAAAACCAATTTCAAGTTTCAAGTTACAGACCGGGCAACTTTCAGACTTGAAACTTGAAACCTGACACTTGAAACTATCCCTCATGCCCTACTCCGAGGCTTTCAAAGATCATCTCGTACACCCGCGCAACGCAGGCGAACTGGCCGACGCAGACGCTTCGGCCGAGTTGACGAACCCCGTTTGCGGCGACCGCCTGCGTCTCACTTTGCGCATACGCGACGGGCGCATCACGGCCGCGCGCTTTCTCGCCTACGGCTGCCCGCCCACGCTCGCCTGCGGCTCCGCGCTGACACAGATGCTCGAAGGCATCACCACGCAGGAGGCCGCCGCAATCACGCGCCAGCAACTCACCAAATTTCTCGACGGCCTGCCCCCGCGCAAAACACACGCCGCCGCCCTCGCCCTCGAAACGCTCCACGCCGCGCTCGATGCGTTTGAATCAGCGTCGGAAGCAGATCAGGAGTGATATACTGCGCTCGTCCGGCCTGTGAGTGTTGAGAGGTGCTTATGTCCCGCCAAGCGAAAACTTACATCAACCCTGAAGAATATCTGTCGCTCGAACGAGAAGCCGAGTACAAGAACGAATATTTTGACGGCGAAATCTTTGCGATGGTCGGCGCGAGCCGGAAACACAATTTGATCACCACAAACATTACGCGCGAATTGTCGCAACGGTTGAAGACGAATCCTTGCGAGGTATATTCGGGCGACATGCGGATCAGGATTCCGGGCGCGAATATCTACACATATGGGGACGTGACGGTGGTGTGCGGCGAGCCGAAATTTGAAGACGGTCATTTAGACACGCTGCTCAATCTCGATTTAATCGTTGAAGTCTGGTCCAAATCGACCGCCTCTTATGACCGCAGACAAAAGTTTGCTTTCTATCGCACCGTCGAATCTTTAACCGACTACATACTCGTCTCACAGGACAATTTTCACGTCGAGCATTACGCCAAACAGCCTGACGGTCGTTGGCTGCTCTCGGATTATCGTTCCACGGAAAACTTAGTGCCGCTCGATTCGCTTTCGTGCTCTCTGCCCCTGCGTGAAATCTACGACAAAGTGTCCATGCAGTGAGCTCCCCGATAGGGAAATACGTAAGGGGCGATGCGATCATCTCGCGTCGCCCCTTGCGCGTTTCGTAGTCAAGCGGAGGTTGCTTTCTACTTCTGCTCCGGCTGGCGCGTGCGCATGACGTTGACGCGCTGTCGGCCTTCCTTGACGGTGTAGTCCGAGGGAACTTCAAAGAGCGTGCGCGACGGCTCGCCACGGTTGATGTTGGTGAGACGGTAGGTGGTTTCGCCAAAGCGCGGGTCGCTGTGTTTGCTGAGCACGACCGTTTGCAGTTCGGGCGAATACCAGCGCTCGGAGACGATGTTGATCGCGCGTTCGTTCCCGATCATCCCGGCCGGGAACGTCACGGTCGTGCGCGTGCCTTCGGCTTCCACGCCTTCGATCAACTGTTTGCCGAGCGATTCCTTTACCGGCTTCACGCGTTCGCCCAGAGCTGTGTGCCCCGGCGTGCGCATGAAGGTGGTCGTCGCGCCCGTCGCCGCCTCTCCTTCTTCCTTCGGCAGCGCGAAGACGAAAGAGATCGTGCCCGACACTTTCACGGGGTTGCCGGACAACTTCGTCGGGCTGAATTGCCACTGGCGCGCGGCGTCAACGGCCGCCTGCTGCAAGAGCGGATGACCGGCCGTCGCCCTGGCCGATTCGACCGCGCCCGTCTCGCCGATGACGATCTGCACCGCCACAGGCCCTTGTGCCCCGGCCGCTTTCGCCACCGGCGGATAAGTCGGTTGAACTCGCTTGATCGCCTTGCCCGACAAATTACCGCCGCCCGCGTTGATCGTCTTCGGCGCACCTTCCTGCGACATCACCACGACGTTGCTGCCGTTTCCGCTGTGCGTGAAGACCTGCGTGCGCGGTGCGTCGCCGCTGCCCTGCTCGCCTTCGCCCAGGATGCGTCTGAACGTTCTCGTGTTCGACATCTTCTGCGCCGTGCGTGTGCGCGGGTTGAGGACGTAATGCTCGCCCGCGACGGGGTCGTTGATGAAGATGGTCTGCGCCGGTTCGTCCGAGGTCGCCCAGGGGCCGATGTGGTTCAGAGTTTGATCGCGGCGCGTGCGGCCTTCGCCGTCGCGGTAGATGCTGGCCTTCGAGGTGCGCGTGATGCGGTTGCCGTCGGCGAGCGCCTGGACGGATTCGGTCACGGCTTCGGCCGAGTAGGGGACACCTTTGACGACTTTGCTGTCGAAGTGCATCTCCGACGACATGAAACTAAAGTCGACGGCTTCGCCCGGTGCGCCCTGCGCGATGTGCATCTCGAACATCTCGCCGTGGCCGGGCAACGCTTGTACGCGCGGCACCTCGCTGAGACGGTCGATCAAAATGTTCGCTTCGGGGGGAGGCGGCGTTTGCTGCGTCCTCTGTTGCGTCTGCGCAAAGAGCGCGCCCGTGCCGTTCAACAACAGGGCAAGCGCGCACAGTGCGGCGGTCGTCTGTAAACGTCTCTTCATCTCTCTTCTCATCCTTTCTACAAACATGGCTCAATTGAAAACTTCTGAAAACTGCGGCGGACTCATGCAACGCGCCGTGACTGTTCCGGTGCGTGCCCGCCGTCAACTTGTGATCGAGACTCTTTCCATCCTTCAAGTTCAGCGCACGAAGCGTATGGCGCGCGCGAGTCCGTCGTTGCCGAGCAGCACGTCGGCCTTGACCGTCTCGTTGCTGCGTTCGGCGTTCAGGGGCAGACCGAGCGAGGCGAGTGCCGCGCGCGGCAACTGCACGCGCACCACCTGTCCGCTTTCGAGCGGCTGCGCGTCGGGCGCACCGGCGACGAGCGGAATAAATTCCGTCAGGCTCTCCATCTCATTCGGCTTCGCAGCATTGCCCGCTTGATTGTCCGCTTGATTGTCCGCGCGCACGTCTTCGCCCTCCGCGAAGATGGCGCTCCCGCCGTCGATCACCTGTTGCGACGCGATCATTCTGGGCACGGCGGGGCGCGCGGGTCTTGCAGGCGTGCGCCCCTTCGCGGCGAGCGGTGCGGGCGCTGTGCCGCGTTGCGACGCGACGCTCACAACCGTCTCGGCGAGCTTCACATCGTCCGTCCCGGCGTTCTGCGCACCGTTCAACTCCTCCGTGCGCGGGGCGTTGCTCACGATAATCGGCTCCGTGTTCGGCGTGGTTCGCGTGAACTGCTGGTAGAGCGCGACGAGGGCGACGAGGGCGAGCGAAGCCGCGATGGACGTTGTCAGGACGCGCGCACGACGCAACGTGCGATGCGACGAAAAGCGCGCGGCCGTCTCGTCCGGCGATGCAAACGGCGTCGGCCGTGTGATGTAGGCAGGCTCGGTCGTCGCGGCCTGTGGGGCGGCGAGATTTTCGCGGAAGGCTGCGAGCAGTTGCGCCTCGACGCGCGCGGGCGCGCTCACGTCCTTCATCTCTGCGACGACGCCGCGCAGCGCGTTCGTCAAACGTTGCTCTTGCCTGAGGCGCGCGCCGCACGCCTCGCAAGCGTCGGCGTGGCAGAGTGCGCTTTCGCGCGCGGCGGCGTCCATCATGCGCTCGCGCGCCGCTTCGACGATGAGTGTTGTGAATTGCTGACAGTTCATGCGAAACACCTGAGTGGATCAAAGTCTGTCGCCCCGGCCGCATCGCGCGCGTGCGTCTCGCGCAGTCGTTCGCAGAGCAGTGTGCGTGCGCGATGCAGGCGCGAGCGCACCGTACCGACGGCGCAGCCGAGCGCGTCGGCCGCTTCCGCGTAACTCATCTCGTGCAACTCGCACAACACGACGACCTCTCGATAATGCGCGGGCAGAGCCAGGACTGCGCCCCTCACCGTCTCGATCAACTCGCTGCGAGTCAGTTCGGCCAGAGGGTCGTCCGTCGAGACGGGATGCGCCACCGCGCCTTGAGATTGTGCGCCGCCGTCTTCCGTCGTCTCGTCCACGAGCGCCACGAAATGCCTCTCCTTTTCCAGACGCCGCAACACCTGATTGCGCGCCACGCCGTAGAGGTATGAAGAGAGTGTGCCGCGCGTCGGGTCGAACAACTGCGACTCGCGCACGAGCGTCATGAAAACTTCCTGCGTCACGTCTTCCGCGATGCCTTCCGAACCGCACATCTGCAAAGCGAAGCGATAGATGCCCGCCTGACGGCGACGATAGAGCGCGGCGAAGGCGTCCGCATCGCCTGCGGCCGTCCGCTTCAACAGTTCCTCGTCGCTGTGCTCAGGGGAGGCTCTCATCTTCACACGCCGTCCATTTTGGCACGACACACCTAATTCGCCCCGCCCGCTCGAAAAGTTCCACAAAGTACGGAGCGAAAGAGTTGAACCACGCGCGTCACACGAAACAGCACGAAGAAGAGTTTCGTGTTGTGCGCGTGTGACGCGTGTGGTTTCAGGGTTTTCTTAGTCGCTATTCGCGCGCCGGGATGGAGTCGAGCCTTTGCCGCGCCTCTGCGGCTTCGGGGCTGCGCGGGTGGCGGCGCACGATCTCTCGCCAACTCTCTCCGTCGTAGCGAAAACGCTTCGCGGCGCGCTCGAAGATGAACGTGATGCCCTGCTTGTTGTAACGGTCGAGTTCGTTGAAATTGAGGAAGTAACTTTCGACGGGAGCGCCGCCCGCCGCCATCTCGCGCTCGTCCAGACGGCGCGCAGCGTCGCGCGACAATTTCGCGGCCGCTTGTTCGGCCTCGTCTCCGAACAGCAGGAGGACTGCGGGGCGCAGAGGCGAGCGCGGAAAGTTGTCCAGAAAGATGCGCGCACGCGCGATGCGGTCAAACTCTTCCGAGCCGCGTATCAGGCGCAGCAAACGCTCGTCGTCGCCCGCGCGCACGGGCGACGCGACGGCCTCCGCCTGTAACCAGCCGCGCGTGCGCCGCGTCACCGCCACGCGATAAAAGTTCAACCCGCCCGCGCCCCTGCGCGCGCCCGTCAAGGCGACCGCGCGGCCGCGCCCCAGACGTTGCAGGAGATTCGCCGTCAGGCTCGGCGCGTCTCTGAGCGCCGCCAAACGCTCGTCAACCACGACGGCGAGTTGTCCGCCCAAAGCGGCGGCGGGCGCGCGACGTTTCCGCTGCGCATGCGCGCCCCCATGCGACAGAAGCAGACACGCGCACGCGGCCGTCAACAAAAACTTACGCGGTGAACGAGCAACGCATAGCTTGATAAAAGAGAGAACGAGTCGCAAGTGTTGCGACAAGGGAAAGCGTCGAGACATGAGGAAAGAGTCTCCTTTCGCTGTGTTGAGGTTTTGAGGAAAGTGCAAAACCGGCCGTTAAGTCTCGCGCGTGTGAAGTTCTAGCGAGGCGCGCGGCGGCGCGGGTTTGCGGCTAACAGTGCGTCGAGTTTGATACGTGCGGCGCTCTGCCTGGTGCGTGCTGCGAGTCCGGCGTGGTGGAAGTGGCAGATGGCGATGGCGAGCGCGTCGCTGGCGTCGTGAGGCTGCGGTATCTCTCTGAGCGAGAGCAGCACGCGCACCATCTCCTGCACCTGTTGTTTCTCGGCCGCGCCGTACCCAACGACCGTCTGCTTGACGAGGCGCGGCGCATATTCCGCGATCTCGATCCCCGCGCGTTCGGCCGCCACCAGAATCACGCCGCGCACCTGTCCGAGTTTCAAAGCCGTCTTCACGTTCGCCGCGAAGAACATCTCTTCGACGGCGCACACGTCCGGTTGAAAGCGCCTTAAAAGTTCCTCCACGCCGTCGCTGATCTTCAACAGACGCGCCGCGAAACGTTCACGCGGGCTGGCCTTCACCGTCCCGAAATCCACGAGGCGATAACGGCGCGCCTCGCCCTCAACGACGCCCCAGCCCGTCGTCTCGCTTCCCGGATCAATGCCAAGCACACGCACGCCTCTTTATACCTCAGATGAAGACCGCCGGGTCACACAAATAAAGTCATTACCTGACAAATAAAATTGTTACCTAACATTCGGTAATGACCCGACCGATGTCCCGACTCAGTGAACAATACCGCCCCTCAGTGGCCTCTCCTTTCGGCGTGCGGCGACCGGGCGCTGCTGCCAGAGTTCATAGTCCGCGCAACTGTAGCATAACAACGCGGCCTCGTGGGTTTCAGTGTTATGCCACACGCTCGCGCCCGACCCTCTCCCCGCAGCGGCGGCTCGTCAACCGCCTCTTGCGCCGGCGCGACGAGGTGCTGCGCTACATGACCGACCTCTCAGTCCCCTTCGACAACAACGGGACGGAACGTGATCTGCGAATGGTCAAGCTCCAGCAGAAAGTTTCGGGCTGCTTCCGCACCGCGGACGGGGCGAGGGACTTCTGCCGTGTGCGGAGCTACCTCTCGACGGCGCGCAAGCAAGGTCATCCCCTGCTCTACTCGCTCGAACGCGCGCTCGGCGGCAAGCTCCTGCCGCTGGCCTCCTCACCCGCCTGAGAACTGAATAGTTACGGAAGGGAGTGAGAATACGAAGCATTTTTATTCCGTGCCCTGATGCGTGTTTGGTGCGATAATCTGCCGGAAATCGGTTTGCAGCACATCAAGATATTGAGCAGCTGCGATAGCATGATTCGCCCTCATTCCGCGCTGATGAGGTAGGAGGCACGATGAACGAGGGAGCCAAGAAGCGCGGCGCGATTGGTAACGACAGGCGCGTGCAAGAACTCGAAGCGGAGTTGGCGAGCGTCAAAGCTCAGTTGCGGGCGGCGGTCGAGCGGTACGAGACTCCGACCGAAGAGCCGCTAACCACCAAAACGAATCGCGCCGCTGGAATTGAAGCTTTGCGCGAGCGGGAGCGTTTCATCCAACAGGTCGTCGAACTCACACCGGTCGTCCTCGATGTCTTCGATCTTCAGACTGAACACCACACCTACTTCAGCAGCGATGTCGTCAACCTGTTCGGTTACACGAGGGATGAGATCGCGGGGATGGAAGATCAATTCTCCGTGCTGACGCACCCGGAAGACCTGCCGCGCCTGAGAGAGAACATAGCCAAATTAAAAGAATTAGCCGACGGCGAAATCAACGAATTCGAGTGCCGCGTGCGCCGCCGCAATGGTCAGTGGCGATGGATGCTCACGCGCAGCATGGTCTTCACGCGCGGCGAGCGGGGAGAAGCGCGGCAGGTCGTCAACGCGACCTTCGACGCGACCGAGCGCAAAGAAGCGTCAGAAAAATTGCGCGAGAGCGAGGAACGCTTCCGCAGCACCTTCGAGCTGGGGCTCGTCGGCATGGCAATCACGTCGCCGACCAAAGGCATCGTTGAGGTCAACGACGAGTTTTGCAAAATCTTAGGGTACGAGCGCGACGAGTTGCTGAAACGGACGTGGGCGGAGATGACCCATCCGGATGATCTCGCCGCCGACATCGCTCAGTTCAATCGCGTCATGGCCGGCGAGATTGACGGCTATAAGCTGGGCAAACGTTTTATTCGTAAGGACGGTCGGATCATTGACACGACCATTTCGGTAAAAGCCTTGCGCCGCGCCGACGGTTCGGTTGATTACTTCGTGGCGCTCCTGGAAGACATCACCGAAAGCAAACGCTTCGAGACGCTGCTCGGCGCGCAAAAACGGGCGTTGGAGATGGTCGTCGGCGGCAGCCCGCTCGCCGAAGTGTTGGCGTATCTGGCGAGCATCGTCGAACGTCAATCCGCCAATTCGTCAATCGCTTCGCTGATGCTGCTTGACGATCAAGGGCGATTGCACAACGGCGCGGCGCCGAGTCTGCCGGAGGATTTCATTCAAGCGCTCGACGGCATCGAGGCGGATGAGGGCGTCGGCACTTGCAGCCGGGCGGCGGCGACCGGCGAGGTGGTCATCACGCCCGACATCGCCGCCGACCCGCAATGGCAAGACTTCAAGCATCTCCCCCTGGGTCTCGGTTTGCAGTCCGCGTGGAGTATGCCGATTGTCGCGGCGGACGGGCGTGTGCTGGGGACCTTCGGGACTTACTTCCGCGAGAAACGCGAGCCGACCGGGTTTGAGCGGCAAACAGTGGAAATCCTCTGCGGGACCGCCGCGCTCGCCATCCAACGCAAGCGGGCGGAAGAGGCGTTACAAAGGGCGCACGACGAACTTGAGCGGCGCGTCGCCGAGCGCACGCAGGAGCTTACAGTCACAGTCGCCACGCTCAGGGAAGAAGAAGAGAGGCGCAAAGAGTTGCTGCGCCGGATCGTCTTCGCGCAGGAGGACGAACGCCGCCGGATCGCGCGCGACCTGCACGACCAGTTCGGGCAGCAGTTGAACGTGATGATTCTGCATTTGGGAATGCTCAAGGAAGCGTGCGGCGACCAGCCCAAAGTGAGCGAGCAGATCGCGGCGCTGGAAGCTAACGCCAACCAACTCGATTCCGATATTGATTTTCTCGTCCACCAACTCAGGCCGACCGCGCTCGACGATCTCGGCTTACAGGCAGCGCTCACTAAACACGCGAAAAGCTGGTCGAGGCATTCCGGCGTCCACACCGAATTTCATGCCGTCGGGATGGAGAAAGATCGCTTAACGCCGGAAACAGAGACCGCGCTCTACCGCATCGTGCAGGAAGCCTTAAACAACGTCGCCAAGCACGCGCGCGCCGGACACGTGGTCATCCTGCTCGAACGTCGCTCCGATTCCGTCTCGCTCATCGTCGAAGACGACGGCGTAGGTTTCGATCAGCAGAAAGTACAGGACGCAGGCAAGGGCAACGGCGGATTCGGTCTGATCGGAATGCGCGAGCGTGCCGCGCTCGTCGGCGGCACGCTGGTGATCGAGTCGCATCCGGGCAAGGGCGTCAGCGTTTTCGTCCGCATCCCCGCGCCGCCCGCACCGGACGGAGGCGAGAGATCATGACAAAACTGCGCGTCCTCTTAGCCGACGATCACGAAATGATGCGCGCCGGGTTGAAGATGCTCATCAACTCTCAACCCGACATGGAGGTAATCGGCGAAGCCGACAACGGACGTAAGGCTATCGCGCTCGCGCAGGAGTTGAAGCCTGATGTCGTCGTGATGGACGTTTCCATGCCGGAGTTGAACGGGTTGAAAGCGACGGAACAGTTAAAGAAATGTTGTCCCGAAATTAAAGTCTTAATTCTCACGCGCCACACCGACGATAGCTACTTGCAGCAACTCCTTCAGGCGGGGGCGAGCGGCTATGTGCTGAAAAAGAGCGCGCCGGGGGACTTGGTGCGCGCGATCCGCGCTGTCGTCGCGGGGCAAACTTACCTCGACCCGGAGATGACCGAAGCCCTCGTCGAGGTCACAGTCGGAAGAAGCCGCCGCAAGAAGAGTGGCCCCGCTCCCGCAAAGGACTTGAGCAAACGCGAGCAGGAAATTCTGCGTTACAGCGCGTGGGGCTACGCGAATAAAGAGATCGCCGAGCGTTTGCGCATCAGCGTCAAGACCGTCGAGGTGCATAAAGCCAACGCGATGCAGAAAATGGGCTTGACGAGCCGCATCGACATCGTGCGCTATGCGCTCCTGCAAGGCTGGCTGCAAGACCCTTAAAGTTTCCTGATCCCCCCAACCTGCCCGCCCCTCCCGCACATCTTCTCTTGATAGGGAAAACCCTTAGCGGTTCGTCACCACTCCCTAATTGTTTCCTGCCCGCCGCTTAGGATAAACATTCAAGTCCCAATCAAAGCAGGCTCGCAGTGGTGTTTTCTAAAGGGCGGAGGTGTCCGCCCTCGAGTTGTACGTTTCGGGATGTGACCGAAACGTGAACGAGCAAAGGGAAGGAGACAAAGGGGAACAAGAGAAGAACGACGAGTTTTCTTCAGAACCTCATCCTTGATCTTCCTCTCAAAACATGAACCCGCTCCACGCGCGCGATGTGCGGATCGCGCGCGGTCAGAAGTTTAGCCCGCACACACTCTCTATGACGAACTTAGCTTACACCGGCAACGCCGGCTCGCAGAGCTTTATACGCACGACGGCGTACCGTGCAGCTGCGGCTCCGCTCATCCTCATCATCGAAGATCATTTGGATTCAGAAGAATAAACTGTTCAAGGAGAGAACGAGACAATGGCAACAGCAACGAAGAGACAGACTCAAGGGGCGCAGCGGCGCGGCAGCGGGCAAAGGCAACCCGCGCAGGCGTCGTCGCAATCGCCCGGGCAGACACGCCAAATCGCGCGGCACTCACAGCCCAGGAGCCACCGCGACGGGGACGGACGGCAGCAAACCGGGCTGGATAGTTTCAACGAAGAGAAGCTGGCGCGCGGACTCGGCTGGTTCAGCATCGGACTCGGACTTGCCGAGTTGTTAGCTCCACGCGAGATCGCGCGCATCGCGGGCGTCAAGGGCAAGCACACAGGATTGATACGCCTGTTCGGACTGCGCGAGATAGCTCACGGCATCGGCATCTTCGCGCAGGACGCGCAAGGACAGAGACCCGCGTTGGCAGTGTGGTCGAGAGTCGTGGGCGACGCGCTTGACCTCGCCGCTTTGGGCGCGGCAGCCAGTTCACCCGGATCGAATAAGGGACGGGTCGCGTTTGCCACAGCCAACGTGCTTGCCGTGACTGCGTTGGACATGCTCTGCGCGCAACAACTCAGCAGTAAGAACAGCACAACCGCAGGAGGAGCTATGCACGTACAAAAAAGCATCACCATCGAGCGTTCGCCCGAAGAGCTTTACCAGTTCTGGCGCAACTTCGAGAACCTACCGCGCTTTATGTATCACCTCGAAAGCGTGCGAGTGGCAGGCGACGGGCGTTCGCACTGGGTGGCGAAAGCGCCGTTGGGCACAACCGTTGAGTGGGACGCCGAAATCGTTGAAGACCGCCCGGCAGAACTGATCGCGTGGCGTTCTACGGAAGGCGCGGACGTAGAGAACAGAGGGTCGGTCAGATTCGAGCGTGCGACGGGCGGGCGCGGCACCATCGTCAGAGTCGAACTTGAATACAACCCGCCCGCCGGAGTCGTCGGAGCAACCGTTGCCAAACTTCTCGGCGAAGAGCCGGAGGGGCAGGTGAAGGACGACTTGCACCGCTTCAAGCAGGTCATCGAGACGGGCGAGGTCGTGCGTTCGGAGAGTAGTCCTGAAGGCATCGGTCAAATGCCGACGCATCCGGGACAGCCTCCGAGTGCCGAGGCGGCTGGACGGTAAATGTTGAGCCGCAGCCGTTCATGCCTTGAGGCTCGCGGATTCTTAATGATGATGGAAAAGGGGGAACGTAATGAGGGCTAATTGTTGGTACGGTAAACATGACATGCGGGTCGAACAGGTGCCCGACCCGAAAATCTTAAATAGCCGCGACGCCATCGTGAAGATCAGTTCGACGGCCATCTGCGGCTCAGACCTGCACCTCTACAACGGCTTCATGCCGACGCTGGAGAAGGGCGACACCCTCGGCCACGAGTTCATGGGCGAAGTCGTCGAGTTGGGGCGTGACGTGAAGAACTTGAAGATCGGCGACCGCGTGGTCGTTCCCTTCCCGATTGCGTGCGGCAACTGCGGCCCCTGTAAGGCACAAGCCTACACGCTCTGCGAGAATTCGAACCCGAATGCGTGGCTCGCCGAGAAAATGTTCGGGCACGCGACCGCGGGCTTCTACGGCTATACGCGCCTGACGGGCGGCTACGCGGGCGGGCAGGCCGAGTACGCGCGCGTCCCCTTCGCCGATGTCGGCCCGCTCAAAGTCCCGGAAGGGATGCCGGACGAGCAGGTACTTTTCCTCTCCGACATCTTCCCGACCGGCTACATGGGCGCGGAGATGTGCGACATCAAACCGGGCGACACCATCGCCGTTTGGGGCTGCGGCCCCGTCGGGCAGTTCGCGATGGCGAGCGCGTACCTGCTCGGGGCCGAGCGCGTCATCGGCATTGACCGCTTTCCGTACCGCCTCGACATGGCGCGCGAGAAGGCGAAGGCCGAGACGATCAACTACGAAGAAGAGAGCGTCTATGACACGCTCATGGAAATGACGGGCGGGCGCGGCCCCGACGCCTGCATTGACGCCGTAGGCTTGGAGGCGCACAGCGCGCACGGCGCGGGACTCGTCCACGCCTACGACCGCGCCAAACAAGCCCTGATGCTGGAGACGGACAGACCCCACGTCTTGCGCGAAGCGATCATGTGCTGCAAGAACGGCGGCACGATCTCGGTCATCGGCGTCTACGGCGGGTTGATTGACAAATTCCCGATGGGTTCTTTTATGAACCGCTCGTTGACGATGAAGACCGGGCAGTGTCACGTGCATCGCTACATGCGCCCGCTGCTGGAGAGGGTTCAGCGCGGGGAGATTGATCCCTCATTCGTCATCTCGCACCGGATGCCGCTTGATGACGCGCCGCATGGATACAACATCTTCAACAACAAGGAAGACGACTGCGTCAAGATCGTGCTGAAGCCGTGAAGCGCGACGCGCGGATGCATTCAGCAAACGAGCGAGCGGCCGCGGCTCACAAACCTGGCGCGCGTGAAGACGAATCAGCCTGATCGTCTTCACG
>DASZCS010000099.1:0-30020 GCA_035942855.1 Pyrinomonadaceae bacterium | reverse complement strand
GAAGACTTAAATGCTTCCTTTGCGTCTTTGCGCCTTTGCATGAGATTCTTTCGCAGCCGTTCTTTCATCTGTAAGGAGAGTGTCCTGGCCGTGGCCGCGAAAAAATCTCAGCGCAACGCCGCGTTCCTCCTGTTCGGCGTTGTCGCGGCCGTCTATCTCTTCAACTTCGTCGTCTTCAACCTGATGGGAGAAGGCCAACTTCGCGCGGGCGGGCTTGGCCTCTGCGCGCTGGGGCTGCTCTGGCTCTACCTTTTAGGCACGCCCGAAACGCTCTCCTGCGACCGCATACCAGGCGCTTGCCGTCTCGTCAAACCGCGCTTTCTTCTCACGTCGAAACAGGTCGTTAACTTACCGCTCGCACGCGTGCGCGACGTTCGCATCAACGAGACTTACGTCCCCTCTCACGACGGCCCCGGCCGCAAGGGCTACGAAGTCTGTCTGGAGACGGACGACGGCCGCACGCACGTTTTCACCACGACCCATAGCAAGCAACGCGCCGACGAGACATCAGCGCGCATTCGCTCGTTTCTGAAAGACGAAACGCAAAGGTCGCTTCGGCTGCGAAAGTTTCCGTGGGCGCTCGATGCAACGGGCGCAGTCTTCATCTTGCTCGGCCTGCTGCTTCTCGTCGGTGGTGTGCTCCGCTAGTCGTCCGCCGTGCGCGCGAAACCGAACCGGTTGCAACGCACGCGCGCCGCTCATACAATCGCCCTGCGGATGAGTTCTCATCTCGATGAATTGATCAAGATTCTCCAACTCGCCTATTCGGGCGAGCTGGCGGCGGCCTACGCTTATCGGGGCCACTGGCGTTCGGTGAAGGACGCGGCGACGAAGGCGCGCATCCGCGAGATCGAGGAAGAGGAATGGCATCACAGGCGACTGGTCGGGCGGATGCTCGAACAGGTCGGCGCGCGGCCGAACCGCGCGCGAGAGATTCGCGCCACGGTCATCGGCCGCACGCTCGGCGCACTGTGTCACGTCATGGGCTGGCTCGTGCCGATGTACGGCGCGGGCAAACTTGAGAGCCGCAACATCAACGAGTATGAGACGGCCGCGCGTCACGCCTCGCGTTCAGGCCGCGCGGAGTTTGTAGACTGCCTGCTGCGGATGGCCGAGGTGGAATGGGAGCACGAGAGATATTTTCGCGCGCACGTCGCCCGGCACAAACTCGGCGCGCGCATTCCCCTCTGGCCTAGTCCCGCGCCGAAAGAGTCGATCCGCGCGACCTACCACGTCGAGTTGGGCGCGATCCCCGAGCGGCCGGGCTTCGGCGAAGACGACCTCGCCCTCGAATCCGAACGCGCCTGACGATCAACGCACGCGCCGCTCTCCATCCGTCAGTGGCCGATTTCAGCCGACGACCTGTGTGTTCTGAAACGCCACGATCTTCCAGTCGCCTTTCTCCTTCGTCATCACCAGAGTGATGATCGCCTTCGCTTCCTGCATCTGCGCGCCCTGCTGCGTCTTGTTCGTGGCGTTGACGTGTACGACCGCCACGTCCGGGCGCAGCATGCGAATCTGTTTGACCGAGAGGCTGAGCGTGGAATTCTTGTAGATGGTGTCGAAGATTTGTTGATGGCCTTGCGTGATCGCCCCCAGCCCGCGTAAGTGTAGGCCGTTGATGACGACGTAATCGGCGTCTGCGGCGAAGGGCTTGGCGAAGGCCGCGCCGCTTTTCGTATTCCAACCCGTTTCCATCTGCCGCACGTTCTCGCGTATGGCCGCTTCGTCCCGTCCGTCCGCCGCGCGCACAGACAGGCTGCCGAACGCGCTGGCCGCGATGACGAGCAGGATGCAAAGTAGGCGACCTCTGCGTGCCGGGAACGTTTCGCCGTGTTGCGGCAAGCCGCTGTTCCGTGTCTCCATTCTCATCTCGTTTCTCCGTGGTTAAAAGTTGATCCTGTGAATCGCTCGGCGCTCGCTTGCGGGGCGCTCAATAGTGTAAGCGACAGGCGCGAGGAAAAACGTCCACCCGCGCGAGAAAATTTTTTCACAAATTTTTCGGGATGCTACAATCCGCGCGCCTTTCGATTCGACCGCAGACGCGCACACATCGACGCGATGACGACAATCTCGCCGCAGGAGATCACGGAGTTGCTGGCCGCCTGGGGGCGCGGCGAGCGCGATGCGCTCGACAAATTGACGCCGCTCGTCTATGCGGAACTGCGCCGCATCGCGCGTCGGCAGATGAGCCGCGAGCGCGGCGGCCACACCTTGCAGGCCACCGCGCTCGTCAACGAAGCGTTCATACGTCTCTCCGGTCAGACGAATTACAGTTGGCAGGATCGCGCACACTTCTACGCCGTCTGCGCGCAGGTCATGCGCCACATCCTGATCGATCATGCGCGTGCGCAGCAGCGCGACAAGCGAGGCGGCGGCGCGTTGCAGGTGTCGCTTGGCGAGGTGGCCTTGCCCGTCGGCGAAAGGTCGGACGAACTGCTCGCGCTCGACGAAGCCCTGCGCGCGCTGGAGACGCTCGACCCGCAAAAAGGGCGCATCGTCGAACTGCGCTATTTCGCCGGACTCGACATCGAAGAGACGGCCGAAGTGTTGAAGATTTCCCAGACGACCGTGAGGCGCGAATGGCGGCGCGCGAAGGCGTGGCTCTACCGCGCGCTCGCGGAAGGAGGCGGCGATGAGACCCGACCGCTGGCGACAAATTGACGAATTGTTCGCCGCCGCGCTCGAACGGGAAGACCCGCAGGAGCGCGCACAATTTCTCGTCGCGGCCTGCGCGGAGGACGAAGCTCTGCGCCGCGAGGTCGAGAAGATGCTCGGCTTCGACCGTCAGGCCGAAGACTTCATCGAGACGCCCCTGTTCGGCGTGGCCGCCGAACTAATCACCGCGCAAAATTCTTCTGCGGCGGCGTCGCCCGCCGCAGTCGCCGCAGTCTTCGTTGAGAAAAAAGATTCCTTGAAACGTTCGCACACAGAGTCTGCTTCCGGCTCGATTGACGACGCGCGCTTCGTCCCCGGCGAGGTCTTGGCCGAGCGCTATCGCATCGTCGGCCTCCTGGGGCGCGGCGGCATGGGCGAGGTTTATCGCGCGGACGATCTCAAACTCAAACAGGCGGTCGCGCTCAAGTTTCTCCCCGAAAGTCTGTCGGCCGACGGCGCGGCGCTCGCGCGCTTCTATCAAGAGGTGAGCGTGGCGCGGCAGATTTCGCACCGGCACGTCTGCCGCGTCTACGACGTGGGCGAATACGATGGGCAACATTTCATCTCGATGGAGTTTGTGCGCGGCGAAGAACTATCTTCGCTCCTGAAGCGCATCAAACGCCTGCCGCACGACAAGGCCGTCGAAGTTGCGCGCCAACTCTGCGGCGGCCTCGCGGCCATCCACGACAAGGGCGTGCTCCACCGCGATCTGAAACCCGCCAACATCATGCTCGACGAGCGCGGCGACGTGCGCATCACGGACTTCGGCATCGCCGCTCTTACCGAAAATCTAGGCGGCGGGCGCGAAGCCATGGTCGGAACGCCCGCCTACATGTCGCCCGAACAACTCGCCGGGCGCGCTCTGACAGTCGCCAGCGACATCTATTCGCTCGGCCTCGTGCTCTACGAAGTGTTCACGGGAAAGCGCGCCTTCGAGGCGGCGAGCCTCCAGGACATGCTGCGCCTGCGTCGCACGGACACGACGCCGACCAATCCCTCGAAACTGATCTCCGATCTCGACCCGCTCGTCGAGCGCCTGATCCTGCGTTGTCTCGAAACGCAACCGGAGGCGCGTCCCGCGTCGGCTCTGCAAGTGGCGGCCGCGTTGCCCGGCGGCGACCCGCTTGCCGCCGCGCTCGCCGCGGGCGAGACACCTTCGCCCGAAATGGTAGCCGCCGCACCGAAGCAGGGAAGTTTGCGCCCGCCGGTCGCCGTCGCGCTGCTTGCGGCGGTGCTGTGCGCTATCGCCTTCGCCGTCTTGATGTCCGGCCGTGTTTCGCTGCATCGCTTCGTGCCGCTCAAAAAATCGCCGGACGACCTGAAAGAGCGCGCACGCGAGATCGCAGAGCGCGCCGGTTACACCGAGCAACCGATCGACACGGCGCACGGCTTTCTGGAAGATTACGAGTATCTGAACTACGTGCGCCAGCAACCCGCGACGCACGGGCGTTGGGAGCAACTGAAGACGGGGCAACCGGCCGCGCTCACTTTCTGGTATCGACAGAGTCAGCGCTATCTGGAAGCCTACGACTACTGGCGCATCAGGCCGCACGACCCGCCGAACGAACTCTCCGGCATGGTGCTCGTCAAACTCGACACGAACGGGCGTTTGACCTACTTCGAGGCCGTGCCGCCGCAGGTTGACGAAGGGAGCAACGCGGGCACGAACGCCAATGCGAACACGACTGCGAGCGCAAACGCGGCGACCGGCGTGGACACGAAGTCGAACTCGAACGCGAACACGACTCAGGCGGCGAGTGCTGATGCAAGCGGCGCGTTCGATTGGTCGCCGCTGTTTCGAGAAGCGGGTCTCGACATCTCTAACTTTCGCCCGGTCGAGTCGCGCTGGACGCCGCCGCGCCATGCCGACACGCGCGCGGCTTGGGAAGGAGCGTACCCCGCGCGTCCAGACCTGCCGCTCAAGATCGAGGCCGCCGCTTATGGCGGCCGTCCCGTCTATTTCGAGTTGATCGGCGCGTGGCGCGCACCGGCGCGGCAGACGCCTTTCGAAGAGAGCACGGCGGAGAGGACGTTCTTCGCCTTCCTGCTCTTTTTCTACTTCGGCGCGCTCGTTCTGGCCGCGCTGCTCGCCTGGAGAAATTTGCGTCTGGGGCGCGGCGACCGTCGCGGCGCGTTTCGGCTCGCGCTCTTTGTCTTCGTGCTGCGGATGATCCACTGGTTGTTCTCGGCACATCACGTCCCGACCGTCGGCGAAGTCGCAGGCCAACTCGTCGCGGGGCTTCAATCGTCGCTCTACTGGGCGGGCTTCATAGGGCTGATGTATCTGGCGCTCGAACCGTCTCTGCGAAGGCGCTGGCCGGAGTGGATCATCTCTTGGAGCCGCCTGCTCGCGGGCGACTTCCGCGACCCGCTCATCGGGCGCGACGTGCTCGCGGGCGCGGCCTGCGGCCTCGGCATCATCCTCTCGCTCTACGCGTTGGTTCTGCTGCCGCCGCTCTTCGGCCTTCCGCTGCCAGCGATCTCAACCAATTCTAATCTCATGACCGAACTCGGGCTGCGCGGCCTGAGCGGCTTCGTCCCGCTGCTGATCAATCAGACCACGGCCTCTGTGATGTTTCCTTTCATCATCGTCTCCGTGCTGCTTTTCTTCACCATGCTGTTCAGGCGCAAACGTCTCGCCATCGCCGCCGCGTGGGTGCTCTTCTATCTCGCCGCGACCTTCAACTTCAGCAACCCCACCCTGCTCGGCCTCTTGATCGGCACGATCATGCCGACGCTTCTGCTCATAGCCCTCGTGCGCTTCGGCCTGCTCGCACTAATCGCCACCGTCTTCTTCCAACACCTCTTGCCCTTCTATCCCGTCACCACCGAACTCTCCGCCTGGTACGCGACGAGTTTTCTACTCCAACTCGTCCTTCTCTCCGTGCTCCTCGTCTACAGCTTCTATACCTCGCTCGCAGGTCAGCCGCTCTTTCGCGCACGCTTCCTCGAAGACTAACGCCCATCCAGGCGATTCATGTAAATTACGCGCGCTCTGAAGATTTACCGGAGAGAGGTACAGCGAAAGTCAATGAAGTTTGCGAAAATCCTATTCCTCGTCGCGGGCATCTACGGCCTGCTCGCGCTCCTGCCGCAATACTTCACGGAGGCGCAAATGGGGCGCGATTACCCGCCGCCCATTACTCACCCCGAATACTATTACGGCTTCATCGGCGTGGCCGTCGCGTGGCAGGTCGTGTTTCTGATTATGTCGCGCGACCCCGCGCGCTTTCGCCCCATCATGCTCGCGGCCGTGCTCGAAAAACTGAGCTTCGGTATCCCTGCACTCATTCTCTATTCGCAGCAACGCCTATCCACCATCATGCTCGCAGGGGGCATCGTGGATTTAGTCTTGGCCGCGTTGTTCGTCGCGGCTTATGTGAAGACGGCCGGAGCGCGAGCGTCAACTCAAACATAATCAGTGCGTCTTAGCGTTGAATAGAAATTGAATCGCTTCCGTAGTTGGTTTATCTTGACGCGTGCGATTTTCAAGGGAGACAGAAGGGCATGCAGTATCCATTCCACTAATGACAGTGTAGGGAGGCTTTATGTCTATCAACGAGGAGAAGCTGAATCAACTGCTGGGACAGTTTGTGGCCGACTTCGGGGCGACGTTCCATGCCGGTCTGGTCGTCATCGGCGAGAGCCTTGGACTCTACAAGGCTCTCGCGGCGGAGGCGTTGACCTCTGCCGAGTTGGCTGAACGCACGGGCACGGACGAACGCTACGTCCGCGAATGGCTCAACTCGCAGGCTGCGGGCGGATACATTCACTACGATGCGTCTTCCGAACGTTACTCGCTCACGGCGGAACAGGCGTTCGCGCTCGCAGACGAGCAGAGTCCCGCTTACTTGCCGGGCGCTTTCCTGCTGGCCGTCTCGGCGCTCAGGGCTGTGCCTCAGATCACCGAACGATTTCGCAGCGGCGAGGGCTTCGGCTGGCACGAGCACGACCACGGCCTGTTTCGCGGCACGGAACTCTTCTTCCGTCCCGGCTATGCCGCCAACCTGACGAGCGCTTGGATACCCGCGCTCGACGGCGTAGAAGAGAAACTGAAGGCGGGCGCTAAAGTTGCCGACGTGGGTTGCGGCCTCGGAGCATCCACGATCCTGATGGCGCAGTCTTATCCGGCGTCGAGCTTCGTCGGTTATGACTATCACGCAGGGTCAATCGAGATGGCGCGGCAAAGGGCGGCAGACGCGGGTTTGTCCGAACGCGTGACGTTCGAGGTCGCACGCGCGAAAGATTACCCCGGCGACGGCTACGACTTCGTGGCCTTCTTCGACTCGCTGCATGACATGGGCGACCCGCAGGGGGCGGCGGCGCACGTCCGCGAGTCGCTTGCTTCCGACGGCACCTGGATGATCGTCGAGCCGTTCGCGGGCGACAAGGTTGAGGACAATCTGAACGCGGTCGGGCGCATCTACTACTCGGCCTCAACGCTGCTCTGCACGCCCGCGTCCAAATCGCAGGAGGTAGGTTTGGCTCTCGGCGCGCAGGCGGGCGAGGCGCGTCTGCGCGAGGTGGTCACGGGCGGCGGCTTCACACAGTTCCGGCGTGCCGCCGAGACGCCCTTCAACATCGTCTACGAGGCAAAGCCTTAAACGACGCGACGGCTGCATGATTCAGCTTTGAGATTATGTCCGCAACGTTGAAAGTCGCGGACGAACTTGGAGCGAGTTGGAATCGTGTGATGTGGATGGAAATTGCCATCGCAGCCAGCATGTTTGCTGTGGGCAACATCTTGTTCGGCCACTTCGAGGAAGGTGTGCCGAAGTGGCGACGTGTGGCTAAGTTCTTTCTGACGGTCGGAGTGGTCGTCCTGGTCTCTGCGACGGCGGGACGGGCATGGGCGTTTGCTCTGATCGGAGTAATACTTGCGGGCGCGGCTGTCATTCACGTTTGGTGGCTGCCGCGTCAGGGCATCAACGGATGGACGGGAGAGCCGCGCGAGAAGTATTACGAACTGCGAGGCTGGAAGCGGAAAGACTACTAAGAGCGACTGACAAACCAAGAAACCACGAAAGGACACGAAACAACACTAAAGTCTTCTTCGTGTCGTTTCGTATCCTTTCGTGGTTTCATCGTTTTAGTTTTCCAGGGTGCTCAGTCGTCATCTCGTCTTCAACTTCGCGCCGTTATTTCAGTTCCCAGAGCACGGGCGTTTGGGGTTTCAGCGCGCGTTCGACGGCGAGCGCGACGAAGCCCATCGTGTAGCGTGCGTTGACTTCGAGCAGCGGGTGCAACCCGCGCGTGTGTTCCAGCGCGTCCACGCCCGCGGGGCCTGTGTACCCTTCCGCGTAGAGACGCGAGGCCACCGTGCGCGCCACGCTTTCGAGTTCCTTCCGTCGCCCGGCGTCTATGGGGCGGCCGAGCAGGTAGCCCGTGCTCGTGCCGGCGCCGTTCGTCTGTAGGTCGCTGATGCCTTGAATGTCCACACGGCCGCCCGCTCCTATCTCCAGCGTCACGCCATACTCGCGCACGCGCTCAAGCCAGGGTTGGAAGATGAGCGTCTCGCCTGCTGCAAACTGTCGCCGCGCCCACGTCGCCTGCGCGCCTTCGAGCCGCGCGCCGCGACCGAGCACGCGCTCGCGCGCCGCGAATCCGAACGGGTTCTTGATCACCCACTTGTCGCCCGCGCGCGGGCAGGCACGCGCCACCGCTTCCTCCAACTCCGCGAAACTCTCTGCGACGCATGCGCCCGGCAACGCGATGCCGAGTTCCTGTTCCAGACGATGACTCCACAACTTGGAATTGACGCGCCTGATCGTGTCAATCGACACGGCGGGCACGCGTGCGCCGATGCGCTCGCAGAGCGCGACCATGCTTGCCGTCCAGCCCCAGGGCGTAAAGATTCTATCTGCCCCTTTCTTCGCCGCGCCTGATGTCAATAGCTCGATGCCGCGTCGCTCCGCTTCCTTTGCGAACGACTCTGACGGACTCTCTTCGACGAGCAGCGCATCGCCCGCCGACGCGAGCCAGAGCAGGTGCGGCGCGAGCCGGCGGTTGAGCGCGACGAACGAGAGCGGCCGACGATACGTGCGCCCGCGCGTCGCCAGTTCCGTCTCGAAGTCTGCGTTCATGTGCCAGAGTCGGGAAGCCATGTTCGATAGTAAGGTTCAGGTCAAGAAGTTCAGATCAAGAAGTTCAGAGCAGAACATTCCTTCGCGCCGTCTCGCATCATTCCGAATTGACCACGAAGAGAGCGCAATTCGTTTGCACTCGCGGCGACTTTTAAGGCAACATCCCCGGCGCGTATGAATTTATCAGAACTATCCACGCCCGCGCTCGTCGTCGACGCGGCGCGCGTCCGCCGAAACGCCGAGCGGATGCGTGCGCGCGTCGCCGGGATGGGAGCGCGACTGCGCCCGCACGTCAAGACGCACAAGTGCGCAGAGGTGGCACGGCTGCAAACCTCCGCGAGCGCTCCCGCGCTCACCGTCTCGACTCTGGCCGAGGCGCGCTTCTTCGCCGCGCGCGGCTTCAACGATCTGACCTACGCCGTGCCCATCGAACCGGGAAAGTTTGCCGAAGCCGTCGAGATCGCCCGACAGTGCGAACGGCTCGCGCTCATCACGGACGACACCAGCATCCCGTCTCAACTCGACGCAGCGGCGCGCGCCGCGAACGTCCGGCTCGATCTGTTCCTGAAAGTAGATTGCGGCTATCACCGCTGCGGCGTCGAACCGCACACGCGCGAAGCCTTTGAGATTCCGCAACGCATCACAGACGCCTCGCACCTGCGCTTCGCCGGAATCCTCACGCACGCCGGTCATTCTTATCACAGCCGCAGTCTCGACGAACTGCGCGCCGTCGCCGCGAAGGAGCGCGACGTGATGACAGAGTTTGCCGCAGCCCTGCGCGGTGCGGGCATGAGCGTGCCCGTCGTCAGCATCGGTTCGACGCCGACCATCTCCACGGTCGATCATCTAGAAGGCATAGACGAAGTGCGGCCGGGCAACTACATCTTCTTCGATGCCTTTCAGGCGACGCTCGGCAGTTGCAGCTTTGACGATTGCGCGCTCACGGTGCTGGCTTCGGTCGTGCACAGGGATCGCACGCGCCGCAAAGTGGTCGTCGATGCCGGAGCCGTCGCGCTCTCGAAAGACCGCGGCGCGGTCGATCTGGACGAGGCGTGCGGCTACGGGCGCGTGCTCGATCTGGAAGGAAACGATCTCTTTTTGCGCGTCTCGTCCGTGTCGCAGGAGCACGGGATGATCGAGACGGACGACGAACAGTTGCTCGACCGCCTGAAGGTCGGGACGCGCCTGCGCATCCTTGCCAACCATTCGTGCCTCACCGCCGCGCAGCATCCACACTACAACGTGCTCGAAGGCGAGCGCATCGTAGACCGCTGGCAGATTCAACGCGGCTGGTAGTTTTCACGTCCCTCCCAAACGCTCGCGGGAACATTTCGCGGCTTTCAGTTTCTAATCCATTTACAGAGCAAGTCGAACTCGGCGGGAACCTGAAGGTGAGGGCTGGATGAGCCGCGACGCACCGCAGCACCAACCGCATGCCACGCACGCGCACGCGAGGGTCGAGCCGCGCCTCGCGCACCTGCTGGTTCTCGCCGCTCTCGCCGCCTTCGTCCTGCTCTACGGACTCGGCGCGCGTCCGCTCGCCGATTGGGACGAGGCCATCTACGCGCAGGTGTCGAAAGAGATGGCGCGCGGCGCGGGCGACTGGCTCACGCCGACCTGGGAGTTTCAGACGTGGCTGGAAAAGCCGCCGCTGCTGATGTGGACGACCGCCGTGTTCTATCGTCTCTTCGGCGTCACGGAATTCTGGTCGCGCGCCGCTTCGGCCTTCTCCGGCATCGGCCTCGTCCTCCTCACATACCTCCTCGGCCGCCGTCTCTACGACGCACGCACAGGTCTCCTGTCCGCGCTTCTGCTGCTCACCACTTATCACTTCGTCTCCTTCTCACGTTTCGGCACGACCGACGTGATGCTCACCTGTTTCACCTATCTGGCGCTCTACGCCTTCGTGCGCCTGCGCACGGGCGGGAGAGCTTTGTGGTGGTACGCCGTGTGGCTCGCCTCTGCGCTCGCGTTGATGACGAAAGGCGCGGGCGGCCTCCTCGCGCCCGCCGCGATCATCTTCGCTCTACTGTTCGATGCACGACGCGCGGACGTGCTCAGCACGCGCCACTTCTGGTTCGCGCTGCTGGCGGCTGCTCTATGCGTCGCACCGTGGCATGTCTTGATGTACGCGCGGCACGGAGAGGCTTTCGTCTCGGAGTACGTCGGCTATCACGTGTTGGCGCGCATCCGCACGCCGCTCGAAGGCCACGCGCCCGGCTATTTGTTTTACGTCCTGAAGATCATTGACGGCTTCTTCCCCTGGTCTCTGCTCACGCCGTTCGCCGTCGTATCGAGCGTGAGAGAGAACCTGCGCGGCGACGCTCGCTCTCGCCTTTTGCTGATTGTCGCCGCGCTCGTCTTCATGACGTACACGCTCGTGCAGTCGAAACTCGTCTGGTACATCGTGCCCATCTATCCGGCGCTCGCGCTGCTCGTCGCGGCGTTCGTCCTGAAGCTGTATCGCGCGGCCGTGCGACGACCGAAACTCAAATTCGCAGCAGGCCTTCTCGTCGCGTTGCTGCTCGTCGCGGGCGGCGTCTACACCTTCCTGCTCGTTCGCCTGACGCACAGCCCGGCCGAAGCTTCGCTCGCCGAGATCGTCGCCATCGCCGCAAGCCGCGACGCGGCCGACAGGGAACCGCTGCTCCTGTTTTCCGACGCAGAAGCGCCCACGCGCCCCGCTGCGCTCTTTTACAGCAACCGACCCCTCCGGCAAGTTTATTTAACGAACGAGCCGCGCAGCCCGCGCGCACGCCGCTACGAACGACCCGAACTAATATCGTCCGTGGTCGCGGACGAGCCTCTGCGGATCATTTTGCGGCGCGAGGACGTGGAGAAACTTGCGTCGGGCTACGAACTCAAGGTCGAAGCGGAAACGGCCTCTTTCGTCTACGCTCGGATAGCAAGACGACGAGTCGGCCGCTCGAACTAGAAACAAAATTCTAGAAACAAAATTTCGGCCGTGCGAATTAGAAACAAAAGCGCGTGGACGTAAGTTGAAAACTCACGTCCACGCGCTTTTGTTTCTGGTTCGCGTAAATTGTACGGCGGCCTGCGGCTCGCTCTAGGCGCGTTTGATGTTGCGCGCCGGAGCGGCGGCCGTCCGTGCGTTCGCTTCGCCCGCGTTCTGTCTCGACGCGCCCGCTTTGTCTTCGCGCGCGGCGGCCTGCGTCTTCTCGATGCGCGCGGTGATGCGGCGATCGAGGTCTGCGATCTGTTCGGGCGTCAGGCGGTAGATGTTCGTCTGGTTGTGATAGAGCTTCGCGCCCGTCACGATGTCCGCCACTTTGAAGCCGTGTTCTTCGGCCTTCGCGATCAACTCCTGAATCGTCATCGGCGGCGGCACGAGCGTCAGCGGCGAAGGCTTCTCTTCCAGAGTCTCCGGCACGCTCGCAGCGCGCGGCTTCTCCATCGGCAACTCTTCGCCCGTCTCGCGCTTCATGTGATTGACGAAATCCGCGAACGTCACGCTGCCCGTCAACTCGAAGCCGACTTCAAACGCAGGACTGTTCGACTTGACCACTTGAAAGACACGCACGATCTCACCGTCGCGCTCCTGCAAAGAGACTTCGACCATGATGTCCACGAAGTATTCCAGACCGCTCGCCGTCATCGGCAGCACGCGCCCGACCTCGTTGTCCTCTTTCGCCTCTTTCCCCTTCGCCGGAATCTGATCGACGATCACCACAGACTTGCCCGACTCGATGCACAGACGACGAAGGACGCCCTGCAAAATCATCTGGTCTGCGGCCAGTTCTTCGGCCGAGGGCTGCGCCAAAGGGTCGCCCGTGCGTTCGCGCACGGCCGCCACCATCTCGCTGTGCTTGGCGCTGAAATACGACGCCCACGAATCGAGCGCGAAGCAGCCGTAGTTCTGCTCCTGTCCTTCGCCCGTGAGCGCCCAGTCGATGAACTCCGGCAATTCGTCCGGGTGCTCGATCTCCAGACCATCGAAAACGGTGCCGTTGCCTTTGAGGAGACGCGATTTGCGCTCCACGTCGAAGATGCAGAGGCGACCCAAATTCGCCTCGGCCATGCTGCGCACGAAATGACTCTTGCCGACGCCCGCCCCGCCGCGCACCGCCATCACCAGACGCTGTTGGCGCGGACGACGGCTGAGCGGATTAACTCTCGGTTTTCTTGTATTGCTCATCACTTGCTCCTTCCGGGATGTTCCATTTTTTTCGGTGACGGTACTTTCGGTTGTTCGCCCGCCAAAATTTTCACGACGCGCTCGGGAGTGCCCATCGAAAAACTTCAAGCAGCACTGGAGCGTCTAGCTCGAAAACGTCGGCACTGTAACACGTTTCAGGCGCGAGTGCAACAATATTTCACGGATGAAACAGAATTGATCGACGCCTGCAACGCCGTCGGCAGAGCGCGCCGCGCGCGTCGCACTGCGACGAAGGGCGCTCTCGTCTTCATCGAATCGCACCGTCGTCTTTAGTCGAAGCGTGCGGCTAACTTTGACAAAGCGTGCGAGAAAAGTTTTTATAGTCGAGTTAAATTCAGCTCGCAGCTATAACTCACGGACGATCTCATTTCGGCAACAAGAAAGTTTATGGACTTCCAAGAAAACATACTCGGCCTCATCGGCAACACGCCGCTCGTGCGGCTCAACCGCATGACGCGGGGCATCCGTGCGACGGTGCTCGCCAAGATGGAGAACCTCAATCCCGGCTATTCCGTCAAAGACCGCATCGGCATCTCGATGATCGAAGCGGCCGAGCGCGAAGGAAAACTCAAGCCCGGCGGCACGATTGTCGAAGCCACTTCGGGCAACACGGGGATCGGCCTTGCGCTCGCGGCGGCGGTCAAAGGTTATCGCTGCACGTTCGTGATGACGGACAAGGCTTCGGTCGAGAAGGTGCGTTACCTGAAGGCACTCGGCGCGGACGTGGTCGTCGTGCCCGCTTCTGCCAAACCGGGCACGCCGCACCACTACGTCTCGACCGCGCGGCGCATCGCCGAAGAGACGCCGAACTCTTTCTATCCGAACCAGTACGCGCACCCGGCCAACCCGCTCGCGCACTACCGCACGACGGGGCCGGAGCTGTGGCGGCAGACCGAAGGCAAGATCACGCACTTCGTCTCAGGGCTTGGCACGGGCGGTTCGATCTCAGGCACGGGGCGTTTCCTCAAAGAGCAGAACCCGAACGTCAAAGTGATCGGCGCAGACCCGTACGGCTCTGTTTTCAAGACCTACAAGGAGACCGGCCAACTCGTTCAGGCGACGCCCTACCTCGTCGAAGGCATCGGGCAGGAGCTCATTCCGGATAACGTCCATCTCAAATACGTGGACGAGATCATCAACGTCACGGACAGGGAATCGTTTGAACTCTCGCGCCAACTCGGACGACTTGAGGGAATCTTCTGCGGCGGTTCGACGGGGACGAACCTGGCGGCCGCGCTCAAGGTGGCGAAAGATTTGGACGAGACGGGCGTGGTCGTCTTCATCGTCTGCGACACGGGCGAGCACTATCTGACGAAGCATCACTCGGACGAGTGGATGAAAGAGAAGCGCCTGCTCGAACCGCAAAAGATTACGGCCGGGCTGATCAGCGGGACGAAGGGCGGGCAGTCGCCGAAGTCGCTCGTCTCGGTCGAGCCGACCGAACGCGTCGCGGACGTTTTGGCGAAGATGGACGAACTCGGCCTTTCGTGCGTGCCCGTGATCGAGGAAGGGAAGTCGGTCGGGTCGCTTCGTGAAAATCGGATGCTGGCGAAAGTTTTAGCCAACCGCGAGCTTCTGAACGCGCCTGTGAGCGAAGTGATGGGCGCGAGTTTTCCCATCGTCGATGTGGACGAGAGCGCGTCGGGCGTGTCGCGCCATTTGCAGAAGAGTCCGGCCATACTCGTCGAAGAGTACGGCCGCATCTCCGGCATCATCACGCGCCACGATCTGCTCGACTCGCCGATGGGCGATTGAAGCTCCACACACAGGTGCGAGGCTTCGGCCGAAAATTCTCCCTTGAGAGATAAAAAAAGTGCGGCGCCGTGTCGCAAGCGCCGCACTCAAGTGTTGAGAGACAAAGCGGTCGGGCAAATGCCGCTTACTTTCCGCCGCTCTGTTGAATCGTCACGGTCTGCCCGGCGACGGTGAGCGTGCCGGTGCGTGCGACGCCGGATTGATTCTTCCCGACCGCGTATTCCACCGCTCCATTCCCGCGCCCCGTCGAACCTGACGTGACCGTGAGCCACGCGTTGTTGCTCTGCGCCGTCCACTGGCACGAACTGCCGGAAGCCGTGACGGTCACCTTTCCTTTGCCGCCCGTATTTTTGTAGGCAGCATAATTCGTGGACAGCTTGAAGGTGCAGCCGGGCGCGCCCGCCTGCGTGACGGTGAAGGTTGCACCGCCGGCCGTGATCGTGCCCGTGCGCGTAGAGGTCGAACTGTTGGCGGCCACCGCGTAGTTGATCACTGCGCTGCCGTCGCCCGCGTTCGCCTGCGTGAGCGTGAGCCAGTTGCTCTGGCTCTGCGCCTGCCAGCCGCACCCGGCGGGGATGATGATCTGGAAGCTGGCAGCTCCGGCCGCCGAGGTAAAATACGCGCTCGATGGCGAGAGCGCCGCCGCGCAGTTGGGTGGGGGCGTGGTCGTGGAGTCAGCCCGGTAACGTGCCAAAGCAAAGTCATGGCGGCGTCGAGCTTCGACGATGACCGTGCCAGTCGCAACGATCTGTCCGTCGGGCTGAATGACCGCGCCGAAACCGCCGGAACCGAGAGCGGCCGGGTAGGTCACGTCGCTGAAGCTGGTTCGCACCACGCCGTTCGAACCGAAAGCGGAGTCGCGGCTTCCGTCCGCGTTGTAGCGCACGAGCGTCAACTCGGGGTTGCCCCCTGTGGGAGTAGCCGAATCGCCGACGGCCACAATCTTCCCGTCTGACTGGATAACGACAGCGCGCGCGTAGTCCATGCCGCCGATGATGTCCGTGACGACTTTGCCGTCGCCGTCAAAGGTCTGGTCGAGAGTGCCGTCGGCGTTATAGCGCACGATGACCATGTCTGAACCGGTGCTGGTCGTCGTCCCGTCGGCATGGTAAGTAACCCAGCCGGAGAGGACGATGCGGCCGTCCGGCGCGGAGGCCAGTTTGCCGGTCACGTCCTGCGCCCCGGCGACGAAATCGGTGGTGCTCTTCGTGAAGGTCGAGTCGGGGCTACCGTCCGCGTTGTAGCGCGCCAGACCGATGTCGTCGCGCGTCGAGACGGAAGTGACCGGCCCGGCGGCGACGACTCGACCGTCGGGCAGAAAGAGCGCTTGCGTCACCGCTCCGGCCGTGCCGAAAAAGGGACTAAGGACGCTCCCCGCCGGGGCGAAAGAGATGTCGGGGCTGCCATCCGCGTTCAGGCGTGCGAGCGCAAACGAACGTTCCGCGTCGCCGACGCTGCCCGCCACGAGAAGTTTTCCGTCCGCTTCGACTCGGACGGCGAGCGCCGAGTCGGAGCCGGAACTCGGATCGATCACCGCACGACCATTCGCGCCGAAAGTGGTATCCACCTGACCATTTGGCGTGAGCCGCGCGACGAGCCATGCAGAGGTGAAAGTGTTGGGGTTCGAGGCGACGCCGACGACGATGATCCGGCCGTCGGGGAGCAGCGCCGCATTCAGGCCGTCGCTCGCCGGGTATGACGGAAAGATGAGGGCGCGTCCCTGATTGCCGAACGTCTGGTCGAGTTGACCGTTCGACAGGTAGCGCACGAGCGCCGGGCCATAGGTGGCGCCGCCGTCGAAAGTGCCGACGCCGACGGCCAGAATCTTTCCGTCGGGTTGAATGAGAGCCGTCCGTGCGATGTTGTTTTGACCGATGGGCGAGGCGGGGTTGAACTGCGTGGCGACGCGTCCGGCCTGCCCGAAGCTTTGATCGAGTTGGTTACCGCCCGTCTGCTGCGCGAACGCTTCCGTGAGCGTCGCGGCGCAGATGAACAGCAGCGAGAGAGCGATATTGAAGACTGTTTGCGAGCGCAAATGTCGCTTAACCATCATGGGCTTGTTGTTACCTCTGTGTACTTATGGGGTTTGCTGCGCGGTCGCGCAGAAGAGGAGATTGTGTGTGTTATCTGCCTTATGAGTGGTCGGGGGGCGACTACAAGTAACGCAGCGTTGAAACTAAAGATCCCTTCGGGTGTGAATGACTGAAGCGGCCTGCTTCCTGTCTCAAGTGATGTGCAACCATAAAGCAGCCTCCCGCTTTTGTCAAAAACAGCGGGTAAATTCGCTTCCTCAATCCGCGAGCGACTCGTCGCAGATTTCGCGGTAGCTGCACGCGGCGCAACGCGGGCGTTCTTCGTGGCTGCGATGCACGTCCGGTGCTCGCCGCGCCTCGCGCATCTCAGAGAGCAGCGCAAGAAGTGTTGCGCGCAACTCATCCGTGTAATCCACACGCAACTGCCGGTCGCGATAACGAATCACGCCGAAGGGCACGCGTGCGCCCGTCACGTCTTCCACCAGCAGGCAATAACAGGCGAGCTGCATCAGGTGCGAATCGTAAGGCACGCCGTCGGCCGGACACGCGGTTGACTTCGCCTCGACGGGCACGACGCCTTCTTCTGTCTCCACCAGATAATCCGGTCGCCCCGTCAGTTTGTGTCGATGCGAAAGCAGTGGCTTCTCCTGTCTCTCGCCGCGCTCGTTCAAGGTGACGGGCGAGATACGACCGACGGGCACGCCCGTGTCGCTGTAGATGACGCGACCCTGCGGCAATCCAGTGCGCCGCTCGCCGCGTCGGGACGCGAGCCACGCCGCACCCGCCATCAAGAGCAACAGGACGAAAGCCAGCAATAGAAAACTCAACGCCATCACTACGTTCTTACCGCCATCGCAATTTCAACGCCAGCGCAACAACAGAATCAGTAGACCCGCGACGAGCGCGAGCACGAGCGCCATCTTCGCCAAGAGCCGCATCCTGCGTGCGCGCAACACCTCCCGGCCGTGCGCCAGATGCCACGTCTCGCCCTCCGCCCTCCGCCTGTGGCCGGACGAAGGCTCGTGCCCTTCCGCGCGCAGACGCCACGCACGCGCGCAATAGACGTACTCGCCGACCTCAGACGCGCGTATGTACTTCGTGCCCCGCCCGCTCAACCTCTCACCTCGCTTTCATGAACGTGGATGAACATAGCATAACGCTCCTCATCATCAACCGCCGCGAACGCAGTCTGCCCGGCAGAAGCACATGCCGCTTGATGACGGTAAAGGCTGTTGGACAAGTATCGCCGTTTTGATTATCGTCTCCGGCCATGAGCGTTCAACTGGACAAGATGCGCGGCCAAAAATATATCGGGGTCGTCGAACTGGCGAATCAGGCGTCGAGAATCTTAGCCGAGATCGGCACGACGCAAGCGCGCGGCACTGTGAGCGAGATGCCGGACGAGCGCACGCTGCGCTACTACTTGGCGGAAGGTTTGATCTCGCCCGCCACGGAAAAACAGGGCACGGCCTCAGTCTTCGGCTACCTGCATCTGCTTCAACTTCTCGTCGTCAAGAAACTTCAATCCGAGCATCTGCCGATTCGCAAGATCAAAGAGCTGGTCGGCGGGCGCACCGAACGTGAACTGGAACGCCTGCTCGGCCTCGACGCGAAAACCGAAGCCCCCAGTTATCTGGAAAAGTTGCTGACCCGCTCAAGCTCGCCTTCCTCCCCCGCTCCCCACAGTCAAAACCTGAACAGACCGTCCGCCTCAGACACGGCTCGCGTGTCGGCCGCTGCGCCTTCGCCCGTCTCCGACAGACGCGGCGCACCCGCGAGTCAGGCCACCTGGGCGCGCGTGGAGATCGAGCCGGGTTTGGAGTTGCACGTGCGCGGCGATTACGCGCCGCCCGCCGAGTCGAAAGACGTGCGGCGTTTGACGCGCCTGATTCTGAGCGCGCTCGAAGGGCAGCACGGAAACAAGAGAAAGTAAGGAAGTCGCCGCCCATTTCGTCCGCGCGCTAACGCCTGTTTCCCCCGCGCGCTAACGCACGTCGCGCGGATATTGGTATCCTGTTAAAGGCGTGAGTGGAAGCGCGTGTGCGCGAGGCGGCGTTTATGTCGAGACACGACTGGAATACGGACGAAGCGGTTGTCACCGAGAGTGAGACGCGGCTCAAGAAGCCGCCGCTCTACCAAGTTCTCCTGCACAACGACGACTTCACCACGATGGAGTTTGTCGTCTACGTGTTGCAAAATGTCTTCCAGCGATCCGAAACCGAAGCCGTCCGCATCATGCTCCAAGTTCATCTGGAAGGCACCGGCGTGGCGGGCGTCTACACTTACGAGATCGCCGAGATGAAGGTGGCGAAGGTGACGGAACTGGCGCGCTCGCAAGAGTTCCCACTCCTCTGCACCATCGAAGAAACAACCGGCTGATAAAACAGAGGTCAGAGGTCAGAGGTTAGAGGTCAGTGAAAGACAAGAACTGATTTCTACTAACCTCTGACCTCTGACCTCTAACCTCTGCTTTTATGATTACCAGAGAGTTACAAGCAACTTTGAGCGCGGCCGTCGAAGAGGCCATCGAACGGCGGCACGAATACGTCACGCTCGAACACCTGCTGTTCGCGCTCCTTTCTGACCGCACGGCCTCGAACATCATCCGCAACTGCGGCGGCGACGCCGACGCTTTGCGCCGCGATCTCGAAAAATTCTTCGACGAGCGCATCGAACCGCTCGCCGACGATACCTCGCAGCTTCCCGAACAGACAGAGATGTTCACGCGCATCCTGCAATACGCGATGTTGCAGGCGCAGGGCAGCGGGCAGAAAGAGATCGACGGCGGCAACATCCTCGCCGCGCTCTTTCAGGCCGAACGCTCCTACGCCGTCTACCTGCTGCGTCAACAGGGCATCACGCGTCTCGACGTGCTGAACTTCATCGCGCACGGCATCTCCAAACAACGCGACACGGGCGACGCAGGCATGGGCGGCGACACGGACGCCGAGACGGAAACCGAAAGCGCGCAGCAAGAGCAACGCGACCCGCTTGCGGCCTTCACCGTCAATCTCAACGAGCGCGCGCGCGAAGGCTACATCGATCCGCTCATCGGCCGGCAGGTCGAAGTCTTGCGCACGATCCAGATTCTCTGCCGCCGGCGCAAGAACAACCCGATCTACGTCGGCGAACCCGGCGTCGGCAAGACGGCCATCGCCGAAGGCCTGGCGCTCAAGATTCAGCAGGGCGACGTGCCGGAAGTGTTGCGCGACGCGCAGGTCTATGCGCTCGACATGGGCGCGGTGCTCGCGGGCACGAAGTACCGCGGCGAGTTCGAGCAACGTTTCAAGGGCGTCATTAACGCGCTCAAAAAAATTCCGGGTGCGATCCTCTTCATCGACGAGATACACACCATCGTCGGCGCGGGCGCTGTTTCCGGCGGCTCGATGGACGCTTCGAACATCATCAAACCGGCGCTCGCTTCGGGCGAACTGCGCTGCATCGGTTCGACCACTTACGCCGAATACAAAGCCGCCTTCGAACGCGACCGCGCGCTCGCGCGTCGCTTCCAGAAGATCGAGATCGGCGAGCCGACCGTCAGCGAAACGGTCGAGATTCTGAACGGTCTGAAGAGTTACTACGAGCAGCATCACGGCGTCACCTACTCGCCCGAAGCCATCCAACTCGCCGCCGAACTCGCCGCCAAGTACCTGCACGACCGGCTGCTGCCGGACAAGGCCATCGACGTGATCGACGAAGCGGGCGCGGCCTTGAAACTCCTGCCGAAGGAAGAACGCCCGGCCACGGTCGGCGTCTCGGAGATCGAACTCGTGCTCTCGCGCATGGCAAAGATTCCGCCGAAGACGATTGCCGGTTCGGAGCGTGAGCGTTTGCGCGATTTGAAAACGGAGTTGCAGGCCGTCATCTACGGGCAGGACGACGCCATCGAGCAGGTGACGAACGCGATCAAGTTGTCGCGCTCCGGCCTCGGCCAGCCCGATAAGCCCGTCGGCTCGTTCCTCTTCTCCGGCCCGACGGGCGTGGGCAAGACCGAACTCGCCAAGCAACTCGCCGTCGCGCTCGGCGTCGAGTTCATACGCTTCGACATGAGCGAGTATGCCGAAGCGCACACCGTCTCGCGCCTCATCGGTGCGCCGCCCGGCTACGTCGGCTTCGATCAGGGCGGACTCTTGACCGATGCCATCAACAAGACGCCTTATGCCGTCCTCGTCCTCGACGAGATCGAGAAGGCGCATCCGAATCTCTTCAACATCCTGTTGCAGGTGATGGATCACGCCACGCTCACCGATAACAACGGCAAGAAGGCGGACTTCCGCAACGTCATTTTGATCATGACGACGAACGCGGGCGCGCAGGAGTTGAGCACGGGCGGCATCGGTTTTCAGTCGAACACGACGGGCAAGGGACAGGGGCGCGGCGCGATTGAACGCGCTTTCAGCCCTGAGTTTCGCAATCGCCTCGACGCGTGGATCGCTTTCGCGCCGCTCAGTTTCGAAGTGATCGAGCGCGTGGTGGATAAGTTCGTCACAGAGTTGAACGCGCAACTGGCGGAACGCAATGTGCGCGTTGTGCCCGACGAAGCGGCGCGCGGGTGGCTGGCGGCGCGCGGGTTCGACCGCCTGTTCGGCGCGCGGCCGATGCGCCGCTTGATCCAGAAGAAGATCAAAGAGCCGCTGGCGGAAGAGTTGTTGTTCGGCGAGGCGCTCGCGTCGGGCGGCGAAGTCGCCGTCCAGATCGAAGGCGACGAACTCGTGCTCAAGTACCCGCGCACCTGAAAAGCGCGCGGCGGATAATTGTTTGACGCCCGGCACTCTGAAAATTGTCTGAACGCCGCACACTAGCACCATGTCGGAAACGGAAACTTCAACTCAGCACCCGGCGGCTTTTTTTAAACGGGACGTGAGCTTGATCGAGTTTCCAGACCCGCGCGATGCGCCCTTCGGCGACATCGTCGCCGTCGGCGGCAACCTGCACCCGCTCAACCTGCGCCGCGCCTACGCGCGCGGCATCTTCCCCTGGCCGATTGAAGGCTGGCCGCTCACCTGGTTCTCGCCGTGCGAACGCGCCGTCATCGAGTTTGCCGATTTGAAAGTGCCGCGCAGCCTCGCCAAAGTCCGTCGCCGCGCGCCCTTCCGCTTCACCATCGACGCGGCCTTCCCCGAAGTCATACGCGCCTGCGCACGCGCCGCGCGCCCCGACGAGCAGGGCACCTGGATCACGCCCGACATCTTTCGCTCCTATTGCCAACTGCACGAGTTGGGCGACGCGCATAGCGTCGAGGCTTGGGAGGGCGACGCACTGGTCGGCGGACTCTACGGCGTGGACGCGGGCGGCGCGTTCGCCGGAGAGAGCATGTTCTACCTGCGCCCGAACGCGTCGAAGCTCGCCCTGCTCCACTTGATCGAACACCTCAAAGAGCGCGGCCTCGACTGGCTCGACATTCAAGTGATGACGCCGCACATGCAGGCTCTCGGCGCGCGCACCATTCCGCGCTGCGAATTTCTGGAACGCCTCGCCGCCGCACGCGCGCGTCGTCTGAAACTCTTCGGCGCAGAGTCATGAGCAATTCGACGAGGCGTGTTTGACAGTCGGCGGACTGGTCAAGTATAAGATTGACTTCCTGATGAAGCTGAAGAATTTCCAACAGAATTACGTTGAAGTCCACCATCTCGGCGGGGCTGCGCATCATGGCGTCCATCATCGCCATCACGGCAGCGCGCCGGTTTTTGTGGTCTTCCGCAAAGGGACGGATGGGTAGTTAAAAAACTCTCACGCCCTTGTTTTCCGAGGAACCCGCTGCCGGTCGAGACATCTCCGGCAGCGGGTTTTCTTTTTTGTTTCCGCGCACGAGTTTCAAGCGCACTCTCGCAAATTTATGTCCGAGCCATTATCGAAAATTCCGTCCGGCATGAGGTATTACACGGGGGCTGAAGCGCGCCTCAGGCGCAGCGTGGAAGATACCGTCATGTCCGTCTTCGACGGTTGGTCTTACGAAGAGATCACGACGCCGTGTGTCGATTACCTCGCGCTCTTTGAACGCGGCATGGGTTATGAGCAGGCGCACCGTGCGTTTCGTTTCACCGACAGCGACGGTCGCCTGCTCGCCCTGCGTCCGGACGTGACATCGTCCGTCGCGCGCGCCGCCGCCACACTCTTCGCCGGACGCGCGCGCCCCTTGCGCTTTTGCTACGCGTCGCCCGTGTTTCGCCAGCGCCCCGCCTCGCACGCCGAATGGAGACGCGAAAACAAACAACTCGGCTGCGAACTGTTTGGCGCGCTCGGCCACGGCGCGGAAGTGGAAGCGCTCTCGGTGGCGTCGGAAATTCTCGCGGCGCTTGATCTCGCGGACGACTACCGCATTACCGTCAACAGCGTCGAAATCTTCAACGGCATCGCCGCGCACCTCGCGCTCGACGAACGAGAACGCGAATCCATGCGAGAGTTGATCGACAGGCGCGACGCCGCCGAGTTGCAAAAATTTCTTGCCCGCTTCCGCACGAACGAAACCGAACGCGCCTCTTTCTCGCGCCTCGTCCGGCTCTCCGGCAAAGGCGACATTCTCGCGGAGGCACGGGACATCATCACCAATCCGCGTTCCGTCGCCGCGCTCAACGAGCTTGAGTCCTTGTGGAGAATCATCGGTGCGCTCGATTTAGCCGACCGATGCGACATAGACCTCGGCGACGTGTCGGGGCTTGATTACTACACGGGGCTGACCTTCAAAATTTACGTGCGCGGCGCAGGCACGCGCGTCGGCGGCGGCGGGCGCTACGACAACCTGACCGCCAACTTCGGACGTGCAGAACCGGCCGTCGGCTTCGTCCTGGACCTCGACGCTTTGACGGATGTGCTCATGCGTCGCACTCAGGACGCCGCTTCCCGCGAAACAAGCGACGCGGAAACTTCGCGGCTCGCCGGAAGCGATTCGGCATCGCTGTTCACGGACGCACGCCGTTGTCGTGTGCGTCGCGAGCGCGTCCTCGTCGATTTCAAGGAATGAGAAACAGACGTGTTTGAGTTAACTATCGCCGTGGCGAAAGGAAGGATGCAAGGGGACGCGCTCGCACTGCTTGAGCGCGCGGGCGTCCGTGTCAGCGAGGCGGCCTTGCGTTCGCGTCGTCTCGCGATTGAAGACGAGAGCGGCGCGTATCGTTTCGTCTTCGTCAAACCTTCGGACGTGCCGGTCTACGTCGAGCATGGCATCGCGGATTGCGGCGTGGTCGGGCGCGACGTGCTGCTCGAATCCGGCGCAGACCTTTTGCAGCCGCTCGATCTCGGCATCGGGTATTGCCGCATCGCCGTCGCCGCGCGTGCCGGGGTGGAGACAAGTGCGGCGGGCGCACTGCGCGTCGCCACAAAATATCCGCACATCGCCGCCGCTCATTTCGGCGCGCGCGGCGTGCCCGTAGAGATCATACAGTTGTCAGGCTCGGTCGAACTCGCGCCCGTGCTCGGTCTGGCCGATTGCATCGTCGATCTTGTGGAGACGGGGCAGACGCTCGCCGAAAACGGTCTTGAAATCGTCGAAGAGATTACGGATTCATCCGCGCGTCTCGTGGTCAACCGGGCGAGTTATCAACTGAAGGCCGCGCGCGTGTCGTCTCTCGTCGAGCGTCTGACGGCGCGTCTGGAAAAGGAAGTGGCGGAATGATTGAAGTGATTTTGAGCGGCGCGAGCGAGCGTCGCGCGTCGAAGCTGGCGCGTATCGCCTCGCGCAGCGTCGCGTTCGACGGCGAACTGATGCGCGCCGTCTCCTCGATCATCGAAGAGGTGAGGACGCGCGGCGACGCGGCCGTCTCCGACTACACGGAGCGTTTCGACGGCGTGCGACTCACGGCCGAAGAACTAAGGATTGACGAGAGGCAACTGCGTGAGTCGGCCGCGCGCGCGGACAAGAAGGTGCGGTGCGCGCTCGCCGAAGCCATCAAGCGCGTGCGGGCGTTTCACGAGCGGGAGCGCGAAGCGTCCTGGGAGATGGAGGCGGACGGGGGCGTGCGGCTCGGTCAAAGGATCGCGCCGCTTGAGCGCGCGGGGTTGTACGTGCCGGGCGGGACGGCCAGCTATCCCTCGTCGGTCTTGATGAACGTCGTGCCCGCGCAGGTGGCCGGGGTCGAACGTCTCGTCGTCACGACGCCGCCGCGCACGCTCTCCGAGAATCCGGCGGTCGCGGCGGCTCTCGTCGAGTTGAACGCGACGGAAGTTTATGCCTGCGGCGGGGCGCAGGCGGTGGCGGCGCTCGCCTACGGGACGGAGACGATTCCGCGCGTCGATAAGATCACGGGGCCGGGGAATCGCTACGTGGCGGCGGCAAAGAAACTGGTCTTCGGCGTCGTCGGCATCGACTCGATTGCGGGGCCGAGCGAAGTGGTCGTCGTCGCCGACGACGAAGCGCGCGCCGATTACTGCGCCGCAGATCTGCTCGCGCAGGCCGAACACGGGGAGGACGCGTCGAGCGTGCTCCTGACGACGAGCGAAAGGCTCGCGCACGCGGTCGCAGCAGAAGTGGAACGACAGGCGCGCACGTTGCCGCGCGCGGCGTTGGTTGAAAAGTCTCTGGCCGACTTCGGCGCTATCATTCTGGTGGAGAATTTAGATGAAGCCGTTCGCTTGGTGAACGAACTCGCGCCGGAGCATTTGGAGATCATGACGCAGGACGCCGAAGCGTTTGCCGCACGGGTGCGACACGCGGGCGCGATCTTTCTCGGCGCGCACACGCCGGAAGCGGTCGGCGACTATTTCGCCGGGCCGAACCACGTCCTGCCGACCGGCGGCGCGGCGCGTTTCTCGTCGGCTCTCGGCGTCTACGATTTCGTCAAACGCACGAGCATCCTGCGCTACACGCCCGCCGAACTCGGCCGCACGGCGCACATGATCGCTACGCTCGCGCAGGCGGAAGGACTCGACGCGCACGCGCGCTCCGCCCTCATCCGTCTGGAACAGAGCGTCGAGTAGATTAGGAGAAGAAGATTTATGTCCGACGTGTTGCAGACCATCAAACCGCGCGTGCGCGCGCTCAAGGCGTACACGCTCGCGCCGGGACGCGCTTCGGTGAAACTCAATCAGAACGAGAACCCCTGGGATGCGCCCGAGCGCATTAAGAGCGAGGGCTTGCGGCGTCTCAAGGGGCGCGCGTGGTCGCGCTACCCGGACTTCGTGCCGGCAAGTTTACACGAACGCTTGGCGGCGTTTTCAGGGTGGCGCGCCGACGGCATCGTGGCGGGCAACGGGTCGAACGAGTTGATTCAAGCACTGCTCATGGTGACGCTCGGCGAGGGACGGCGTCTGCTCATCTCCGAGCCGACCTTTGCACTCTATCGACAGGTTGCCACGGTGCTCGGCGGCGAAGTGCTGAGCGTCCCGCTCCGTGCGGATTTGGGGTTCGACGTGGCGGCTCTGCGCGAGAAGATCGAGGAAGCACAACCGGAAGTCACGATCATCTGCTCGCCGAACAATCCGACCGGATGCCGCATCAGTGACGAAGACCTCGCCGCCCTGCTCGAAGTCTCGCGCGGACTCGTCGCCGTTGACGAAGCCTACTTCGAATTTTCGGGACGGACGGCCGTGCCGCTTCTGGCCGCGCACAAAAACCTGATCGTCTTTCGCACCTTCTCGAAGGCGATGGCGCTCGCCGCATTGCGTATCGGCTATCTGCTGGCCGCACCCGAAGTGGCGCGCGAGATAGCGAAGGCCGTCTTGCCCTACAACCTCAATGCCGTCTCGCAGGCGTTGGCCGAGGCGGCGGTCGAAATGTACGAGACGGAACTCAAGCCCCTTGTCGCCGGGGTCATCCGGGAGCGCGGGCGACTCCTCGCGGGACTCAGAGAGATCGAGGGACTCGCGCCCGTCGCCTCGGAAGCCAACTTCATGGTCGTGCGCTCTGTCGTAGAGCCGCGCCGCGTCTATCGCGAACTGCTGGAACGCGACATACTGATCCGAGATGTGAGCGGCTACCCGATGCTCGCGGATTATTTCCGCGCGAGCGTCGGCACGCCGCGCGAGAACGACTTGCTGCTCGCGGCCTTGCGCGAAGTGTGCGCGTAGAGAATCGACGGAGAGAAACTTATGAGTACTCAATTGCAAACAACAGAGCGGCGCGCGGAGGTGCGGCGGCAGACGAAGGAGACGGACGTAAGTGTCACGCTGCAACTGGACGGCGGCGGGCAGGCGCGCATCTCGACGGGCGTGCCGTTTCTGGATCACATGCTTGAGTTGTTCGCGCGTCACGGCCTGTTCGATTTGGAGATTGAATGTCGCGGCGATCTGGAGATCGACGATCATCATTCGGTGGAAGACGTTGCTCTCACGCTCGGCGAGGCGTTCGCCGAAGCTCTCGGCGACAAGCGCGGGATCACGCGCTACGGCGCGTCGCTGCTGCCGATGGACGAGGCGCTGTGCCGCGCGGTGGTCGATCTGTCCGGCCGTTTCTATCTTGTCTACGAGGTGCAGACGCGGCGGCAACAGATCGGGAATTTCTCGGTCGAGTTGGCCGAGCACTTCTGGCGCTCGTTCGCCGTCGCCCTGCGCTGCAATCTGCATCTCGATCTGCTGCGCGGGCAGAACACGCATCACATTCTGGAAGCGACGTTCAAGGCGACAGCGCGTGCGCTCAGGCAGGCGGTGGAATTCGATCCGCGCGTCGTGGGCGTGCCGAGCACGAAGGGAGTCTTGTGACGAACGGGTTGGCAATCATCGACTACGGCGTGGGCAATCTGCGCTCGGTGGAGAAGGCTTTCGCGGCCGTGGGGTGCGAAGCCGTCGTGACGAATGATGCAAGCGTGCTCGCTGCGGCGCGGCGTCTGGTGTTGCCGGGCGTGGGCGCTTTTCGCGCGTGCATGAACGCTCTCAGAGAGCGCGGCTTCGATAGTCTCGTGCGTGAGCGCGCAGCGGCGGGCGTGCCCGTCCTCGGCGTGTGCGTCGGGATGCAGTTGTTGTTTGAAGAGTCCGAGGAGTTCGGACGAAGCGCGGGGTTGGGACTCTTGCGGGGGCGCGTCAGACGCTTCGACGAAGAATTGCGCGTTCCGCAGATGGGCTGGAATCAGGTGGAGCAAAAAGGGGCACATCCCCTGCTCGCGGGAGTGGAGGAAGGGGCGTTCTTCTATTTCGTCCATTCTTACTATTGCGAGCCGCAGGACGCGGAAGTGGTGCGGGGCGAGACGGAGTACGGCGACGTTTACGCTTCGGTCGTAGCGCGCGGCGCGCTCTGCGGCGTGCAGTTTCACCCGGAGAAGAGTCAGGCGGCGGGCTTGCGTCTCCTGCGCAATTTCGCGGAACTTGAGGCGACTGAAAAGTAGATGCTGGCAAAACGGATCATACCGTGTCTGGATGTTGATCGCGGCCGCGTGGTCAAAGGCATACGCTTCGCCTCGCTCGTGGACGCGGGCGATCCAGTGGAACAGGCGAAGCGTTACGACGCGGAGGGCGCGGACGAGTTGACGTTTCTGGACATCACCGCGTCGGCCGATAAACGTGCCATCGTCTCGGAACTCGTGCGGCGCGTGGCCGATGAAGTGTTCATCCCGTTCACGGTCGGTGGCGGCCTCGGCAAACTCGAAGACATACGCGCGGTGCTGCGCGCAGGGGCGGACAAAGCGACTTTGAACACGGCGGCCGTCCTCAGTCCCGAAGTGATCTCGGAAGGTGCGGAGACGTTCGGCAGCCAGTGTATGGTCGTCGCCATCGACGCGCGGCGACGCAGAGACGCCTCGGACGCTTCGATTGGTTGGGAAGTCTACACGCACGGCGGGCGGCGGGGCACAGGTTGGGATGCGGTTGAATGGGCAGTGCGCGCCGAACGCCTGGGCGCGGGGGAGATACTGCTGACGAGCATGGATGCGGACGGAACGCGCGACGGCTTCGACATCGAACTGACGCGCGCCGTCAGCGACGCGGTGCGGATTCCGGTTATCGCTTCGGGCGGAGCGGGCAAACTCGAACATTTTTACGACGCGCTCACCGAAGGCGGCGCGAGCGCCGTGCTCGCCGCCTCGCTCTTTCATTTCGGCGAGTACAAAGTGTCCGAGGTCAAGAGCTACCTGCGCGCGCGCGGAGTCGTCGTGCGTTGAAGTCGGCGCGGGGGAGCGGAGTTTGAGATGACGAAGATCGCGTTAGAAGAATTGAAATACGACGAGCGCGGGCTGTTGCCCGTCGTCGTGCAGGACGCGCAGACGCGCGAGGTGCTGACGCTTGCCTACATGAACGCGGAGAGTTTAAGGCTGACGCTTGAGACGGGCGAGACGTGGTTCTGGTCGCGTTCGCGCGCCGCGCTCTGGCACAAGGGCGAAACTTCCGGTCACACGCAGCGCGTCGTCGCGCTCAAGTTCGATTGCGACCGCGATGCGCTCGTCGCGCTCGTCGAACCCGAAGGCGCGGCTTGCCACACGGGCGCGCGTTCCTGTTTCGGACAGGACGTGGCGGGCGCTTTTGAGTCGGATAAGGACGCGAGCGAGTGGCAGCCGACGAAGGCGAGCGCGCACGCGAGTCTCGGCGGCACGCTCGCCGCACTCTACGAAGTTGTCGAAGCGAGACGCAGCGAGCGCCCCGCAAATTCTTACACGACCTATCTGTTCGAGCAGGGGCTGGATAAGATTCTGAAAAAGGTCGGAGAGGAAACGGCAGAGACGATCATCGCCGCGAAGAACGCGGACGCGCACGCGCTCGTCTCTGAAGTCTCAGATTTGCTCTATCACCTGTTGGTGCTGCTCGTCGAGCGCGGCGTCACACTGGCGGAGATCGAACAGGAACTCGCGCGGCGCGGGACAAAGCAAAGCGGCGAGTAGCGCAACAGAGCGCCGCAGCGTTTCTTCAAGGAGCATTGTGTGAATCAGGAAAAATTGGAGATGGAGAAGTTGTTGGAGTTCGCCGTCGATCTCGCGCGCGGGGCGGGCGAGATCACTTTGCGATATTTTCGTCGCTCTTTCACGTCGGAACGCAAGGCCGACGGTTCGCCCGTCACGCAAGCGGACAGGGAGGCCGAAAGATTCATCCGCGCGCGCATCGAAGAGACGTATCCGCATGATGCGGTGCTCGGCGAAGAAGAGGCGACGCGCGCGGGCACTTCCGGCCGCCAGTGGATTATCGATCCGATTGACGGGACTTATGCGTTCGTGCACGGCGTACCCATCTACGGCGTGCTCGTCGGATTGGAGACGGCGGGCGAGCCGTGGCTCGGCGTCGTCAATCTGCCCGCGGTCGGCGAAATCGTCTACGCGGCGCGCGGCCTGGGCTGCTTCTGGAACGAAGGCGCGCGTGCGCGCGTCTCCACTGTCTCGACGCTGGAAGACGCTCTGCTGCTTTCGACGGACTTCGGTACGTGCGAGCGTTACAATTTCGGCGCGGCGACGCGCAGACTGGAAG
>DASZCS010000098.1:0-23043 GCA_035942855.1 Pyrinomonadaceae bacterium | reverse complement strand
GTCTCGCGCCGCACGAGTGCGGCCTTCGCTTGTTTGCGTGCGCGTGGCTGTCCGCGTCGGTTAGGCGGACTGGCTTTGCGCCTGATCTTCGCTGAGACGTTTGCCGAGCAGTTGCTTGCCGTGTTCGGCGCGCTTGGTGTTTTCGTCGCGCACCTCGCGGAAGAACTGCGCGAGTTCGGTGTCGCCGCTCTGTTCAGCATCGCTGATGTATTTCTCGTAAGTTTCAGCGCCTTGCAGGGCGTGATAGATGATGCTGAGCAAGTTATAGAGTGTGTCTTGCGTACCCGTGTTGACTTTGGCTGGCATAGTGCTCTCCTGCATTTATGATTTCGAACCGGTTGTTAATTGTGGGGGCGTTTGGGAACGCGTGGATTTTAAAGTCTCAGGTCTCAAGTCTCAAGTCCCAGGTATCAGGTCAGAAGTTTCGGGTTAAATGAAGACCTGTGTGCGGGCGCTGTTGAACTCGTGTCGGGCAAGAAGGGTTGAGATGGCGCGTGCGATCTTTGCGCCGCCGCGTGCAGAGGGTTCGATGGGATTGGCGTAGTCGCGGTCTTCGTCGCAGACGAGGCGCAGGTCTATGAGCGGGAGGCCGCGTGAGAAGGCTGCGCGCGTGATGGCGTCGTTGAAGACGCAGAGGGCTGTGACGGACAGTTTTTGCATGCGCGCGTCCGTGAAGCGTGGGTTGTAGATGGTGCAGAGGGCTGTGGGCAGGCGGCGCTTGAGAAGTTCGTCGAGCATGTCTTGGTAATCGCGCTCGAATTCGTCTGCGGCGCGTGCGAGCGTGGAGAGGGCTTCGGCCATCGAGCGCGCGGCGTCTTCGAGCAGGCGCGCGTGGCCGAGCGCGTCGTTGCCGCCGACGCTCAGGACGAGATGCGTGGCATCGACCGGGAGTCGCGCCCCTTGCGTGCGGACGCCGCGAATCACGCTGCCGTCGACGGCGAGCAGAGTGGCCTGCCAGTCGCGCGGCAGTTGCGCTTGCAGTTGCTGCACCACGTCCGGCTCGCCCGCGCCGACGTAAGCTCCGTTGTCGAAGATCGAATCGCCGAGAAGAATCGCGTGTCCCATCTGTTCTTGAAACCCCTGCTCGAAAATTTGAGGCCGCCCGTGATGAACTCTTCAAACGCACGAAGCGTCGTGTAGAATACTGCACATTCCGAAAGCGCCCTGTTGTGTCAGAGTCTAGCAAAGTCGGAGCGCAAACGCGCAAGCGGGGCGTGTGGGAAAAATTGAGCGGGTGACAGACATGGGGCTGGAAGTTTATCAACAGAAGCGTGATTTCCGGCGGACGCCTGAGCCGAAGGGGAAGGTGGCGAAGCGTTCCCTGCGCCGTTTCGTCGTGCAGGAGCATCATGCGGAGAAGCTGCATTTCGACTTTCGTTTGGAGATGGGCGGCGTCTTGAAGTCGTGGTCGATCCCGCGCGGGCCTTCGCTCGATCCGGCGGAGAAGCGTCTGGCCGTGCCGACAGAAGATCATCCGGTTGAGTATCTGAAGTTTGAAGGGCACATCCCGGCGGGCAACTACGGCGCGGGCGAACATATGAAGTGGGACGGGGGCACTTATGAACTCGTCGGCGACGCAAGCGCGCTCGAACAGTACGAGGCGGGGCGTTTGAAGTTTCGCTTGCAGGGCGAGAAGCTGCGCGGCGAATTCAGCCTCGTGCGGATGGGACATTGGAAAGGGCAGTGGCTGCTCATCAAGAGTCAGGATGAATTTGCCGCGCCGGGTTGGGAACTCGAACTGCGCGTGGCTGACGACGAGAAGGGAACGGAGTGGCTGCGCGAGCGCGGCGGGCAGAAGCAGAAGCGCGCCGCCGCACACGCCGCGCACAAAGCAGTCCGGCGCACGCGAGCGCCGGAAAACGTCGAGACGCTTCCGGCGAAAAAAGTTTTCGCGCGCAAAAGTTTGAGCGGCAACGTCAACGCGAATATAGACGGCGCAACGGTGGCGCTCACGAATCTGGACAAAGTCTACTGGCCGGACGACGGCTACACGAAGGGCGATCTCATACGTTACTACTACGACATCGCGCCGCACCTGTCGCCTTATCTGGAAGGCCGCCCGCTCATCATGAAGCGCTACCCGGCCGGGATTCGCGGCAGTTCGTTTCACCAGCACGACGTCAACGAAGCGCCGGAGTTTATCGAGACGGCCGCGATTGACGTGGAGGAAGGGCGCGAGGTCGATTACATCGTCGGCGGCGACCGCGCCACGCTCGTCTACATGGCGAACCTGGGCGCGATAGAACGTCATCCGTGGCATTCGCGCGTGGAGCATCTGGACGAGCCCGACTGGGTGGTTTTCGACCTCGACCCCGAAAACGTAGACTTCACGGTCGTCTGCGACGTGGCGTTGAGCACGCGAGAGATTCTGCAAAGTTTGGGACTAAAATCTTACGTGAAGACTTCCGGCTCGCGCGGCCTGCACATCTACGTGCCGCTTGCGGCGGGGCACGACTACGACACGGCGGCGCGCTTCGCCGAACTGGTGGCGGAACGCGTCGTCCTGGCGAACCCGGATGTCGCCACCGTCGAACGTTCTCTGAAGAAGCGCAAGAGTGCGCGCATCTACATCGATCACATGCAGAACGCGCGTGGCAAATCTGTCGTCGCGCCCTACTCGGTGCGCCCGCGCCCCGGCGCGTCCGTCTCCGCGCCGCTTCTGTGGGAAGAGGTCGCGCGCCGGAAGGTGCGGCCGCAGGATTTCACGATCAAAAACATCGGGGCGCGTCTCTCGCGCAAAGGCGACCTGTTCGCGCCCGTGCTCAAGGGCGGGCAAACTCTGGCCGAGGCATTAGCGGAACTGAAAAGTAAGCGCCGTCGATAGGATTTTCATCGAAATCGACGAGTCGCAAAATAAGAGCGGAACCACGGGGGCACGAAACCACACTAAACTTTTGTTCGTGTGGTTTCGTGTGGCTTCGTGGTTCCATTGTTTTGTTAGTTGCTTTAAATCAATCTCCGCAGAAAAGCGAAGCGGCGAGAGACTTTGAAAATCTCTCGCCGCTTGTGGCAACGCGAAGTCGCGTCTGGTTAGTTGTCCTCGGGCGGAGGGCCGTCCGGGTCGGGTTCATTTTCGAGTACCACTTTCACTTCGGACAGAGACACGTTGTCCTCTTTATTCAATTCCTCCGCAAAGCTCATCACTTGCGTCGTGCTGCTGCAAATTGTTCCCGGCCTGAGATACGAGCTGACATCGTAATAAGCGTAGAATTTGGCCGACTCGTCCAGCCTCATGCCTTTCGTGCTGCAATAGATTCTGCCGGTTTCGCCGCGCAGGGGCATCTTGCATTCGAAGAACGGCCCCGACTCCTGCTTGAGCGCCACGAAGGTCATGCCCGTCGGCACTTCGGTGACGAACTCGATGCCCTCGGCCGTGTCCGGCCCCGGGTTGTAGATTGACAGTGTATAGACGGCTCTCTGTCCGGCGTAGATATATTCCGGGCCGTCCTTGAAGATCGAGAGGTCTGCGGTGATGGCGAATGGCTTGCGCACGACAAACCTGGCGTTAGCGTAGCGCGCCGCGTCTACGTTGAGCGTCGTAACGTGCCACGTTCCGGTGCTCCCGCTCGTCGGGATGGCGAAACGATCAAATTGCGGGTCGGCTTTGATGTTGGTTTGATCCGCGATGCTGCGGTTGGGCGTAACCCATGAGAAACGTCTGTAGCGAAAAGCTGACGAGGGATCGACGGGGAAGTTGCCCGCCTGTACGCAGACTATTTCGCCCGGTTCGAAGACTGTTTTCGGAGTCGCGCAGTCGTCCGCGTAGACCGTGATGAATTCGCTGACGCCCACTTCTTCTTCGGGAGCATAGGCGTTGGAAGCGGAAACTGCCGCAGTGATGGTGACGATGGAGAGGAGGATGAGCAGTACGGTTGAGGTTCGTCTGACTGAAAATGCAGAGGTGCGACGCATGAAAATTCTCCCACTTATGTTGAAGAAGGACAGGGGAAACCCGCCTTCGGCTTGAGACGGTTGACATACAGCGAGGACTACTTGCCTGCCCGCCGGTTCGTTCGGAAAACTCAAAGCTGTCGTCCATGGGCGCTTTGACTCCTTCAAGGGGCCGCCGGGCGCTTACAAAAGGCGTGGAATCCTACCCAAGCCGCGCACGTAGGTCAAGGAAATGTGTGGAGCTTCGCCGTCAATTCAATTAAGATGGGGAAAACAACGCGAAAAATTGATCGGCAGAAGACACGCGCAGACGACCGTACGGGGGGATGATGACTAAAAGTAAAGACGACGCGCGAGCAGAGGACGACGGCAAGACGGCGGGCGGCACGAAGAAAGAGGGCGGCAAAAAGAGCGCCGCCGGCAAGACGAGCGCAGCGCCCCGTAAGAGCGCGAGCAGCAAAAGCGGCGCGAGTAAAAGCGCGAGCAGCAAGAGCGCAGACGGCAAGCGCACAAACAGTAAGAGCGCGAGCAGCAGCGGCAGCGACGGTGCGCTCAGTAAAACTTCCGGCACGACCGCCACGACGAGCCACAAGAAAGTGATCGAAGACGGCATCGACCGCGAGACGATCCGGCAACGCCCGGACGGCCTGCCTTTGATGGAGCATCACTGGGGCAAACTTCTCTTCATGCACTGGGCGCTTCCCGCCGAACACCTGCGCCCGCTCATCCCGCAGCAGCTCGACATAGACACCTTCGACGGCAAGGCATGGGTCGGCATCACGCCGTTTACTTTGTGGAACGTGCGGCTCAGCTTCACGCCGCCCGTCCCCTATCTCAGCGACTTTCACGAGTTGAACGTGCGCACATACGTGCTCTATCGAGGCGTGCCCGGCGTCTGGTTCTTCTCGCTCAACACCAATAGCTCCATGACCGTCTTCGGCGCACGCACCTTCTACTTCCTCCCCTATTTCAACGCCGACATCGATCTCAGACAGGAAGCTGACACCATCCATTACACCCTGCGCCGCACCGACGCCGAACGCGGCGGCCGCTTCGAAGCCTCTTATGAGATCGGCAAGGAATTGCCCGAAGCCGAACCGGGCACTTTGGAGTTCTTCCTCACGGAGCGCTACTGCCTCTACTCTGCTTCGGGCGAGAGCATCTATCGCGCGCGCATACACCATCGCCCGTGGCCGCTCCGGCAGGCCGCGCTCCTCTCGCACGTCTCGGACATCGCAGAGGCTGACTACGTGCCGAAGTTGAAAGGCAAGCCCCTTGTCCACTACGCCGAAGCGCTGGCCGTGGACGTGTGGCCGCCGGAAAAAGCCTGAGATGGAATCGTCAAAGAAATGAAGCGGGAGCGTATTAAAATCTGTTCGGCAACGTACAGACTCCCGCGTCGCACCTACCTATAATCCGCCACGTTCCCTGTCGAGTAATCTGTTCAGGATTGATGCCGGTGAAGAGTCTCCCCTTCGAACCGGTTGGCGGCGAGCTTGTCTAAGATTTCATGCGCCGGCGGCAAGTCGGCGCGTTTGCGTTATTCGATGGGGAAACTTTCAGCGTGCGCGTGTGTGTCGCGCTGGGAACCAGCAGCGCAACCGAACCTTAACGCGTCGGGTGCGACTGCGAGAACGAGCAAGGGGCGGGTTGAAGGGTGATGTTCCGTTCGAAGCGGGGCACACCCTTCTTTTTGACGATCTGACTACTAGTCACGCATTCGAGGTTGCTAGATGAGATTGGCACATCCGAAAGGGCTGTTGTTCGTTATTGGCGGCGGCGAAGATAAAGAAGGCGATTGCACGATTCTGGCCGAGTTTGTCCGCCTCGCGGGCGGGCGGCGTGCGCGCCTCGTCGTGATGACGGTGGCGACCGATTCGCCCGACGAACTCGGCCGCGAATACCAGAAAGTCTTTCGACGCCTCGGCGCGCAGAGCGTGCGGATCGTCGATGTGTCGGCGCGCAGCGACGCCTCGGACAAGCGACGGCTCGCGGCGCTCGAACAGGCCACGGGCGTCTTCTTCACCGGCGGCGACCAACTGCATGTCACGTCTCTCATCGGCGGGAGCGAGATGGATTTGCTGCTCCATCAATTGTACGAGCGCGGCGTCATCATCGGCGGCACGTCTGCGGGCGCGGCCATGATGTCCAACTCGATGTTCGTGCGCGGGAGCGGCGAAGAGAATCCGCGCCTCGAAAGTTTGCAACTGGGGCCGGGCGTAGAGTTTCTGCTCGGCGGCATGATCGACACGCACTTCTCGCAGCGCGGACGCCACGGCCGTCTCATCTCGGCCGTCGCGCAGTATCCGCACGACCTCGGCATCGGCATCGACGAAAACACCGCGCTCGTCGTTAAAGACGGCGTGTTCGAAGTGATCGGCGAAGGCGCGGTCACGGTGATCGACGCGGGCGCTTTGACCTACACGAACGTCCCCGACCTCGAACGCGAAGAGGGCTTAGCGCTCTACAACATCGTTCTCCACATTCTGCCCGCAGGGCATCGCTTCAGCCTGAGCGAGCGGCAACCGATCATCGAAAAGCACACGCGCGACGAAATTGCGACCACGCGCGTCCGCCGCGTGGCGAAACCCAAAACTCCCGTCGCCGCGAAAAACGGCGCGAGGAAACAGGGCAATGGAAGCGCCAGGCGCGGCGGTAGCGTGAGCGCGAAGCAGAACGGCAACGGTAGCGCGAAGAAGGGAAGCGCGAAAAAGAGCGCGAGCGCGAGCACGAAGAAGAGCGCGCGACAGGGTTCAAAGAAGAGTTATTACGCCGCCGCGAACAACGATTGAGACGCGCGGCGCGCGAGCAAGAGGGTAACGAGCAAAAGGGTGACGAGCAATGAGGATCGACAAAATCAGGACGCTGGCCGGGCCGAACATCTACAACCACAAGCCCGTGCTGTTGATGAAACTGTGCCTGGAGGAATTGGCCGAGACGGAGAGCCGGGACGTTGAAAATTTCAACGAGCGTCTCGTCGCGCTCCTGCCCGGACTCGCGGAGCACCACTGCAACAAAGGCCGCGCGGGCGGCTTCCTCGAACGTCTGGAAACGGGCACTTACTTCGGCCACATCGTCGAACACGTCGCGCTCGAACTGTCGGACGGGGCGGGCGTCCCCGTCTATTACGGCAAGACGCTCTACGCGGACGAACCGGGCTGCTACAACGTCGTCGTTGCTTACAAGGCCGAGCAAGGGATGCGTTTCCTTTTGGAGACGGCCGTTGAACTCGTTTCGGCGCTGACTAAAAACGAGACGTACCCGCTCGCGGAGAAACTGGCGGAAGCGCGCCGCATCATCGCGCGCACGGAACTCGGCCCCTCGACGCGCGCCATCGTCGAAGCCGCGCGCCGTCGCAACATACCCTGGTTTCGCGTCAACAGGGACAGCCTCGTCCAACTCGGCTACGGCAAAAACCGGCGCTTCATACAGGCCGCGATGACGAGCGAGACGGGCGGCATCGCCGTCGAGGTTGCGGGCGACAAGGAACTGACCAAGACCATCCTTGAGCAGGCAGACATTCCCGTGCCGCGCGGGCGCGTGGTGGAAACGGTGCTCGAAGCGGTCGAGGCGCTGTCGGACTTCGGCGGCACGGTCGTCGTCAAGCCGATGGATGGATGTCAGGGCAAGGGCGTCTCGCTCAATCTCAAGACCCCGGCGCAGGTGGCCGAAGCCTTCGAGATCGCGCTCGGCTATTCGCGCGAGGTGCTCGTCGAAGAACAACTCGTGGGACGCGATTATCGCGTGCTCGTCGTCGGCGGCCGTCTCGTCGCCGCCAGCGAACGCCTGTCCTGTCACGTTACGGGCGACGGCGAGCACACGCTCGCCGAGTTGATCGAGATCGCCAATCGAGACCCTTTGCGCGGCGACGGCCACGACAATCTGCTGACGAAGATCAAAGTCGATCAGGTGATGCTCGCCCATCTGCAAAAGCACGGGCTGTCTCTGACGCACGTGCCCGGGGCGGGCGAGCGCGTCTTCCTGCGCGAGACGGGAAACCTCTCGACGGGCGGCACGGCCATAGATGTGACGGACGAAGTGCACCCGGACGTGAGACGCCTGTGCGAGCGCGCGGCGCGCGTCGTCGGTCTGGACATCTGCGGCCTCGATCTGATCGCCTCCGACATCGCACAACCTTTGCAGCCCGGCAACGGTTTCATCGAAGCCAACGCCGCGCCCGGCCTGCGCATGCACATCGCGCCGAGCCAGGGGCAGCCGCGCGACGTGGGCGGCGCGATCATCGACATGCTCTACCCGCACAGCGCGGAAGCACGCATCCCCGTCATCTCGATCACGGGCACGAACGGCAAAACCACCGTCACGCGCATGATCGGCCACATCCTACAGGAGATGCACTGGTGCGTCGGCATGACGACGACCGACGGCATCCACATCGGCGGCGAGATCGTTTCGCGCGGCGACACGACCGGGCCGCACTCGGCGCGCGTCGTCTTGTCAGACCCGACCGTCGAGGTCGCCGTGCTGGAGACGGCGCGCGGCGGCATCACACGCCGTGGCCTAGGCTACGACTGGTCTGACATCTCCATCATGACCAACATCCGCGAAGACCACATCGGGCAGGATGGTATCCGCAGCATCGAAGATTTGGTGCACATCAAGTCGCTTATCGCCGAGCGCGTCCGCGAGGGCGGCACGCTCATCCTCAACGCGGACGACGAACAGTTGGTGCGCCTCGTCGAAAAACCGGGCGTGCGTCGCATCAACAAACAGTTCATCTATTTTTCGCTGAGCGACAACCACGTGCTCATACGCAAGTACATGGACATCGGCGGCGCGGCCTTCTTCGTGCGCGATGGCCGCATCATCGAAGCCGTGGGGCGCGAAGAATATGAAGTCGCGGCGGTCGCGGACATCCCTGTGACGATGGGCGGCACGGCGCGTTTTCAGGTGTCGAACGTGCTGGCGACCGTCGCCGCTTGCCGCGCGCACGGCGTCACGCGCGAGAACATCGTCGCCGCGCTCAAGACCTTCCGCAACGACGAGCACAATCCGGGACGCGCCAATCTCTATCAAGTGGGCGCGGGCTACGTGATGGTTGACTACGGCCACAACCCCGATGCGTTCGAAGCCGTCGCGCGCATGACGGCGCTCTGGCAGGGACGACGCGTGACGGCGATCCTCGGCGTGCCGGGCGATAGGGACGACAGTTTGATTGAAGCGTCCGGCCGCGTGGCGGCGCGCGGTTTTCAACGCATCATCATCAAGGAAGACAAAGACCTGCGCGGCAGGCAGAAGGGCGAAGTGGCGGGTCTGCTCTGCCGCACGGTGAACGCCGAATCGCCCGACCGCGAATGCCTCACGGTGCTCGACGAGATCGCGGCCTTCTCGCAGGAACTCCGCGAGATGAAACAGGGCGACGTGATCGTCGTCTTCTACGACAAGCTCGAACCCGTCCTCGAAGTGCTCGCGGAGCACGGGGCAGTCTCGACGAACAGCATCGGCGAGCTGACGCCGCAACTCAGTGTGGCTACGCTCTGACGGGATTGACGCCTTGAAGAAAATGAGATGTTAACGCTCGTCGAGAACGGTGAAGTTTACGCGCCCGCCGCGCTCGGCCGCCGCGACGTGCTCGTCCTCGACCGGCGCATCGCGCGCATCGGCGACGTTGACCGCGCGGCTCTCCGCGCGCTCGCGTTGGAAGTCGAAACGATCGATGCCGAAGGGTGCATCGTCGTGCCCGGCCTGATCGACCCACATCAACACCTGCTCGGCGGCAGCGGCGAGCGCGGTTTCAGTTCGCAGACGCCCGAAGTCTATGCGAGCGAACTCGCCCTCGCAGGGATCACCACGGTCGTCGGTTGTCTCGGCCTCGACACGACGACCAAGACGATGCCGGGGCTGCTCGCCAAGGCCAAAGGCTTGAACGAGGAAGGGCTGACGGCCTACGTCCTGACCGGCGGCTACGGCATCCCTCCGGCCACGCTCACCGGTGGCGTGCGCGAAGACATCATGCTCATCGCCGAAGTGATCGGCGCGGGCGAACTTGCCATCTCCGACGAGCGCACGACCGCACACCACGCGCCCGAAATCGCCAAAGTCGTCAAAGACGCCTACGTCGGCGGCCTGCTCTCAGGCAAGTGCGGCGTCACGCATTTTCACATCGGCGAAGGCGCACGGCGTCTCGAACTTCTACGCACACTGCTCGACGACTACGAGATCGCGCCGTCGCACATCTATCCAACGCACGTCGAACGCAGCGAAGCCCTGATGCGCGAGGCCGTCCGGCTCGCCGAGCGCGGCTCTTACGTCGATCTCGACACGGTGGCCGAAGATTTGCCCGAGTGGCTCGGCTTCTATCTCGAACAGGGCGGCGACCCGGCGCGTCTTACAGTCTCTTCCGACGCCTCCATCAACAGCCCCCGCGCACTCTTCGCGCAGATTCGTCGCTGCATCCTCGAACACGATTTCCCGCTCGCGCAGACACTCGCGCACGTTACCGCGAACACCGCCGCCGTCCTCAAACTCGAACACAAAGGTCGCCTCTCGGTCGGCTGCGACGCAGACCTCTTGGTGCTGCGCCGCGACACGCTTGAGATCAAAGATGTGATCGCGCGCGGCCGGACGCTCCTACGCGACGGCGCGCTCGTCTTCACCGAAAATTTCCTCTCCGAAAGCAATCGCCTGATCAGGCTCGAAGGTAAGAAGCTGAATTGAAGTTGGTGCCGAGGGAGGGACTCGAACCCTCACGGCCTTACGGCCAACGGATTTTCTTACCACTACGACTTTCGCCGCCCGTCAAATTTCAACAGTTTGTGGTCTGGACGATGCCTTCTCCGTGCATCACTGAATGATGTTTAGGAGGGAGCCGTCTCGTCTCTACACTTTACCGGCTTGGCTAAAACTTCAAGCCGGTCTTAGCTCGGCGTTGCCAGCAGCCCTGCGGCTGTTGAGGTTTCACCGACTTTGACTCCATTCACGTCAGGGTTTCCCGGCTGGCGTGCTCAAACAATTAAGTCCGTCGCGTCTGCCATTCCGCCACCCCGGCACCATGCGCGGAAAGATAGCATGCCCGCCCTGCGACAACCAACTTCTTCACATGGCGCGTGCGCTAGTGCTAAAATACGAGCCGTGCCAACAAGTGAAAGAGCCGTCTCAGATGAACCACGGACGAAGGTAATGACTGAAGAACAGGAAGTTTTTCATCGCCACATCCAGCGCGCGGGACTCAAACGCACGGCGCAGCGCGATCTCATCCTCGAAGTGTTCCTCCGTACAGAAGAACACTTGTCGAGCGAAGATCTCTACCGGCTCGTGCAGAAGGAAGACCCGGAGATCGGGCAAACCACCGTCTATCGCACGCTCAAACTTTTGACCGAGGCGGGACTGGCGCGCGAAGTGCGCTTCGGTGACGGCCGCACGCGCTACGAGCACAACTACAAACACCCGCACCACGACCACCTGATCTGCACCGATTGCGGGAAGACCATCGAATTCTACTCGGAAGAACTCGAAGCCATACAAGAGTCAATCGCCGCCAAGCACGGCTTCGAGTCAACGCACCACACGCTGCGCATGTTCGGCACGTGCTCCGACTGCCGCGACAACAGCAGCGGCCGCGCGAAGAAAGAGGAATCCGCCGCCGAGCCGCGCGTCCGCTTCGCCAGCGCACCGAGCACCCACTAAGAACGGTAAAAGGGGAAAAGGGTAAAGGGAAGATGTTGAAGGAAACAGTTTCCGATCTTCCTGTTTACGCTTCAGCCCTTCTCTTTTTTCCATTCCCCATTTCCCATTTCCCTTTCTCCTTCTTCTTTGCCTTTTTACATTTGCCTTCCGTTGTTGTAAGTTCCGATTCGTCTCCCGTGGAAATTTCAGCCCGACAGTTTGAGCAGAGTGGTGGGGGTGTGCGATGAGTGTGAACGTTGAGTTTGTGCCGGATGGCTTGCACGGCGTAGTGGCCGAAGGGACGTATTTGTGGGACGCGGCGAAGCGTCTGGGCTTGCGTCTGCCCGCCGAGTGTGAGGGGCGCGGCGAGTGCGACACGTGCGCTTGTATCATACGCGAAGGCGCAACGCTGCTCTCCGGTTTGACTGAGGCCGAACGCACGCGGCTCAGTCCCGAACGACTCGCGGCGGGCGAGCGTCTTGCCTGTCAGACGAAGATCGAGCGCGCGGGCGACCTGCGTGTCGAACCCGTCCCCGTCACCGTGCGAGAGGAGACGACCGAAGAAGTGAAACAAGATTTGCGCGCCGAATTCCGTGAGATGCCTTTGCAGCAGAAACTCGCCACGCTCGTCGAACTCGAAGCCATCGCCGCCTCGCAAACCTTCAAAGCCATCGCCGACGTGCCGCTCTCGTTTTTCGAGAAGGGCGTCGACTTCATCGTCGGCCTGGGGCGCGCACGCGCACAACGCGAACGGCAAGCGCGCCGCCCGGCCGAACACGTCGCGGCCAATCAGAAAACTCCCGAAGCCGACAAGCCCACTTCGTAACAGACTTTTCCGAAGCGCCATCTCTCAATGCGGGAAGTGCGCGCACGCGTCGCACGCTCAGACATGAAGCAGATGTCTCCATCTTTATCATTCGCGCGTGCGTCTTGTACGTTCGCGCTTCTCTGGCTCGCTTTTGTCCTCGCGGCTTGCGGCGGCAGCACTCCGTCGAACGAGAGCACACGTGGCAGCACTACGCCTGCGGCAAGTCCCGCCGCGGCTTCGCCGACGGCTACGGCGACAGCACGCCCGGCCTTTGATGGCGAACGCGCCTTCGCGCACGTGCGCAAGATGGTTGAGATTGGGCCGCGCCCCGCAGGTTCAGCGGAACTGGCGCGCACGCGCGAATACCTCAAAGGCGAACTACAGTCGGCGAATTTGAAAGTGACGGAAGACGAGTTCACGGCCGAGACGCCTGCGGGCGCGCGCCGGATGGTGAACGTGACGGCGGAACTGCCGGGCGAATCTGAGGACGTGATCATTGTCGCCAGCCATTACGACACGAAGTTTTACAAAGAGTTTCGTTTCGTCGGCGCGAACGACGGCGGTTCGTCCACGGGCGCGCTCGTAGAGATCGCGCGAGTCCTCGCCTCCTCCGGGCAGAGGCCGCGGTTCACCTACTGGTTCGTCTTCTTCGACGGCGAAGAGGCGGTCTGCCGCGAGTGGAGCGAATGCACGAACGCGGGCGCACCCGACAACACTTACGGCAGCCGTCGCTACGTCGCGCAACTCGCAGAGCGCGGCCAGACAAAGCGCGTGCGCGCCCTCGTCCTGCTCGACATGATCGGTTACAGGGACTTGTCTATTCCGCGCGAGACGCTGAGCACGCCCTGGCTTACGGACATCATCTGGACGACGGCGCGCGAACTCGGCCACGCCGCCGTCTTCACGAATGCGACGCACGAAGTCGTAGACGATCACGTTCCGTTTTTGCGCGCCGGCATCCCCGTGGTCGATCTGATCCAACTCGGCGACTATCCACACTGGCATACGCCCGACGACACGCTCGATAAAATCTCGCCGCGCAGCTTGCAGATCGTCGGCGAGACGGTGGTTGCCAGTCTGCCGCGCATCGAACAACGCCTCGCACGCTGACACTGTAAAAGAAAAAGAAGATGACGAGAGAAGTGAAGAGAATCGCGGTTGTGCCCGGCGACGGCATCGGCGTCGAGGTGACGCACGAGGCGTTGGGCGTCCTTGAACTCTTGCGCGAGACGCATGGCGTCAAACTCGAGTTTCAGCAGTTCGACTGGGGCGCGGACAAATTCCTGAGCGAAGGCATCAGTCTGCCCGCAGGGGCGCTCTCGATGCTCGCGCGTGATTTCGACGCGATCCTCGCGGGCGCGTTCGGCGATCCGCGCGTGAAGTCGAACCAGCACGCCGAAGATATTCTGCTCGGCATGCGGCGCGGCCTCGACCTCTACATCAACCAGCGCCCCGTGCGATTGCTGGACGTGCGCCTCACGCCGCTCAAAGATCGACGGCCGGAAGAGATCGACTTCGTCGTCTTCCGCGAAAACACAGAAGGCGCTTACATCGGCGCGGGCGGCTTCCTCAAACGCGGCACGGCGCACGAGATCGCCACGCAAGAGGAATTGAACACGCGCCACGGCGTCGAGCGCATCATCGTCGCGGCCTTCGAGTACGCGCGCGCGCACGGGCGACGGAAAGTGACGATGGCCGATAAGTCGAACGTGCAGCGATACGGCGGCGACCTGTGGCAGCGCACGTTCCGCGAAGTGGCCGCGCGCTACGCAGGGATAGAAGCGAACCATCAATACGTCGATGCGATGGCGATGTTCATGGTGCTCAACCCGGCGCAGTACGACGTGATCGTGACGAACAATTTGTTCGGCGACATCCTGACAGACCTCGGCGCGGCCTTGCAGGGCGGCCTTGGAATGGCCGCGTCGGGCAACATGCATCCCGGCCAGGTCTCTCTGTTCGAGCCTGTGCATGGCAGCGCGCCGCCGCTGGCGGGCAAGAACGTCGCCAATCCGATAGGCTCTATTCTGACTGCGGCGATGATGCTAGAATACCTGGGATTCGAGACGGCGAGCGAGGCATTGGAGGCGGCCGTCGGCGCGTGCGTGACGGCGGGCGAGACGACGCGCGACCTCGGCGGCACGCTCTCGACAACCGAAGCCGGAGAGGCCATCCGTCGCCGCCTCCGCGCAAGTTAGTAAAGGACGCCGGAAGCGTCTTCAGCAAGGTTCGGCAAGGTTTGACAAGGGGCATTTGACAGAGGGGCAGCGGCCGGGGCGCGAGAAATTTTATGGGCAGCAAGGGCAGAGACGTGGGGCAGAAGTTGGTGGCGATCATCGTCATTCTCGCGATGCTCGCTTTGATGGGCATTCCGCCGACCGTCATCATCTTTTTCGCCACGGTGGTCTATTTCGTCTGGCGCGCAGTGGATCGCTCCGAGCAGCACGAGACGCGCCGTATCTTCGACTTCTACCTCGCCGCCAGCGACGTGTTGCGCGAAGACGAGCGACGCTGGTTCGGCTTTGAGATCACGGAAGTGATCGGGCAGGGCGAATCGGTCGTCCACTCGATGGCCGACCCGCCGCCGCTCGTACACTACGCGCTCGGCGCGCTCTACAACCGCGCGGGCGACCACGAAGCCGCCGCCGAACATCTGGCCTACATCCTCGAAGCGGAGGACGGAGACGAACGACAGCGTCTCGCGCCTTCGCCCGAACTGCGTCGCTACGTGAGCGTGCTGCGCCGCCTTGAACGCGATCCGGCCGAAGGGCCGCAGACCGTCGCCGCTATCCGCAACCTCGAACGCGCACGCCGCACACGCGCCGCCTCTCTGCTCGAAGAGAGCCGTCGCCACCTCGCCGCCCCGGCGCACGCGAGCACAATCGTCCACGATTCCGTGACGCGCAATCTTCACACAGGCGACGCTCGTGCGACCCCTGCGCAAGACGCCCCGCACCGTCTGCCCCTCGCCGCCACGACGAACGCCAACACACCGCAGTCGCTCTCGCCGCCGCCGAAGCCCGCGCCCATCTCCGAAGTGCTGCGCGATCTGTACGAGGAAGAGAAGAAGACGGCTTGAAAGGCTGCCGGCAGTCCGTCGTCAGTGAGTCAAGTGGTCAGTTGCATGTTGATACTCGCGCGAGTTACCAGAGACGAGATTGAACAGTGGGCACAGAACAACTGACAATGGACTGCTGACAACGGACAGTTTTAAATGGCGACTGAGACGATCATCGGCAGCTATCGCATCGAGGAACGCATCGGGCGCGGGGGGATGGGCGTCGTCTATCGCGGCCAACACACGAAGCTCCCACGCGAAGTCGCCATCAAATCGATCAACCCGCGCGCCGGAGAACACGACCTACGATCCTTGCGCCATCGCTTCGAGCGTGAGGCTTACATCCAGTCGCAACTAGACCATCCCGGCATCGTCAAAATTTACGACTACATCGTCGCCGAACAGACCTACTACATCGTGATGGAGTATGTCGAAGGGCGCTCGCTCGCGCAGTTGCTCAAACAGGAAGGTGCGCCCCTCGTCTGCGAACGCGCGCTCGCGCTCTTTGACCAGATTCTCACGGCGGTCGTCTACGCGCACACCTTCACCTACCGCGACGAACACGGCGCAATGCATCGCGGCATCATCCACCGCGACCTCAAGCCGCCGAACATCCTCGTCACGCCCGACGACAAGGTGAAGATCACAGACTTCGGTATCGTCAAAGTCGTCGGTTCGGAGACGACCGACACGCACGGCGCGGGTTACGGTTCGCCGCGCTACGTCTCGCCCGAGCAGGCCGAAGGACTCGAAGTCGATCAGCGTTCGGACATCTACTCTCTCGGCATCATCCTCTACGAGATGCTGACGGGAGCGCCGCCTTTCGGCAACGAACGCGAGCCGCGTTCGCGCACGGAGATTCTGCGCGCGCACGTCGAAGAACCGCCGCCTTTGCCAACCGAGATCAACCCCCGCATCCCACTCGAAGTCGAAGACATCATCCTGCGCTCGCTCGAAAAAGACCCGGCCGGGCGCTTTGCGACCGCCGCCGATTTTCTGCGCGCCGTCAAACTTGCGCGCGAGCGCGACGCGGGCGAAGTGGTCGAAGCGCCGGCCGCGCCGGAGGCCACGACCTATCGCCCCGTCGGCACGCACGAACTACAGGAGACGGCCGACCACACCGTCCGCCACGATTACATCACGCAGCCCATACGCAGCGGCGCGTGCCCCGCCTGTGGCACTGAAGCCGAAGCGGACGAAGAACTGTGCCGCGCGTGCGGCGCGGAACTCGGCGCATCGCCCGCCACCACCAAGCTCGCGCACCACCATCGCGCACAGACTCCGCAGTTGCGCGCTGACGAGACACGCCGCCACGCGCGCGGCAAGTGGGTCGTCGCCGGACTCCTCGTGCTCGCCATCCTGAGCGGCATTCTCATCTACCTGCGTTTCACGCGCGAGGCCGAACGTCGCGCGCAGGCCGCCGCACGGCAAGCCGAAAGCGCGCGCGTCGCGCAGACAACTCAGACAGGCACGACGACGCCCGCGCCCACTTCCGCGACGCCGGAAACTCCACGTGCGCTCGCCGAACTGAGCGCGTCGCGCATCGGTGTGGATTCGAGCTATGACGGCTACAGTTCAAAGCCTCTCAACGACGGCATCCACGACGTCAAGCGCATCTCCGCGATGCGTTACAACGAAGGCAACTGGGCTTCGGCCGAAACGCACGAGCCGCACTGGATCGAACTCGAACTGACGCAGCCCGCGCGTGTCTCGGCCGTCTACGTTTACTGGGGATTCGACCGCGACCGCTTCGTCGCCTCGCGCCGCGTCGAACTGCAAACGCCCGACGAGCGCGGCGGCTGGCAAACCATCTCGACCATCGAGCCGGGCAGCGACTACGACCGCACGGCCTTCGAGTTTGCGCCCGTCACCACGACGCGCGTGCGCATCCTCCAGCCCGCGCAGCAAGGGCCGCGCGGCCGTCCCTTCGTGATGTGGGTGCGCGAGGTGAAAATCTTCGGTGCGTCCGAGGGATGACTTAATAAGAATGAGGATCAATCATTCCGCCGTTACCAGTCCTATCTTTCAACTGGTGAGAACTCTCGAACTGGATATTCAGTTCGGCGAAAATGGTTGGACGACCCGCATTGAGTTGTTCCAAGACACGGCAAGAGAAGATCGGTTTCGCTGCCACGTCTGGGAATTAGAGATGTTCCGGCTGACACCAACGGTTCCGGTGGATGAGAACGGTCATGCGGCGCACGTCTCCGATGACATGATCATGGTTGAACGAAGCAGCGTTCGTGGGCCGGACGCCTCTATTATGCATAAGACCTTCGATGCCGCGAGCGTAGAGACGGCGCTTGAAATGGTTGTGGAAGATTTGAAGAAATTCCTTGAGCACGTTACGAGTGAAGAAGCGACGTGAGGAAGAAGACGTGTTTTAGAGAATTTTTATAAAACTTATGCTCACCGCCGAAATCATCGCCATCGGGTCTGAGTTGCTGACGCCGGATCGCGCAGACACCAACAGCCTGTGGCTGACCGAAAAACTCAACGCCATCGGCATCGAAGTCAAACTCAAAACCATCGTCGGCGACGACGACGCGCGGCTCGAAGAGACGATCAAAGACGCCCTTCGCCGCTCGCGCGTCGTCATCACGACGGGCGGCCTCGGGCCGACCGAAGACGACATCACGCGTAAGATCGCCGCGCGCGCGATGGGGCGGCGTCTCGCTCTGAACGAAGCGGTGCTCGATGCGATCCGCGAGAAGTTCATGCGTTGGGGACGCAAGATGCCTGAGATCAACGCGCGGCAAGCCATGATCATCGAAGGCGCGGACGTGCTCGACAACCCGCACGGCTCAGCCCCCGGCATGTATCTCGAACACGAGGGACGCGCGGTCGTCCTCTTGCCCGGCCCGCCGCGCGAGATGCGCCCGATGTACGAGACACACGTGGCCGCGCGTCTCGCGGCGAAAGCGGGCGATGTGCGCGTCGCGCGTCGTGTGTTGCGCGTGTCGGGGCTTGGCGAGTCGGCCGTTGACGAGCGCATTGCGCCGGTCTACACGCAGTACAAAAATCCGCAGACGACCATCCTCTTCAACCGCAGCGAGATCGAGATACACCTGACGGCGCAAGGGCGCACCGAACAGGAAGCGGAACTGCTGCTCGACGGTTTGGCCGGACAGATTGAGGAGCGACTCGGCGACGCGATCTTCGCCTTTCGCGGCGAGCGTATGGAAGAGGTCGTCGGTTTGCGTCTCGCCGTCAACGGTTTCACACTGGCAGTCGCCGAAAGTTGCACGGGCGGTCTGATCTCGCAGCGTTTGACGGAAGTGGCGGGGTCGTCCGCCTATTTCATGGAAGGCGTCGTCACCTATTCCAACGACGCGAAGGTGCGCTTGCTCGGCGTGCCGTCGGACTTGATCGCGGAGTACGGCGCGGTGAGCGCGCCGGTTGCAGAAGCGATGGCCGAAGGCGTGCGCGAACGCGCCGGGACGGACTTCGGCCTGAGCGTCACGGGCATCGCGGGCCCCGGCGGCGGGACGGAAGACAAACCCGTCGGCCTCGTCTACATCGCGCTCGCGGACGACGCGCACACGGAGCATCGCAAACTGCTCATGCCCGGCGACCGTCAACTCATCCGCTGGCGTGCCTCGCAAGCCGCGCTCGACCTCTTGCGCCGCCGCCTCATCTGAAATTAATTCTCGCCCGCCCACACATTCTTCGCGGCTTGCCGCCGCTTCCGGCGGATTGCTATAGTCGCCGTTCGCTCTTCGTCCGATGTTTCAGCGCTGACTGCGGAGTAATGCCACGTTGCTGCCTGCGCTCGCCATTGTCGTCGCGTACCTCGTCGGCTCGATCCCTTTCGGATATTTGATCGTGCGCGCGAAGGGCGGCGGCGACGTGCGCGAGACGGGTTCGGGCGGCACGGGCGCGACGAACGTGACGCGACGGGCGGGCAAGCGCGCAGGACTGTTGACTCTTCTGCTCGACGCAGTGAAGGGCGCGCTCGTCGCCTTGCTGGCGCGCGCACTGCTCGCGCCCGACTTCGGCGTCAACTGGTGGGTGGCCGCCGCTTCGATTGCGGTCGTCGCAGGCCATGTCTTTCCGGTCTGGTTGAAATTTCGTGGCGGCAAAGGTGTGGCGACCGGCCTCGGCGTCTTTCTGACTTTGACGCCTGCGGCCGTCGGACTCGCAGCGCTCGTCTTTCTCGCCGTCGTGTGGGCGACGCGCTACGTCTCGCTCGGCTCGATCACGGCGACCGCCGCGCTGCCGCTGTTCATCTGGCTGTTAGGGCAGAGCAGTGCACGAGCCGACGGCGTCGCCGCTCCTGTCCTGGCCGTCGCCCTCATCGGCGGCGCGCTCATCATCTTCATGCACCGCGCCAACATTGGCAGATTGTTGAGCGGTACGGAGAGCAAACTGAAAGGATGAAGGAGGAACGATGAACGATGAATGAAAGACAACTGCTTTCCGTTCATCATTCATCATTCATCATTCATCGTTTGAATTATGGCTCACATCTCGATCATCGGTGCGGGCGGTTGGGGGACGGCGCTGGGGTTGGTGGCCGGGCGGGCGGGGCACTGTGTCAGGTTGTGGTCGCGTAATGCCCGGGTGGTCGAAAGCGTCAACGAGCGGCGCGTGAACGAGCTTTATCTGCCGTCACATGAGCTTGTGGGCGACGTGCGTGCGACCGGAGACTTGGGCGAGGCGGTGCGCGATGCGCGGATGTTGATCCTGGCCGCTCCATCGCACGCGACGCGCGGATTGTTGGAGCGTCTAGCGTCTGAGTTGCGCGCGGGACTAGTGCTCGTCAGTGCGACGAAGGGCATCGAAATCGAGACGGGACAACGCATCTCGGAAGTGGCCGGGGAAGTTTTGGGCAGGGAGTTAGCCGCGCGCTTCGTGTGCCTGTCGGGGCCTTCGTTCGCTGCGGAGGTGGCGGCCGGGCAACCGACGGCCGTGGTCGCCGCCGGTTACGATGCGCGCGCGACGCTCGCGGTGCAGGCGGCTTTGAGTTTTGAAAATTTCCGCGTCTACACGAACGGCGATCTGGCCGGGACGGAACTCGGCGGCGCTTTGAAGAACATCATCGCGCTCGCGGCCGGGATGGTTTCAGGAATGGGACTCGGCACGAACAGCATCGCGGCTTTGATCACCCGAGGCCTGGCCGAGATCACGCGTCTGGCTCTGGCGGAAGGCGGGCGCGTTGAGACGCTTTCCGGCCTTGCAGGGATGGGCGATCTGGTGTTGACCTGTACGGGCGCGCTGTCGCGCAATCGTTACGTCGGGCAGGAGTTGGGGCGTGGCCGTGCGCTCGAAGAGATTTTACAAGGGATGCACGAAGTCGCCGAAGGCGTGCGCACGACGCGCGCGGTGAAGTTGCTGGCCGAGAGCCGCGGAATCGAGATGCCGATCACGGAGCAGGTTCACGCCGTGCTCTACGAGGGGAAAAGCGCGCGCGCGGCGGCGGAGGATTTGATGGCGCGTCCCCTGCGCGGCGAGTTCGCGGGGCTTGGCCTGTGACGCGAATGCGAATTGAGGTTCATTGGTGGTTCGGAGTTTGTGAGAACTTGAGCGAAGCGTGTGAAGTAAAAGTATGGCAGAGGCGAACGAAGTAAAAGTGTTGTTGACGAATCGCGCGGCGTATCACGAGTATCATATCTTGCAGACATACGAAGCAGGAGTCGTCTTCAAGGGCACGGAGGTCAAGAGCGTCCGCGCCGGGCAGATTCAGTTGAAGGAGTCTTACGTCGCCGTGCGCGATGGCGAGGCGTGGTTGTTCAACGCACACATTTCGCCTTATGCTTACGGCAATCGAGATAATCACGAAGCCACGCGCACGCGAAAACTTTTGTTACACCGGCGTGAGATAGATAAGTTACAAGAGGAAGCGACCGCCAAAGGCATGACCTTGGTTGTCACGCGGGTCTATGTGAAAAAGGGGCGTGTCAAGTTTGAGATCGGCGTGGCGCGCGGCAAGAAACTTTATGATAAGCGCGAGACGGAAATGCGCCGGACGGTTGAACGCGAAACGCGCGCACAACTAAAAGAGCGCAATCGTTAGACAGGAGAAAATAGTTCAAATGGATATTCAAGTCAGCACCGGACGTGTGGGCGATGCGGACGTGCAGGCTCTCGCCGTGGCCGTGTTCAAAGACGAACAGGCGCATGAAGGGTTTCTGCAAGAACTGGACGCGGCGACGGGCGGCCTCATCAAGTCCGTCATCGAATCGGAAGAACTGAAGGGCAAAGAGGGCGAAACCGTCTACGTGCATCTCGGCGAGGGGCGCGGCGAGTTGAAGGCGAAGCGTCTGTTTTTGGTAGGCGTCGGCGAGCGCGACGCTTACGGAGCGGCGCAGGTGTCGCAGATGGCCGGGACGGCGGCGCGTGCCCTTCGCGCGCGCAACGTTAAATCCGTCGGCCTCGTCACGCGCGGCACGGAGACGGATGCGGAACGCGCGGCCTCCGCGTCGGTCGAAGGCGTTTTGATGGCGCTGTTCGAGCCGGACAAATATCGCACGTCGGACAAAGAGGAGAGAACGATTGAGCGTCTGATGGTCATCGCACAAGGAGCGAACGAAGATGCGCTCAAGCGCGGTGCGGAACGCGGGCGCATCGTTGGCGAGTCCGTTAACTTCACGCGCGATTTAGCCAACGAACCCGGCGCTTACATGACGCCGACGATCATGGCCGAACGCGCGCGCTCGATTGCCGCCGAGTTCGGTCTGGAAGTTGACGTGCTGGATCGCGCGCGCATGGAGAGCGAGGGCATGGGGTCTTTGCTGAGCGTGGCGCGAGGTTCGGAAGAACCGCCCGCGCTGATCATCTTGAAGTACACGCCCGAAGGTTTCGATGGCGGAGATAGCAGCGGCGGCAAAGTGGTGGGTGGCGGCGACGGCCTTTTGGCGTTTGTCGGTAAAGGCGTGACATTCGATTCGGGCGGCATCTCGATCAAGCCGGGCGAGAACATGGAGTTGATGAAGTACGACATGACGGGCGGCGCGACCGTGCTTGGCGTGATGCGCGCCGTGGCGCAGTTGAAACCGCCGATGCCGCTCCTAGGCGTCGTCCCCGCGACGGAGAATCTGCCTTCGGGCAAGGCTACGAAGCCCGGCGATGTGGTGCGCGCCATGTCCGGCAAGACCATCGAGGTCATCAACACGGACGCCGAAGGCCGCTTGATTCTGGCCGACGCCATCGCCTACGCGCGCAAACTCGGCGCGACGCAGGTCGTCGATCTGGCGACGCTGACCGGCGCGGTCTCCATCGCGCTCGGCGACGTGAACACGGGCATCCTTGGCACGGATCAGGAGTTGATCGACGAAGTGATCGCGTCGGGCAGGGAAGTCGGCGAGAAGCTCTGGCAGTTGCCGCTCGATAAAGAATACACGCGGCAGATCAAGTCGGACATTGCGGACATCAAGAACGTCGGCGGGCGCAAGGCGGGCACGATCACGGCCGCAGCCTTCCTCAAAGAATTCGCCGACGGCATTTCGTGGGCGCACCTCGACATCGCCGGGACGGCCTGGGGCGACGACGCCAAGCCCTTCCGCGCGAAGGGGCCGACGGGCGTGGCCGTGCGCACGCTGCTCAACCTCGTCGAGCGCATCACGCGCGATGCGTCCGGCGGCAAAGGCGAGAAGTCTTAAAGCCGCAACCGGCGACAAATATCATTTGCGACTCAGACACGGAAGGCCGCGCAGAGAACATC
>DASZCS010000097.1:0-82159 GCA_035942855.1 Pyrinomonadaceae bacterium | reverse complement strand
CCTCGGGCCTTCGCGCACGCAGGCGTGATCGCACGCGTAGATAACTGACCACCCGTTTGTTCTCAATAACTCTTCATGCGCTCGCTCCCCAACTGCTCCATCACGCGGTCGGCCTCTTGAGGGTCGAGGCGACGAAGAAGGAGCAGCGTGTCGAGCAGCATGCGGTCGTTCCAGCCGCGGCGCGTCTGCATGTTGATCAAGTCCTTCGCACGCTCGACGAGACGAGCTTTCAGCGCGGGATCATTGAGTTCGACCAATCCTTGTAAGGCTCTGTATTGCAGGATGGACGATTCGTGTTCGAGATAGCCGAGGAACAGCTCGCGCAGTTCCGTGCGCTCCTTGATGCGGCTGCGCAACGCGCCGAGGGCGCTCGCGCGCACGAGCGTCTTCTTGTCGTTGCGTGCGGCGTTCAAAAGCAGTTCGTAAATTTCCGCATCGTCCACGCGACGCGCGAGCGCGCTCGCCGCACGCATCCGCACGATGTCGCTGCGGTCTCCCTTCAAGGCCTGACCGAGCACGCGTTGGACGTTCGCTTCGTCCGCGTAGCGCGAGAGCGCGCCGACGATGTTCAGGCGCACCACCTGATTCTCTTCCGTGGGCAGCAGGCGCACGAACAGGTCGCGCACGGTCTTGTCGGACGCGTACTGCTTGCCGATGGCGCGCACGGCCGTCATGCGCACGACGCTGCCACTGCCGCTGTTGCCTTCGATTGACTTAAGGAAAGCCGCGCGCACTTCCGGCTCCGCGACGTAAGGGGCGAGCGCGTGCACGGCCGTCATCTTCAACATCCCGCCGCCTTCGCCGGAGAGCGTTTCGACGAACGCCTGCCGCACCTGTCGATTGCCGATGTAGAGTGTCAGGTCGCGCGCCGTCTCAGTGCGCGAAAGCATTCGCTCCTGAGTCTTCAACGCGGCGAGCATCTCCGCGACCGTGCTGCCGCGCGCGAGGCGGACGCTCCCCGTCACTTCGGAGACGTTAACGGGCACGCCGCCCGTCCCGATGCGCGCGCGAAAGTCCGAGCGGTTCATCTCGCCCTGCACCGCGACGTTCGCCAGTTCGACGTAGACTTTGCCCTTGTTCCCCGTCGTCTGCAAATCGGCGTTCACTTCATCCAGAAAACGCAGAGAGACTTTGCCGCTCACGTTATCGACGCGCACGCCGCCCGCGCCCAGCCGCGCCAGACGGAGCGTCACGCTTCCGCTCACGTGCGACACTTCGGCCGCGCCCGTGGCCTGCGCCACGCCCACGTTCCCGCTCACGTTCGACAGGCGCACGCGCCCTTCGAGTTCGCCGACGCGCACGTTGCCGCTCGCGCCGTCCACCGCCAACTCGACGCGGCGCGGCAACTTCAGGACGACGCGATAATACGTGTCGTCGAAGCCGATGGCGTCGCCCGTGCGCCGCGCGTCGCCGCGCACCGTGAGACTCGAAGCGGTGTGCGCGACGTTCAGCTTGCGCGGGTTCGCAGAGCGCGAATAGCTCTTGATGACGAGTTCGGCCGTGTTGCCCTCGTGCGTGTCAACATCAATCGAGCCGTTGACGTGCGAGAGTTCGACGCGCGCGCCGGGCGAGAGTTGAAAGGTCTGCCGCAAATCTTCGCGCTCGATGCGTTCGATGCTATCGTCAAGCCAATCGCCGCCCATGTCGAAATTCACGTCGGGCAGTTCGATGTTGATGTTGGGATCGATGTTGATGTGAGACAGATCGATGTTGATCTCGGGGATACGGACGGGAGCGATGGCCGGAATCGCCGACACCCACTCAGGCTCGTCGCTTACGGCTTTGGGGGCGACTGGTGTGTCCGGCGTTTTCCGCGTGTTCTTCTCTTTCTCGCCTTGTGCGCGCGCCTGCCGAAGGGACGGGGCGACGTAAGTGGCGGCGAGCAGTGCGACGGTCGTGAACAGTGTGGCGCTGAGTCGTCTGAGTTTCATCTGTGCTTCCTCGTCTCTCTCTGGTTATTTGCAGGCGTTGAGCGACCCCGCGGGAAGTTTGGTCAAATAAACCGGCTGGCCGAACGAGTCGAGCGTGATCTGCGCCTGCCCGTCGCCCTGTCGCACTTCGACGCGGCGATTGACGCGCGTGCTGCCGCCGGCGAGCACCTCGTTGCTGACGGGGAAGTTCGTGATCACGTCTTTGTTGTAAGAGGCGAGGATGGCCGTGAAGCCCGGCGAGCTTTCGGGAATCGCCATGATGACGCGCCCCTCCATAGACTTGAGGCGATAGCGACCCTCACGGCGGATCGCGCCCGTGAAGTTGATGTCGGCGTCGGTGGTCGAAGCCTCCACGTCGCCCTCGACGGCGCTGAGGACGATGCCGCCGCGCGCGTTGCTGGCGTCCACGCGCCCGCGCACGCACTGGATGTTGATGTCGCCGTTGATGGACGTGGCGCGCACGTCGCCGTTCGTGCGACGGACGACGATCTTACCGCTCGTGGCGACGATGTAGACGAGACCTTCGACGCCGTCTACGTTGATGTTGCCGGAGCGTGCGCGCACTTCGAGCGCGCCGACGCGGTTGACGGTGATGTTGCTCGTGCCGCCGGAGATCGAGACGGGGCCGTCGATGTCCGAGACGTGCACGTCACCGTGGCGCACTTCGATGGCGTCGAGCAGGGCGTAGCGCGGCAGGCGCACGTGCAGGCTGATCCCTCCTGTGCCCTCGCTTCCGCCGACGCCGATTCCCCCGCCGACGCCGCGCGTCTTGTTGGCGTCGGCCGCGGCGCGTGCTGCGGCCAGTTTCGCCGCCGCGCTTTGTTGACGCGGCTGCGCGACCACAGCGGACGCGGGCGGCGCGGCTGCGACCGCCGCGGCAACCTCTGCGGGATCTGGGACGGGCACGATGATGACTTGACCGTCATTGTCGTCGTCCGTTTGCGGCCTGACCCTGGCGGGCTTCGCAGGCTTAGCACGTGCGGCGGGCGGCGTGCTGCCTTGCGCCTGCGGGGCGGGGTTCGGATTGTCCGGCGGATTAGGATTCGGATTGGGAGTTGGAGCCGGATTCGGAGTCGGGTTCGGGGTCGTGAAGATGTACGGCTTGAAGTCGAAGTTCGGGTTCACGTTGATGTAAGGCATGCGTTGGCCGGGTCGTCCCGGCACATTCAGGACGAGCACGTTGCGCCCCGCGTCGGGGTCGGCCGTCATCTCGACCTGCACGGCCTCCGCGCCGCGCTCGCTCGTCGCAGTGGCCTCGACCGTGTCGCCGTCCGAGCCGGTGATCGTGATGCGCCCGTAGCGATTGCTGATGGCGACACGGCTGCCGCGTTCGAGTTTGATCTGCACGCGCCCGGCCTGATTGTTGATCGAGACAGAACCGCTGCCCTCTTGCGCGCCCGGCTTGGATGACCCGACGACTGTTTGCGCACGCGCTTGCCAATGTGCGGGCGTGCCCGCGCCGTGCAAGACGGCCGCCGCGAGAATTAAAGCTGTCAGAGTTTTCTTCTTCATAACATTTCCGACGAACACTGGTTCGCCCTTCACCATCTAAAATTTCAGTTTCGCCGTCGAGAATTACGGTTCGAGTTTCATGGTCGAGAATTTCAATTCGAGTTTCGTCATCGCAAAGATCAGTTTCGCCGCCCGCAATTTGAAATTCCTTTTAGTCGAGCGCGGCCATCTCGCGCATCACTTCGACTTTCTTGGCATAGGCCGAGAGCATGTATTGCACTGCGACCGGATCGTTGCGCTGCCGGAGCACCGTGCGGCGCGTCTCTGCGATGGAGCGGTCGATTGTGGCGAGCGTTTCGTCGAAGCGCGCGGCGACCTGCGGGTCGATGTGCGTGCGCTTGCGCCGCACGTCTTCGGACAGCAGCTTGATGGCCGCGAGATATTTCGCTTCGGCTTCGCGGACGAGACGGTCTGTCGCGCGTAGCCGCCGTGCGCCCTCTCTGTTTTGCGCGGCGACCAACGGTTGCGTCGCGTCGTTCGACGTCACAAGCGACTTACGCTGCGCCTCGCGCCTGCGCTGCGACGACTTTGCCGGTCGAGCTTCGTTGGCCTCGTTCGCCGCTTCGTCTCCACCGGCCTCCTCCTCAGCGTTGTGCTGCGCGGCGGGCGCTTCGGGCGTCGGGCTGACGACGCTCGGCTGAGTGGGAACGACGTTCGACGGCGCGTTCCTGCGCGCGTCCGCGAGTTGGGGCGGCGCGACGGGCGTTTGCGAATTCATCTGACGCATGACGACGGCCGTTGCGCCGATGGCGACAAGCATCATGGCGGCCGTCAGCGCGGGGCTGAAACGCGGCGCGACGAGCGCGGACGCAAACCACTCGCGCACGCGTCCGAACAAGTTCGCACCGCCGACCAGAGAATCAGCACGCGCGCCCCGTGCAGGCGCTCCTTCGGCAGCGATGCGCGCGGCCACGCCCTTCCAGAGAGTTTCAGGCGGCGTCGCATCCACGTCGCGTTCGTAGGCGGCGTAGATGTTCTGCTCATCGAGCAACGCTTCGTAGGCGCGTGCGCAAGGGGCGCAGGCGGCGAGGTGCGCTTCGACCCCGGCGGCGCGGCGCGCGTCCAGTTCGCCGTCCAAAAATTCTTCGAGCGCGTTTGTGGTGCATTCCTCACACTTCATTGCTTCACCCCCAGGTAAGGACTCATGCGGCGGCGCATCTCCGTCCGCGCGCGATGCAGATCGGTCTTCACCTTCGGCACGGAGAATCCGGTGATCTCCGCGATCTCTTCGTAGCTGCGCTGCTGGAAAATCTTCAAAGTGAAAACGAGACGTTTATCTTCGTCGAGCGCGCCGAGCGCTTGGCGCACCACGCCGTTCAACTCCTTATCGAGCAGAGCGACGGCGGGCGTCGGCCGCCCGTCTTCCAGTTCCAGGACCGTCTCGTCGTCCAGATCGATCTTGCGGCTGCGGCTGTGCGCCGAACGCAGGTGCTCGCGTGCGACGTTCTTGGCGATGCTAAAGAGCCAGGTGGAAAACTTCGCGTCGTCCCGCAGGGCGTCCAGATATTTGTAGGCGCGGACGAAAGTTTCCTGCGTCAAATCCTCGGCCAGCGCGCGGTCGCCTACCATGTCGTAGACGAAAGAGACGACGGGACGCGCCCACCTGTCGAAGATGTGCCGGAAGGCTTCTTGGTCGCCGCGACGCGCCGCGGCGACGAGTTGCTCAGGACTATTCATCAAAGGCTTCGCAAGCGCGCCCGGCTGTTCGACCATCAATGTCCCGCTCAATGCTTCCATCACAAGCCGTCACGTCCCCTGTCCAACGTGTTAGTGCGCTTTCGTGCGGAAAAGTTTCAGGCGCGGCGAGATAAATGTAAAGGACGAGTGGAAAGTGCGTGTTTTGCGGGGAAATTAGGCAAATTGGACGGAGGCGGGGGGAAAGTTTAGAGCGACTAAAAACGATGAAACCGCGAACAGACACGAAACCACACGAAGAAGAGGTTCGTGTGGTTTCGTGTGATTTCGTGGTTCCTCTGAAGTTTTCTTTGTTGCTCTAAATCAAAAACTCTTTCTGAACAGGTAAGACATCTTGACGAAGAAAGTGCGGCCGTTGCGGCGGAAGCCGGGTTCGAGTTGGCCTGTGAAGCGGTTGAAGCCGTCGCGGTTGAGGTCGTCGTTGTAGCCCGCGTAGAAGGCCGTGCCCGGGTTTGGCGTCCAACCCAAGAGGAATTGGCCGCGCGCGTTTGCGGCGAGCGTGTCGTAATCGACGCGTGCACGCAGGTAGGTGAAGCGCGTGAACTGGTAGGTGGTGCGAAGGCTGACGATATTCGTGTCGAAGGCGACGAGGCCGGTGTCGCGTCGCGTCAGGCGATTCTTGGTGTAGGAGAGCGAACTGTTGAGCGCACTGGTCGGCTTGTAGGTCACGTCCAGACTGTATTGCAGGAGGTTGGCCGCGCCCGGGTCGAGCGGCGCGTCCTGCCCGCGTGCGAGCGCGGTGGGACTGACGCGCGGGTATTTCGCGCCGTTGCCGAAATCGAAATCGAGTTGTCCCCAGCGATAGCCGAAGAACTGGAAGAAGGAGATTTTTTTGTTAGGCGTCGAGCCGCCGTAGGCGAAGACGTTCTTGAGGACGGAGCCGCGTTCGGAGTTGTCGCCCGCGAACGCTCCGGCGCGCACGGTCGTGCGGTTCGGGCCGAACTCGGATTCGAAGACGCGCTCGTAGCCGCCGTTGTAGCCGACGCTGAAGAAGGTCTGCCGCTGAAAGTTCATGCCGAACTGAAACTCGTCGTTCCAGTTTTGCAGGTTGCCCTGCCAGTCGTGATTGCCGCCGAGATAGTTGAACATGCGCCAGGAGACGATGCGCGCCTTCGGCTTCGGCTCGGAGTTGTAGCTCACGATGAAGTTGTGGTTGTTGGTGTTGGTGCGGCGCGTGAAGCCCACGTCGGCGCGGTAGTCGCGCGTGCGCCCGACGCCGTTTAAGTTGAAGCCGAAATGGCGTCCGCTCTTGTCGAGTTCGTAGGCGTAGGCGAAGCCGTTGCCGTTGCGATAGATGGTCTGGTCGAGATCGGGATCGTAGAAGAAGCGGCGCGAGTGTGTGCCGAGCGCCTGCATATTGAGGGTCGTCTGCTTGTTTAGACGAAAGCGCGCGTCGAAGCCGCCGAGTTGATTGTGCCGTTCGACGAAGTTGTAACTCGTCGCGAGCAGGCCGACGCTCGATTCGCTCCCCACGTCGCGCTTCAAGCGCAGGACGGCGATGGTGGCGTTTTTGTCCGCGACGCGGTTGAACTGATGCTCGCCGAGGCGCGCCTCTTCCAGACGCGCGAGATAATTCGTTTCGCTCTCGCCCGCCTCTCGCGGCGCGCGCAGGGCTTGTAGTGAGTCGAAGTGAGTTTCGCGTTCCTCTTCGGTGAAGTTGCCGGGCGCGTTGTCTGAGGCGACGAGCAGGCCGAAAGTGTTGCGTCCGCGCTTGCCCGTGAGTTTGACGGCCATGTCCGGATCGACGATGGTGCGCGTGTGGACAGCGGCAATGTCCGTGCGGAAGATTTCGATGCCTTCGAGAAAGAAAGGCCGCTTCTCTTCAAAGAAGATGGGAAAGCGTTGATTGGCCGTGACGACCGTGGCGTCGGCTTCGACCTGCGCGAAGTCGGGGTTGTAGGCGAAGTCGAGCGTGACGGTCGGGGTGAGTCCGAACTTCGCGCTGATGCCGGGGTCGAGTTCGATAGGTTGATTGACGAAGCGGCCGGGGTCGAGCAGACCGGGACGACGTTCCAGCACGCTCGGTCTGATCGTGCGCACGCGCTTGCCAGTCTCCGAGAGGGTGAGGCTCGGAATGAGTTCGAGCGTGCGCTCGGTGGAGATGCCTTCAAGGCCGGTCAGGTGTCCGGCCTGATTGAGCGTGCCCGACTTGTCGCGCGACAGAGGCATCCACGAATCGATCTCGTCGTTGAAGCGGTCGATGTTGCGCCACAGGTGGAAGCCCCACAGTTTCCCTTTGCCCGCTTCATACCGCAGAGACTTGAAAGGGATCGCCACTTCCAAAGTCCAGCCGTCGGAAGTGAGCACGCCCTTCGACTCCATCACAATATCGACGCTGAAATCCGTGCCCTGTCCTTCGGTCAGAACGCCGTCCTGTTGCACGCCGAGCGGGTTGAAGCCGAGCACGTAAGCCTTGCGCTGATCGTTGAAGGTGTCGAGAAAGATGCGCACGTTGTCTTCGCCGAACACGTTGTCGCGCCGTGCGACGGTGGCGCGCACCTTGTCGGGTTCGTCGCGCGCATGCACGGCGAGGTAGAGAAACTTCGCGTCGTAGCCGAGCCAAGCCTCGGTTGTTCTTGAAGGCGCGATGTTGTCGCCCGGTTGAATCTGGTAGAAGTCTGTGAGCCGGGCGGCAGTCTTCCATACCTCTTCGTCCAGCTTGCCGTCGATCAGAGGCGCGCGCTCGAAGCGCACGACACGCACGGGTGCGGCCTTCTCCGGCGGCAACACGAGAGTGTTCGCTGCCTTCGAGACAGGTTTCGGCGTCGCACTTGTGCCGGGTGCGACGGCAGTTGCGGGGAGCGAGTCCGACGCCTTCACGTCCGAGACTTTCAAGACGGGTGGTTGCTCCGCTGCTTCCTGCGGCGGAGGTGTGGGCGACGGCGAAGAGGCGGCGGCGGACGCGGCCGTCCCTTGCGCGGCGCGTATCTCCAACGCAGACGCGGCGTGCGCTAACAGTGCGACGAGGATGAAGAGGATGGTCTTTCGTTTCATGTTGAATTTCTCCGTCGCGCTCGCCGGCGCGTTTCGGCCGTTACGGTGCATACACTTCCAGCGCGCACACTTCTCCCGACGCCTGCTCGCTTCTCTTTCACGAAGCAGGCCGCGCTTTCCGAAAATCAGTTGTGTTTAGAGATGAAGCAGACCCCGCGCGCCTGCGGCGAGCGAGCTACCTGCCGAGTTGTGAACTAGCTTCGGTCTTCCTTCATGTCCCTTAGTGACTTTGTGTCTTTGTGGTTAATGCTTGCCTGGCTGTCATTCACCACAAAGACACAAAGTCACTAAGGGACACGAAGAGTTAGTTTCAACGCGCCGGAGCGAGTCGATAGAAGAGGCGACTGAAGGTGATGCCCGCGTATTCGATGTCGAGATTTTCCACAAGGACGCCGAACGCGATTTCGCCGTTCAGAATCCGGTTGACGAAAGTGGCCTCGAACGCTTTCGTCGTGCCGTTGGCATAGACGCGCGTGGCCTTGAGACGCGCGCCCTCAATGCGTATGTCGCGGAGCGTGGCGCTGCGCGCGCCCTCTTGAACGCGGACGGAGAGTTCGCCGTCTGCGTCCGCCGTCACTTCCAGATAATAGTCAGGCTCGATGCCGACATAGCGTCCGGCATAGTCCGCGAGACGTTCTTTGACGACCGGCTCGAAACGCTTTTCCTTGTGCTTATGCTTCAACTTCTGCGCGCTGGACACAATCGCGACGTTGCAAGCGAGCGCGACGAGAATCAAGGCCATCGTTGCGACGACGGTGCGAGTGTTCGACTGTTTCATCACGTGTTACTCCTTTTCGCTCCTGAGCACTTCGCGGAAAAATTCGAGCGCGCGGGGGTCGCCCGATTCGCCGAGCACGTTGATGGCGCGGCGGCGCACCTGTTGATTCGGATGCGTGCGCGCGATCTTGATCAGGAGCGGCACGGACTCTTCCGCCGGGCGCTCGCTGATGGCGTTAACGGCCTGCATCTGTATCTGCGTCTCTGCCGAAGAACTCTCGACGGTTTCACGCAGCAGGTCGAGGCTGCGCTTGCCCGCGCGCTCGCCGATCATGTGGATGGCGTGGCGGCGCAACTCTTCGTTCGTGCCGCTGCCGCCGCGCGCCACGGCGAAGAGTTTGTCTTCAGCCTGCTGACTCTTCATCTCCCCGAAGGCGTGCAGAAGTTGACGGCGCACGTCGTTCGACTGTTCGGTGTCGTAGAGTTTGAGCAACTCGCCGAGCATCGCTTCGCCTTCGATGTCGGCCAACTGGTGTATGGCGTGGCGGCGCAGGTCAGGGTCGTTGCCGGTGCGCGCGATGTCCAGAATCTTCCCGTATGCACGCGGCGTCTTGGTCTCGGCGAGCGCGTGGATCACGGCGCGGCGCACATCTTCCTCGCGTTCGCTGTTGAAGATACTCATCAGGTCGTCGATGATGGCGTCGCGCCCGTGCTCGCCGAGCGCGTGGACGGCCGTGCGGCGCGATTCTTTGTCCACATCCGTTCTGGCAACTTTCAAGAGAAAGGCGGTCGCAGCTTCTTTGTTCTCGTTGTCCGAGACGGCGTGAATGATGCCGCGCCTGACTTCGCGCCCGGTGTTGCTGCTCTGCGGCAATCCCTCGTAGAGACTTTGGAGCGTCTGGAGCGCGTTGCGGTCGCGGCTCGCGCCGATGGCGTGCGCGGCCTGCCGGCGCACCTTCTCTTCCTCGCGCTCGTCGCGCACGATGGAGGCGAGAAAGTCAGTCTCCCCGCCGATCTGGCCGAGCCAGTAGACGGACGTGGAGCGCACCTTCGCATTCGCGGAAGACTTGGCGAACCCTTTGAGCATCGCGGCGACGCGCGCATCGTCGTGCAGTGCGATGCCGAGCGTGGCGTGCTGGTGGAGCAGCCCCGCGTTCGTGTTCGAAGCGGGCGCGGGTGCGGACTCTGCGAGCGAGCGGAGGTAGTTCAAACTCTCTTCGTTTCCGGCGCGTCCCAACCAGTAGACGGGATAGCCGCTGTATTCGCGTTTGCGTTCGAGGTTGTAAATCTCCATGCGCGTAACGTTGTTGCTGCCGGGTTCACGCAGGAGGAAGATGCCGAGGTTGCGCGTCTCGACCGTCATGCCGCGCGACGTGCCGACGAAGACGGTCGTGCCGCCGACGTTATTCATCGAACCGTGGAACTCGCCGCCCTGCGGATCGATGGCGACGCCGGGGCGCACGTCGAACGAGTAGGCAGACCAGTAGGGCGTCCGCCCGCCCGCGCGTGCGCGCGTCGCGGCCGCTTCAAGTTTCGCGCGCAAGTCCGCGCCTTCCACCTGTATAAAACTCGCGCTCTGCGCCGCTCCGGTCGCCTGCGCCCCCGCTTTCGTCTCGGCCGCCGTGTCGCTGTTCGCGCCCGCAACCGCCACGTTGCCCGGATGCGCGCACGCCGAACCGCCGAACAGAATCAAGCTCGCAAACAGCGCGCCGAGTGAAAATGATCTACGCATGATGAAGTCCTTTCGGGTGAGAGCTATTAGCTGTTAGCTATTAGCTGTTAGCTTTTAATAATCCGTGGTCAGTGGTGTTTCGTCAGTTATGGTTGGTCAGCCGGTTGTCAGTTGTGTCGCGCGTCAGTCGGGCTTCGTTCGTGGTCAGTTGTTCAGACGAACCTGTGGCGACGTGGTAAGCGCCGCGCGCAACTGACAACTGACCACGAACGACTGACAGAGATGTGTTGAAAGCTAATAGCTAATAGCTAACAGCTAATAGCTACGGTTTCAAAATATCTTCGAGGAAGCGTAGGGCTTCCGGGTCGCGGCTGTCGCCGATGCGCTGGATGGCCTGACGGCGATGGTCGAGCGAAGGGTCTGTGCGCGCGATCTGCATCAATTTGCGGAGCGCAGTCTTTTGCTTCGACCCGCCGAGCGCGTTGATCAAGGTGCGCTTGATGTCGGGATTTTGTTCCGAGTCGTAGAGCGAGATGAGCAGCCCGACGGCCTGCGGGTCTTCATCTTTGTCGGCAATGCGATTGATCACCGTGCGGCGCAGGTCTGCGTTCTCGGCCGGGTTGCGCGCGATCTCGTAGAGCTTCGCCTTGGCGCGCGGGCTGTCCATGTCCGCGAAGGCGTTGAGGAGTTCGCGCTTCACGTCGGCGTCGCGCTCCGCCTGGTAGACGCGCATCAACTCGTCGAGCATCGCCTCGTTGTTCTTCTCGCCAAGACGGCGCAGGGCGAAGCGGCGCAACTCCACCTCGTCGCCCGTGCGCCCGACTTCGAGCAGTTTCGCCAGCGCGCGCGGGTCGTCCGATTCGGAAAAGGCGTTCATCAGGCGTTTGCGAATTTCGATATTGCGGTCTGCGTCGTAGATGCGCACGAGATTGTCGAACGCGCCTTCGCGTTCGCCGAGACGACTGATGGCGGTCTTGCGCAGTTCCAGGTCTTCGCGCGTGTTCTGCGCGATCTCAAGGAGCTTCGCGTCGGCGCGTGCGCCTTCCATCTCCGCGAGCGCGTGGAGCACCTGACGGCGGATTTGCGCGTCCGGGTCTGCGGCGTAGATACGCATCAGTTCGTCCATCACGGCCTCGCCGCCCGCATCGCCGAGACGATGGATGGCCGTCTGTCGCAGTTTCGCATCATTGTTCGTGCGCGCGATTTCAAGCAGGAGCGGGACGGCCTGTTTGCCGCCGTGCGCGCCGAGCAGAGAGACGGCGGCCTCTTTCATGCGGCGGCTCGCGCTTGAATTGGGCTTGACCCAATCGCTGACGAAGCTGATGGCGCGTTCGGGGTTCGAGTCGAAGAGACTCTGCAAGGCGATGATCTTGAGTTCTTCGTTCTCTTTGCCGAGCGCGTCGTCGATGATCTCGGTCTGACCGAGCGCGGGGGCAAGTTCGGTGAGCATCGCGTCGGCCTCTTCGCGCCAGCCCGAACGCGAGTGCTCTTTGATCAGACGCTTGAGCGCCTTGGCGGCCTCTTTCGTCTGCCCCTGCCGTTTGAGCGCGTAGGCATACCAGTAGAGCGCCGCATCAACGTCGGCGTCGCGCGGGTAGGAGTTGATAAAGGAGCGAAACGTCTCGGCCGCCTTCGTCCACTCCTCGTTCTCGATCAGGTCGCGCCCCGCGCGGAACAACTTCATCGAAGGGGTGTTGCCCGTCTGCACGAAGCGGTTGAGTTTGGCGAGGTCTTGACCATCGGCGCGCGCCGAAAGCAGCGCCGAGGAGGCGACGAACGCCACGACTAAGAGGGCGACGGCGAGCGCCGCGCTTCTCGTCAGGAGACGACGCCGAAAGTTGCGGCGCGCTTGTGTATCGAATGCGTGTGACATGATTTTGATTTTTCAGTCCTTCGTGTTTAATAAGTTCGCGCGGAGGCGGTTTCGACCGCGCTGATCTGGAGCATGGCGACGAGATTCTTGCGCCGCATGCGTTCGTTGATCTCTTTCAGGTCTTCGGGCGCGGGACGTTCGGGCAAGTTGGCGATGTCGATCAAGATCGGTTCGAGACTGTTGAGCACGGATTCGACGGGCAGGTTGCCGCGACTGGCCGCCTCGCGCCGGAGCAGTATGTTTTCGTAGAGCAACTTTTTGGAACGCGCTTTCTCGTAGGCCAGATCGGAAGAGGCCTGGCGTCCGGCGTTCGCCACGCGCGCGTTGCGGAAGGAACGCAGCAGCAGTTGCGCCTGTTCGACGTGCCGCGCGGTCTTCGATTCCCCGCCCGACTCTGCAACTTCCGCGTTGCGCCGCGTTGCAGCATCCACACCATCCACGCCCGCAGCATCAACGCCCGCCTCGTTCGCGTCGCCTGAGCGTTCGCCCGTCTCCGCACCATTTCTCGCCGTCTCCGCGACGGGCACGTCAACCCTTTCCCGATTGATGCTTCGAGGCGAAGACGGCGCAACGGATTTCGGGATGCGAGCGCCTGCGCTCTCCAAGCGCGGCGTGTTCAAACCGGAGCGCACGCTGTTCATTGTCCGTCCACCCGCGCCGCGCGTCGCCGGTTCGCTTGTCCTGCCTGAAAGTTCCTCGTGCGTTTGTCGTTGATTATTTTCCGCGACCGCTTCGTTGCCGTTCGCTTTATTCGCTGTCGCTAGCGAATCGTTCGGCGTGGGACTGGCAACGGGAGTCGCGGCGGCTGTAGCCTCTCGATTGTTGACGGCGGGCACTGCCGGGTTCGATGCGACATCGACGGGAGCGCGCCGCGCGTCCATCAGGGAATAGACGCCCGCGGCCACGCCGACCAGAAGCAACAACAACGCGGCCAACACAGGCGCATTGAGACGCGGCATGGCGAAGATGCCCGCGAAGCCTGCGGCGGGGCGAAGTGCACGCGTCGCGCTGGTCTCGTCCGCGCGCCGGTTTACGGAGTCGTCGCTTGCGTTGAGGATGCGCCGCAGAGCGCGCTGTCGTGCGAAGGCGTCGAGCGCGAGCGGGTAGTCTGCGAGTTGCCGCCGCAGCATCAGAAAGTCTTCGCGCGCCGCGCGGCAATCGTCGCAAGCGTCGAGGTGTCGCTCGAATTCGCGCGCCTCCGTGGGCGGCAATTCGCCGTCAATCAAGAGCGAGACTTTTTGTGTCAGGTCGCATTTCATAATTCGTTGCCCCTTGAAACTTTTCGCAACTTTTCCGCGCCTCATCCGGCGGCCTTGCTGCTGTGGCGTGCCTGCGCCTGCTCGCGCCGTCCCCAACGTTCGCGCAAGCTGTTGCGCGCACGAAAGACATCCACTTTGACTTTGCTCTCCGAGACGCCGAGCACGCGCGCGATCTCTGCGTAGCTGAGTTCTTCCTGCTCGCGCAGGAGCAGTGCGGCGCGCTGTTGTTCGGGAAGATTTTTGAGCATGTCAACCACGAGATTTTTCCGTTCGGCCGTCTCGAATTCTTCTTCCGGCGTCGGCACGTGGACGCGGAACACGTCCGTCACGCGTTCGAAGAGACGACGCCGCGTGCTGCGTTTGTTCAACTCGTTCAAGGCGAAATTGCGCGCCACGCGATAGAGCCAGAAGCGCGCCTCGCCCGCAGGCAGATTGCGCAAGCCCTTATGGTGCAACTGCAAAAAGCTATCCTGCGCGATCTCCTGCGCCACGCCCGAAGCGCCGCGCCCACCAAGCAGGCACTCCAGAAAACGGCACAGGCTTGGGTAGAACTCGTGGAACATGATCGCAAACTCGTCTTCTTCGCTCGCCATACGAAACACTGTACGCCCACTAAAACAGGCGAGGACGGAAAAAGTTACAAATATTTTTGCGGAAGGGGCGGAAGAAACGATGAAGGAGGAACGATGAACGGAAGACTGGTGAATGGTGAATGGTCAATGGTGAATGGATCAGAACTGTCTTCTTCCATTCACCATTGACCATTCACCATTCACTAGCTTTCACTTCAACGTTTCTTCTGTTGTGTCCGCGAGTTCTTTCAGGAGGCGCGCGGAGGCTGTGGCCTTCTCTTGCCATGCGCGTGCGGCGGGGGCGAAGGGGTCGTGTGCTTGTGCGTGGCGCTCGCTCCACGTGTGGGCTTCGCGTGCGAGCCAATGAAGCACGCCGCGCGCGTCCTGCGCGAGCAGAGATTCGAGGGCGTACCTGCGCTCGCCCGCGCGCAAGGCAAGTCCGAGCGTGCGCGCGGCGCGGCCGAGGTCGGAGCGCACGATGATCATGCCGCTCCGCGCCGGAGCGAGCAGCGTCTGTAAAAACTCTTTCGTCTCGCCCGCGCGCGGATCGGAGAGGCCGGATGCCGCGCGCAGGTGCATGGAGAGTTGCCCAGCGCCCGTCCGGCGCGCTTCTTCCCGGAGCGCGTCGAGCAGCAACTCGCCCCAGCGCCGGTAAAACGGTGTCGCGATCTCGTTCAACTTTGCGAGGTAAGCGGGCAACCAACTGAGCAAGTGTTCCCAGAGGAACGCCGTGCGCGCACGCCGCCAACTCTCGCGCCGCGCGTCGTCCGCCTCAAGAGTTTCGAGTTCAGAGAGGTGTGCGCAGAGGGCGAGCATAACGGCGAGATGGTCGGGTTCGGCGGGCGGCGTCTCACCGAGCGCGCGCCAGAAGCCCGCCACGCGGTCGCGCGCTTCGCCGCCGAGCATCCCTTCAGCGCCGAGATAGACGGAGGCGTAAGGATAAAGTTGGAAGACGAAAATTTCCGTGTACTCGCTCGCGATGGGAAGCGCGCCGAGTTCGAGCGCGCGCGCCACCGGCTCACTCTCCGGCGTGGGCGGCTCTGCAAAAACGGCGAGTGCGCGAAACAGTTCCACGGCAAGATGACTGGTGAACGGTAAATGGTGAATGGTGAATGGTGAAAAACCTATCTTCAACCATTCACCATTTAACATTTACCATTTACCACTTTTACTTCATCGTTTCTATCGTCTCTCGCTGTTCGGGCAGGCGATAGACTTCTTTCGAGGGTTTGAGGGGGCGCAGGAGCCAGTAGGGGCGGCGCGTGCCGTCGGGCGAAAATTCGTCCGCGCCGCGCGTGCGCGCCAGCCACTTGAGATAGACGGCGTGCGCCTTCTCTGTATCGACGGAGATGTCGCCGTAGGCGTCTGCCGCCTCGGCCGGCCGGACACGCACGGCCTGATGCCAGCAGTGCATACCGGAGATGGGATCGGGGTGAACCGGGAAAGTTAAGTTTTGATGAACGCCCACGTCCGTCCACCAGATGCGCGCAGTGTCCGCATCCGACGACTCGTAGGGCGCAACAGTGCGCTCGCGTCGCATGCCCCAACGCGCGCCCTCGTGTTCGAGCGAGACGGTCGCCATCAACTGCCTTTGTCCCTCCGCCTTCAACTTCCAACGCCCCATGTGATGACTGCACGCCACTATCCCCGGCTTGATGCCTTCCGTCACCCACGCACGCACGACGAAATATCCGATCTCCGTCTCGACGCGGACGAGATCGCCCGTGCGGACGCCGAGGCGCGCGGCGTGCGACGTGTGTATCCAGAGCGGGTTCGTGTGCGCGATCTCGTCGAGCCATTTGGCGTTGGCCGAGCGCGTGTGTATCTGCACGGGCAGGCGGAAGGTCGAGATGAGGACGGTCTCGTCCGGCGCGAGATTTTCAGGATGGACGTGGCTGCGTATGTAAGTGGGGACGACGTATTCAGGCCAGCCCCAATCGGAGAGCGTGCGCGAATAAAATTCGAGACGGCCGCTCGGCGTCGGGAAGCCGCGCAGGATTTCGCCGTCAACGCTCACGCCGACGAGCCTGCGCCCTTCCGCGTCGCCGTCCGGACTCGGTATGGGAACGATGTTCAGCGAAGGCGGCTTCTGTGTCTTTGTGAAGACGCGCCCGAAGTGATCCGTGCGCGTGTCTTCCAACTCTTCCTCCGGCACGCGCTCACGGTAAATTGCCCCGACCTTCTTCTTCACTTCGAATGAGCCGTAGCGACGCATGAAGTCGAAGGGCGACAAATTTTCCGCCGCCGCGCGTTCGGGCAAGCCCGGCACGGAGTTTTCGAAGATGTAGCGATAATACTCGTCAACGCTCAGACGCTCGCCCGGCCGCTCACGCGATTCGACGTATTGGCGTATGCCGAGCTGGCCGTCCGGGTCGATGCGCCAGGAAACTTCCAGCCAGAACTCGTTCTCTTCCCACACCTCGCCCGGATTGATCTCGCGCGTGTCCGTGACGCTCGCGCCGAGCCGTTCGCGCGCGACGCGCAAGACGGGCTGGCGAAATCCGATCCACTGCGCATCGTGCGTCTCGTAGGAATGTACGTCGTGGCGTTCCGAGCCGTGCCCCATCGGCAGGATGTAGTCTGCGAAGTAGGCCGTCTCGTTCCACGTCGGCGTCAAAGCGACGTAACAGTTGATCAAGCTCTCGTCGTTCAAGACTTCGACCCAACTGAACCCGTCGGGGTTTGTCCACACAGGGTTATAGACGCGCGTGAAATAGACATCGACCTTGCCGCGCCCCTGCTTCAAAAAGTGCGGCAGCAGAAACGACAGTTCGTTCATCGCCAGAGGGTATTCGCGCGGCCAAGTCAATTCGTTCCAGCGCGGCGGATGCGGCGGCGTGTAGATCGGCTTCGGCACAAACTTGTTCCACGCGTTCGGGAACACGCCGCCCTCTGTCGCCACCGCGCCGAGGAGCGCGTTCAGCATAAAGAGCGTGCGCGTCACCTGCCAGCCGCCGCTGTTTCCGGCGGAAGCCGAACGCCAGTTGTGACTCGAAAAACGCGTGCCAGCCGTCGCCACCACCTGCGCGATCTCTTCGATCACTTGTGGCTCGACGCCCGACTCGCGCGCCGCAAACTCGAAAGTGTATTCACTGTAAAGCTCTTGCAAGCGCGTCTGGAAATTCTCGAAGTTCGTCTCGCGCTCCGGGTGCTCGACGGCCATGAACTCTTCCCAGTTCCACCAGCGCCGCACGTACTCGACGTTGTAGAGTTCGCGTTGGATCAGGTAGTTCGCAATCGAGAGCACGATGGCGGGCTCCGACCCGGGATAGGGCGAGACGAAATAATCTGCGTGCGTCGCAGTGTTCGACAAACGCGTGTCGAAGACGATGAGTTTCGCGCCGTCGGCCTTGGCCTCGATGACGCGCTGCGCGTGCGGGTTGAAATAGTGTCCCGCTTCCAGATGCGAACTGATCAGAAAGATCACTTTCGCGTTCGCATGATCCGGACTCGGTCGATCCAGCCCCATCCAGTATTGATAACCGGCGCGACTCGAAGACGAGCAGACGTTCGTGTGCGAGTTGTGACCGTCCACGCCCCACGCCGCCAGTATGCGTTCGGTAAAACCGTCCTCGCCCGGCCGCCCCACGTGATACATCACCTCGTTGTGGCGATCTTCGACGATGGCCTTGCGAATACGTGCCGCAATCGCATCCAACGCCTCATCCCAGGAGACGCGTTCCCACTTGCCCTCGCCCCTGCGCCCCGCGCGTTTCAACGGATAGAGAATGCGGTCGGGGTCTGTGATCTGGTTGAGCGTCGCAGGGCCTTTGGCGCAGTTGCGCCCGCGCGAACCGGGATGCTCGGGGTTCCCCTCGAACTTCTGCACCTGCAAGCTCTCCCTGTCCACGTAAGCCAGCAGCCCGCAGGCCGACTCGCAGTTGAAACACGTCGTCGGCACGAGCATGTAACGCCGCTCCCTGCGTTCAGGCCACGCGCGCGAATCCAACTCCACCCAATCGTCCCAACGCTCCTTCGGCGGAAACGCCGCCAGATGCACACGGCTCGGCCCCGGATAAAACGTCTCCCCACGCGCCTCCGTCTCCTTACGTGCGGCACTGACTCGTTGATTCAATTCACTTAGCTTCATAAATTCAAACTTCGTTCGTCTTGTCTGACATCAAGATTCGACTTGTCGGCAACTATTACTTAAGGCTTCTTCCCTTCGGCGAGTTGGGCGATGGCCTTGTCGATGCGGCGCTGGCGTGTTTCGGGGCGTTTGGCGTCTTCGACGGCGCGGGCGTGCTCTTTTTTGTGGGTGTAGCTGAGTTTGTCCCAGGTGGCCTGCGCGGCCTTGTTTGCTTTGAGCGCGCGTGCGAGGTCTGCGGGCGGGGTGACGATGCGCGGTTCGTCGTCGCGCTCTAATGTCATGCTCACCGTGTCGCCGCCTTTGACTTTGGCGGCGGCGCGTAATTCTTTGTTGACGACGAGGAGGAACTTGCCGCCCATCGGGAAGATCGTGCCGCGAAAAGGGTGTCGATTGATCGTGCCGCGGACGGGGACGCGTGCGCGCGTGCCGTAGGTGGCGGGCACGTCGAAGGGAATGGTGATGCCGGTGGCCTCGCTCCCTTCGTGTTTTTCGAGCAGCGCGCGGAAACGTTTTGTCGCCATGATCTCTCCAATCGAGTTAATGCTGTGTGGCCTTTCAAACTTCCCGAAGCCTCAGGCGAGCGGGACGGATTGTCCGGCCTGCACGTAGGCGTGCTCGAAGAGAAGCAATCCGGCGAGCGCGAGCGGCACGCAGGCCAGGCCGAGCCACGGCGCGAAGACGCCCGCGAGCGCGAGCACGACGCCCGTGCCAAAGAAGGCGCGATAACGTCCGCGCGTCATTTCACGCACCGCCAGATGCGCGTGCGCCGTCGGGTGCACGATTGAGACTTCGCCCCAGATGAGCAACAGGTGTATGAGACTGAGCGCGCCGACCGACCACAAAAGCGGCGAGACGACGGCCGGTTCAAGCCACGCGGCGAAGGGGAGGAGCGCGCACGCGCCCGCGAGAAGCGATTGCACGAACAGGTGCGGCGGCAGAAGCGGGTTCTGCCACATGTCGCGCGCCTTCGCCTGCGCGAAAAGATAGGCCGTGTAGATGGCCGTCAAGGCGGCGAGCGGAACGCCCGCGAACATCAAGAGGCGTTGCGCCGTCGTGTCTCCGAGCAAACTCGCGCCGAAGTGCAAGGCGAGCACGAGCGTATAGCCCGCGATGATAACTGCGCCGCGCACGAGCCAGCTGCGCCACTGCGGTCTGGTGAAGATGAGATAGAAGCGTTCCGGGTGTTCCAAGTCCCAGATGAGCAAAGCACCCGTCAACGCGAGAAAGACGCCGGACACAACGGGCGCGACCCAGAGCCACAAAGGCGAAGCCGGGAAACTGATCAAACCAGAGACGAGCACATTGGAAGCAGCTTCGTTGGAACGTATGAAACTCAGCAAGACGAATAGCGCCGCCACAAGGTACGCGCCCGAAGCGATTGATTTCGTCCAGGTGTAGAGACTGACGCGCCAGTCCCACGGGATCGCGTGCGCGATGTCGTAGGAGAGGAGCGCGGCGGCCGAAGTGTTGTTGTGTTCGGGATGGCCGGAAGGAACAAGATCAGTCCCCGTGCGCTGCTGGCTCCACATGTAGAGTTCGCCTTCGGGGCGACGCGCGGCGAGCGGGTCGAGCGTCGCCTGATGCGCGCCGCGATAGAAGAGTTTCGGCAGCGTCTCCTTCTCCGGCCGGCGCACGTTGACGGGCTGCCGGTTGACGATGCGCGCCACTTTGGAATCCGCGTCGTTCAAGTCGCCGACGAGGATGGCTTCGACCGGGCAGACGACGACGCACGCGGGTTCGAGTCCCATGTCGATGCGATGCGCGCAGAAGTTGCACTTCTCGGCCGAGTGATCTTCGGGGTTGATGAAGATGGCGTCGTAGGGGCACGCGGCCATGCACGCCTTGCAGCCGATGCAGATCGACTTATCGAAATCGACGATGCCGTCCGGTCGTTTGAACATGGCCGCCGTCGGGCAGGCCACGACGCACGGCGCGTGCGCACACTGATTGCAGCGCGTCACTTGATGCGCACGGCGCGCGAGCGGGTACTGGCCTACGTCCACGTGTTTGACGTAAGTGCGCGTGACAGAGATCGGCACGAGGTTTTCCGACTTGCAGGCGGTCGTGCACGCGTGACAACCGATGCAGCGCGTCTGGTCTATGACCTTGCCCCAACGCTGCGGCGCGTGCTCCGGCTGTGGCGGCACGTCGCCGCTCGTTTCCTTCACGGCTGGCTCTTGCATTAACGTCTCCGACAAAGATGACTTTGAATTGTCTAGCTCGAACGAAAGACTACAACGAAACGCGCCCGACTGCACAACGGCTCGCGCGGCTTAAACTTCGCCTTCCCAATCCGCCCCCGCGCGTTCGCGCCAACGCGCGCGGATCGCTTCAAACTCGGCAGCGGGCAGCCCGCCCGCTGCGAGCAGCGCGGCGTTCTGTCGCCAGCGTTCGGGCTTCTCCGTGCCGACGATGGCCGTGTGCACCCCGGGCACGCTCAGTGTGAAACGCAAGGCCGTCGAGACCGCCGCGCTCGCGTCCGCGCTGCCATCGCGCAGGAATTCGTAGTCGAGTTGTTGTAAACGATCCCAGTAGGGCTGCACGTAAGTGTCCGTGGGACGCGCGTTGTGTCGCCAGACGGCGTTGGCGATGGGGCGTTTGGCGATGACGCCGAGAGAGCGCGTGCGCGCCTCAGGCAAAGTCAGTTCGAGCGCCTGCTGGTCTGCGATGTTGACGGAGGTTTGCAAAGTGTCGAACGCGCCGCACTCGACTGCGTAGAGCGCGGCGTGTCCGTCGCCGCTGTAGCCGATGAAGCGTGTCTTGCCCGCCTCGCGTGCGCGGCGTAAGACTTCGATCACGTCGCCCTGCCGCAACACCTCTTCCGAGCAACTGTGCAACTGCAACAGATCGATGTGATCCGTTCGTAAACGTTCGAGGCTGCGTTCGATGCTTTGCTCCAACAGGCGCGGATGCCAGTCGGGCAGTTCAAGCCCGGAGGCGTGGCCGCATTTCGTGAACAGGTGATAATCCTTGCGTCGATGCGAGACGGCGCGGCCGATCAACTCTTCGCTCGTCAGGTAACACTCGGCCGTGTCGATTACGTTCAACCCTGCGTCGAGCGCCGAGCCGAGCAGACGCTCAACCGTCTCAACTGACGCCTGCCCGTAACCGATCTCCGAACCGCCGAAGCCGAGCACGCTCACATGCATACCCGTCTGCCCCAACACTCTTTTCTCCATCGCTCCCCCTTTGTCTGCGCTCCGAAATTCAAACTCGGTCGCGTCGAAATTCGACTTCAACGCGTCGGCGGCGTTCGTCGCAAAAGCGCGAGCAGTTTGTCCGGGTAGTCGGTCATGATGCCGTCCACGCCGAGCGCGATCATGCGCCGCATCGACGCCTCTTCGTTGATCGTCCAGACGTGTATCTCCAACCCCGCGCGCTTGAGCGCCGCGACCGCTTCCGGCGTCAACCCTGCGCGCCCGCCGACCCACTCCGGCACTTGCACGATGCGAAAAGGCGTGGGCTTCAACGCCACGCCGCGCCCCGCCTGCAACTCGGACGACAGCACGCCGACCTCTTCCGCTCCCGCCGAAGTGGCGACTTCGGGACACGCGCGCCGAAACTCTGCGAGCGTCTGCGAACTGAAAGAGGCGACCGTCACCCTCTCGGTCGCGCGCGTCTCGCTGAGCGTCCGGCAGAAAGGTTCGACGATAGAGGGCTGCGCCTGTTTGATGTCGATGTTCAGACGCGTCTGCGGAAAGCGCTCGAGCACTTCGCGCAGGGTCGGGACGGTGATGCCTGTGCCCCGGAACGGGTAGGTGCGCCCGCCGTCGTTCGTCCAGCGATAGCCCGCGTCGAATCGTTTCAACTCCGCGAGCGTCAGGGCGCTGACGCGCCCCGTGCCGTTCGTCGTGCGATCCACGGTCGCGTCGTGGATGACGACGAGCGCGCCGTCGGCCGTCGCATGTAAATCCATCTCCAACACGTCAACGCCGAGCGCGGCCGCGTGCGCGAAGGCATGTGCCGTGTTCTCAGGCCACACGCCCGCGCCGCCCCTGTGCGCCATCACGAGCGGGCGTCGCGTCGCTTGAGCGGCGTCCGTGTCCGCCGGTTGCATCTCGTTGATGCGCGTGTCGCTTGCGTGCATATCCGTTCTCTTCAGCGCGAACCCGTCGAGCACGACAAAGAGCAGCGCCAGCGCACCGAGCGTACAGACGAGCCATGCCGCGCCGCTTTTCGTCAACTCTCGCCACTCTCCCTTCCGTGCGTGCCGCTCCGGCGCGTCCTCTGTACCGCTACGTACAGACGGCGTGGCGCCGAACGGTTTATATCCTGAACGCCTCAAGTTTAGCACCAGCCCGTGGCAATTCGACTAACAGCGCTAACCGGGCATGACAGTTTGTCCATCTGAACGACGAGCACAAACAGATGAGCCAAGTTTACCTCGCACCGTCGCGCATCAGCGGCACGGGCGTCTTCGCCGCGCGTCGTCTCTGCGCAGGCGAACACGTGCTCTCGTTCGCAGAGGGCACGCCGCAAGTCGTGCCTTATGCCGCGACCGTCCGCTGTCCCGAGCAAGAGGGAAATTACGTGCAGGTCGCGGCCGAAGGTTACATCCTGCCCGCGCCGCCCTCGCTCTATCTCAACCACTCCTGCACACCCAACACGGGCGTCCGCGACGCGACCGAGATCGTCACGCTCGACACCATCGAAGCGGGCGACGAACTGACATTCGACTACTCGACCTCGATGGCCGAGGATGGTTGGGAGATCGACTGCGCCTGCGGCTCAAGGCTCTGTCGCGGGCGCATCAGAGACTTCAAACACCTGCCCTTCGAGCGCCAACTCTACTACATCGAACGCGATGTCGTGGCCGACTTCTGCCTCGCCACTATTACTACGCCCGCTCGCTAACGCACGCGCTCGCGCCTCTCTCCGGCGTCGCGTTGACTTCGCCGTCGCCGTGTGTTTGACTCAGCGACGAATCCGAACAAACGAGTCGCGAACATCAGAGCAAGGGGCGGGGCGTGTGCCCGTCGAGACGGCACGCGCAAAACCAGCATGGCGGAACAACTCTACGACTGCATCGTGATCGGCGCGGGGCCAGCAGGGCTTTCGGCCGCGCTCTTTCTCGCGCGTTATCGCAGGCGCGTCCTGACCTTTCATCACAACAGCCCGCGCAACATCTACTCGCACGGCGTCCACGGCTTTCTCGGCCACCACGGCATCCTGCCGACGGAACTGCTCGCGCGCGGACGCGACGAAGTGACCTCGCACGGCGGTCTGATCGTCGAAGGCTGCGTCACGCGCATCGAGCGCATCGGCGAGGAATGTTTTCGCGTCTCGACCGGCGATGAACGTGTCGTCGGTCAACACTTCGACGCGCGACGGCTGCTGCTCGCCACGGGCCTGCGCGATCTCACCCCCGACTGTCCCGGCTTCCGCGAGTTCTACGGCGCGTCTGTCCATCACTGCCCCGATTGCGACGGCTTCGAGATAACGGGCAAACAGGTCGCCGTCCTCAGCCGGGGCAAAGCCGCCGTCGGCTTCACGCTCGGCCTGCTGACGTGGACGGACAAGCTGACGCTCATCACGGGCGGCGACCCGGGCGACATCTCCGACGAACATCTCGCCAAACTGGCCGAGTTCAATATTCCCGTCACCAATCAGGTGATCGCCAAGCTTGAAGGCGACGACGAAACGAAGCAACTCCAATTCGTCCGCTTCGAAGACGGCGACTCGCTCGCCTGCGAAGCACTCTTTTTCAACCTTGGCACGGAAGCGGCCTCTGATCTCCACGAGATGCTCGGCTGCCGCATAGACGAAGAATGCGGGCTGGTCTGGGTTGACGAAAACCAGCAGACGAGCGTGCCCGGCGTCTACGCGGCGGGCGACCTCACGCCGAAATCGCAACTCGCCGTCGTCGCCGCCGCCGAAGGCGCGATGGCCGCCATACACATCCACAAATCGCTCATCCCCGAAGCGCAGCGAGTCTGACGAGAAAGGGATGAAGGATGAGGGCGGAGGGATGAAAGAAAGCATTCAACTGCGTGAGTGCTTTTCTTATTCATCCCTCATCCCTCCGCCCTCATCCCTAATTTCTAAAGTTCTGCGTGACCATGATGCCGCGTCGTCCGCCGTCCATGATGCCGATGCCGACGCGGCCAAACTGCGGGCGCAGGATGTTGGCGCGATGGCCGGGCGAGTTCATCAAGCCGGTGTGCGCGATGGAGAGCGTGGGCGCGAGCGCGAGGTTTTCGCCCGCCGTGCGAAAAGAGACGCCGCCTTCGCGTATGCGCGCGAAGGGGTCGCGGCCTTCCGGCGTGACGTGCGAGAAGTAGCCGCGTGCGAACATATCTGACGAATGACGCCGCGCCACTTCTCTCAGTTCGTCGTCCGCCGCGAGCGGCGCGAGTCCGGCCGCGGCGCGTTCGCGGTTGACGAGTTCGAGCATTTCTGCTTCGAGTTCGGGCCGGGGCTTCGTCTGCGCCACTTTGAAAGGCAGTTCGACGCTTTCGTTCGATTCCGGTTTGACCGTCAGACGGTTGAGCGTCTGCGCGATGGCGTCGTTGAAGACGGGCGCAAGCGCCGACTCAAGTTGTTCGGTGGAAGCGGCCAGACGATTTGCCAGCCCGCTCTCGCGTGCGCGCTGCTGCATGCCGTCCGGAAGCGGGGCGGCGAGCAAAAGCGCGGCGGTGATGGCCGCGGTGATGAGTCCGCTCAGGATGCCGGGCACGACGCCTGCGGCGCGATTCAGACGACGCTCGTGCACGTCCTTCGGCAGACGACTGAGCAGCGCCGAGCCGAGCAGTTGGATTACCAGCCCCGCCGTGAAGGCGACGAGCAGGAAGGCGACGGGTCTGTCCCACGCCTCCGCCCAGTCGAAATGCGGCGCGAGCCAGCGCGCGACCGGCTGGTAGAAACGCAGGCCGAGCAAGAGGCTGCCGATCCAGCGCAGCAAATCTATGAGGCCGAGAATGAAGCCGCGATACCAGCCGTAATACGCGCTCAAGAGCACCAGCAGCAGCAGCAACAGATCAATGTAGTTCACGTTCATCGCCGTCTTATCGTCCACCCGACGCAGGACGCACCCGTAATTTGTTTGACTTCACGCGCCGAAAATTCGTACACCAAACTTACACGCAAGAATTGTCGGAAGCGTGACGGCGAGCACAGATAAACTTAACGATCGCCGCGCTGCTTCGGCCGCGCCGCCGCCCGACTTTTCAGCGTGCGCTTTCGTGTTTGCACTTTGCGTGCGGAGAATTTGATGCCGTTCAGTTTGCCGCCAAAAGAAAAATATCTCGTCGGCATCATCTCCGACACGCACGGTTTGATGCGCGCCGAAGCCCTCGGTGCGCTCTCCGGCGCGGAGTTAATCATCCACGCGGGCGACATCGGGAAACCGGAAGTGCTCGAAGCCCTGCGCTCCGTCGCGCCCGTGGTCGCCGTGCGCGGCAACAACGACCGCGCAGCGTGGGCGGAAGGACTTGCCGAGACGGAGACGCTTGAAATCGGCGCGGTCAAAATTTATCTGCTGCACGCCTTGCAGGAACTCTCGCTCGACCCTGCGGCCTGCGGCTTCAACGTGGTCGTCAGCGGCCACTCGCATCGCCCGTCCGTCATGCGGCGCGACGGCGTGCTCTATCTGAATCCGGGCAGCGCCGGGCCGCGCCGCTTCAAGCTGCCCGTCACAATCGCGCGCCTCACAGTGCACGGCCGGAGTTGCCACGCACGCATCGTCGAACTGGAAGTGTGAGCCGCACGGCACGCGTCGAAAATTTATGATCCTGATCGTCAATCTCAATCTAGCGGTTGACCACATCATCGAGGTGGACGAGTTGCGCGCGGGCGGGGTGCAGCGCTCGCGCAGGGAGAGGCAACAGGCGGGCGGCAAAGGCGTCAACGTCGCGCGTGTGTTGAAGACTCTGGGCGAGCCTTCCCTGCTGCTCGGCTTCTGCGGTGGACGCGCGGGCGCGCTCATCGAGTCTGGTCTGCGCGACGAGCGGATCGCATCGCGCTTGACGCGCATCGGCGCAGAGAGCCGCACCTGTCTCGTCATCGACGACCTCAGACGCCGCGAGCAGACCGTCATCAACGCCCCCGGCGCAAACATCGCCGACGCGGAACGGCGCGAATTCCAAGAGACTTACACGCGCTCGCTGGCGGGCGCGGAGTTAGTCATCCTCACCGGAAGTCTTCCCCCGAATTTATCCACGGACACTTACGCGCGGCTGGCGACCGAGGCCGACGCAGCGGGCAAGCGCGTGCTCCTCGACTGCGCTGGCGACCCCTTGCGCCAGGCGCTCGCCGCGCATCCCTTCATCGTCAAGATCAACGGGGCGGAAGCGGCGCAGATCGTCAGCGCGCCGGTTGAGGATTTTCCCGGCGCAGCGCGCGCCGCGCGGCGCATGTGCGAACTCGGCGCGCAGAACGCGATGATTACGCTCGGCGCAGAGGGCGCTTTGCTGGACTTCACGGGCGCGCGCTACACGCTCGTCGCACCGCAGGTCGAGACAGTCAACAGCGTCGGCAGCGGCGATGCCGCGTTGGCCGGGCTGGCAGCGGCCCTCCTACGCGGCCGGACAATTGAAGAAGCAGGCACGCTCGCCGTCGCAGCGGGCGCGGCCAACGCGCTCCACGGCGCGGGAGCGTGCAGCGCGGAAGAGATCGAGGAGTTGCGCCCGCGCGTGCGCTGCGAAATGGAAAAAATTTAGAGCCCCTAACAAAACCGGGAAACCACGAAGAGACACGAAACAGCACGAACTTCTTCTTCGTGTCGTTTCGTGTCTCTTCGTGGTTTCCCGATTTTAGTTCTCCGGGGTGCTCTTAACGTCGGTATTGATTCGGTGAGAAAGTTTGAACGCACGGTTATTCAGTGAACCCAATCTGGCGGGACGAACTCGACGGCCAAAACTTCGCCGTCGGCGGTGCGCGCGTCTTTCGGCGGACGATAGGTGACGAGGACGGGATTCAACTGCGTGCGCAGTCCGCACTCGACACGGCCGCGCACGTCTGCCGTGTAGCTGACGAAGCGTATGCGATTGAGCGCGGGGCTGCGCAGTTTCAACACGCCTTGAGCGGTTTCGACGACGAGTAGCACGCCCGCCGCGTCTTCACATTCGATGCTGACGAGTTGGCCGCACGCCTGTCGCCCGTCGAAGCGCAGCGGCTTGAACTGAGGGCCGGGCTGTGGCATGTCGCAAGGCTGCGTTAACGTATCTTCCGCAGCCGCAGAAGGAGACGAAGCGGCCGTCTCCTTGTCTGCGTGCGAAGCGTTCGTCTCCTTGTTGACGGACGAAGCCGCGCTTTCGCCGACCGGGGCGGTCGTGTCTGAGTGCGGGATTGTTTGTGCCCTGCGCTGCGCGATTGCCTGTTCCTCGCTCGTCGCCACTTTTTCAAGCAGCGTCTTCGCTTCTACGCGCGTCTGCGCCGAGCGCCGGTCGCGCGCCAGCGGTTCGAGCATCTGGCGTGCGCGTTCAAACTCCGCGCGTCGCGCGTGCAGTTCCGCGAGCAACAACTTGAACTCCTGTCGGCGCGGTGCGAGCGCGGCGGCGTGGCCGACGAGGGCGAAGGTTTCGTCCACACGCGGGCTGCGTTCGATGTCCACGCGGCCGAGCAGCGCGTAGGCTTCCAGAAAGTTGGGCGCGAGTTCGATAGCCCGTTTCAGTTCGGCGCGAATGAGACGCGTCGTCGCAGCGTACCCGGCCACGGTCTTCTCCGTCTCCAAACCTTCACGTCGAAGCAGGTCTGCGTAATAAAAATGCGCGAGATGATTTTCGGGCGCGAGCCCGACGGCGCGTTCCAGATGCGTGCGCGCCTCTGCGAAACGGTTTTGCTGCAAGCGCAAAAGGCCGAGGGAACTGTGCGCCGCAGCCGTGTCTGCATCGAGCTTCAAGGCGCGCGCGAGATATTCTTCGGCATCTTCGGGGCGGCTCGTATGCAGGAGCAGGTCGCCGAGCGCGGCCTGCGCTTCCGCACTGTTGAGCGCGCGGCTCTCCGACTTCGCCGCGGCAGGCACGGGAACGTCGAACGTCTCCGTGCGCTCCGGGTAGCGCGCGGCGCGGACGTAAGCGGAGAGCGCGCCCTCCATCGCGCCGAAGTCAACTTTGAAAGCCTCGCGGAAACTCACTTCCACGCTCGCGCCCGTCGAAGTGAGTTCGAGATAGCGCGCCAGTTGCGTCTGCCGCGTGCCGCTCGCATCGCTCAACAGGTAATGCACCAGCGCCCACGACTGTGCGTAAAAGAGCGCGTGTTTGTCGTGCTGTTGATAGTGTTCGGAAGAATCGTCGGCCGAGAGAAGCGTCTTGAGCGAAAGCAACTGCCCGCGCGCCAGTGTGTCGAGACGGTGTGCGAGCGGATAGCCGAGACGGACGCGCCGCCTGTCCGAGGACAAAGCGAATTCGCTGTAATACTGTGCCAGCCCTTCGTTGAACCAGACGGGCGCACCCGCGTAGTTGTTGCGCACGACGGCGTGGACGTATTCGTGTGAGAGCACGGAGAGCGGATCGCGCCCGCCGCCGACGTTCAAAGAGAGCGTGATGTAGTTGACATCCGGGCCGAACTGAAAGTAGCCCGCCACGTCGCGGCGCAGCTCGCCCCCGTAGGTCGGCTTGAAAAACTGGTAGTCGCCGCTGTTTTGAAAGAGGATGACGGTTAAGGGGAACGACACGTCGAAACCGCCCTGCGCCTGCAAGCGCGAAAAGATGGCGCGTAGTTCTTCGAGTCGCGCGGCGGCCGCTTGCCCTTCCCCTTCGCCCGCGTTCGTGTGGACGACGAAATTCTCCGAACGCACGCTCGTCCAGCCGCGCGCCTCGGCAGCCGTCGCACAGAGCATCGACGCCGCCACGAGACAGACGACTGCCAACAGGGAGCGAACGAGGCGTTTGGGGGAATGCGCTTTCATCTGCGTTTGTAGGAAACGGACGGCCGTGTGTGGTTGCGCGAATAAGATGCGAGCGGCCGCGCCTGTGGTAGCCCGACGCGGCGCGCGCCGATTATAAACCTTAATCGCGCAGCGCGAAATCTACTCTCAATTTTCGCTTCTCGCCATCCACCCGCCGCAAAACTTTCACCACACAATTATCCTAACCTTCGCGGTTCGCGTTTGACATTCGGGCGCGCACGCCGGAAGATCGACGGACAATGAAGGGGCAAAACATGAGCGCAGCGGAAACGAATGGTGGGGCGGCCGAAACGAAGGTGGAAGAGTCGGGTGAAGGCAAGACGAAAGAGTCCGATTTTGAACTGGCGCAACGCGCGGCGGCGGGCGACCGCGAAGCGTTCGAGCAGTTGTATCACCGACACTTTCGGCGCGTCTACGCCCTCTGCCTGCGCATGACGACCAACCCCTCGACCGCCGAAGACCTCACGCAGGAAGTCTTCATCCACCTCTACAACAAGATCGGCTCATTTCGCGGCGACTCGGCCTTCACCACCTGGCTTCACCGCATGACGGTCAACCACGTCCTGATGTATTTTCGCAAGAGCAGCACGCGCTCCGAGCTGTTGACGACCGAGGGCGAAACGCCCGTCCAGATCGTGCGCGGCACGGAAAATCAAGACAAAATGCCCATCGTCGACCGCATCGCGCTGGAAAAAGCCATCTCGGAACTGCCGCCCGGCTACCGCAGCGTCTTCGTCCTCCACGACGTTGAAGGCTACGAACACGAAGAGATCGGCCGCATGCTCGGCTGCTCCACCGGCACCAGTAAATCGCAACTTCATAAAGCGCGTTTAAAATTAAGAGACCTCATCAGGCGACAGGCCGAGAAAAATTAGCATCTTAGGTTCGCGAGAAATTTAAACCCCTCCGGGAGAGACCCTCGATGGACTGTGAAGAAAGTTTAGCACTGCTCAGCGAATACCACGCCAACGCGCTCGAAGCGCCCGAGCGCGACGGGGTGCGCACGCACCTCGACGGCTGCCCTCCGTGTTGCGACGTTTTACATGATGTTGAAACCATCGTCGTCTCCGCCAGTTCGCTCCGCGAAGAGGAAGGCATCTCGTTTCCGGACGAGACGACCATTTGGCAGCGCATCCAGTTTAACTAAAGTTCACGCGCCCCTCGCCGCGCGGTCGTTTCCGTCGCAGTCCCCGCACCGCCGTGCGCGGGACGCACATGCGTCTCCGGCAATTTTTTCGGACGCCGCCGGGGCGAATCTTCAAAGTCCCCGGTTTCGCTTCGAGGGTTCTGGTTTTCGTGACCGTTCTTAAACCATTTCGCCAGTCTTTTGTTGGATTTACGCCTTACTTCCCCCACACAAGGCAGTTAATTTCCCCTACGATAAAACTTTTTAATCTTTTAATTCATCTAACACGTACTAGGGTGCGGTGTTACAAGGGGGTTGCCTCGCGCGCCGAAGGAGTTTATGCTACGGGCAACGCGGCTTTATTAAATAGTTTATCGTAGGGGCGGCATTTTTCCCGCATCGTGCGCTAAGAGCGGCAAGCGCAGAGGTTAATCGTAGAAATGATTGAGAAGGACAGAGCGGACGACGGCCTTCGCCCGGTGGGTTTCGGCGGCGACAAATACCTTTCTTTCGACGGGGTGGGCGAGGAGCAGCACGACGACGCCATCTCCACCAGCAAACTCGAAGACGTTTTACAGAAACTCGGCGGCGCGAGCCTGACCGAAGCCGACTCGGATGAACTCCTCATCGAGGAGGTGGCCGCGGTTGCCACGGACGAGACGGACGACCCGCTCGACGCCGAAGACGAACTCGACCTGTCGGCCGGCGTGGACGACAAGTCGAGCGACCCCGTGCGCACATACCTGCGGCAGATGGGCACGGTTCCGCTTCTGACGCGCGAACAGGAAGTCTCCATCGCCAAGCGCATCGAGCGCGGCCAGAATCGCACGCACAAGTCTCTGGCGCGTTCGCCCATCGCGCTCAAAGAACTCTTGCAGATCGGCGAGGACATAGACGCCGGGATGCTCAGCATCCGCGATGTCGTGGCGTTTGCCGATCAGGCGGACGTGGCCGACCTCGAAGACAAGACCGAGGAATATCAGCGCTGGACGCTCGAAGGCATCGAGAAGATCAACTCGCTCTTTCAACAGGGTTTGAAAGACTGGGAGAAACTTCGCGCCGAACAGCAGGTCACGCGCGGTAAGCGCAGCAAGAAACTCCTGCGACTGCGCCGCAAGGTGGCGAGCGCGCGTCTGGAGATCGCGCAGGAGATGAAGCAACTGACTTTGAAGGACGCCACGCGCCAACGTCTCATCGACGCCATCGCTGCCGTCCACAAAGACATCCGCACGGCCGAGCGCGAAATCGAGAAGTACACAGAGAAACTTCACGCCAAGCGCATCAAGCCGGAGCAGGAGAAGGATTACAAGAAGCACATCTCTTCGGCCAGGAAGCGGCTCAAGGAGATTGAGGCCGAGCATCAGGTCTCCATCCTTGAGATCAAACGCTCGCACCAGTCAATCGCGCGTAGCGTCGCCGAAACCATCGAGGCCAAGAGCGAGTTGACGGAAGCCAACTTGCGCCTCGTCGTCTCGATTGCGAAGAAGTACACGAACCGCGGCTTGCAGTTCCTGGACCTCATTCAAGAGGGCAACATCGGGCTGATGCGCGGCGTGGAGAAATTCGACTGGCGGCGCGGCTACAAGTTCTCGACTTATGCGACGTGGTGGATTCGTCAGGCGATCACGCGCGCGATTGCAGATCAGGCGCGCACCATCCGCATCCCCGTCCACATGATCGAGACGATCAACAAACTCGTCCGCACGTCGCGCGCGCTCGTGCAGGAGTTGGGGCGCGAGCCGACGAGCGAAGAGATCGCGCAGAAGGTTGACATGCCCGTCTCGAAGGTGCGCAGCGTCTTCAAACTGGCGCAGCAGCCCATCTCTCTGGAGACGCCCATCGGTGAAGAAGAAGATTCGCACCTCGGCGACTTCATCGAAGACAAGGGGCGTGTGAATCCGGCCGACTCGGTGGTGGCCGCCAACCTCAGAGAGATCACGGACGAAGTGCTGGCGACGCTTTCGCCGCGCGAAGAGAAAGTGATCAAGATGCGTTACGGCCTCGGCCCCGTGGGCGAGGAACACACGCTCGAAGAGGTGGGCAAAGACTTCAGCGTCACGCGCGAACGCATCCGCCAGATCGAGGCGAAGGCGCTCAGGAAACTGCGCCATCCGTCGCGCTCGCGCCTGCTGAAAGCCTTCATCGAAGGCGTCCAGCACTAAACACACGCATTAACCACAAAAGCACGAAGCCGCGAAGTTACTTTGAGATAACTTCGCGGCTTCGTGCTTTTGCGTTAAGGCTCGCCGATTCTTTTACTGATTGACGTTGGCGGGCGGATTGCCTCCTCCGGCGTTCCGGTTGACGCCCGTTGGTTCGACGTTGGAGTTGCCTTTGACGGCCGAGTTGCGGTTCCCTTCGCTTGTGCCGCCGATCCCCGTTGAGTTCGGCCCGACCCCTTCCCTGCTGCCCGCGCTGTTGCCCGTCGCACCCGGAGCATTCCCGGCGTTCGCGTTGCCGTTCGCGGGCGAGTTGACTCGCTCCGCCGTGCAGCCTGCGAAGAAGGTGAAAAGGGCGAGCAGGGCGAGCATGGTGTATGTGCGTCGCATTCGAGTTCCTCCTGTCGGACGGTCTGGTTGATAAAGCAAACGTTCGCGCCGTTGGCCGCAAGTTGACCCGCGCTCGATTATTCCTTTTGGCCTAGACTTGCGCGCCGCTGGTCGCTTCCGCTTCGAGCAAACTTCGGCTCTCGGTGACCTGCACACCTGCGGCCGACATCTCTTCGAGGGCGCGGCGCGTGTCGCCCTCTTGTACTTCGACGCCGCGACAGGCATCCTCCACGACCGTCGTGTTGAATCCGAGCATACGTGCGTCGAGCGCTGTGAACTTCACGCAGTAGTCCGTGGCAAGGCCGACGATGTAGACATCCCTGACGCCGCGCTCTTTCAAGTAATCGCCGAGTCCGGTGGCGCGCAGGTGTTCGTTGTCGAAAAAGCCGCTGTAAGAATCAATCTCCAGATCAGTGCCCTTTTGAAAGACACGCTCGATGCGGCTCGTGTCGAGACCTTCGACGAACTCCGCCCCTCGCGTCCCTTGCACACAGTGGGGCGGCCAGAGCGAGACGAAACTCGAATGCCCCGGCGGATGCCAGTCCTGCGTCGCCACGACGAGCGGGAAAAGTTTTTGCAGTTCGTTGACGACGGGCACGACCCGGTCGCCCTCCTTCACGGCGAGCGAGCCGCCGGGACAGAAATCGTTTTGCAGATCGACGAGGATGAGTGCGCTCTCTTTATTCACGTTCAGACACCTTCAAGTCGCTTCGACTATTCAATTATTTTAAGGACGTACGGCGACCGTCAATTATTTTTGACTTGCTTCGGCCGCGCCGTCTTCAACGACGCGCACCTCTTGCCCGACGGCGAGCCGGCCCGTGCGTATGACCCGCGCGTAGAGGCGCGACTCGCCCGCATGCTCTTTCTGCGAGACGCGCTTGAATTTTCCGTCGGCGAACGACGCGCGGATGTTCCGGCACGGGTTGGCGTAGGAAGTGAGTTCGACAACGACTTCGTCGCCGAGTGCGAGACGACGACCGGGCGCTAAACCAGTCCAATCGAGTCCGGCAATGGTGACGTTCTCGCCGATTGAACCGGGCGAGATGGGATGCCCTTCCGCCTGCAACGCCTGAATCACTTCGAGCGAGTAGAGACAGAGCGCGCGCTGCGGCCCGCCGTGGATGAGCGGATATCTCTGCCGGTCGCCGACAAGGCCGGTCGGCGTCAGTTCGGCTTCCGCGACGGGAAGTTTCGGGACGCCGCCGTTCGAACAGTTCAACTGGTAGATGTAGCCTCGGCCTACGGGCATAAAGGTCTCAACTCGCGTCTTCTTTCAACTGCTCGGCCGTCTCGTCGTCGCCGATCAGGTGGTTCGATTTATCGCGCGGCAGTTGCGGGTCTTTCTGGTCGGCGCTTCGTGCGGCTTCGGCTTCGTGCATCTCGCGGCGATCACCGTCTTTGCGCTCGCCGTCCTTCTTCCTTCGATCCTTGTCCGACATATTTTCTTCTCCTCCTGTTGGCTCGTTGACTCCTACATTCCAACTCAGGCGACGGCGAGGCCGCGCCCAACTTCTCGCACGCGTTCGAGCACGCGCGGCAAATCTTCTTTCGTATAGACGGGAACGGCGCGCGACCATGTCGCGTCCGGGAGAGAGCGCGCGCACCATGCGTCGAAGCGTGCGCGTGCCAGTTGTGCGTCCTCGCCCTCGTCGAAAAGGTAGAAGGCAGACGTTTTCGAGAGCGCACGCCGCGCAGAAGGTTTAATCTTCTGTGTGCTCTCGGCGCGCGCCGCCATCAACATCAGATCAGTTTCGACGAACTGCACGAAACTCGTGCCTTCCACGAGCACGCCCCGCGCGCTGACGCGCTCGAGCGCGAATTTGATTCCGCGTTCCACTTGCTTATCAGTCGCCACGACCCAGTGCACGTTCGACGCGCCCGCGTCCCAGTAGCGCCCGGTGTCTTTGCCCGCGGCGTAAGTCTCGGCGCGCCCCGAACGGACGACGGGTTCATCCGCGAGCAGATGGCTGACACAGCAAGCGTGCGCGTCCTTGCCGCACGAACGATAATGGCCGCGCGTGATCTTGATGGCTTCCCAACCGGGCGCTGGAAGCCCCCGGAGCAGTTCGCACATCAGAGTGGTCTTGCCCGCGTCGGAGTAAAAACCACCGACGCCGACGATTGTAAAACTCATAGTCACGCTCAAAGACTCTTTCAAATTCGTTTGGCGACATTATGCAATCGCGCGCCGCCGAAACGGAAGCGCACGGCGCAAACAAACTAAAAGCGCGCGGCGCAAACAAACTAAAAGCGCGCGGCGCGACCGGGACGGCACGGCCTTTCGCACTTGTCCGACGCCCTTCCCGCGCGTGCACGCTTGGCAACCGGCGCGTCCGCGCTATAGATTAGCCGAAGATTAGCCGACTGCAATTATTCGCGCGCACAGGTAAAGCACTCGATGACGAACGACGATGACGATAGCGCGCCGCACACCGCGCTCGCAGAGCGAATCGCGGAGACGCTCAGGCGACACGCAAACGACGCCTTGCAAGGCGGCGCGAGCGCTGACCAAGCAGCCCGCGCATGGCTCGACGCGGGCTTCGCAGACGCTGAAGAGATCGAAGACTGGCTCGGCGCGCGCTGCTTCGACCCGCGCCGCGCTGAGGCGCTCGAAGCAGCGGGGATCACGCCCGAGCAGGCCGCACTGCGCACGCGCGAGGGGCGCACCGACGACGAAGAGACGGTCGCCTACAAATTCGCGCAAGGGCGTCTGACGCTCGAAGAAGCGCGCCGCATCATCACCAGAGATTTTTGGAATTCTTGAAGGAGTTCGCAAGTTAGATGACGAACCAGACACGCCCGCTGACCGTTCTCTGCATCGCCAGTTACGAAAAAGGTCAGGAGTTCATGCGCGAGTGCAAGCGGCAGGGTTGCCGCGTCCTCCTGCTCACGTCCCACAGCATCCGCGACGCCGACTGGCCTCGCGAAAGTCTGGACGAAATCTTCTACATGCCCGACGACAACCACAAGTGGATTCTCGAAGACGTGATCAAGAGCGTCTCCTACGTCGCGCGCACGGAGGTGATCGACCGCATCGTCCCGCTCGACGATTTCGACCTTGAGACGGCCGCCGCCCTGCGCGAACACCTGCGCGTGCCCGGCATGGGCGACACCACCACACGCTACTTCCGCGACAAGCTCGCCATGCGCATGCGCGCGCAGGAAGCAGGAATCAACGTCCCCGAATTCGCGCACGTCCTCAACTACGAGCGGCTTCGCGAATACATGCGAAACGTGTCTGCCCCCTGGCTCTTGAAACCGCGTTTCGAGGCTTCGGCCACCGGCATCAAAAAGATCAGAGAGTCGAGCGAACTGTGGCCTGCGCTCGACCTGCTCGGCGACCGACAGTGCTTCCACGTGCTCGAACGCTACGTGCCCGGCGACATTTATCACGTCGATTCCATCGTCTACGAAGGGGAAGTTCTCTTCGCCGCCGTCAATCGCTACGGCCACCCGCCGCTCGACGTGGCGCACGGCGGCGGCATCTTTACCACGCGCACCTGCGTGCGCGGCACGCCCGAAGAGACGGCCTTGCAGGAGATCAACCGGCGAGTGCTCGCGGCGATGCGCCTGCCGCACGGCGTCGCGCACACGGAGTTCATACGCGGGCGCGAGGACGATCAATTCTACTTTCTTGAAACCGCGGCGCGCGTCGGCGGCGCGAACATCGTGGAACTCGTCGAAGCCGCCACGGGTATCAACCTCTGGCGCGAGTGGGCGAAGATCGAGATCGCCGGAGGCAAGCCGGGCGCGTACCAACTGCCGCCGCGCCGCACGGACTACGCCGGGCTGCTCGTCTCGCTCGCGCGCGAACGCTACCCCGACACGTCCCGTTACAACGACCCAGAGATCGTCTGGCGCATGAACAAGGAATCGCACGTCGGCCTCATCGTCATGTCCCAGGACCCGGCGCGCGTCGAGTATCTACTCAACAACTACTCGGAGCGCGTCTACCGCGACTTCCACGCCGTCCACCCGCCGAGCGACCGCCCGACGAGCTAAAAGGAAACGATGAAGGATGAAGGATGAACGATGAATGAAAGCAACTGCTTTTACTTCATCATTCATCGTTCATCCTTCATCGTTTTTCTAATAGACGTTGAAGTTGTATTCGATAAGGATGTACTGCGAGACGGGGCGGTCATCCTTCATAGCTGGGATGAACTTGATGTGGCTGGCCGCGAAGACGGCCTTCTCGTCGAGGCCGTGCGGTAGAAATTTGAGGACGACGATGTTCGTGACCTTCCCCGTGGCCGAGAGGATGAGCCGTAGCCTGACAACTCCGGTCGTTTGATTCTTGCGTGCCTTTTCGGTGTAGAACGGTTCGGGCTTATAGATAACCTGCGCCCTGTGCGTCACTTCTTTGATCTTGTAAATTTGCTGCCCATCTTTCGAGTCCGCTGGCTGCGCGGCTGTTTTCGAGTTCTCGCTCGTGCTCTGCTCCTTCCCCGCCTCCATGCCCACCGCCGCGTTCGTCTTCGGCGCGGTTCCCTTCGCCGTCGCATCGCCGTCGGGGGACATTTTGTAGTCTTCCAACGCAACATCGCTGGCATACACCACGGGCGGCGGCGGCAGTTTGCTCTCGTCAACGACGAGACGCCCGCCGGGACTATCCGACAGCACGAACGAAGAGAAGAAGCGTTGTACTTCCGGGTGGTTGTCGTCCGCTCCGACGGCGCGCAGGACGTAGGCGTGCCGCGTTGTCAGGAAGACGTAAAAGGACGACTGAGCGATGCTTGTCGGATGCGTGTCGCTGGCGATGACGTATTGCCTGCCGCTGAATTTGCCGCGCGGCAACTCCTGCTGCACTTTAAGTTGGATCACACGACCTGCGGACACGAGCGAGCGCACGTATTCTCGGGCGAAGTAATTGAGGTCTTCGCGCTCGCGCGGTTTATCGTAGGCGCGGATCAGATAGACGATGTTGTTGCCGTAAGCGGCGTAGTTGCGCGCCGTGTCGAAGAGGTTTCGATTTCCGTTGACGATCCGGCTCGTATGATCGAGCACGGGCATCTCCGGCAGCAACGCGGAGAACTCTTCGCCGTAGAACGTGTAGGACTGCCACGCGGCCTGCGGTTCGGCATCGTCAAAAGCGGCGGCGTGCGTTGCGGCAAGCGAAACGTCGAAGATGAAAGCGCATAAGAGCAGCGAGAGAACGAACGGCGAAACGTTTTTCCGCATACGAGGATTTTAACTCCTGAAGGCTTTTTGCGAACCGAACTTCCGGCGGTCGTGCCTGAAATCGTGCCCGCGAAGATTCACTCCGCGCGTTCGAGGGGCGGGGCGATGGCGATGAAGTCGTCGGCGAAGCGTTGGGCGTAGCCGTCAAGCAATGTGCGGACGCGTGCGTGGTCTGGTGAGCGAACGATGAGGCCGACGTGGTAGGGCTTGCGCGGGCGATAGACGATCTCGGCGTCGGTATACCGGGAAGTGTCCGGCCACTCCTGACGTGCGAGGGAGAGCACGATCCCTGCGTGCTCTTCGTGAGTGGGTTCAGGTTTGTAGGGGTGCTCGGCGTCGCTCAGTTCGAGCTTCGCCCATTCGCGCCAGATGTTCAGCCCGCTCGCGGCCTCCAAAGTCTCCGCGATGTATGCGCCGCCGACGCGTGCGGCGATTTCGAGAAAGTAAAACTGTCCATCGGCCGCGCTCTTGATGAACTCGGCGTGCGTCGCGCCACGACGAAGGCCGAGCGCCTTGATGACCTGCCGGTTGATCTCCAAAAGCTTCCGCCGGTCTGTGCTTTTTCGTTCGAGCGAATGTGAGATGAAAGCGCCGCCTTCGTGCGCGACGTTCATCGGCGGACGACCGTAACGGCTGACGCCCGCGAACTCCACCTTGCCGCCCGCGACGATTGCATCGACGTGATAGACCTCGCCCGCGACGAAGCGTTCGAGCAGGTAGAACGAAGACTGTTCGCTCAGTCGCTCGCGCGCGTCGAGCGCATCTATCGCGCGCCAAACCTGCTCCGCGTCGTGCATCTTCTTGATGCCGATGGCCGACACGTCCGTGCGCGGTTTCAAGACCCAGGGGGCGGGCACGCGTTCCATAAACTCGTGCAACTCTGCGTAGTTCAGGACGTGTACGAACTCCGGCACGTTGACGCGCGCGGCCGCCGCTGCGCCGCGCATCGCCAGTTTGTCGCGGAACAGGCGTGCCTCCGAACTCGTCATGCCGGGCAGGCGCAGGTGCTCGCGGACGAGTCCGGCTGTGATCACGTCGAACTCTTCGAGCGCGACGACGCGCGCCAGTTTATGTCGCCGCGCGATCTGCGTGACGACGTAGATGTAATGGTCGGCCGAGGCGTCGTTCGGCAGCGTGATGAATTCGTCGATGCAGTCGTGCGGCCAGTCTTCGGCACGCCACTTCTCTTTCGTGAGGAGAAAGACGCGGCAGTTCTGCCGTTTGCATTCACGCAAAAACTCCACGCCTTTGAAATAGCTGGCGAGGCAGACGATGGTACGGGGAGATGTTTCGGTCACGTGCGGTTCTCTCGTTTAGTTAAACGTTCGCACGCCAGTATATAACGAGAGACAGAGAAACGATGAAGTGAAGAAGGGTAAATGGAAAATGGTAAATGGTGAATGGAGAAGAATTGGTCTTCTTCCATTCACCATTTACTATTCACCATTCACGAGTCTTCAGTAGATGTTGAAGTTGTATTCGATGGTGACGTATTGAGAGACTTTGCGGCCGTCCTTCTCGGCGGGCGTGAAAGAGATTCTGCGCGCCGCTTCGATGGCCTTCTCCGTCAATCCGTCGGGAAGTTTCGTGATAGGCGTGATGCCCGTGACCTGCCCCGAAGCCGAAAGGACGAGACGCAGGCGGACTGTGCCCGTCACCTGATTCTTGCGCGCCTCTTCCGTGTAGAGCGGTTCGGGCTTCGAGATGATCTGCGCGCGGCGCGTCACTTCGTTGACGCGGAAAGGACGTGCGAGGTCGCCGCCGCCGCCATTGCCGCCCGCGCCGCCGCCGCCCAATTTCGGGGGGCCGCCGCCCGTGTTGTAGCCCTCGCCCGGCCCGTAGCCAGTGCCGTTGCCGGGGCCGACGCCGCCGCCCGTCCCTTCGCCGATGCCGCCGCCCGTGCCCGAACCCGAAGAGAGTTCGGTCGCTTTAGATTTCGGATCGCCGTAGTTGATGGCGCGCGTGTCCGTGGGAAAGAGCGCCGGGTCTGCGCGGATGGTCGCGGCCGTGGGAAGCGACGGGTTCTGAATTGCGGGCGGCTTCGGATCGGGCGCGAGCACTTGCGGGTCGAGCGTCGCCTGCGGCAGTTTTCCGTGGACGGCCGGTTTGTCTTCGAGTCGTCCGCCGCCACCGCCGCCGCCCGGCCGCTCCTGCTCCGTTTTCGAGCCGCCGCCCGTGCCCCGCGCCATGCCCGCCGTGCCCGCTTCCGGTTCGGGCTGCACCTTCGGAATGTTCGTCACGGGGCCGAGGTAGATCAAGTTTTCGTTGATGCGGTCGGCCAACAGGCCGTCGCGTGTTGTTCCAAACTTACTGAAGGCGGCGACCGCGCCGACGAGCGTGAGCACGACGGCGAACGCGGTGACGACGCCGTAAGCTGTGTTCTCCTGACTGAGCGTGCGCCACGCCATCGAAGCGTAGGCGGACGCCAAACGGCGCATGAAGCCGAACGGGTCGCGGCGCAGTTCGGCGCGCGTCAACTGCGCGTCATCGGCCGTCTCGCGTATCTCCGCGAGCAGGCGTGCGAAGAGTCCGCGTTCTTCTAAAATCGTGAGATGGTAATCGCCGGGCAGTGCGTAGTGCGGCGTGAGCGTGTGGCCGGGACGGTGCAAATTCATTTCCTTCTCCTTCAACAGTTCGCGATACGAATTAAGGACGCGCGCGTCGAGCGACGCGGGCACAACGCGGGGAGACTGCCAACCGTCAAGCAAAACTTTCAAATCTTCTTCGAGCGCGGGAACGGACGCGAACACAAAGAGCGCGGCGGACGACTCATGCGTCAACGCTGACGACTCGCACGCCGACGCCTCCCGCCCTTCCGGTTCGACTGAGGGGCGACGCGCATCGAGTTCGTCCTGATTCGTCTTCTCGCTCATCTCTACTTCTCCGACGCTCCTACCAACTCCGTGCGCCGTGCGGCGAGGTGCGGGGCGAGCGCGCGCCGCAAGCCATCGCGTGCGCGGCCGAGGCGCGACTTCACAGTGTTCACTTCCGCGCCGACCACCAGGGCGATCTCCTGCAAGCTCAAATTTTCAAACTCGAACAAGATCAAGACCTCTCGCTGCAACGCCGGAAGCGCGTGGACGGCCGCGCGCACCGTCGCCGATAGCTCAGCTTCGAGCAGGCGACTCAAGGGTTCGTCACATGCGGGCGCGCTTCGTTCCTCCAGCGTCTCGTCGATCAACGTTTCTTGTGCCGCGCGGCGAAAACGTTTCAGAGAGAGATTGCGCGCCGCGGCGAAGAGATAGGTGCGAAGCGCTGCGCCGCGCGACGCGTCGAAGCGTTCAGGATGCTTGAACAGACTAAGGAAGCAATCGTGCGTCACGTCTTCGGCCGCCGCTTCGTCGCCGAGCAGACGACAGGCGAAGCGATAGACGCCCGCGCGATGACGCATGTAGATCGAGAGAAACGCCTGCTCGTCGCCCGCGCGTGCGCGCCCCAAGAGAGATTCGTCTGTGTCCGTATCAGGCAAAACCTGAGGTGCTCGTTTCCGTCGAAAACTTACCGGCCGTCTCTTGTTACCGCGAGCGGCGCGAAAGGATCGGGGCGCGCCGATTTTTTTAGCGACGCCGAAGAGATTGAGGTTGCAACCGGCTAAGAGTCCTTAACAAAACAGCGGAACCACGAACATACACGAACCGACACGAACAAGAATTTAGTGTTGTTTCGTGTGATGCGCGTGGTTCCACAGTTTTCTACTTGTCTGAACTGATGCGTGTGGCTAGCGGCGCGAAGAGACGTATCGCGCCGAGCGAAGGACGACGCGAAGAAAACTTGACGACTCGCTTGTGTCGTCGCTTTGTTGCCCGCGTGTCCTCGCACGGTTGCTTGAGTGTGGTGCGCGACGAAATTTTGATCGCCGAAAATATTTTTTTGGATGCGTGCAACAACCATTGTGCGAGAGGCGTGCATCACAGCCGCACAATTGGAGGTGTCCCATGCGCCGTAGATGGCTCTCCCTTCTACTCTGTCTACAGGTCTGTCTCTGCGCCTTCGCAGTCGCAACACTTGTTAACGCCGCAACTCAAACTCTTCCGCTTCGCGTAGACGAAACGGCGTCGCGCGTCTCGTTCGGAGAAGGCAGTTGCAAAATCTCTCTCGTCGTCGAGAACAGTGCCGCCGCCGACGCCGCAGGACGCGCCGCGCCCGCGCACTTCAAACTCGAACTGCTCGACAGGCGCGACAAAGTGGTGGCGCGCACGCAGCGACGCGAGCATTTGCGACCCGGCGCAAACAACGTCCCGGCCTTCCTGCCCTTCCCAGACTTCGCGCGCTCCGGCGAAGACATCAGGTATCTTCTCTGGTATCGACTGCGCTACGAGATCACGCCGGGCGACGGCGTGAGCGAAGACGCCGCGTCGCGCGTCGCAGGCATCATCTCGCTTTCCGAGATCACGCCCGACCTCTTCGAGTTGCGCGTGTCGGCAGCAGAGAAGGCCAACGAGGGACAGCTCTATCGCGTGCGCGTGCGCGCCACGCACCCGCTCACGTCGCGCCCCGTGCGCGGCGTCGCCGTCACGGCCGAAGTAAGTCTCGATGAAGACGATGATGACGACGTTGACGAAGACGCGAAGAAGCTGCCTTTGAAGTTGGCGGGCACGACGAACGCGGACGGCTACGTCACGCTCGACTTCAAACTGCCCGCGCGGATCAAGACCGACGAAGGCGAGATCAAAGTGACGGGACGACGCGGCGAGGTCGTCCAGACCGCGTCCGACGACATAGACTTCAGCGGCACGACGCGCATCCTTTTGACGAGCGACAAGCCGCTCTATCAACCCGGCCAGACTTTGCACCTGCGCGCCCTCTTTCTCAACCACGCCACCCGCCGCGCCCTCGCCGAACGCGAAGCCACGCTTGAGATTGACGACCCGGAAGGCACGACCGTCTTCAAAACTCCGCTCAAGACTTCGCGCTTCGGCGTCGCCAGTGTTGACTGGCCGATCCCCGAAAACACGCGGCTCGGCGATTACAGCATCAAAGTCTCGGCCGACGATGACGACTCGGACGACGGCGCGGCCTACCAGCGCGTTAAGATCAGTCGTTACGAGTTGCCGAACTTCACAGTCACGGCCGCGCCGGAACGTCCTTATTACCTGCCGGGCGAGAGCGCGGAGATCGAAGTGCGCGGCGATTATCTGTTCGGCCAGCCCGTCAAGCGCGGGCGCGTGCGGCTGGTGCGCGAGACAGAGCGCGTGTGGAACTACAAGGAGCAACGCTACGACACGAAAGAGGGCGAACGTTACGAGGGCGAGTTGGGCGCGGACGGACGTTTCCGCGTGCGCCTCAACTTATCGAAGGAGCACGCCGGGATGGCGTCCAATTCGTGGCAACGCTTCCTAGACCTGAACTACGCCGCCTATCTCACGGACTCGACCACCAATCGCACCGAACAGCGTCGCTTTCAAGTGCGTCTGACGCGAGAACCGATTCACATCTACGTCACGCAGGGCAACTACCGGCAGGCCAAAGGGCTTCCGCTCGTCTTCTACGTCTCCGCCTCTTACGCCGACGGCACGCCCGCCGTCTGCGAGTTGAAACTGACGCCTTCGGATGAGGAGGACGACAAGAACGCGAAACTACCCGCGACCGTGAAGACGAACGCCTACGGCGTCGCCAAAGTCGTCGGCTCCGAACTGAGCGGAGAGATGGACGAATATTTTTACGTCCGACTGACGGCGCGCGACCGTGAGGGACGCGAGGGGCGACACACGGAAAGCCTCTGGCTCGCCCCGCACCCCGTCCTGCGCGTCGAAACCGACCGTGTGATCTATCGCGCGGGCGAGCCTCTCGCGGCGCGCGTCTCGTCGAATGGTAAGGACGCGCGCGTCTTCGTCGATGTGGTGTCGAACAGCCGCGTCGTGGCGACCGAGACGTTGCGCCTGCGCGGAGGGAGCGCGCTCGTAGAGTTTCCCTATCGTCCCGAGTTTCAAAACCGCGTGACGCTCGCGGCCTACACGACGGACTTTCCCGACAACAGCTACGACGACTACACGCGCAGCACGCGCACCGTCATCTACCCGCGCAACCGCGAGTTGAAGTTCGACGTGCGTTTGAGCCGCGCCAGTTACCAGCCGGGCGAAGAGGCCGCTGCGGGCGTGCGCGTGTTGAACGCTTCAGGGCGCGGCGTGGAGAGCGCGCTCGGCGTGGTCGTCTTCGACAAGGCAGTTGAAGAACGCGCGCGCACGGAACAGGAGTTCGCTTCCTCTTACGGCTTCTCGAACTATTTTTACCATTTCTGGTACGGCTCCGAATCAATCGGCGGCTTGAGCGTCCGCGACGTGGAACAACTCGATGCGAGGCGCACGCTCCCCGCAGGTCTGGAGACAGTGGCCGAACTGCTGCTCCAGCGCGATGACCAACACTACTATCCGAACTTTTTCAGTTCCGGCAATTACGAAACGAATCAGGCGTACATCTTCGCAGACCACGCCGCAACCGTCTTTCGCGCGACGCGCGCGGCCTTTGAAGCGCGCGATAAAAGGGGGGCTGTGCATCCGTCGGACGAGGCGAGTTTGCGTCGCGTGCTCGCGGAAGAGGGCATCGCGCTCGAAGAGTTGCGCGACCCCTGGGGCACCCTCTACGTTCCGGTCTTCCACATCGAGCAGGCCAACGACGTGTTGGAATTCAAGAGCGTGGGCGCGGACAAGCGCCGCCACACGGACGACGATTGGACGGCGACGCGTTTCACCTGGAACTACTTTCGCCCCGCAGGCGAGGCCATAAATCGCGCCCTCGCCGACTATCACAAGCGCACGGGCAACTTCATCCGCGACGCCGTCACGCTCAAAGAGGAACTGGCGCGCGCCAGGTTCGATCTTGCCGCGCTCGAACGCGACCGTTGGGGGCAACCCTACGGATTCACCTTTGAAGTGAACGGCACGAATTACGTCCTCAAAGTCCTGAGCGGCGGCCTTGACCGCCGCCTCACGTTCGATCCATACAACCCCAGCCCGGACGACTTCGCCGTCTGGACTGCGCTGACCGACTACTTCGCCGGGGCGCGCACAAAGATTGACTCCGCCCTCGCCGCCTACACCGCGCTGACTGGGGAATTTCCGCGCGACGAAGCTGCGCTGCAAAACGCGCTCAGCCGCGCCAGGTTTGACTGGAAGAATTTGCGCGACCCCTGGCTGCGTCCCTACTACGCCAACTTCCACGAAGAGGCGCGCTACGGCGACCGCACGCACGTCGAGAGCAACACCTCGCAGCAAACGGCTCGAAACCAGATGCCCGTCACGCGCCGCTTGCAGTTCGTCACGCTGCGCAGCGCGGGCGCGGACGGCCAAACGGGCACGCCTGACGATTTCACCGTCGCCGCGTTTTCACGCCTCGTCTCGGAGCAATCGGCGCGTGACGGCAAACCGCAAGCCGCGCCCGCGCAGATCACTTTTTCGGGCGACACGGGCGCGATCAGCGGCACGGTCTTCGACCCCACGGGCGCGGTCGTGCCGGGCGCAAACGTCACGGCCACGCACCAGCACCGGAGCGAGCGCGTCTTTGAAACCACCACGGACGAAGAGGGCAAGTTTCTCCTGCGCAATCTGCCCGCCGGCCCCTACATCGTGCGCGCAAACGCGCCGGGGTTCAATCAGACTACGGTGACGGACGTGCTGGTCTACTCGGCAACTCTCGCCACCATCAACTTCAACCTACAGGTCGGCACTGTGCAGGAGACGGTCACGGTCGCGGCGGCAGAAATCTCCGAACTGTCCGTGAAAGGGAGGAACTTTTCATCTCTGCTCGCGCTCAAACCGGGAGCGACCAAGGCGCAGGATGGAGCGGCGCACGCGCCCAAGCCGCCCGTCTCCACGCCGCGCCTGCGTAAAGATTTTCCCGAAACGTTGTACTGGCAGCCCGCCGTCGAAACCGACGCGCGCGGTCGTGCCGAACTGCGTTTCAAACTCGCGGACAACATCACTACCTGGAAGATGTCGATCATCGGCTCGACCGAGACGGGCGAACTCGGCACGGTCGAACGAGAGATACGCGCCTTCCAACCCTTCTTCGTCGAACACGACCCGCCGCGCGTCCTGACCGAAGGCGACGAGATCAATCTGCCGGTCGTCCTGCGCAACTATCTCGAACGCGTGCAGACCGTGGCGCTCGACATCAAGCCGGAAGAGTGGTTCACGCTGCTCGGCCCGGCGCGCAAAGAGACGCAGGTGGCGGCGGGCGAAGCACTGCGCGAGACGTTCGACTTTCGCGCCGTCGCTTCCGTCAAAGAGGGCTTGCAGCGCATCACGGCCATCGGCGGCGACGCGAGCGATCAGATCGAGCGTGCAGTCTACGTCCACCCGGACGGCGAAGAGTTGGCCGAGACGACGACGCAAATCCTGCGCGAGTCTTCACTGCTCGAAGTGAACTTGCCCGCCGAGACCATCCCGCACTCGGCGCGCGCGGAGTTGAAGCTTTACCCGAACCTGACGGCGCACGCCGTCGAGAGCGTCGAGGCGATCATGCAGCGTCCCTATGGCTGCGGCGAACAGACCATCTCGTCCACCTATCCGAGTCTGCTCGTGCTGCGACACTATCGCCGCATGACTGCGGGCAATGGCGTTAAGACCGAAGCGCCCATCGCCGCGAAGGCCGCGCGCTACCTGCGTCAAGGTTACGAACGCCTCCTTTCATATCGCACGGACGGCGGCGGCTTCGCCTACTGGGGACGCGGCGAAGCAGACCTCGCGCTGACGGCCTACGCCCTACGCTTCCTCACGGACGCGAGCGAGTTTACGGACGTTGACCAGAACGTGCTCGCAGCCGCGCGCCAGTGGCTCGTCGGGCGACAGAACGCTGACGGCAGTTGGACGACATACGCGTCCGACAAAAACACGCGCGGGCGAGCCGATGCGATGCTCACCTCTTACGTCGCGCGCATCCTCGCCATGCAGCGCGCGGGAATCTCGACGCAAAGTCAAGATCAAACTCAAGTGGCAAAGGCGCTCCGCCGCGCGCTCGACTTTCTCGCGCCCCGCACGGAAGAGGCCGACGAGCCGTACCTGATCGCGGCTTACGCGCTCGCAGCGATTGACGGCGGCGAACCGGCGAGCGTAATCGCCCGTCCCATACGCCGCCTGCGCGCCCTCGCACACGACGAAGAGAGCGGTTCTTACTGGAAGCTCGAAACCAACACGCCCTTCTACGGCTGGGGTCAAGCCGGGCGCATCGAAACCACAGCCCTCGTTGTGCAAGCGCTCACGAAGGCGAAGGGCATCGTCGTCGAAGCGAAGAGTGAACCCGCGCGACCGGAAGAACAAGACACGGCGGCAGGCCGAAGCGAGAACGATAAGGCGACTGTGAAGTCTGCCCCGCGACCGTCCGACGAACTAATTGATCGGGGTCTTCTGTTCCTGTTGAAGAACAAGGATCGTTACGGCGTGTGGCTCTCGACGCAGGCGACCGTCAACGTGCTCGACGCGCTCGCCGTGCTCTCGCCGGCAGGGGTGCAACAGCCCGCAGCCTCTGCGCCGCAGACCGTCGAAGTTTTCGTCAACGGCCGGAGCGCGGGCACAATCTCGCTTCCCGCGTCGCACGAGCCTGCGAACCCTGTCGCGCTCGATCTCTCGCGCTTCGTCTCGACGGGCGCGAACCGCGTCGAACTCAAACGAAGTGCCGCCGCTCATCCGGCCGCCACCGCGCAACTCGTCACGACCTACTATCGCCCCTGGTCGGCTTCGACGGCCGACGGCCGCCATGCGCGCCCGCAGGATGCACGCGCGCTCAGTCTCGACGTTCGCTTCGATCGCACGACGGCCGCCACGGGCGAGACGGTGACTTGCCGCGTCGCGGCCGAACGCATCGGGCATCGCGGCTACGGGATGCTTCTGGCCGAAGTCGGCCTGCCGCCGGGCGCGGACGTTGATCGCGCTTCGCTCGAACGCGCGATGAAAGAGTCCGGTTGGGAGTTTAGTCATTACGACCTTTTGCCCGACCGTCTGGTCGTCTATCTCTGGCCGCGCGCAGGGGGCACGAACTTCCAGTTTACTTTCCGCCCCCGCTACGGCCTCTCGGCCAAGAGCGCGCCCTCCGTCGTCTACGACTACTACAACCCGGAAGCACGCGCCACCGTCGCCCCCACGAAGTTCAGCGTCGCAGACCAACCACGACGCGCCCCGACGCAGGCCGGGCGAGATTAGAAAGAATTTGATTCGCTATCGAGAGAGGTTCACGGTTGGCCGAACTTGTCTTCCCTGCGTGCTCTCCCTGTCCTGCGGTGGTTAATGATTGACTCACGATCAACCACCGCGGGGCACGCGGGGATTCCGAACGAGTGTTCGGCCAAACGCCATTCGCTATAATTTCCTCATCCGATCAACTCTTCATCATTCCTTCATTTTTCCCCGTAATTCGTGTTAGTCTCTTCATCAACTCTAACGTTACCCCGACGTTTTTCCTCACCCACGCGATCAGTAGCGGCGCGCGTCTGGCCTGTGAAAGTGTTGCCGCGATATTCGAAGGAAGGGAGGCACGGTGATGCGTCTGACTGAGATGGTCAACTGCGCTGGTTGAGCGGCGAAACTTGCGCCGAGCGCCCTCGCTCAGGTTCTGAGCGGACTCGACATCCCGAAGCATCCCAATCTGCTGGTCGGCATTGAGACGGCGGACGACGCAGGAGTCTATCAACTGACCGAAGACCTCGCGCTCGTCCAGACCGTGGACTTCTTCACGCCCATCGTTGACGACCCATACGACTACGGCCGCATCAGTGCGCTCAACTCCATCAACGACGTGTGGGCGATGGGCGGCATTCCCATCACTGCGCTTGCCATCACCTGCTTCCCGAAAAAAGGCTTAGACTTCTCCATCCTCGGCGAGATCATGCGCGGCGGACTCGACGTGCTCAAGGCGCACGGCGTCGCGCTCATCGGCGGCCACAGCGTAGACGATCCGCAGATCATGTTCGGCTACGCCGTGACCGGACTGATCAACCCGCGCCACATCATCACCAACCGCGACGCGATGCCCGGCGACGCGTTGATCCTGACGAAACCGCTCGGCACGGGCGTCGTCTCCACAGGGATCAAGTTCGGCAAGGCGAGCGCAGAGGTCAAACAGGCATCGCTTGAGACGATGCTTCTGGCGGGGCGCGAGGCGTCTGACCTGATGCAGGAGTTCGGCGCGCACGCAGCGACGGACGTGACCGGCTTCGCCCTCGTCGGCCACGCGTGGGAGATGGCGCGCGGAAGCAACGTCACCATCGAGATCGAGACGGGGCGCGTGCCCCTCATCCCCGGCGCGCTCGAACTGGCGACGCAGGGACTCTTGACGAGCGGCGACAAGTCGAACCGTCTCTACGTCGGCGACGACATACAAATCTGTTCCGGAGTGAGCGCGCCGCTCCTTAGTCTCTGCTTCGACCCGCAGACGGCGGGCGGCCTGCTCATCTCCATCGACCCGGCGCAGGCCGACCAACTGCTCGCGCGCCTCAGCGAAATCTACCCGGATGCCACGCGCATCGGCCGCGTCACAGAGCGCGGCACACACTCAATCGTCGTCAAATGACCGACGCACGCTTCGAATCGGGCGCACACGCCTACGCCGATTATTTGCGGACGGTCGAAGGGCGTCTGCGTCTCGACATCGCGTGGGCAAACTTCAACTCCGTCATCACAAAACAGACGGCCGCTCGCGAACTCACACGCGACCACGCCGGAGCATCGGAGCACGAAGGCGCAACGCAGCCGCATCAGGAACACGCAACGCAGCCCGGACGCGTGCTCGACCTCGGCGGCGGCACGGGTGCGCTCGCACTGCGTTTCGCCGCGCACGGCTGGCACGCGTCAATCGTCGATCCGTCCGCGCAGATGCTCGCGCTCGCCGCCGACGCCGCCCGCGCCGAATCTCTCGACGCGCGCGTCGCCTTCCATCAGTCAACGGCAGAAATGGCCGCACAACTTTTCGCGCCGCACGCGTTCGACGCGGCCGTCTGTCACAACGTCCTCGAATACGTCCGAGACCCGCGCGCCTGCGTCGCCGCTTTGGCCGCGCTCGTCAAACCGGGCGCACACGTCTCGCTCGTCGCGCGCAACCGCGCGGGCGAAGCGTTGCGCGCCGCCTTGAAGACACACGATCTCGAAGAAGCCGAGCGGGCGCTCGTAGCGGCAGAGGTAAACGAATCTCTCTACGGCGGCCCGGCGCGGCTTTACGATGCGCGGTCGCTTCGCGAACTGGCAACGGCGGCGAAACTTGAAGTAGTCGCCGAACGAGGCGTCCGCGTCGTCGCAGACTATCTGCCGGCACAACTTTCAGATACGCCGGAAACTTACGCGCGCCTGCTCTCGTTTGAACTCATGCTCGGCGCGAGTCCGGAATTCGCAAGCGTCGCGCGCTACACACAGATCATCGCGCGCTTGAACCTCCAGGCAGAAGATGCGGCAACGAGCGAGCCGTCGCATCTCGACGTAAAAGGGGCTGAATAATTTTGCTGGAAGAGACAAAGGTGGAACGCCGAAACGTGCTGTCGCTGTTCACGAAAGCCTTGCTGTGTGTCGCCGCGTCGTTCACGCTGCTCGGCGCGTCGCTCGCTTTCCAACAGCCAAAACGCGCGCCCGTCGGTCCGGCGGAACCCGCCGTCTCTTCGCCGCCGGCAGAGACGGACAAACTCGACCGCCCGACAAGCGAGCCTTACACGGGCAGCCTCTCGATCTTCGAGGACGCCAAACGCGAAGAGAAACTACAGATCAATCGCGTGATGGATATTTTGGGGATCAAGGAAGGCTCGCGCGTGGCCGACATCGGCGCGGGTTCGGGTTGGTTCACGGTGCGCGCCGCCCGGCGCGTCGGCGCAGGTGGGACGGTCTACGCCGTCGAGATCAATCAAGACTATCTCAAGCACATCGAAGCGCGCGCCGCGCGCGAGCAACTGGGGAACATACGCGCCGTGCTCGGACGCGAAGACGATCCGCTGCTGCCCGAAAGAAGCGTGGACGCCGTGCTCCTCCTGAAAACCTATCACGAGATCGCGCAGCCCATACGCCTGCTTCGCAACCTTCGCCGCTCGCTCGGCGCGGGCGCGCTCGTCGGCATCATCGACCGCAACGGCGCGGGCGACGATCACGGCCTCGATCAACGCAAGGTGATCGACGAAGCCGCCCGCGCAGGCTTCACGCTCGTCTCACAACACGACTTCGTCAAGCCCGACAACATGGACTACTTCCTCGTCTTCCGCGCACAAAATTAACTCACACGCCGCCGATGCCGCCGCCGCGACGGCGTCGGAGGGGCGCGTTGCGCTCTTTGTCTTTGAGCAGTATGCCGCGAGCGATGGCGAGGCGCGCGGGCAGACGCAGTTCGAGACGCTGGAATCTGTCTGCGGCGGCGCGTGCGCGTTCGAAATCTGCGGACGCCAGCGCCGCGAGCGCTTCGTTACATTGAAAGGCGAGCGAACCCCACTGAGTCGAATCCTGCCCTTTCAGTTCGTCCTGCGCAAAAGCCTCCTGGCCGAAGCCTTCAAGCAGGAGCGCCGCCGCCACGAGTTCGTTCAGGTGCATGACGTTCGCTTCGACGATCTCGAAGCCGCGCGTGGGCGCGAGATGCGCGTAGCTTTCGGCCATCTGCAACTGCACGAAGAACTGTGACTGCCCGCGCGCACGCCCGCCAACTAAATTCCAGGCTTCGTCCAGCAAAGCGGTCGCCGCCTTTTTGTTGCCCTTCGCCGCAGTGAGGCGAGACAGTTGCAACAACATCCCGACGCGTTCATCCGCAGACTTGATGCGCGCCAGAAGCGCCTGCGCCTGTTCCAGTTTGCCTTCGGTGGCAGCGCGCCAGAACATCTGCTGTTCCAGTTCCTTCAACATCTGTTCGCGCTGATGCTTGCCTTCGATGTTGTTGGAGATGATCTGGCGTGCGCGCTCGGGGTTGCCGTCGTTCAAGGCTTTCCAGGCCGCCGAGCGATAGAGATGGTGTCGCATTTCAGGCGTGGCCTTCGCCGCCGCTTCGACGAGCGCGTCGGTCGTCCCCGTCTCCAATAACTGCCTGTACTCGCGCGGGCTGCCTTCAACTCTGCGCTCGTATCCTTCCAGACGACGGCGCACACCGGCAGCTTGCGCCGGCGCGTAACGCTCGACCTCCGGCATCAACTGTCGCAAGGTCGAGAGCAGACCGCCGATATTCTGAGAGCCGCGCGCGTCGCCGCCGACGGCCGCGCCGACGAGCAGGTTGACGAGATCGCGCCGTGTCGCTTCGTCCAACTGAACCCGTCGCGCGTTGTTGTTGTTGCTGCGAACGACGGCGTTCGCTTGATTGCTCGATACGGTCTCAGGCGCGCGGGTCGTCGTTAGGACGTGGCTGGCGATGTTCGCTGCCTCGTAGTCGGTAGTGAAGTTCGCGGTGCGAAGTCTCCTGACGATGCCTGCGACGAGACGCGACGCGCCTTCCGGGTCGCGCGCGCTCAGTTGATCGAGGAGCGGCAGCAGATTCGAAGACAGGCCGCGGCTCAAAACTTCTTCGGCGATGCGGAGAGCTTGCTGCGGGTCGCGCGCGGCGACCTGCTGCGCGAGTTGCGCCTCAAGCATGAGGTCTTGATCGGGCTGGCGAAAGTTTGTGCCGGGCTGCGCGGGCGGTGGCGGCTGGCGAGTGGCGCGCAGGAATTCGAGCGCGAACTTCGGGTCGCGCTCGGCGATGATGCCGAGCAGACGTTGACGCAAATGCAAGGTCGCGTTCGTCAGGTTGTAATACTCCGGGTCGTCCGGCTCGACGCCCGCCGTGACGCTTGAGAGATCGCTCGCCGCCGCGTTGAAAAGCTCACGCGCGCGCGCCTCGTCGCGCGTCCACAAAATCTCGGCCGCAGCGGCGTTCAGGCGCACACGGTTCTCGATGAGTTTGAGCGAAGAAATTTCTCCCGCCACCTCTTCGAGCAAGGCCAGAGCCTTCTCCTGAAGCTCGGCCTCGGCCGCCGTCTGCTCGTTGGTTTTCGCGGGCGTCGGCGCGGGCGCAGGAGGAGGCTCCTGCGCATGTACGGTCGAAGTTAAGAGCGTCGAAGCAAGAAGAAGCGCGGTGAGTGTTCTTGTGTATTTCATAAAAACCTTGCGTCGTCACCGGTGGGGAGCACGGCCGGTTAGGTGAGTTTACGACCTGAGTTTAACTTAGAGTACCTAAGAAAACTAAAAAGCAATTCGGGAGACCGTAAGCGTCAGGTGCGCCCCCATGCGATGCGCGCGGCGGTGTAAAGGATGCGCGTCCCGGCGAGGATCGTGCCCCGCCATGTGCCCGACACTTTCGATTCGCCCCCGGCGCGGCGGCGATGTTCGACCGGCACTTCGAGGATGCGCAAGCCCATGCGCGCGGCGCGCATCTGCATCTCCAGATTCCAACCGTAAGTCTCTTCGCGCATCCCCAGACCGGCGAGCGCGTCGCGTCGGATGGCGCGAAACGGGCACATGTCCGTGTAGCCGACGCCGTAGAGCGCACGGACGAGTAGACCGGCGGCGCGTCCGGCGAAGAGTTGTTGAAAGTTCATGCTGCCCTGTTCGCGCGCCCCGCGCGTGCGCGACCCGAGGACGAAGTCGTACTTCCCTGCGCGGACGGGCGCGACCAGTCGATCCATCAACTCCGGGCAATCGCTTCCGTCGCCGTCCAGAAAAACGATGATCTCGCACGCCTCTGCCACCGCCAGCGCGCCTGCGCGGCATGCACGCCCGTAGCCGCGTCGCGGCTCCGAGACGACGCGCGCCCCCGCCTCACGCGCACGCTCGGCCGTCCGGTCGTCGCTCCCGTTATCCACGACGACGACCTCCTCGGCCAACTCGCGCGGCACGGCGCGCACGACCGCGCCAATTGTCTCCTGCTCGTTCAAAGCCGGGATGACGACCGAGACGCGTGTTGCTGTGTTTGAACCTTTGTTCACGTCGTTATTCGGAGAAGAGTTGAACGAGCCAAAGTAATTTGCCAATCAGAGCGCGACCCGGTGGACGATGCCTTTGGCGCGCAAGGTGTTTTCGGCGGCGGCGAAGTAGTCGCGCACGTCCATCTGCGCGCCGACCCATTCGATGTAACGGCGGATGCCCGTGGCGAGATCAACTTGCGGTGCGTAGCCTGCGGCGCGTATGCGCGCGGTGTCGGAAATGAGATGGCGCATTTCGCCGGGGCGAAACTCGCCGCGCGCGACCGGCTCGATTGAAATGTTCAAGGCTTCGGAGACGAGACGCGCGATGCGGCGGATCGTCGTCGCCTCGCCGCTGCCGACGTTGACGGCCGCGCCGTCGAGTCGGTCAGTCGTCGCGGCGAGCAGATTGGCGCGCGCGATGTCTTCGACGAAGCTGAAGTCGCGCGTCTGTTCGCCGTCCTCGTAGAGCACGGGCGGCTCGCCGTTCAACAGGCGCGTGCAGAAGATGGCGATGACGCCCGTGTAAGGATTGAAGATCGACTGGCGCGGCCCGTAAGTGCATGAGTAACGCAGGGCGACCGTGGGCACGCCCGTCTGTCGTCCCCACGTCAACACGAGCCGTTCCTGATCCACTTTCGTGATGGCATAAACGGTCTCGCCGCCGATGGGGGCATGTTCGGGCGTGGGTGCAGGCGTGGTGGCAAGGTCGCAAAAGGGACAATGGACGCTGAAGTCTCCCGCACGCAGTTGTTCGACGGGACGCACCGTGGGGAAGACCAGACCGTGCTCGCCGGGACACACACCAGCGCCCTCGCTATAGACCGCCTGCGACGAAGCGACGACGATTTTGCGGACGGGCAAATTCTCGTCACGGATCACTTCGAGCAACTGCGCCGTGCCGAAACTGTTGACGCCCACGTACTTTGAAATCTCCGGCATGTAGCCGCCGTAAGCCGCCTGATGAAAGACGACATCTATCCCGGCGAGCGCCGCCGAGACGGTGGCGCGGTCGCGTATGTCGCCTTCGGCAAACTCGGCCGCCGCGTTCAGCCAAGGGGGGCGACCGCGCCTGTGCGTGTTCGGCTCAAGATTATCGAGTACGCGCACGCGCCAACCTTCACCCACCAAAAGATCGACGATGTGCGAACCAATGAGACCCGCCCCGCCCGTCACCAATGCGCGCATCCCTTCCTTCAACTTCGTTGCTTCCCTTCCACTTAACTGTTTTCCGAAAAACTCTATCACGTCGCCCCACGCAAGTTATCAACCGCCGCGCGTCGTCTCAGGTAAGAGAAGACGAGAAGCACGGCGGGCGGCAAGTAGATAGAGAGGTTGAGATAAAGCATCTCGGCGCGCGAATCGCCGAGCCACGTGCCGTAGAGCATGAACGAGGCGGCCGTCAGACACAGGAGCGGCGCGAGCTGCCGCGCCTGTAAGACGCACAGGAAGACGACGAGCCACACGAAATACCAGGTGTAATGCGGCGACAAAAGAACTGTGAACACAGTCGCCAGCAGCGCCGCGCGACGCGCACAGTCGCGCTCGTCCGCGTCACGTTTGCACACACACCAAGCGGCAAGCGCACACATGACGAGGAGCGCGAAGACCGCGTATGCCGCAACGCTCGCGCGCGGTTCGCCAAAGAGCGCGCGTGCGAGTTGCAGCAAAAAAAATCGCTCGCCGCTCTGCAAGCCCTCTTCGCTCGCGTAGCCCGGCAAAAATCCGAGCACGCGCCGCGCGCCCACGGAAAGATACGGCAGATAACCCGCCGCAAGCGTCAGGCAGAACGCGAGCGGCAGACGCCAACGGCCGCGCCTGTAGAAGGCGGGCAGCAAGACGAGCGGAAACAATTTGACGAGCACGGCCGATGCCAGAAATGCGCCCGTCAAACCGTCTCGCTTACGTTGTCGCGCCAGGAGCGCGAGCGCGACAAAGCAGACGACGAGCGCATCCAGGTGGCCGCTCCCGGCAATCTCCCACACGGCGAGCGGATGCCAAGCGGCGAGCAGCACGAGCTCGCGCGGCACGCCGAACGAGGCCAGCAGGGCAGAGAGCGCGAACAGCCCTGCGGCCTCGAACAGAACCAACACGAATTTCATCCACACGACTTGCTCGCTGACGCGCGTCGTGAGGAAGAAGACGATTTGCGCGAGCGGCGGGTAGATGGTCGGCGCGTAGTCGCGCCGGTTGATGTTCGGGTAGATGTTTGCGTCGCGCAGATGTACGAGCGCGCTGTCGGCCGGGACGTGTGCGTAAGGATTTATCCCGGCCGCCTGCACGCGCCCGTCCCAGACGTAACGATAAACGTCGTCCGACAAAAAGGGCGGCGCGAACAGCACGCTCAAACGAAACAACGCCGCGAAGACGAAGACGAGCGCGAGCGTCGAACGCCGCCCACGCGGCGCACGCCACACGACCCACGCCGCAGCAGCGTAGAGCGCACACTGCGAAAGCGCGAGCTTGATGAACCAGACGATCTGAAGTTTATGCGCTTTGTCGAAGTTGAGGCCGTAACGATAAAGCGCGAGCGACGCCAGACCGAGCGCGACGAGCAGGAGAGTCGTCCACGTTGCCGACCCCATTGCCGGTACGCGCGACGCAGCCTCTCCGCGCGTCGTCGTGTCGTCGCGAAGTGCAACGTCCACATCCGTCGATGCGTGTGTTGAAGCGACGACGCGTGGCTCTCCTGTGCGCCCCTCTTTCATCCGCAGCCTTCCGCGCGCGCGTGCGCGCCTGTGAAGTTTGACAGGAGACGTGCGCGAGCTTCGCCTTCGAGCAGGCGCGCCAGTTCGGCGCGCGTGTGCGGAGCCGGACATGGAACGAGTTGCGGCGTATCACACGCGTCATCATCGCCGTGCGCGCCGAACAGTTCATCATAGAGACGTTGGAGCGTCGAAGCGTCGTCCACGTCGTACCACGCGGGCAGGAGCGTCACGTCGAGATCGATTTCGCGTGCGCGCTCGATGGTTTGCGCGAGCACGACGGACGTGCTCCAGTCGATCTCTGCGAAGAGACGCGGGTGCGCGTGTTTCAGGCCGATGAGGTAATAGCCGCCGTCGTCCGAAGGGCCGAGCACGAGGCGTCGGCCGGGGCGTGTGAGTTCTTCCGCCGCTGCCGCGAGCAGCGCGCGCGGGAGCGTCGGGCTGTCGGAGTTGATGAGGCAGCATGACTCGTAGCCGAGCCGCAGGAGATCGTCCGCCGCATGTAAAAGGCGCGCGCCCAGACCGTCGCCGCGTTGCGCGAGCAGCGCGAAACCTACGGGCAGCAGTCCGTCGAACGCGCTCTCCGCTCCGGCCGGGGTGTAGACGGCAACCGGATGAACGAGGCGCGCGTGACGCGAACTTTCGGCGCACGCATCGGCTATGTTCGACGCCGTGTCGCTGAGGAAGCAGGCGCTCAAACGCGCGGCCTCTTCGTGTGTGAGCGGCGGCACGAGCCGCGTCTTCGCTACGCCCGCGCGCGGCGCTTTCGTCATCACGCCGAGCGCACATCCGCCGCGCGTCCCATTTGCTTCACGCGCGTGCGGATCAAGCAGGGGATAAGAAGTTTTCATTCGGATAAAGGCGTCGCCATCGAAAACAAGTTCTGATTTTAGGCCGCTCAAATTCGCGCGCGGCGATTCTAACGGAAAACGAACGAGCCGAGCGTGCCATTTTGACGGGCGCTGGGCGGCCTACTTTTCAAGGTTTTCGAGCATCAAAATTGCTTGCCGCCGAAGCCGCGTGCGCGTGCGGTTTGACAGCCGCTCAGACGGTACGGTAAGTTAGCTTTTACCGTTGTTAGGTAGAACTTTTAGTCCCGTTCGTCTAGTGGCCTAGGACACCGCCCTTTCACGGCGGCGACACGGGTTCGACTCCCGTACGGGACGCCACTTTTCGCCGGAGCGCGCGACGCAAAGAGAGCGTTGCTCGCCTGATTCCGTTGGCCGTCGCGCGCCGTGCTTGTTCCAGAGACATCGCGCCGACGGCCTCGGCGTTTTTTGCGCCTTGAGGAATGAACGATATGTTGAGAAGAAGTTTGACCTTAACCGTTTGCACGCTCGCCCTGCTCTTTTCGGCCGCTACCGCCAGCACGCACGCGCAGACGCCGCAGAGCGGCGACGTGATCATCGTCCTTCCGTTCGAGAACACCACTAACCAGCGCGAGTATCACTGGATCGGGACGAGCTTCGCAGACTCTCTGACCGACCTGTTGCAGATGTACGGCCTGCGCACCATCTCGACCGATGAGCGCGAGTTGATCTACCAACGCCTGCGACTACCTTTGACGGCTACGCCCTCGCGCGCCACCGCCATCAACGTCGCCATGAAGGCCAAAGCCACGCTCGCCGTCATCGGCACTTACGACGTGGTGACGCCGCCCGATGGCAAGACGCCGACCGAGGTGCGCGTCAGCGCGCGCGTCGTGCGCGTCAACGAAGGGCAAATCTGGCCGCCTTACATTTTCGGCGACGCGCTCGTCAACTTGCAGAAGATGCAGGGCATCCTCGCCTATCAGATTCTGCACCAGCGCGACTCCACGCTCGCCTATTCGCGCAACGAGATCGTCGATCGCGCGACGAAGATTCCGCCGCGCGCCTTCGAGAGCTACGTCAAAGGCGTGATGACCGAAGACCGCGAGAAGCGTTCCAACTACCTGCAGAACGCGATGAAGGAGTATGCCAGGACGAACGCCGGCGCTGTCTATCCACAGGCCGCTTTCGAACTCGGCAACCTCTATTTCAAACAAGAGGACTGGAAGAAGGCCGCCGAACATTTTTCGCGCCTGCAAAAAGGCGACCCGCACTTTGCCGAAGCCTCCTTTTACGCAGCGCTCAGCTATTGGCGTCAGAACGACGTGAAGACCGCGCTCGGCGCGCTCCTGCCCGTCGCCACTGACATGCCGCTCACGGGCATCTACAACAACGCGGGCGCGCTCTCCATACAGGCCGCGCTCGCCGAGAAGTCCACGGAGGAACGCGAACGCCTGATCAAGCAAGCGCAGACATTTCTCGAACGCGCGAAAGAGTCTGACCCCGAAGACGCGTCCGTCATCTACAACTACGCCTACGCGCTCTTTCTCTCAGGCCGCCACGCGGACGCCGCCGAACAACTGCGCTCGGTCATCATGTTGAACCCGCGCGACGGCGAAGCGCGCTTCCTCTACGCGAAGGCTCTGGAGAAGTCCGGCGCAACCGCAGAGATGACGACCGCCGCCGACAACGAAGCGCGCCGTTATCTGCCGACAACCTACGCCAAGATGCAGACCGACTGGCAGAAGACGCAGGCGATTGCCAGCATTCCCGTGCGCCTGAACCAACAGTTCGACATCGCCGAAGCCGTGAAAGCGCAAGCGCCGCTTCCGGCCGTCGATACGGCCAGCGTCACCACGCAGGACTTGCTCGTCAAGGCTCGCGCAGACTATACGGCCGGGCGCGACGACGACGTGCTCTCGGAACTCAACCGCGTCCTGATGATCGAACCGATGAACGCCGAAGCGCACCTGCTCATCGGGCGCATCTACCAGCGACGCGGCGATCTCGTCCGCGCGATCAGTTCCTTGAAGACCGCGATCTTCTGGGAAGCCAAGTTGATCGACGCGCACATCCTCTTAGGGCGCATCTTCCTCGAACGCGGCGATCTGGCGCAGGCCAAGACGCACGCACGCACAGCCATCGGCCTTGACCCCAACAATCAGGAAGCCGTCGCCCTCTACCGCCAGTTGGAGACGGGAGCAAGGTAAAAGGATGAGGGCGGAGGGATGAGGGATGAATTAAGAGAAGCATTCAATCTCTTGAGTGTTTCCATTCATCCCTCATCCCTCCGCCCTCATCCCTTTCTTTCATCCCTCATCCCTCCGCCTTCGTCCCTTTTCATCCTGCTCTTGCTGCTCGGCGTGTGTTTCATCGTCGTGTGCGCGGTCGTGGCGGCGATGTCGCGGCATCAGAAAAGCGCGGCGCGGCCGTTGCGTCTGGAGGGGCGCACAGGGCTGGTGTTGGAGGCTTTGGAGCCGGAGGGGGCTGTGTTGGTTGACGGCGAGTTGTGGCGCGCGCGTGCGCGCGGCGTTGAGAGAATCGCTAAGGGCGGGCGTGTGCGCGTGGTCGGCGCGCGCGGGCATTGGCTGGAGGTCGAGACGGACGCATGATGTTTTGAGAGTTTGCCGGACGCCCATATCATGTCGCCGGAACGACCTTGAGATGGACGCTCGCATGGGTTCGCTTTTTGTGGCACGCGACGTGCTAAATGGAGAAGTGGCAAGCACGAAAGAAGTTAAATCGTGACCCCGCCGCCTTCACTTCTCTGAGAGTGGCCTGCCGCTACTCCAGCCGCCCGCCGAGCGATCCCCTTAAAACACATCTTTACAAGAACCCGGTCAAGTGGCCGGGTTCTCCTGCTTTTACAGGGCTTTTTTTCCGAATTTTGCCGCCCGCACGTGCGTTTTGCCGCGGCGACCTGCGGCAGTCACGCTTTCTTACCACACGTCGGTCATGCGTCAGCGCGACAAAATTTGTCACCGGATGGGTGACAAAATTCCGCTCTTTTGCCGCAACGCGTCAACGTTTTGACGCACCCGCCCGACCAATTTGTGAGTCCGTAAAATTTTTTCGCGGCCACGTAAATTTTCGCACGCCCCGTGTGTGCCGGGCGCGCACGGTCTCTGTTAAACTCACACGCGTGCAAAGGGCTGTTTCCCTCGACGAGCGGGCGACCAAGGGGCGGCGCGAGAAGATTCGCGCGTTCCTCGGCGCGTGCGTCCCCGCGCGAAGCCACGCGGCGCTGTCGGCTGGTTCGGCCTTTCTGCTCGTCCTCTCTTTCCCGGATTTCAACTTGTGGCCGCTCGCCTGGGTCGCACTCGTGCCGCTGCTCTTGGCCGCCGTGCGCGTCGAGCGCGCGCGTCAAGCCTTCGTGCTCGGCTGGCTGTGGGGTGCGCTCTTTTTTTACGCCTCCTGCTGGTGGCTCACGCATTCGATGATTCATTACGGAGGCTTGCCGCGCCCGCTGGCCTACGCGCTGCTCCTGCCCGTCGTCTTCATCGTCGGACTCTTACCGGCAGTCTTCGCGTTTGCGCTCGCGCGTCTCTCCGCGCGTTGGGGCGTCTATGCACTGTTGGCCGCGCCGCCTTTGTGGGCTGCGTCCGAGTGGGCGCGACTCGGCGCGACCGGACAACTCTGGAATGCCGTCGGCTACTCGCAAGCATTCCACCCGGCGCTCATACAGGCGGCGACCTGGGGCGGCGTCTATGCCGTAGGATTTTTGATCGTCGCCGTCAACGTCGCTGTCGCGCTATTGCTGCAAAGGAATGTCCGTTCTTTTAATCTGGCAGTGCTCGTGCTCATAGCCGTCTCGTTAGTCTTTCCCTTGACGGAATTATTAACAACTCGCGCCGACAACTCCGACAGTTCAAGGCAACAGCCTGACGCGGTCGTCATCGCAGTGCAGCCGAACGTCTCCGTCAACTTCGGACGCTCCGATGAGGAGACGGCACTGCTCGTCAGTCGTCATTTGCAAATGAGCACAGAGGCCCTGCGCGCGTGGGAGCAGATGCATGATGCGGAGGCGAAGCTCTTGGCGGAACGAGGCAAGTCAGATGGAAGTCGTCCGCACACGCCGAACGCTCCGCCGCGCGTCGTCGTGTGGCCTGAGTCGCCGATGAATTTCGCTTACGCGCGCGACTACGAGTTTCGACAACTGGTCGGAAGTTTCGCGCGTGCCGAGCGCACGAACGTCATCTTCAATTCGCTCGAACCCGCGCCCGCGGGCGGCGGTTATAACTCGGCCGTGATGGTGAATGAATCGGGGCGGCTCGTGGCGCAGTATGATAAGATTCGCCTGTTGCCGTTTGGCGAGTATGTGCCGTTGCCGCGCTGGTTTCCGGTCGCCTGGCTGGTGACGGGCATCGTCGGAGATTTTACGCCGGGAGCGAACTACACAATGCTTCCCATCGGGGAGACACGCGCGGGAGTCTTTATCTGTTTCGAGTCGGCCTTTCCCTCAATCGCACGCCAGTTTACGGACGCGGGCGCAGATGTGCTGATCAACATCTCAAACGACGGCTACCTGGGCGACACGCCGGTGCTGCGACAACATCTTGCGAACGCGGTGCTTCGCGCCGTCGAAAACCGACGCGATGTCCTGCGCGTCACCAACACAGGGATCAGCGCGCGCATCTCCCCACAGGGCGAAGTCTTTGACGCGACCGGCAGTTTCCAAGAGGCCGTGCGCACGTGGCCGATCACGCGCGCCACGACGGGCAAAACTTTTTACACGCGCCACGGCGACCTCTTCGTCGCCCTCTGCGCCGCCGCGAGCCTCTTGCTCATCGGCACAACGATCAGGAAGGTAAATGGTAAATGGTGAATGGTAAATGGAGGAAGAGAGAAAATTTCTCTATTTACGATTCCCGGCTTTGCACCATTCGCCATTTACCGTTCACCATTCACCAATCCCGGAGGTTTGATGTTAGAGACTTTAACAGTTCAAGAGTTGCGGAGCAGTTACGAAGACCTCAGTGCGCGCGTCGAGCAACTCGGGAGGTTTCTTTGATGTCGCGGCGAAGCAGGACGAGTTGAAGCGCATCGAATCGCAAGCTTCCGCGCCCGACTTCTGGAACGATCAAGAGGCGGCGCAAAAGTTGTTGCAGCAGCGCAGTCGTCTGGAACGCGTCATCAACCGGCAGCAGAGTTTCGAGTCGGCCGTCGAGGACGCGGGCGTGCTCTTTGAATTTGCCGAAGGGGGCGAAGACGCGGACAGTCTGAACGAACTGCGTGCGCTCGTCGAACGACTCGAACGCGAAGTCGGCGAAGCCGAAACAGAGATGCTCCTGGCGGGCGAGAACGACGGGCGCAACGCCATCTGCACCATCCATCCCGGCGCGGGCGGCACGGAATCGCAGGACTGGGCCGAGATGCTTCTGCGCATGTACTTGAAATGGGCGGAGCGGCGCGGCTTCAAGACCGAAATCATCGATTACCAGCCGGGCGAAGAGGCGGGGATCAAGGGCGTCACCTTTCGCGTCGAAGGCGAGTACGCTTACGGTTTGCTCGCGGCCGAAGCGGGCGTGCATCGCCTCGTGCGTATCTCACCCTTCGATCAAGCGGCGCGGCGTCATACCAGTTTCGCCTCTCTGTTCGTCTACCCTGAGATTGACGAGAACATCGAGGTCGAAATTCAGGAGAAGGATTTGCGCGTGGACACTTACCGCGCGACGGGCGCGGGCGGCCAGCACATCAACACGACCGACTCGGCCGTGCGCATCACGCATCTGCCGACGGGCATCGTCGTCCAGTGTCAAAACCAACGCTCGCAACACCAGAACCGCGCCGTCGCCATGCAGGTCTTGCGCTCGCGGCTCTACGAACTCGAACTGGAGAAGCGACAGGCCGAAACGGCCGCGCTCGAAGCGAACAAGGCCGACATCTCCTTCGGCTCGCAGATACGCAACTACGTGCTTGCGCCCTATCGACTCGTCAAAGACGCACGCACCAAACTCGAACGCGGCGACGTTGACTCGGTGCTCGCGGGCGACCTGGACGACTTCATCAAGGCTTATCTCCTGTCGCGCCGCGCGGCATAACTTGAGACTTGAGACTTTAAGAGCTATGGCAACAACACAGACGGACACGCGGGCGCGGCAATTGCCGCTGCAATCAATACCGCCGGAGCGCAATTCGCGCCGCAACGAGATCATCGCCATCGCGCTGTTTGCGCTCGGCCTGATGCTCACGCTCTGCCTCGTCTTCTTCAACCCGAACGATCCGTCTCTGAACTCGGCCGGGCAGGACGAGACGCGCAACCTCGTCGGCCCCGTCGGCGCATACGTCTCCGACCTGATGCTGCAAACGGTCGGCCTCGCTTCGTACCTCTTGCCGCTGCTGCTCTTTCTCGCCGCGTGGCGACGCTTTCGCACGCGCCGCATCCACGCGCCGCTGTCGCGCATCGCCGGACTCTTCATCCTGCTCATTTCGGCCGCCGGAATTCTCGCGCTCGTCCGCGTGCCTCTGCTCTTTGACGGCAGCGTGCGCGCGGGCGGCTTCGTCGGCACGTTCGTCGCGTCAAGTCTGTCGAGCGCTTTGAACAGCGTGGGCGCGCTCGTCCTGCTTGTGGCGCTCGCCGCGACGGGCTTACTGCTCGCCACCAACTTCTCCTTCGCACACGCCTACGAACGTGCCGTCGAAGCCTTCGGCCACCCGTCGGCCTTTTTCGCTTCGCTCTCGGCACGCTTCCAGGCGTGGCGCGCGGAGCGACAAGAGTTGGCCGCACGCCGCGCCGAGCAGCGCCGCGCAACGCAGGCCGCGCGTCAGGAGGCGCTGGTCGAAGAGAAGCGCCTCGGCGAGAAGAAGACCGGAGCCGAGCGCGTCGCAGAGTTCATGCGCGAGACGGAGACGCCCGCCGCGTCCGAGACCATAAACACGACGGGCGCGACCATCATCAACTCCAAGATCAACTCCAAACCGGACGGCATCTCCACGACGAACGCGACGACGCAGCCCACTTCCGCCAACGTCGCCATCCAACGCTCCGCGAACGTCGCCGCCGAGGCCGCCACGCCGACGCCGCAGCCGACAGTTCAAGACGACCCGGACGCGGCCTTCGACGAGTTCGCAGGCGACTATGATGACGCGGGGTTTTCGACAGCCGCGCCCGGCGCACAGTCGAACGGTGGCGCATCCACGCGCAAGGCTACAGCGAAGGCCAGAGACACGGGCAAGAATCTCTCGCCTGACACTTTCGACGCGGAGGAAGACGAAGCGGTCGCGGAGATGGTCGGCAACCTGGAGGTCGTGCGCACCGACTACACGGAAGACGCTACCCCTCCGCCCGTCAAGCAGAGCGAAGACAAGGCCACGCGCGAGGCACGCCGCGCGGAGAAGTACGCCGAAGCGATGAGCGGCTACCAGATGCCGAGCCTTGATTATTTGAACTCGCCGCCGCCGCGCCACGAGCAGGCCGACGAGGAACTGCGCAATCTCGCCACGCGCGTCGCAGAGAAGTGCAAAGAGTTCAACGTGACGGGCAAGATCGAATACATCTGCCCCGGCCCCGTCGTCACGACCTACGAATTCAAACCCGACCCCGGCGTCAAATACTCGCGCGTCACCGGACTCGTAGACGACCTCTGCCTCGCCTTGAAAGCAGAGTCCATACGCATCGACCGCGTGCCCGGCAAAGCGCACGTCGGCATCGAAGTGCCCAATCACCAGCGCGACAACATCATGCTCCGCGAAGTTGTAGAATCGCGCCACTTCAAAGACTCAAGCTCCAAACTCACGCTCGCGCTCGGCAAGACCATCGACGGCTTGAACTACGTCGCAGACCTCGCGCGCATGCCGCACCTTTTGATCGCGGGCGCGACGGGCACTGGCAAGTCTGTCTGTCTCAACTCACTCGTCGTCTCGATTCTCTACAAAGCGCGTCCCGATGAAGTTAAATTCATCATGATCGATCCCAAGCGGCTCGAACTCGGTCTCTACGCGGACATCCCGCATCTCGCCACGCCGATCATCACCGATCCGAAGCGCGCGGCGAACGCCTTGAAGTGGGCGGTCGGGCAGATGGAGGCGCGCTACAAGGAACTCGCCAAGTGGGGCGTGCGCAACATCGACGGCTTCAACATGGAAGTGATGCGCCGCAACATGGTCGAAGACTTCGATGACGAAGGACAGCCCTGGAAGACTCTGCCCTACATCGTCATCATCGTCGATGAACTCGCAGACTTGATGATGACCGCCGGGCACGACGTTGAAGAAGCCATCACGCGTCTCGCACAGATGGCGCGCGCCGTCGGCATACATCTCGTGCTCGCCACGCAGCGCCCCTCAGTCGATGTCATCACCGGACTGATCAAGGCCAACTTCCCTTCGCGCATCGCCTTCCGCGTCTCTTCCAAAGTCGATTCGCGCACGATCATCGACGCGAACGGCGCGGAGCAACTTCTTGGGCGCGGCGACATGTTGTTTTTGCCGCCGGGCACTTCGCGCCTCGTGCGCGTCCACGGCGCGTTTCTCGACGAGTCGGAAGTCGGCCGCATCGTCGCGCACATCAAGGCGCAGGGCGAACCGCTCTACGACGAGACGATTACGCAATCGGAAGAAGAGTCGGGCGGTGCGGACGGCGCGGGCGGCGAACGCGACGAACTGTTCGAGCAAGCCCTGCGCATCTGCGTGGAGATGAAGCGCGCCTCAACGTCCGTCCTGCAACGCCGCCTGCGCATCGGCTACGGACGCGCCGCCGCCATCCTCGACGCGATGGAGCGCGAAGGCTACATCGGCCAGGCCGACGGCGCGCGCCCGCGCCCCATAACGGGGCGCGCTTACGAGACCGTCGCACACTGGGACGAACAATTGCGCGAAGAAGAATGAAGCGATTGCGGGCGGGCGGACTGGAAAGACAAGGGGCGCTTGTTGGTTTTCGATTTTTTCAATGCGAAGTCCGCCATCTTTCCGGCAACTTTTCCACAGTTTCTGTGGAAAACTCTGTGGAAAAATCGGTTTTCGGCGTTACAAGTTCCTGACAAGTTTAGACTTCTAGCATTTTGCACATCTTCGCGGCAAAGTTTTGCGTTCCTGTTTCGGAGAAGATTAAAGCCTTGGACGCTCAACGATTTGAAGGCTGCCCGCGATCCATGCGCCGCAAGTGCGCACGCTCGCGCGCCCTCGTGTTTTTCTGCTACGTGCTTTTGTTCGCCTGCGCCTCTTCGTGTGTTAAGTTGCCCCGCCGCGCCGCAGTTGTAAACAGTCTCACAACAGACGGACTCACGCACGCGCAAGAGAGCGCACGCGTTAACATCAACACCGCCTCGCGCGCGGAGTTGGAGCGTCTGCCCGGCATCGGCGCGGGGCTCGCGGCGCGCATCGTCGAACACCGCGAACGTCACGGCGCGTTTCGCCGCGTCGAACATCTCATCATCGTGCGCGGCATCAGCGAGCGACGCTTCGCCGCTCTGCGCGCTTTCGTCGCCGTTGACTAAGATTCGCTTCGACTACTTGAAGCCGACCAAGTTGAGCCATTCGCTTTGAACGCTCAAGACGATCTGCGACGTGCCGCGCGCGCCATCTTCGACGCCACGCTGGCCGACTTGGACGCACGCGCCGCCACACGCCGCGCGCTCGACTTTACAGGCGGGCGACTCACCATCCTCGACGCAGAGTTCAACCTGAACGCGCGTCCCCGCCGGATCTATTCAATCGCCATCGGCAAAGCTGCCGCCGCGATGGCCGCCGCTCTGGATGAAACGTTGGGCGACGCGCTCGCGGGCGGAGTCGTCTCCGCGCCTCTGTCTCAGAGCGTCAAACTGTCCCCGCGCTGGAGACGGTTCGCGGGCGGTCATCCTTTGCCGAACGAGGCGAGCCTCGAAGCCGCGCGCGCAGCCTTCACACTGCTCGGCGCGGCCGACAGAGAGCCGCACGCGCTCGTCATCTTCCTCATCTCCGGCGGCGGCTCCGCGATGCTCGAATGGCCGCGCGACGAATCCATTACGCTCGCCGACCTGCGCGCCGCCAATCAGGCACTCGTCTCCTGCGGCGCTGGTATAGACGAGATCAACTGTGTGCGCCGCGCGCTCTCGTCCGTGAAAGGCGGGGGACTCTGCGCACGCGCGCCGCACGCCGCGCAAATCTCTCTCATCATCTCCGACACGAACCGGGACGAACCGCACAACGTCGCCTCCGGCCCGACCTTTCTGTTCTCGCAAGAGCCGCACGATCCCGCAGAGATAGTGGCGCGCTACGGCCTCGCCGCCACGCTTCCCTCTTCGATCCTTCGCACCGTCCGGCAAGCGCGCCCCTTCCGGGCAGAGACGAATCGCGCCACGACTCTGCGCCGACACCAAGTGCTGCTCGATAACGAACGCGCGCTCGTGCGCGCATCTGAGATCGCCGCCTCGCACGGCTTCGCCGTCCAGATCGCACGCGACATTTCAGAGCAACACGTCGCAGAGGGCGCGTCGCTGCTCGTCTCGCGTCTGTTCGATTTACATCAAAAGGAAGAAGGGCGTCCCGTGTGCCTGATCTCCGGCGGCGAGTTCTCGTGCCCCGTGCGTGGCGAGGGTGTGGGCGGGCGGAACGCAGAGACCGCACTGCGCTGCGCGTTTGCAATAGAAGCTCACTTCGCGCCTTCTTCGTCAGACGCGAAATCACACAGCCACACGCCTTCGACGTCCGACGCTGCCACGCGCGCCGTAGCGGCGCTCAGCGCAGGCACTGACGGCATCGACGGCAACAGCCCCTCGGCCGGCGCTCTGTGCGACGACTCCACACTTGCGCGCGCACGCGCGCTCTCGCTCGACGCGCGGAAATTTCTGGAAGCGAGCGACGCACACACTTTCTTCGCCACTCTCGGCGACGCCCTCGACACGGGCGCAACCGGCACGAACGTCCGCGACCTGCGCGTCCTGCTCGCCAGATAGTTTCAGGTTTCAAGTCTCAGGTTTCAGGTCTGACAGTTACGCAGAGTTTGAACTTGACTCCGCAAACCCGCCGCCTGAAATTCTCTTTAACTCGAAACCTGAAACTTGAAACCTGAAACTTCATCCCGCACGGCCGAAGTCGTCGCTGAAACGCACGATGTCGTCTTCGCCGAGATAAGAGCCGCGCTGGATTTCGATGAAGATCAATTTCTCCGTGCCCGCGTTTTCCACGCGATGCTTCGCCTCGACGGGAATGTCTACGGTCTCGCCCGCCGCCACCGTGATCTCTTCGTCGTCGAGAGTCACTTTGGCCTCGCCCGCAACCACCATCCAGTGCTCGGCGCGCTGCGCGTGCTTCTGGTAACTCAGGCGTTTGCCCGGCAACACTTCGATGCGCTTGACCTTAAAATTCTCGCCCTCGTCGAGCACCGTAAACGACCCCCACGGGCGCTCGTCATAAAGCGGCGACGCATTCGCCGTCCCCGTCTCCGGCATACTTATCCCTCGCATTGATATTCGCTCCGACCTTACCGCCGCCGCGCCCGACCGTAATGCGACGCGTCGTCCATCCGCACACAGATGGCTCAAGACAATGTACACGCACAAAGTTTCGCTGTCACTCGGGCGAGCAAGGTAATAAGGTGAAGGGGAAAGGTAAAGACAAAGAAGAGGCGGCAGCGAGACGAAACGGCCGCGCCTTTTCGTCTCTTTTACCTTTCCCCCTTCACCTTTTCCCTTTCCCCTTCTTCAAGAAACGTTTCGACCTTTAAATCTTGCCCGTCAGTGCTGATGGTGATCGTGCCGGTTCGTCCGGTTTGGAGAACTTGTGCGCCCGTCGCGCGCCAGCGTGCGACGACTGTGCTGTCCGGGTGGCCGTAGGGCGACGAGAGGCCGACGGAGACGACGGCGAGAGAGGGACGGACGGCGGCGACGAAAGGTTCTGTGGAAGAGGTGCGACTGCCGTGGTGCGCGATTTTAACAATGTCGCTACGCAGGTCGTCGCCTGCCGCGACGAGTGCTGCTTCCGCATCGCGTTCGATGTCGCCCGTCAAGAGGAAGACGCGCGAGCCGTAGCTGACGCGCAGCACGAGCGAATCGTTGTTCGCAGACAACGCCTGACGTTCTTCGCCCGCGCGCGGCGGCCACAACACGTCGACGGTCGCAGCGCCGAACTTGAGCCTGTCGCCACGCCCGATCAGTTCGATGGGCACGCCCGCACCTTGAAGCGTGTGGGCGAAACGCGCAGACTCCGCTTCGCCCGCCCCCGTGCGGCCTAAGAAGGCGGCGCGCACTTGAAAGTTGCGCGCGATGTCGTTCAAGCCGTTCATGTGATCGGCGTGTGCGTGGGTCGCCAAAATGTAATCGACGCGCGCGCGGCCGCGCCACCACAGATACTCCGAAACGACTGCTTCGCCGATGCCGCGCGCATCGCGCTCGAAATGCGCTCCCATTTCGCTTTCAAAGTCGCCCGCGCGCCTTCCGAACTCCGGACGACCGCCCGCGTCAACCAGCAGCGTCGCTCCGTTCGGAAACGTCAGGAGCGCGGCGTCGCCCTGTCCCACGTCGAGCAGATCGAGTCGCAAACGCCCGTCCATTCGTCCCGCGCTGAACGGGTGCAGCAAGACGAGCGACAGGCAAACGGTCGCGCACGCCCAGGCCAATCGCCGCGTCCTTCGTCGCCAAACGCGCCCCGCGCCTTTCGTCGCTGTCGCCTCCGCGCGCAAAGGTTGCCAGCGCGCGAGACCGTGTAGCAAGACGGCGAGCGGCACGTAATACAACACGTAGACGACGGCGGCGCGTCCAGTGTATTCGGGCAGCCTGAGGGAAGCGAGTCCCGCGCTCGCGAACGGATCGACGCTGTACGTCATCAACCAGTTCAAACGCTCCACCAGCCATACGAGCGGCCACGCTGCGACCGCGCCGATCTCAGAGAGCACGAGCGCCGCGAGCGCGCCGAGCGACACGAGCGCCATCAACGCGCCGACGAAGACGTTCAACAACACAGACACGAGCGACACGCGATGAAAATAGACGACAAAGAGCGGCAGCAACATCAGCTGCACGCTCGCCGAGACGACCATCGCCACGAAGGCGTAACGCAACAACGCCTGCACGCGCCAACGCTCCAACTTCACGCTCGCTTCGGTCTTGAACAAGCGATAGCTGTAGACGTTGCGCGCAGCCTCTCGCCGCCACGCGCGCTCGCTCCAAAACAGCGTCTCGCCGAGCACTTGAAACCAGCGCGGGCACACGGGCGGGCGCGGCGCATCTCGCGTCGGATGCCACGCGCCCACCGCGCGCAAACGTTCGACGAGCGGCCACGCCATGACCACGATGCCGAGCACCGACAGAAAGGTCAGTTGAAACGACGGATCGAAAAGCTCTGCGGGACGATAGACGAGGAGCACGGTCGCCGCGCCGCCGAGCGCGTTCAACGTCGCGCCGCGCCGACCGACCACGGGCGCAAACGCCACCAGCGTAAACATCAACGCCGCGCGCACCACGGACGACTCCGCGCCCACCGCCAACGTGTAGAGCCACAGCACCGCGCACGGCACGACGAAACGCAACGCACGCCGCTCCGTTACACGCCGCATCAAAAGCAGCACGAGGCCGCCGAGGAAGCTGATGTGCAGCCCGCTGATCACCAGCACGTGAAACGTGCCGCCCTCTCGAAAACGCTCCGCGCTCGCACGCGACAAACCGTAACGATTTCCCAACAGCGCGGCCTGCAACACGCCCGCCGTCTCCGCTGAAAACAGTTCCGACAGGCGCATGCGCAAATTCTCGCGCCAGGTCTCCAACCACACAAGCGGCGACGCCACGCGCTCGTCGTCCAATCTCTCCAGGAGCAGCGAACTCTTGATCGTCCCACGCGCCTCCACCCCGCGCCGCTCCAAAAACTCCGTCAAAGATCTGCCGCCCGGATTACGAAACTCCTCTGCACGCTCAAGCGCCACAAGTACACGCACACGCGCCCCGCGCCGCAACTCCAACTCTTCATAACTTCTCCGCGCTCCCGCCTCGCGCAAAGGCGCGAACAACTCCACCCCGCCCGACGCCGCGCTCTCCTTGCCCCGCGCACGCAGGCGTTCGACGCGCAACGACAGATAAAACCCGTCCGGCGCAAACTCCGGCGCACGCTCCACAACGCCCGTCAACTCCACCGGGTCGCCCGAAACCACACGCCCCTCTTCGTACACGCGCCGCAAACTTTCGCCCCGCGCCGCGCGCATCTCCGCTCCCACAAGCGCCGCGCCCACACACGCAAACGCCAACACGACGCACACAGTCGCCCCTATCAATCGTCCGCGCTTAAACGCGACGACTGCGCCGAGCGTCGTCAAGGCACACGCGCTCACGGAGATGTAAAGCGGCGTCGAGACGAAACGCGCAGACGCTATCCCGACAGCCACAGAGGCCGCCAGCAGCGCCAGCGGGTGAGGATTGAAAGATGGCCTGTGAGGGCTTTGATCTTTTTTCAAGGACTTAGATATTCAGGATACATGCGTCGCCGTGAGGCGCACGACTGTTTCGACGTGGTGTGTCTGGGGGAACATATCAAATGCGTGAAGGGAGTCAAGAGTGTAGGCGGCTTCGAAGAGGGGGCGGAGGTCGCGTGCGAGGGTGGCCGGGTCGCAGGAGACGTAACTGATGCGGCGGGGGCGAAGGGCGAGCATGGCGTCGAGGGTTTCGGGTTCTGCGCCGGAGCGGGGCGGGTCGAGAAGAAGGAAGTCGAGCGGGGCGAGAGTCGAGGCGTTGGCGGCGAGCCAGTCGCCGACGCGTGCGGTGTGGACTGTGGCGTTGGTGAGGCGTGCGGCGTCGAGGTTGAGTCGTGCGAAGTGTGTGGCCGAGGCGTTGCCTTCGACGGCGTTGACGCGTGCGAAGCGGCGTGCGAGGGGGAGTGTAAAGAGGCCGACGCCGCAGTAGAGGTCGAGAGCAGTTTCGCCCGCGGCATCCTTGAGGGCTTCGGCGAGAAGAGGTTCGAGAAGCGCGTGGTTAATTTGAAAGAAGCAACTGGCGTCGAAGCGATAGCGTTCGCCCGCGAGCGTGCGTGTGCGCTCGTGGGCGTCTTCTTCGGCGAGCGGCGGCAGGAGCGAGACGCCGTCGTCGCCCGCCACGGCCTGAAATTCCTCCGGGTCGTTAAACTCGCGCGTGTCTTTCGTCTCGCCCGCGGCGTGCATGTTTGTCGTCGCGCCCGGCTCGTTCGTGAGCAACGTGGCGCGGAGGTGTGAGAGTTTGTCCTGCACTTCGGGGAGGACGACGGGACATTCAACGACGTCGCAGACGCGGTGCGAGGCGAGTTCATAGTAGCCGAGCAGGCGGCGCGCGGGGTCGTGCTGCCAGCGTGCGCGGGAGCGATAGCGCCAGATGGCGGGCGAGGGCGTGATGGGGATATGTGCGGGCGCTTCGTAGCGTGCGATGCGGCGCAGGCAGTCGCGTATGATCTCCGTTTTGGCTGCGAGTTGCGCTTCGTAAGTCAACTGCTGGAAGTCGCAGCCGCCGCAGCGGCCGAAGTAGGGACAGGGCGGCTCGATACGAACGGGCGAAGGCTTGATGATCTCCGCGAGGGAAGCGAAGGCCACTTTGCCGCGCACGCGTTCGATGCGCGCACGCACGCGGTCGCCGGGCGCGGCGAGCGTGACAAAGAGCGTGTAGCCGTCGGCGTGCGCCAGCCCCGCGCCGCCCGGCACGATGCGCTCGATCTCGACTTCGACCGATGCGCCGACCCTGAGTTTCCCCTCCGCCTGCGGCGTCTCGCGGCGCGGCCTGTGTTGCTTTCTTTTCACGTCCAGAATGAAATTAACCGACCGAAGCGATATGTTTGCAGTTAGCTCGTCCGGGTCAGAGACAAAACGAACTCGAAGTTTGACACGACGAACGCACGGCTCAGAGATAGAACAGGCTGAGACGGGGCAGGCCGCGCTCTTCGCGCAGGAGCTTGGCGAGCAGACTGTCGAGCGTCTGTTCGTAGGTGGCGCGCTCCATGCGCTTGCGATAGGGTTCGAGTTGCGCGGCGGCCTCTCTGCGGCGCGCTTCGAGTTCTGCGGGCGGGAGCGAGGCGCGCAGCGCGCGATCCAGTAAGTTTTCCAGATCATTGAGCGCGCCTTCGAGTTGTTCGGCGTCGGGGCGCGCGGCGGCGGCGAAATCTTTTTCCAGTTCGGACAGACGCGCCGCCGCCCGCGCAAGCGCCTCGCACAACTCGCTTGCGCCCGCGTCGCCGCGCGCCTCCTGCGCCGCGTGTGCCTGTTCCAGACGCGCGCGTGCCTCCGCGAGATGCCCCGCGATCACCTCGCGCGGAAACGGCAGAGCGCCGTTGCCTGCTTCCACAACGCCCGCATCGCCCTCACCTTTCGCCTCTGTCTCTTCCACCGTGCCGGACGCTCTGCCCAACTGCGATTCGAGCCATTCGGCGTATTGCGCTTCGACCTCTTCCTGACAGTAAAAGAGCGACTTCACGCTGCGCCTTCTAGGCTTCGACTCGTATGAATCGAACGACTGCTCCACGCCGCGCAACACCACATGCAGCGGCACGCCGCGCGCCTTCCACCCTTCGATCAAAGCCCAATCCATCGGACTCAACAACAGATGCTTGCCCCGCCGCCGGATAAAAGTGTCTTCGATCTCTGTAAAGTAATTGAAGTAATTCATGCGAAACAGTGACGAGTGACGGGTGACAGGTGACGAGTTTAAAACGAAAGCTCTGTCTTCAACTCGTCACCTGTCACCCGTCACTCGTCACTGCCTTTATCGTTTTTTCGTAAATCAAACGCAAGCCTTCGAGCGTGAGCGTGTCATCGACGACTTCGATCAGTTCCGAGCCGGTGGCGATGAGCGGGGCGAGGCCGCCCGTCGAGACGACGCGCACGTCTTCGCCGAGTTCTTCGCGCATGCGCCGCAGGATGCCGTCAACCAGTCCGACGTATCCGTAATAAAGACCCGACTGGATCGCGCCGTTCGTGGTCGAGCCGACGACCGATTGCGGTCGTTTGATCTCGACGCGGGGCAGGCGCGCGGCGCGTGCGAACAGCGCGTCGGAAGAGATTTGGATGCCGGGCGTGATCACGCCGCCGAGATATTGTCCGGCCGCGTTAACTGCGTTGAAGGTGGTGGCCGTGCCGAAGTCAACGACGATGACGGGCACGCCGTACTTGTGGCGCGCGGCCACTGCGTCCACGATGCGGTCTGCGCCCACGTCGGAAGGCGGCTGGTAAAGAATCTCCATCCCCGTCTCGGTCGTGTGGTCGATAAAGAGCGGCGAGAGATGGAAGTAGGCTTCGGCCATGCGCTTGACCGTGAAGTTCAACTGCGGCACGACCGATGCGGCCGCGACCGCGTTGATCGTCTTAAAGTCCAGCCCGGCCAGCGCGAACAGGTTGCGCGAGAGCACGCCGTATTCGTCCACGGTGCGCCCGCGCTCGGTCGTCAGACGCCAGTGCGCGACGAGCCGTTCGCCGTCGTAGACGCCGAGCGAAGTATTCGTGTTTCCGATGTCGATGACTAGAAGCATGTTTGTAAAAGTGACGAGTGACAGGTGACGAGCGACAAGTTGAAAAGATTGTTGTGAACTTCGACACTCTGTCGTTGCCAGCGACTATTGCGCGTCGCGCTGTTGTTGCCGGCGCAACCATTCCTCTCTGAGCAGCGCATACAGGTATTCGTCGCCCCAGTTTCCTTTGAACCAGATGTTTTGCAGAAAGTGCCCTTCGCGCCGCATCCCCAATTTTTCGAGCAGGGCGATTGACGGCGCGTTCTCCGTATCCGTGATCGCTACGACGCGATGCAGCCCGAGTTCCGCGAAGGCGAAACCGAGCACGCGCCGCGCGGCCTCTGCGGCCAAGCCTCTACCCTGAAACGAACGCGCGAGCGTAAAGCCGATCTCCGCCTGCCGCGCTTCGTCCGCGCGCACGCAGAGCGCGACGTGTCCGGCGAGCGCGCCCGTCGCTTTGAGTTCGAGGGCGAAGTTGAACCAACGTCCCGGCACGCCGGGCGTCAAGTTTTGTTGTCTCTCAATCAACTCGCGCGCTTGCTCTTCCGTGTAAGATTCCCACGATTGATAACGCGCCACAAGCGGGTCGTTCAGATAATCGACGAGCGGCGCGAGGTCTGCCTCGTGCAAGCGACGCAGGAGCAATCTCTCGGTTTCAAGCTGTGTGAAATGCGTCTGTTCCACGCGCACCGTCCGTCGCGGCAGTTGTCGAATCGGAAATTATACGCTCGCGCCGGTTCACTTGCGTGCGAGCATTTCTTCAAGCGCATTGCAGGCCGCACGCGCGCCGTCTTCGCCGTGCACGTGGCGAGCCGTCTCCGTTGCGCCCCTCTGATAACTTTCGTCTGCCAAGATAGCACGCAATTCGCGCGTCGCGCTCGCGGCGTTGTAGCGCCCCCGTGCGAGCCAGCGGGCGCAGCCCAGACGCGCCGCGCGCTCTGCGTTGTCGAATTGATCGTGGCTGAAAGGCACGACGAGCGCGGCACGACCGGAGCGCAGAGTTTGTCCGGTCGTGCCGACGCCGCCCTGATGTACGACGACGGCGGCGCGCGGCAGCACTTCGCTGTAAGGCGCGTATTCGAAGGCCGCTATTCCTTCGGGCAGAGGCTCTGCGGGGCGGTTGCGTTCGTGTCCGATGAGCAGGAGCGCGCGGCGACCGAGCGCACGCGCCGCTTGAATCGACTCGCGGTAAAAATCTCGCGCCACCCAGATGGCCGACGAGCCGAGCGTGAAGACGATGGGCGCATCGCCCGCGTCGAGAAAGTTTTTGAGTTCGGGCGAGAGGCGGCCGTCGCGCTCGTCGCCCGCGAAGTCGCGCCGGTCGTAGAAGGGGAAGCCTGTGATGCGCGTATGGGGCGGCCAGTCGGGTTGCGGTTCGGCCAGGACGCGCGAGAAGAGTGCGAGCACGAGCGTCGGCGAGTGTTGTCCCTCAAAGAGCGGATGCGCCTTCGCCGGGGGCAAGCCCAAGTCCGCGCGCAGGCGATTGACAGCCTTCCACAAGCCTCCCCACTTCCAGCGACCGAGCCGCATCAACGCACTTCCGATCAGAGGGTGCAGCGTCATCAGGCCATGCAGCGCGGGCAACTGCGGCGGCACGGGCGGGTCGTAGACTGAGAGCATAGAGCCGGGCGCGAGCACGCTCGACACCCACTCAATGCCCGTTCGTTCAGCGACGAGCACGGCGGAAAACGACAGCGGGTGCGTCACCAACAGATCTGCGCCCCGGACGGCCGCGCTCAGATCGTCGTAGCTGTCTCTGAGATGCGGGAGGATGAAAGTCTTGAACACCTCCTCCGTCCCCGTGCGCGCGTCCATCACCTTTTCGATCATCGACGCGACCCTGTCCGGCTCGTCGTAAGAAGGCACATCGGGGCGCACCGGATGAAATTCGAGGCCGAGCGCGTCCATCTTCTCACGGTAGATCTCCGTCGTGGCGATCAACGGGCGATGCCCGCGCGCCTTCAACTCAAGCGCGATGGCAACATACGGATGCACGTCGCCGAACGACCCGAATGTGGAAAAGACGATCTTTGCCATAGTGATAAGTGACAAGCTACGAGTGACAAATGACAAGTTAGAAAAGCCGTCAATCGTCAATCGTGAATAGATTCAACCTATCATTTTCTATTTACGATTCAAGGTTAACTTGCTTCCGCATGTTGCCAAAGAAGCGACAAGTGGTGAGACGGAAGACAAGTTTTTTGTCTTAACTCGTCACTTGTCACTCGTCACTTGTCACTTCCCTTCCACAGTTGTTGCGAGGGCACGCGCAGGGCGCGGTTGAATTTGCTGGAGGCGTTCTCCCAGGCGATGACGGCGGTGAGTTCGACTATCGAGTCGTCGTCGTAAAACTCGCGCAGGCGCGCGAAGAGTTCGTCGGAGACTTCGCGCCCGGTGATGGTCATCGCGTCGGCGTAGCCGAGCACTGTGCGCTCGCGCTCGTCATAGTGCGGACTGGTGTCATAATCGGAGAGCGCGAGAATCTTCTCCGTCGAGATGCCGAGTTCGCTGCCGACCGCAGCGTTGATGTCCTGTCAAAACTCGCACCCGTTGAGCGCGGCGACGCGGCGATTGACGAGAGCTTGCAGCCGCGCGTCGATCAACCCGGACGCCTCGATGCCGCCCCACATCGCGCGCACGCCGCGAAAGATCGCAGGCCGCCGCGCGTAGAGCAAGTGATTCAACAGCGGCGCACCCCACCTCTCTGCCTGCGCCTCCAACACGCGCCCCACGTACCCTTCGGCCTCCCCCGGCCTGATGCCTTCAATTCTCGCCATAGAAACCTCTCAAGAGTAAGAGCGGTAAATGGTGAATGGTAAAAATCAGTTCTTACCATTCACCATTCACCAGTTACCATTCACCATTTACCATTCACCAGTCTTCCGTTCATCATTCATCGTTTTTGTGCGCAGCGCCTGCACGTCGCCTGCGCGCACGGTCTTGATTTCGCCCGCAGCGGTTTCGACGCGGAGCGCGCCGTCGGGTTCGAGGCCACGCGTCGTGCCCTCGAACTTGTGCGTGGCGGTGTGGACGCGCACGCGCTTGCCTGCGGCGTAAGAAGAGTTGGCCGACCAGTCACGGACGATCCGGCTTGCTCCCGCAGGCGCTTGAAGCTCTGCATAGCGGCGCGCGAGGCAGCGGACGAGCGCGCCGAGGACGCTCTCGATTTCGGGGCGCACGCCCGTCGCGCCTTCGACCGACGTGGCCTGTGCGCTCAACTCTGCCGGGTATGCCCGCTCGCTTAAGTTGATGCCGATGCCGAGAATGCAAGCGCGCCCCTGCGGCGTCTCCAACGTTTCGGCAAGGATGCCGCAGAGCTTGCGCCCTCCGGCGAGCAGGTCGTTCGGCCACTTGATGTCGGTCGTGAGCGCGCACGCTTCGAACAGCGCGTCGCGTGCGGCGAGCGCGGCGGCGAGAGTCAATAGCGGCCACGCGTCCAACTCCAGACGCGGGCGTAGCACGATGCTGAAGTAAAGTCCCGCGCCGGGCGGCGACACCCACACTCGCTCTTGCCGCCCACGGCCGCGCGTCTGCTCGCGCGCCACGACGCACAAGCCTTCGGGTGCGCCGCGACGCGCCTGGCTGGCCGCCTCCGTGTTGGTCGAAGGCAGCGCGTCGTAGCGCAGGATCGTCGGCTGAAACAGGTCGGCCACTTCGGTCTGAAAGTTCTCTGCAACGGTCTCTTGTCAAACTCATCTTATGCGAGCGGGGATTGACGGACAACGTGCGCGCGTGAAAAATGGTCGAGCTTTTCAAGAGCACTGACACGACGCGCAAGCTGGCGCGCAAAAATAAAGAGCATGAAGATCGAAGACATGAATTTCGAGCCGCATAGGGGCTTTGCCATTTTCATGATCGGCATCTCAATCGTCTACACGCTCGTCTTCGGGACGGTCGCCGTGGTGAACGTCTACTGGCAGTTGCGCGACCCGCGCTCGCTTGGGGATGTGTTCGGCTGGCTCGCCACATTGACGGTCACCTCCGCGTGCGTGGCACTTTTGCTCTACGTCACCACGGCCGTCTATCGCATCAGTTTCTATGAAGCGGGCATCATGATCCTCGGCCTGCGAGGGCGGCGATTCGTTCCCTGGAACACGGTGCGCGATGCGCGCATCAATCGCTTCAAAGGCAACATCGAACTCGCGCTGCGCGCAGATGGAAGGCGTTTCCCGGTCAGCATCCCGCTCAACTCCTACAAGAAACAGTTGACGCTGCTCGCGGAGGTGCGCAGACGTTTGCCCGTGCCCGTCAACGACCCCGGCAACATCGCCGCCGTGCTCACGGACGACTGAGGCGAAAACGCTCGTCAAAGAACTGGCGCAGGAACTCTCTCTCGAAAATTTCGCGCAACAGTGGACGACGGCGTGCGTTCTATGCGGGAGTAACAATTTCGGGTGAGTCGCACCGTGCGCAAACGCCGGGCGCGGCACGGCCTCTCACGGCCAAAGCGAAGGAGCATGATCATGAACGCATGGCTCAAACGTCTGGAACTGCCTATCACCGCTGCGCTCCTGATTACGGGCGCGGCCTTTCTGCTCAAGATGTGTTACATGCCGCTCGTCACCTGCACGCTGCTCGGCGGCGCGTGGCTCGCGGCCGTCTATTTTTACGTGCGTGCGCGTTATGGTCTGGCGATGCCGCCCCTGCTGCTCGTGCTCGTCTTCGCCGCGCTCGAAGTGGATGCGCTCGGCAACTTCTTCTCGATGTACGGCCGCGCCGTCGTCGGCTCGGTCATGTACGACGAGTTTGCGCATCTGGCGGTGCAGATGTTGACGATGCCGCTCATCGTCTGGTTGCTGTCGGAGATGCTCCGGCGTACGGGACACCCGCTGCCGCTCGGTCTTTCGATCTTCTTCGCCGTCGCGGTCTTCTTCAGCCTCTCGGCCGTCTACGAAATCATCGAACTCTGGGACGAACTCTACTTCGGCGGCCAACGCATCTGGAGCAAACACGACGCGCCCAACGACCTCCAATGGGACTTGGCCGGAATCCTCATCGGCGCGCTCCTCGCCTACGCCACGCTCCGCAAAGCAGGGATGAGGGCGGCAGTGTGAGGGATGAACAGAAGAAATTGATTCATTGATCCAATAGTTCATTGTCTTCAATGAATCAATGAACCAATCGCTTTTACTTCATCCCTCATCCCTTATCCTTCATCCCTCTTCTTGAAACTCGTCTCGCGCCGTTACGTATTAGCTTGCCGCAAGCGTTTGCTGTTCCGCACCGATTTTGAAACGAAAGAATGGAGAACTCGATCCGTGAAAATAGGATTACTGTCGAAGTGTGTCGCGCTTCTCATCATGGCGTGCGTCGCCGCACTCGCTTTGTCGCAACTGACGGGCGCGCAGTCTTCGGCGCAAACGACAGGTGCGACTACGGCCGCCGAGCCGGCCTTGCTCGTGCTCAACAAGGCGGACAACACGCTCGCCATCATCGACCCGGCGGCGTTGAAGGTCGTGGCGCGCGTGACTGTGGGCGAAGGGCCGCACGAGGTTGTCGCCTCTGCGGACGGGCGCACGGCCTACGTCGCCAACTACGGGACGCAACAAGTAGTCGGCAGCACGCTCTCGGTCGTCAGTATCGCGGAGCGCAAGGAGACGAAGCGCGTAGACCTCGGCGCGCTCCGTCGGCCGCACGGCATGGTGGAGGCGGGCGGCAAAATCTATTTCACGGTGGAAGCCAACCGCGCCGTCGCGCGTTACGACCCGGCAACAGACAAGGTGGATTGGTTGATGGGCACGGGCGAAAGCGTCTCGCACATGCTCGTCATCACGCCCGACGCGAAGAAGATTTACACAGCCAACATGCTCTCGAACACCGTCACGGCTTTGAACGTGGGCGGCGGCCCCGTGCCGCAGAACATCACGCAGATCGCTGTGGGCAAGACGCCCGAAGGCATCGGCATCTCGCCCGACGGACGTGAGGTGTGGGCGGCCAATCGCGCGGACGGCACTGTGTCGGTCATCGACACGGCGACGAATAAGGTGGTGGAGACGCTGCCGAAGTTTGCGCAACTTCCCTTCCGCGTCGCTTTCACGCCGGACGGCAAGCGCGTGCTCATCCCCGATCCGGTGGGCGGCGAACTGGTCGTCTTCGACGCCGCGACGCGCAAAGAGGCGGGGCGCATCAAGATCGAAGGCGGCACGGTCGGCGTCACGGTTGCGTCAGACAGCAAACGCGCTTATGTCTGTCTGCAAGACCTGAACAGCGTGGCCGCGATCGATCTGGAAAAACTGCAAGTGACGGGCAGGGTCGAGACGGGCAAAGGGCCGGACGGCATCGCGTGGGCGCAAGCGCGCGGGAAGAGCTAAGTCTCAAGTCCCAAGTCCCAAGTTCCAGGTCGTGTTTGACTTGAAACTTGGGACTTGGGACTTGAGACTTAGAGCGCCTAACAAAACTTAATGGTTGATAGAGTTCCAACAGATCAACGCACACCCTCAAGCGGTTTCACACGGCGGAGCGAACCCTCGAAGGCATTGAAGCGGCAAACATGATACGCAAAGGGCAGGTCAAAAGGTTAGCAGGAGATGATGCACGGCGCAGGTGGCGCATCCCAAAATCATCTTCCTCGACGAGCCGCTCGCCGGTCTGGACGCCGCAGGCGTCGACGAGGTGATGGGGCTACTCGGGAGGCTGAACCGCGAGCGCGGTTTCACGCTCGTCATCATCGAGCACGCGTCCAACATTCATCATCTCATGGGGTTCGCCACGGGGTCGCTCACGCTCAGCGACGGCAAGTTGACGCACGCTGAGGTGGAGGAGTCCCGCCTGCGCGGCGACGAGCGGCTGGCGGCCCGGCTCAGTAACACACTCTTTCAGACCCGCCAGTGCAGGCGACCGCAGCCGCACATAGGGCACTCCAAGGCGATTCCTGCAACAGAGACGACAAGACCTTTTTGTGAGTGCGAGGCGACACCGACGGCTCGGGTCGGCGCGGCCGAACGACCCGATGAAGTAATCAAGGCTACGGTGCTGTTCATCTCACCCGCCGAAGGCGCGCGGGTGATTCAGCCAGTCTACAGGGCGACCGCCTCCCTCAACGCATCAACGGCCAGTCCGCCGTTGAAGGGCGAAAATTTGCCCGCCTCTAAGTAACGGGCGACGGCGGCCACTGCCTCTTTCGAGGGGAGCTTCGTTAGTAGAAAGAGGGTGAGGCCGGTCAACTCTTCGTCGTCCTGGGTCTCCGGCTTCTCGAAAAACTCGACGATGGCCTTCCTCGTTCCCGGGTTCGTCTGGTCAAGCTCGATCAGGGCTTGAACCGGCTGCAAACCGGAGGCCGCCGCCCTCAACACCTGAGGCGTGCTGGCGAGCATCAATTGGAACTGCGCGAGGGGTGCTGAAAGTTCCGCCAGCACATTCCGGATCTCTTCCTGCGCGTCCTCGGCCGCGGAAGTTGCCGACGCCTCCGCGCCGCCGGCCTCTGAGTTATCGGAGGGCGGCGGCGCGT
>DASZCS010000096.1:0-48847 GCA_035942855.1 Pyrinomonadaceae bacterium | reverse complement strand
TCCTTGCCGTTAACGGCCACGCGGAGCGGCATCGCGAACCCTTTGACGACTCTCCCGTAGGCGAATGACAGCGTCTTCCCGCTGACCTTGTATTTTAATAACGGGATATCTTTCGTCCGCAGGTATTGGTCGAAAACCTTGCCGAGGTCGATGCCGGCCTTCTTGCTGATATATGATTCAACCTGCTCCGTCGAAACGGTCTGGTGCCAAAAATCGGCGTTGAGTCCGCGCAGGATGGAGAGCCACTTGGTATCGTCGTTGATAACGTGGCGGATGGTGTGCAGCATGTTCCCGCCCTTGGGGTACATGTCGCCCGATCCTTCCCTGTTCGCGCCGTAAGTGCCGATGATCGGCCTGTCGTTTCTGATGAGGCGGCGGGTGCCGATCATGTAATCTTCCGCCTCTTTCTTGCCGAAGTGGTACTCGACGAAAAGGCTCTCCGCATAATTCGCGAAGCTCTCATGAATCCACATGTCGGCCGCGTCTTTCATCGAGACGTTATTGCCGAACCACTCGTGCGCGGATTCGTGGACGATGATGAAGTCGAATTTAAAACCGATTCCAGTGCCGCTACCGTCTCGTTGAAGGTAGCCGTTTCTGAACCAGTTGCCGTAAGTGACCGAACTTTGATGCTCCATCCCGGGGTATGAGACGGCGACGAGTTTGAAACTGTCTTCGTAAAAAGGGTACTTCCCGAACCAATGTTCAAAGGCTTCCAGTGTGCGGGGGACTTCTTTGAACTGCCTGGTCGCGACATCTTTCTGGTGCGCCAGCACCCAATAGTCCACGTCCAGTACGCCGCCTTTCCCGCGATACTTTTCGGAAAAGTTGACGTAGTTGGCGATGTTAACGTTGACCCCGTAGTTATTGATCGGATTCAGCACTTCCCAATGAAAGGTCTTTGTTTTACCGGCGATGTCGTGGTCTGTTTTTTTCAAACGACCGTTAGAGACGGCCGTTAGATTTTCGGGCACAGTCACGCTGGTTCTCATTCCGCGATCAGGCTCGTCAGACCCGTGATCTTTATTCGGCCACCAGATACTCGCCCCGATTCCCTGACAGGTGGTGACGATGAAATGCTCTCCGAGATCGTCCCTGCCCCATGTTATCCCGCCGACCCAGGGCGGATTCCTACTCGCCACGGGAACGCCTTCGTAAAATACTTCGACCCTGTCTTCTACGCCTTTCGGAATATCCTTCTCAAAAGTTACCCAATAGACATTCCCTTCACGCTCGAATTTAAGCTGAGACTCGCCGTGAGTGACCTTCGTGATCGCGAGCGGCGGCTGCAAATCGATCTGCATTTTGTTGCCCGCTTTCAGAGTTTTGAAAGTTATTGCATTCGATCCTTTCAGCCTCCTCGTCTCAGGCAAAAACTCAACCTTCAGGTGGTAATGCAGCACGTCCCACCACTCGCGTTCGGGTGTGACCGAGCCTCGAAGCATCTCCTGACGGGTAACGTTCTCTGTCTGGGCAAAGAGGTAACCGGGGCCACTTTGCAACTGTAGGAGGACTCCGATTGTAAATGCTATTAATTTACGCAACATCATTCACCGCCTCACAAGTTTTAGTAAGGGAACTAATTCACGCGCCGCGCCTCTAAGACTATCATGTCCGATGCCATGAAGCTTCGTATCTCTTCCCTTGTGAAGCCCCACTTCCCCTCGTCGCTCCCGTACTCTTCCGATAGAAACTGCAATAACTCATCTACCGAAAATGATCCCAGAGAGGTCAAGTAGCTTTCATACTCATCCTGAATCTCGCGCCAATCGGAATATTGCTTCCTGGAAAGAAGCATCCGGTCTGGCTTCAAATAGATGAGGTGGACGCGGGAGGTTCGATGATTCATCAACTTCGTGCCGTATTCAGCTCTTAATCTTTTAGCATTGAGCCACGCGAAGCGGTTCGTCGCCGGAGCATAAGAAACAAAGAACTATCTAAAGCCGTCAATTTGTTCAAAGAAATTTGATAACTTGCGCTCGTCCAATTTGCCTCCGGTGCGCACTCCGCTGCAAACGTCCAGCCCGAACGGTGCGACCTGTTCGACAGCCTCACGCACATTCTCCGGCTTCAAACCTCCGGCGAGGAAGACGGGCTTCTTCACCTGCTCGACGATGCGGCGGCTAATCGTCCAATCGTGAGTGCGCCCCGTGCCTCCGAGCAACTTAACGGCGAGACGTTGATTGCCTGAATCAAGCAGAATTGCGTCCGTCTCAGGCGCGACTCGCAGCGCCTCTTCGAGAGCTTCTTCGTCCTGAACGTGTATGACCTGCACAAGGCCGATGCCCGGCAGAGCATCGCGTAAATCTCGGTAAGTCCCGTGTGTCAGGCGGTCAACGATTTGCAGCGTGTTGCTTCGGACGTAATGTTGCTGTTCGATGATGCTCGAAGCGCTCTGTCTGCTTGTCAGCAGAAACGATGCGACGGCGGGCGGCACACTCGCGGCGATCTCACGCGCCCGCTCGTCGGAGATGACGCCCGGGCCGGAGGGCATTTCGGAGACAAGACCAAGCGCGTCCGCGCCTAACCGGACGGCCAGAGCGGCTTCTTCGACGCTGCCGATGCAGCAAATCTTAACTCGTAATCTCATGCCGCTCGCCCGGCTGCCGCGCCGTGACTTTGCTCGCCTGATGCGTCTCCTCTCTCAATTTCTTAGCTCTAGAAGATGGCCGCCTGAAACTCCGAAAGCTGAAAAAATTCTCTCATAAAGCTCACGGCTTTCTCCGCATCAAACTCGCCGCAGGTGTAGATGATAGTCGAAAGAAACTTCGGATTGACCCACACGGCGATATAAATTCCAGAGTCAATCAACGGAACAAAACCGTCGAAACCCTGATTGACCTCCTTACCTTCACCGCTCGTTCGATGAATGATAGGTTCGCCGTATATCCGCAGCCCCAGTTCAGACGTGATCTGCGAAAAATAAGTTCTGAGAGTTTCCGCCGTGACTTCAGCTTGGAAATAGCCTTCGATCAAAAGTCGCTTCCTGAAAATATCCGGTGCAATAGTGGTCAATGGAGTTGAGTTCATCTGACCGGCGAAAGGTGACCCCTTTTCCGCGTTCGCATCGTTCATTCCCGCGACTCCTTTCCGCGACTACTTCCGTCTCTTGAAATACAGAGCGTTCGTCGCGCCCGTCCTCAAATCGAGCGGCCCCTGGCCGACCATCTCCCAGCCATCAGCGCCGAGTCTGGAGATAGCCTTCGCCATAGAGGCTCCGCTTCCATCGGTCGCGGAGGATTGCACGTCTACAACCTGCGGGCCTGTCTCGCGGAAATAGATGATCCAGTAGTCTTCCCGACCCGCGTTAACGTAAGCCGCTCTGGTCAGCGCGCAGTGCTCCCACTGTGGCCGGTTGCTCGACTCTTCGCCCGGCCGCGCCAGAGCAGGCGTTGCCATGAGGAGCTTGTTTGAGATCGCCCCGCCCAGTGCAGACCCGACGAGAATCAACAGAATAAACAGTAGGTGACGCTTCTTGCTCATATCAACTCCTCTCGAATTTACAGACACGTGCCCGAACGTCTATCTACTCCTTAACGCGTATTTCCCGGCAGCACCGGATCAGGTGGTTCTCTGAATCACCTGACGCTCCGGCGCAGCATGCTGATTGACGCGCCCCGCAAGCCACTCGCGCCAGCGAAGCATTCCGCGCAGACCTTCCGGCGTGGTGTTCTTGCCCGCGCGCAAAGCCTTCGCGGCTGCGCCCGGCAGGGGTATGCGGATCAGTTTTTTGCGAATGCCGTTGACCTCCATCCACGCCTCCGCCATCTCATCGAGCGTGAGCACTTCCGGGCCGCCGAAATCAATTAGTCGCCCGCGCGGGCCGTCCGCGAGACACCGCGCGAGGCGCGCGGCCACCTCCGCCTCGTCAATGCTCTGGAACTTGAAGTTCGCGGGCAGCGGCAGCACAAACGGTACGCGCGCCGCCTTCGACAAGAGACTGCCCACGAATGAGTGAAACTGCGTCGCGCGCTGTATCGAGTGCGGCACGCCCGACGACTCGATGATCCTTTCCGCCTCGCGCTTTCGCCTGTAGTAGTTGGTCGGAATGTCTTCAATCCCGACGATGGAGATGTAGACGAGGTGCGAGATGCGACCTTCACGCGAAGCCTCGACCAGACGGCGCGTGCCAGAGACATCGACCGCTTCCGGGTTGTTAAAGTCTGACGCGAGGTGGAAGACCGTCTCCACCCCTTCGACTGCTTCACGCACGCCCTCGCCCGAAGCAAGGTCGGCTTGCGCCCATTCCACATCCGGCATCTCTGGCCTTCGGCGCGCTCTCTGGCTCATGATGCGGACGGCATGCCCCTCTCGCACAAGCGCGCGCACGAGAATCCTACCGAGCGAGCCCGTGCCTCCTGTCACAAGTACTTTCATCTTTATGTCCCTTTCTGCAAGATGCTCACCCGTCTACTTTCAAGCGGCGCGGGCTGTAGATCGAGACGCTGAAAGACCCTCGCCTGAGTGAATATGTGAGAGACGGAATCGAGGTGTCTGACATCTTTCAAAGGATCATCCTCGACGATGATCAACTCCGCCTTGTAACCGGGCTTCACTTCGCCGAAAGCGCGCCCGCCGTCGGAAAGAAGTTTGCCGGGGGTGACGGTTGCCGACCGTAAAACTTCCACTGCCGGGATACCCAGAGAGACGAGATGACGCAACTCGTAGAGCAGCGACGCGCCCGGCACAAGACCCGGCACTCCCGTGTCCGTACCGGCGACGAGCGTGACGCCGCCCTGATGCAACAGCCTGATGTTCGCGTCGATGTTGCGCACGAAATGAGGAACTTTCTCCCTCACGTACTCTTCCGTGAAGTCGGCCGACTTGAAGCGCCCGAAAACACCCTCCCAGCTTTCAGTGAAAGCCTCTTGAGTTCTGAAGGGCATGAGTCTCTGCTCAAGGCGAGTGAACTGGCGACTCTTCTCGAAGCCGAGCGCAGCCCAGGACCATATCTGGCTCGTCGTCACGAACACGACTCCGCTCTCGAACAATTCCTTAACCTGCTCTTCCGAAAATTTATCGACGAAGGGGACGTGCATGAGCACATCCGCTTTGGCTCTGGCGGCCTCGATTGCATCTCGCACGCTCCCGACATGGACATAGGCCGGCTTGCCGTAAGAGTGTGCGAGCTCGACCGCAAGCCTGAGCGAGTCGGGGCTGAGTTTCGCTGATTCCGTCGGGATGGCATTGTCGTAGATGATCTTCAGATGATGTACGCACGGATCTTCGAGTATGGCGCGGACGCTCTCCTCCTGCGCGCTGAAGTCTTCGATCTGCACGGTGAGTCGTCCGCCCACATACCCGTTCATCGGCCACGGGAGCAAGTCGTTAATCATAGGGTGCGGGTGGCCGCCGCGCGCCGTCACCTGTCTGCCTGTCCTGAAGACGTTTGGCGACACAGTCTCCCTGCCGGAAAATATGCCCGGCAAAGGGCTGACCGAGCCTTCAACCACCGTCGTTACCCCGGCGTAGACGTAAGACTCTTTCTCCCGCGCGGAGTCTGCCGGATGAAAGATGCTGGACGCCCACGGCGGTTCGCCGTTCGAGAACCCGATGTGCACGTGGAAATCCGTCAGCGCAGGCATCAACACCCGGCCGTCGCCGTCGATGACGCTATACTCTTTTACCTGCACGTCCGCCGCAGAAGAGGGCAGAGGCTCGGGGTAGACTGCATTGATAATTCCTTTCTCGATCAGCACAGAAGACGGAAGGCTTAAACGACCCGAGCTAACATCCAGGACGCGGACGTTCCTGATCAAGACCGCGGGCTTCGTCTCCGTCTCAAGCACACGCCCCTCTCGCCGCCGCCCGTCGCCATGCCATGTTTTGAAGAAGTTCGTCATGCTTTCTCCTCCTGCTCATTCGTCCGCCACACGCTTCCGTGCCGTCAGGGTAGCTCCTTCATCCTGCTGCCCGCTCGAATCAGTATTTCGTGATGCTGGCTTCTCCAGCGCGGTCAGCTTGCGCGAAGCCATCACAAAATAAATGCGCTCGATCAAACCTTCGTCGTTGAGTTGAAACAACGTGGCTAACTTCTTAGCGTAACCGGGCGGGGCGTTTTCTCTTTCAGTTGCGACGGCGAATAAGCCGTTCAACTCGACGAGACGAGTTTGAGAGGTAAACCCGGCGGTCGCTTTTAATAAATTCGACAACATCAAAGCGACTTTCATTCTTCCGGCCACAGGAACCTTCGCCGCGAAAAACTCTCCGCCGCCGTCGCTGACGCTGACGATGTTTGCCGCCAGCAGTTGTGCCGCCGCTTCCGTATCCCGGTTGGTCAGAAACTCGACGAGTTGACTGACGATGCGCCCGGTTTTTTCGACCAGCGACTTACGCGGCACGAAACGCTTCTCCTCATACTCGCGCATCGCGCGTCGCGCCCGGTGGTGCGTGGTCTTCACGCTCTGTTCGGTCATGCGTAGAGCCTCGGCGGTTTCCGCCACGTTGAAATCAAACACATCGCGCAGGAGCAGCACGGCACGCTGCGTCGGCGTTAATAATTCGAGCGCGAGCAGGAAAGCAAACGAAACGCTTTCGAGCGTTTCATAACGCGCCGACGGATTGCCCGAATCGGAAACGTCGCCCTCAGTCATGAGATTGATCAACGCCAGGAGGTCTTCGTTATTTTCAGTCTCGAAAGGCGCGGGCAACCATTGCCCGACGTAACCTTGCCTGCGGCGGCGGCGCAAAACGTCGCGACTTAAATTAACCGCCACGCGCACCAGCCACGGGCGCAAAGGCTCGTCTGTGTTCGCCGGAGGCTTTTGCAGCAGGCGGACGAAAGTTTCCTGCAAAATGTCGTCCGCATCGGCTGCGCTGCCCGTCATCCGGTAACTCAGCCCCCACAAGAACCTTTGATTCTCGTTAAAAATCTGTTCGAGCTTCATAACGTTTTAAAGATTGCGTTTGACTCGCAAGCGAAACCCCTGCGACCACGACGCCCAAGCCTTCGGACAGGAGCAACAGGTAAGCCGTGATCTGAAACATCGCAGACCAGAACGCAGGCTGCATCTGTGCGACGTGCGCGACGTGATCAATCGTGTCGGCGATGAAGTGGTAATACAGGCCGAACACGAACGAGCCGAGCATCGAGGCCAGCAACAGAACCGCCCCGGCTTTGCTAAATCTCGAAAGCATAAACCCTGCGACCACCGGCGCAAAGATGATGACCGGAATGATGAAGGCGAGCTGCGCCGGAGTCGCTTTGACGGATAAAATCTCGTGCGCGACCGAATGTACGACGACCGCCAAAAAATGAAATCCGACGAGCCATAAGGCAGTTGATTTTAACGTCCGCGAATTTTGCTTGTTCATCTCTTCAGCCTCCTCATTTGGCAAAACCTTCGGTTCGCCATGTTCCGACGACACTCCCCAAGCCCGCGTGGAAAGAGAAAAATCGTGGCGACCATCCCAGTTCATCGCGGATGCGGCGATTGGAGGTGCGAGTCGAGCGCGTGAAAAATTCAAGCACGCTTTTCCCGACAAACATTCCGGCAAGCCACAACGGAATCCTCCGCGGCGCGGGCGCGTCGAGTTGACGTGCGAATTCAAACAGCATGTCTCTAATCGTCGTCGGGTCATCGTCGGTGACATGCCACAGCCCGCGCAGACCGGCTTCGGCCGCAGCGACGAACGCGCTCGCGGCATCGTCCGCATGGATGTTCGCCGAAACAGCTTCGCCCCCGCCGATGAGCGGCAGACGGCGTTTCAATAAACCCTGTGCGAAGCTCCGAGTGTGGTGCGCGTCCGGCGCGTAAAAGCCGCCACAACGCAGAACGGAAACATTGAAACCATATTTCTCGCCAGCGCCCAGAGCGATTTGCTCGCCATCAAACGCCGAACGATACAGTTCGCCCGGTCGTTCCACAGGCGTCCGTTCGTCGAAGAACGAATCATCCGGGGGGCGTGCGACCCAGACGACGCTTTGCTGGATGTAGGTTTTCGCCCCCAATCTCGCCGCCGCTTCGGTCAGAGCGCGCGTGCCTTCGCGCCGCAGCCGATCATTCAAAGCCCAGTCCGCGCGGCTACTCGAAACCCTGGTCGGTATCGCGGTCGCGGCATGAATGACGACATCCGCCTGTTTGACCGTCGCTAGCATCTTGTCGGCGTCGAAAATATCGCCGACGACCGAATCGCCGCCCAACCTCTGGATCGTCTGTTTCCCTCGTTCGTCACGCGCCAGCCCGACGACGTGGTGATTTTTCTCCGTGAACTGCCGCACCATCCGGCGGCCTAACACCCCTGTTGCCCCGGCGATAAAGACTCTCATCTCCCTTTTCCTTCCCACTCGAAAATCGCCTTCCAACAACATCACGTTTGAGCGGGGCTGAAGGTTACAACCGCAGATTATTTTTTGTGGAAAAGAGGTGCGTGTCTCACAACGCTTCAAGCGCTTTCACATAGCGGAAGGAACTCCGGATGGCATTGAAGCGATAAACATGACGAGGAAGGGACAAGTTAAAAGGTTAGCTGGAAACGATGCACGGGGGCAGGTGAAGTTCATCGCTACGCGCTTTCAGTAGTGCCGCCTGAGAAGTAAGTTCTCGATGACACTGGCGCTATTCGCTTGTCGGGCGCAATGACGTGCGGTCGGGTGCATGCCGTTGTTAGATGGGTGCTGCCACACCGCTAGCTGCTCAAGATAGGCAGATAAGCCCGCCAGACCCCAACCGCATCCCCGTATTGCTTCGCCATCACTCTCACGATCTGCCCGAGATGGCTCAGGTCGTGCACCACCCACGTTGCAAGCAATTCGCTGAGCGTCACTACACCCAGTTCAGGGTGCTGCCCCCGCATCCCCAACGCTTCCGGTGTTAAGTCCATCTTCTCCAACTCGGCCAAGCTCTCCCGACGCAGCCGCTCGAACTCATCCAATAACTCGTCCAAAGATTTACCTCTCGATTTCTCGAACATGGCGAAACGGTCGAACGGCTCAAAGGGGCGACTCTCGCCATAACCCAGGATGACCCTGGCGCGAGGAATCCAATCGGTTTCCTCCCCGTGGATGAGATGACCCACGACATCGTAAGGACTCCAGGTATCCGGGCCTTCGTTAGAAAGCACCCACTCGACGGGAAGGTGGCGCAGCATGGCATTCAACGAGGCGGGTGTGCGTTTAAGGACTTCTTTGGCTTGATCGGGATTGAACTTCATGACTGGCAGACCTCGGAAATGCTAACTCTCAGACATAATGTTGATAGGCAGCGCGTTGGAGACCGTGTGCACTCATCGCGTATTCTCAGCACCCAAGGTCTGCGGCAGAATATCAAAGACGCGTTTTACCTTCTGGTAGGGGCTGTCGTTGCGTCGCCATGGGACGAGCACGTCGGGCGTTATGCCCTCCACTTCGTTAGAGCCGTCGGCACGTAGTCGCACACAATCAGGTATCTTAACTTTGGCACCGCTGTTCTTGAGGACGGTCGGTATCCCCCGGTTCGTGTAACCGCAACCGGCCCCGACTGTCGGCTCACCGATGACGGTTGTGGCGTGGTTGTCACGCAACAACGCCGTGAAATATTCCGCCGACGAGGCCGTCCCCCGGTCTACCAACACCAACAGTCGTCCCGCATATACCCCTTCGTCGTATGCGTAGCGGCTCGGGTAGAAAATATAGCGGCTCGAAGGCATCTCAGGGAGCGAACCCGGCTTCGCATACGGGAGAACGCTCTGCGGGTATAACGGCGGCATGGATGCTATGAGGGAACAGCCCGGCTTTCGGTTTTCCCATATTGATTCGCGCGCGCACGAGTGCTGCGTCTCAAGCATCGCTTGACGAAGGGTCTCGGCGGCTCGCAGCAAAACGTCCCGGTGCGGGGGCGAGGCTTGGCGGGCATCGGCCTCGACCGCGGTTAAGCGCGTCTTTAATTGTCGTGTCCAATGCTCATGCCGGATAAAAGCCTGGCGCGGCGAGCGGAGAGGTTTGGCCGTGAGGGTGCGCGCGGCCGCCTCAGCCCAATTAGTGCCGCCTCCGTTTCCCGTAATGTCGACCATGAGGGCATGTATCTTACTCCGCTTAAGGCTCGTGATCTGTCTGGCGAAAGCCGCGGTTAAAAGGTTCGCGGCCGCCCGTTCGATGCGTTCATCACATTCCTCATCACAGGGAGACTCGCCGGTCAGTCCCGCTTCGGACACCGCCTTCTCGCACAGATCGGGAAACATGTATTCGCTGAAAAGGTGGATGCGGATGACGCCGACATTCCTGCCGCCGGGAAGGCTCAGGACGCCTGTGGGGAAATATCTGGAATCTTCGGTCTTAACTTCTCGAAAGTTGTTCAGCCGGGAGAAGACGAGCCTCGGAGTCGCGTCCTGACTTCGATAGCCCAGACGCTCGCAGAGGGCGGGTTGTTTAGCTGGCCGGGAGTCGGCGTGCCCGGTCGTGGTGTCGCCTCCTTTTCGCGCCCACTCAATATATAGGTGGCCGTCTCCGAACTCGCCCAGGAATGATTCGATGACCGCTTGCGCCTCCGCGTCTGTGCGGGCCTGGCGCAGACGGGTCTCGGTTCGCTCTGACAGTTGTTTGAGGTCGAGACCACGGTGCTCGATTGCCCATTCGAGATTGGCATAATGGTCAGCCATTTCTCGTTTCAACTGAGCGAAATCCTCCAGCCAAACATTCGGATTAATTGTTTGGGCGTAGGTCTCACCCGCAGACGACAGATGAAGGCATGCGAACAGCGCAACTATTATGTGCATTCTCCGGGACATGGTTTCCTCTCAGGCGAAGCTGTCTAACGCCCTGCATCACCCGCCACTCATTCAACGAAACAAGCACAGTATCTTGCGAATGAAAGCTGCGCCGTTCGCGGTCGGGTGCTTGCCGTTGTTAGGCGGCGTCCGCGTAGCCATTCAGGATGAACTGCCACAACTCCGAGACGGTGCCCTCCCGCCAGGGCTCTTCGTCCTCAGGGTTCCAGAGGACGGCCCGGCCCCTCTCCGGGTCCCAGCCGAGGAAGTTGCCCACGCCGTCCTCACCGAACCAGATGACCGGCCCCAGCGACTCGGGGTACATGTCTAAGTCCGGCATCCAGGAATTGACGGCAACAATTGAGTTTCGGGTCCCGTCATCCGACGGGAGCACGAGCCAGACGCCCTGCTGCGGCTCATACCCGCCGGGCAAATAGGCCAGCACATCCTCTGGTAATCGTGTCAGTTCCATAGCCGCCTAACGCATATTCTACCGCCCCTGCGGCACAACTACGCTATAGAGCGTGAAAGACCGCCTAACTCCGTAATAGAGAGACGAAAGCCACAACGCAGATCATTCGGGAAGAGAAAATGGCCGCTTAGTCAGATTCGCTTTTGCGGTCGGTTGCGACAGGGCTGGCACTTGCAGCCGATGGGTTTGATGTGGTCGTCAAAATACTCTTTGCCGTAGTTGATGGTAATCTCCTCGCCCGCTTTGATCCCCTTCTTCGACCAGATCCAGATGCGATGCCCTGAGATGAAGGCTTCGGCATTCGGCCGACACGAGTGGTTCAAATAGCGTGCGACATTCGAGCGCGCGCTGCCGTCGATTGACCATTTCGTGTTGACGCCGAAAAAATACTTGCCCCTTCTTTTCTCCACCTCTTCGTTCGAAATAAGCTGGCCGACATACTCGATGATGCGTTTGCCTGCCGGAATGTCCTCAGTAGCAAATAACCCTAATCCCGTTGCAGCGCGTTTAATGGCGTAATGCTTCTTCCGCTTCGTCATGTGGGTGATAGTAGTGGAATATTCTCCGAGTGTTAAATAGCAGTCTCGATGGAAGGGACAATACGACCGCGGCGTCGCAATCGCCCTGCGTAGGCGAGCGTCTGTACGTTTGTGAACAGCCGCCCGAGACTGTCCAACAACGACACGTAGGCGTGGCGGCCGGCAATTATCAGAATGAGCGTTCGTTATCGTACGGAAATTTTGCCCGACGAGCCTTATAATTTTTTAACTGGTGAATCTCTGAATAGGCGTGTCAGGCACTGAAAATTTAGTTTTCAGAAAAGCCGCGCTGCGTATGTCTTGAAGGCTCGTCAAAGTTCGTGAGGAAGTAAAAATGTCCACCGCCGCAAAAACTATCGCTTCGACGGAAACAGCTAAAGCCAGTAAGACTTTCTCCGCCGCGCAGGGCATCAAGAGCCGGAAGGCGACCTCCGGCAGCCGTTCTCCGCAAGAAGAACTGCAACGCCGTAGGTGGGGCGTGGAAACTCGTGCCGTCAGACGGGTTCACGCCAGAAAATTCTGAACGCAATCCTCACTCTCCGCCACAGTCTTTCGGCTTATCAATTTATCGCCAACGCCATCTCGGCTTCACTACTTTCATTCGCAGCACGTTCTTTCGACAGGTGTGCGATCATGTCGCGCAGCATGATCGCGGCCACGGGATTCTTCGGCAACTGTTCGCGCAGCCGGAAGGTTGAGATGAGCAGACGCCCGTTGCCGTAGCGTCGCTCGGCGACGAGGGCTGTGATGTGGTGCAGCCAGCCGACGAACAGACCGGCGTGCACGTCGGCGGCGAAGTCGCGTGGACTGATGCCCGTGATCACGTGTTCGGGGGTGAGATCGGCGAAGGCGAAGTCGACCGTGCCGCCCGAGGGAATCTCTTTGAACATGCTGTCCTGCCGAATCCAGTTCATGTTGCTCGCCCAATCTCCCTGCCACCTGCGCCCCTGACGCGCGGCGATCTCGACCGTTCCCAGATAACTCTGCTGCGCGCCCGCCGACTCGGCCAGCCACAACGCACGCCCGCCGTTCTGTACGAAGAAACGCACCTCGTCCGTCAGTTTATCCGCGACGATTGCGTCGGCGTGTTCCCAATCATCCGTCAACTCGTAACCGAGGGCTGCGAGTTGCGGGGCGAGACGCGGCGACGCGCTCAGGCGCACGGGTGGAATCTGCGCCGCGCGACGCGGAAAGAAATATAGTTCCTGATGATTGCTCGTGACCTGTGCGCCACGCGCGTCGATCAAACGCAGTTCGAGACGCGCGCGCACGCTTTCGCTCAACTGCGGCACGTCGAAGGCGACTTTGCCGAGCTTCGTGATCTGCGCTTTTTGCGGCTTCACTCTTCTGAGCACACCGTTGATTTCGGGGTAGAGGTCGAGATGCCATTCGAGGCACGCGCCGTCGAGGTCTGCCTCGGAGAAGTGCGAGAGCATGAGGCTCACTTCGCAACGCTCGCCCTCCCAGAAGGCGACGCGTTTCCAGGAGGGGATGATCGCGTCCGCGCCGTTGATCCCGGCCATCGCGTCGTAAAAGGCTTTCGGGTTGCGGCACATGTCGAGCAGGCCGTTCGCTTCCCAGTGAACGTCCGTGAACTCCGTGATGACGTAGCCGACGATTGAAGGGTGGCGTCGCATCTGCTCGATCTGGTATTTCAGCGCGCAGAACTGCATCCGCTGTGAGGCGCGCGAGAGATCGGCAAAGGTCGGAAAGACTTTATCCAGATGCCACGTCTTGAAACGATTTTCGACGCCGTGCGCGTAGGCCGCGCCGTCGCCCCACTCAAGCCCCGTCTCGAACCACCAGGGGTCACGTCCGCCGTAACAGGCGCGCAGTTTCTCCAGATCGGGCAAGCCCCAGTTGCCGAACTCCGAGACGATCATCGGCTCGCGCCCCGTGCGCCTGACCTCGGGCGCGGGCTGACGCGGTACGGCCTTCCAGGGGTCGCGCAAAAACTGTCGCCATGCATCGTTGTTTTCGTAGGTGTGCGCAAACGTCCACGGGGGACGGGCGGCGAAAGTCTCCACCCACGCGCGCCACTGCCGGTAATGGTCGGGGATCGAATAGTAGTTGTGAAAATCTTCGATGTCGGTGACGACGTGAAAATTCGTAAAGCACGCACTGTTTCCGACGACGAGACGATGCGGGTCGAGTTGCTTGAGGTGATCGTAAGTCTCGGAGAGCCACGCCCGGTGATCCGCGTTGACGGCCAACTCGACTCCCCAGCCTTCGTTAACGATGGTCCAGATGATGATCGAAGGATGATTCCAGTCGCGCTCGACCATGCCGTCGAGAGTGGTGCGGGCGCGTTCTTTAGTCGCCGGGGTGAGGTTCTCCCAGTTCGGCAGTTCCGTCCAGATGAGCATCCCGGCGCGGTCTGCGGCGTCGTAGTAGCGCGGGTCTGTGATCTTGATATGGGTGCGGATGCAGTTCAATCCCATGTGCCGGGCTTTGACGAACTGCTCGTCGAGTTCCGCATCCGAAAACGGCGTGTAGATCGTCTCCGGATAGTAGTCCTGATCGAGCGCGCCGCGCAGGTAGAGGATGCGCCCGTTGAGCATAAGATGGCCGTCCGAAGAAGCGGCGATAGAGCGCATGCCGAAGTGGGAGGCAAAGGCGTCGAGCACCGCGCCTTCGCTTTCGGCGGCCAGCAGCGCCGCTTCGAGTTGATAGAGGTGCGGGCTGTGCGTATCCCAAAGGAGCGGATCGGGGATGGACAGAACTGTCTGGAAAGAATCTTCTCCCTCGTCGATAACTACCTCATGAACGGTCAAGGCTCCGCGCGGGTCTGCGAGCGTCAGCCTGAGCGGCGTGGCATGAGTCGCGCGGCGGTTGAGCCTGAGATCAATGCGCGCCTCGGCGCGCTCAACGTCGGGCGTGATGTGCAGGCGTGTGATGTAGGTAGCGTGTCGCGTTTCCAGATAGACGCTCTGCCAGATGCCGCCGATGGGGCCATACCAACTCTGTTTGCCGTGCGGTATCTCGGCGAAGGAGATGCCCGGGGAAAGAGATTCATGATCGCCGGGATCGACGACGCGCACCACCAACTCGTTGATACCTGCGAGGCGCAGCGCGCCGTCTAAGACCAACTCGAAAGGCAGGTAGCCGCCTTCGTGTTCGCCGACAAGTTGACCGTTGAGCCAGACGCTGGCGAAGTAGTCCACCGCGCCGAAATGGAGTATGTAGGTGGCCTCCGGGTTTGCGCGAACGCCGTTGATCTGCGGAATCTCGAACTCGCGGCGATACCACGCCACGCCGCTATAACCGCGCAAATCTTCGAACTGCGCCTGCCACGGGCCGGGCACGCGGATGCTGCGGCGCGGCGTGCCCGCCTCCTTGAGCGTATTCAGTTGAAAGGATTGATCCGGGTCAGGCAGAAATTCCCAGGAGCCGTCAAGACTTATCCGTTTGCGAGTCATACATCCCCTGCTCGATGTTCGCCTGTAAGGGCGAAGAACAAAATAAAAAATTACTGTTTATGGCAGGGCTGATCCTAGCCCTTAACCGGCGCACATTCAACCGGGGAAGCAGGGGCGGTGTTTGGCGAAGGAGATGGATTGCAACAACTCTCGAAGGACAAGAAAGAGGGGCGGAGTGATTTTTCAAGATGCCGCGAGATGGAACAAGCTTCCGTCATACAACAGCCCGGGTAATAATGTGCGAGGCTGATTTAAGAAGCGGCGCTCGATGCGGTCTGAGAGTCGCAAGGATCGAAGCGTCACAACATGAACGTCCAACTATCCTGCCCGTTCATCAGAACGACAACGCGCACACCGGCGGCTTTGATGGTGGCTCTTGTGCCTGCGTTCCTCAGTCGCCCGGTTGCGAGTTCGTAGGTACACTCGGCACAGACGATGGTGAGTGTGGTGGTACGCCCGCCGCCGCTGACCGTGCCATGAGCCTTGAAGTTGGAGGGCACTACCAAACGCATTAACTCTCCGGCACTCATGCCGCTGGGCTTTGCCTGTGGCACGACCGCACCCACTGATCCGGCCGCGCCCGTCCCGGTCGGCTGTGCGCTCGTATTTGAATCAGGCTGCGCGGGTGATGGGGTAGAACCGGGGGCAGCATTCGTTTCACTGCTTGATGCCGAGGGAGGTGTGACTGGTCGTGCCTCACTTAAAAGTGTCAGTTTTTGAGATTCGCTAATGGCCTGATCTTGTTGCGGCGTCCGCTTGAATGGCTGCGAGGAGAGGCTTTCGACACTTGGGGTCGCCGCTGTCGTTGCGACCTGGGAGACAGTGGCTGCGACCTCTTGCATGGGGGCAAGCGACGTCTGAGAAATGCTGTTCGGTGGGTGCGTCGCCTGTCTTGATTTATCGAAAGGCAATAAAGTGCTGCTCAGCAAGATGACCGCCCAGAGACAGACGAAGGCGAGCAGATCGCCGCCCATTGAGAACTTGCGGTCTGGCTCCCGTAGCCTTGCCGCGAGCGGCGGCTGCGGCCGAGTACCTCTTCTTGCATGATTTGGCGATAAGCATTGCAGGCTGACGTAAATATTGACGGCCGCCACGCCCAGAGGGCCGAGCATACATCCGATGATCAATCCACGCCCGCGCCCGAAGTCCAGCGCGCGCAGCATCCGCTCGCAGATGATGGCTGGTGCAACCGCCCAACAGGCAGCTATCAAAAGCAGCGCAACGCCCATCTCAATTGACATTGTTCGCTCTACTCCATAAGAAAACCAACTACGATCATCTCTACCATCAGGCGCACGTCGTGTGGATAAACTTGCGCTCCTGGCTCAGTTGAGGATGCTCACGCAATAGCGGCATAACGCCCGGCATCACCCGCCCCGCACGCAACACCGAGACAGACAAGTCTTCCGCATGACATCAACGCTATTCGCGGACGGGTGCGTGCTGTTGTTAGACGCCGGTTGAAGAACCTAATTTCGGCTGTCCGATGCCCGCTCTCTCCAAACTATACTTCGCCAACTCCAATGGTTGTGCCTCATCCGTAGATTGCAGATGGTGCAGGAGCCTTTCACGGCGTGCCCTCTCCTCGGCATCCTGCCCGGACGCGGAGATTAGCTCGTGTAAATCCTTTTCGGCTTGAGCTTTTGTTTCATTCTTCAGGCAGAGGAGAGCCAGGCCGGCGAGTTGGAAGCGGTCGAAGCCTTCCAGGAGAAGATCGCGCAGGGCGGGACTGCTCCGCAGATGAAACCTGATCGTCTGCTCGACTCCGCGCACAGGGTATTGCGGGAAGGCCGCGGAATGGATGATCGCGGACGCGAAATTGTTAAGCAGCAGTTCGGCCACCGCCTTCACCTCGTCGCCGCTCGCCATGTCTCCCTTTGCCCAGGCTTTGTTCTCGTAGAAGTAAGGGCGCAGGTACGGCCTCTCGATTAGGATTTTGAGGTGGTCGGACGTTTCGGACATCGCCCGTTGCACCAGTTGAATCTGGGGTTGTTGGCGGGCGCTTTCGAGTTGCCGCCTGGCAGTGTCAAGCTGCTCCCTCGCGGCACGTAGTTGTCTCACGAAGACGGAGAAATTGAGGAGTCCCGTCACGACCAACAGGAGCGTGCCCCCGAAGGTGAGTAAAGGGATTAACATCTCAAAATTCACCAGGTTGCTCCTGTCAGAATACTAAAGCTGGTAACACGGAAGCGTCGCACGCTGGAATTAAGCGGCGCACTCAGAACTTTATCTTGAGAAGACTGCTCAATTGCGCGCCCGCTGCGTGCCGTTGTTAGGCTTCGCCCTCTGTGGTATGCGACCCGCTGCCCTTCTTGGTTTCCTGCCTTGACCCAGCAATCTTAAATCTTCTCTCGCCTCCTCGACTGCCGAGGTGCGTGAACAATAGGCCGCTCTGAGCTTACCGTCAAGAACTGCGTAAACTATGTAGCGCTTTCCAACTTCAAACTGGTAAGCACAGTTCACAACGCTAATTGATAGGTCAGGCATTCGATACCGCTCAGTGAATAAGACCACTTCAGGTGTAAGATTGCCCTTCCACCAACGCTCAACTCTGAAGCGCATGGTGAGTTCTTCGCCCGCATCTTTTCCGTTCGGATATTTCGCGCTTTCCTGATACTCAGAAGAAAGAGCCTTGCCTGAAAATACGAGGTGTGCGTCACGACGGGCTTTGGCAACGCTCGGTGTATCACCACACATACAAGCCAGAGCAGACTCCGCGCAAAGAAGTAGCCCGACAAAGGCTAACAATGTGAGTTTGTACATAATGCTGAGAGCAACCCAAGAGACCGGGTTCCATTGTTGGGTATGGCTCGTTTTCAGTAGAATTCGTGGCGTAACCGGAAAGCCGTCTGCTACGTCTTAATAATTATAAGCGAATTTAAAGGCAACCTCGATGCGCCCTTCGCGCAGAGAATACGCCGATGGCGTCAAAAAGCATCATCGTCTCACGGGTAGGAGGATACTCATGCGAAAACTCTGGTCATTGTTGACATGTGCGTGCGTGGTTGTTTCTCTCTGTTTCATCAGTCCCCGAACGAGCGGCGCGCAGACGGCGAAAGTGACGGCGCGTCTGCTGCACACGGTTACGGACGGCTATGGGAATTTATGGAGTCCCGACAACCGGACGCTCGCCGTTTATAAACGCGACGTTACTCTCTACGACGCCGCCACGGGCAAGGCGCGGGCACAGATCAAATACGAAGGGTCGCCCGTGCCGAACAGCATATACTTCACCCCCGACGGCAACACCTTCGTCATTCACAGCGACCACGTGCGCCTCTACGACGTGTCCGACGGCCGGCTCCTGCGCCAGTTCGCACCCGGCACGAAGCCCATCAACTACTACGAAAAGTATTACAAGCAAGAGGTCGAGTCGGGCTACAACGCCGAAGGCGAGTATGAATACAAAACAAAAGACCCGACCGCGTTTGAGAGGACGCAGGAACTGCCGACCGAATACATCAGCGACCGCGTCGTCAGCCCCGACGGGAAATCACTGCTGACTCGGATCAAAGGCGGTGCGGCGCAGGTGTACGACATACGGACCGGCACGCTGAAGTTCACGCTTGAGCCTTACGTCGCGCCGGGGAAAAAGCGTAAAGGGAGAGGCGACGCCCTCGGCGAGTTTAGCCCCGACGGCAAGTTCATCGTCACCTCTCACCGCGACCTCACGCCGCGTCTGTGGCAGGCGGACACCGGCCAACTCGTCGCCGATCTCGCGCCGCAGAGCGACACCGTCTACGGCGTGCGGTTCAGCCCCGACAGCCGTTTCGTCGCAACGACCAGTTTTACTGACGGCATCGTGAAGATCTGGGACACGGCGACGGGAAAACTGCGGCACACCATCGGGACGAAGAAAGACGGCCAGTGGTTCGCCGTCTGGAATCCGCGCAACCACACCTTCGTCACAAAATCGCCGAAGACCGACAAGGGGGAGATAAACATCTGGAGTGCGGAGACCGGCGCGCTCGTCGCCAAACTCGACGGCAAGGCGCTCGACGAAAAGTTCGATGAGAACCTGACCTTCGTCTACAGTCCCGATGGCCGGATCCTCGTCACGAAGGCCAAGAACAACCTCTCGCTCTTGTCCCTGCTGTCGATCAAGGACAGGAAAGTGAGATCGATCGCGCACCTGTGGGACGCTGAAACGGGTGCTTTGATCACGTCCCTCAAAGATACCAAAGCGCGCGACGCCAGCGCCTACTGGTACGACAAATTTTTCTGGACTCCGGCGGGCGACGTTCTCATCACCACCGGGGAGACGGTCAAGCTCTGGACGAGGCGCGGCGAGTTGATGCAGGAACTGGATTCGGATGCGACGTTGGGGGCGAGCCTCAGCCCCGACGGGAAATTGCTGGCCTTGACGGGCGCGTCGCCGGAGAACACGCGCTCGCTCGTCAAGGCCGCGGCCAAGGTGATGATCGGCAAGATACCGAAAGTGAACGCGTCGATGACGTATGTATGGAAGTTGGAAGGCTAACAGGCAGGATCATTTAATCGGGTAAGTTCGAGTCGGATTTACTCGGCTAACCGACCAGCTCTCCATCATATAACGGCGGGCGCTGTAATCTCCTGCAGGAGATTACAGCGCCCGTTGATGATCTATTGAGAAGACGCGCGAGAAGCCTGTACAACTGATCCGAGTCTTCGTAATAACAGATCCAGTCATTCCCATCCACTTTTTCATCCCTGCCTTCCAACTCTTGGGGAACCTTCTCGGGCAGCACGACGAGCGGCGTATGCCCGTCATATTTTGCATGTGAGCGCAAGCGTTGCCCGATGCTTAAAGCCTCTGCGGGCGATTTGCCCCGGGCAGCACCTCCGTATCAAATACCAGATGGCGGGCACTGCTCACATCCGGCATCAGCGTTGAAGCGTTTCAACGTGATTTCTGCATCGTGATAATGACCATCGGCGAGTCGCCTGCCGTGCGACTGTAGGCGACCCAGTAGCCCGCCTGCGGGTAGGTCTTCATCTGGTAGAGTGAGCCGTCAGGCTTGGCCTCGATATCCGTGCCGATCACGGCAACAGGTGTGGGCGCACCGCTGTCCCTGCCCAGATAGGTGGAGATGATGGCGCTCACCTTTCCGTCCTGATAGTAGATGCGGGCGCGCTCCCTCTCGGAGAAGACGTAGAAATCCATCGCGTCAGATTTCTCTACGGGCTTGCCGAACTTCGCACGCACGTTCTCTGCGCTCATCCCGATTTGAATGCCTTTGTACTCGCGATACACGGGTTCGGCCGCAGCCTTCGCGGCCACACTCTCGCCGACCGGGGTAGCGCCCTCCCTCATCGTCTTACTCGCCGCTTCCGCCTGCTTGGCTTCCGTATTCGCCTGCTGCGTCTGTGTCCCGGTTTGCGGCGTAGGCGTCGGGGCTGGTTGCGCCGGCGATGCGTCCTGCGCTGCGACAGTAGTAGCGAAAACCAAAACTATTGCGGAGATTGACGCGACAGCGCGTGCCCGGCATAACCGTTCTCTAATAAAACTCTTTAACATCTCTGAAAATCCTCCGTCTGCGATCTAAATCTACGCTCTAAGCATAGCGAAGAAAGAAGGGCGGGGAAACGGTGGTTTTACTCAGTATTCATAGGTGATAACACTTATCCGGCTCGTCAGGAGACTCGGGGTTTCAGGATTTGTCGGTCGGCTGGGTGCGGTCGAGGACGTAGCGTGCGATCTCGACGCGGTTGCCGAAATCCTTCTTGTCGAGGATGTGAAGCAACACAGCCGCACGCCGACATAAGGGTAAACACTCACGCGCCGTAGGTGTTCACACTGTTTCGCAACGGGCGCATGGGGGGTTAGGTTCGGCTATGGTTTTTGCAGTAGGAGTGGAGGTTGTCGGAAGTCATGGTATTTAGCGCGGATGATAAAGAGTACTGCGGGTCGTCAGCCCTGGAGATTGTGCAGGCGCTCGAACGAGAAACCGCGAACCGGCGAGGTCGCCAAACCCGTCAGGCAGTTTCTGCTCGAATCGCTGGAGCAACTGCGCGACCGCATCCCTCTGCGCGAAATCGACGTGAGCGACCGGCTGAGCGACGAGATGCTGGCGCTCAGCTACCTCTACCTGCGGGACGAATTCGGGGCGGGCGAACTAAAAGACGTACCGAACCGGCAGCAATGGGCACATCCGCTTTAACGGCAACGCGTGCGTTCATATAGTAAACGCACCTGCGCACCGGGGAGACATCGGCTCTCTTGCGGGTAGTGTTGCAAAAAAATATTTTAGCTGCTATATGCTGAATCTGAGGTGATTCATCTATCGCAATATATTGTGCTGCATGGAAAATTCTGCAACACTACCTTCTTTCGCGCCTCTAAATTTATCTTTGCAACCCAAATCCGCCGGACTTATAACTGAAACTAAAATGGTTGAGATTACTTAACTATGACAGTAGCGTCGTATCATGCCGCGCGGGCGGTGGCCGTTACCCTTGAGCAGTACTTCGCCCGCTATCTCGCAACAGCGCTTCAACAAAATCGGCAGGAACTGGCGCGACACCCGGATGCTCAAGTCATCGAAGCGATCATAGACGCGGCATTCTGGTCGAGTCTCCGGCGCGAGGAAGGGTTCTCCCCGAAGATCTCACTTGCCTTCCTCCCGCCCGAAGCGGCGGGGCAACCGCTCATGTTCGAGCGACAGCTTTCACTCACGCCAGCCACTCTCTCGCGGCTCGCACCGGCCGTCGAGCGCCCCGGAATCCATCTCGGCATCTGGCGGGATGGAGACAACCTGTGCGTGTGGGGCACAACTCGCACGATTCCCAAATTTTGCTTCGTGCTGGAGGTCGTCGAACCCGGTTTGCTCGTGGTGAAGTATCGTCGCGGACAGGACGCCGGCAAGTTCGTCAACGTCGTAGTGCTCAAGGGCGATCAAATTAAAGTGCTCGACGAACAAGGCACGAGCCTGCCCGACTGTCCGGGGCCTCTCATGAACCTGCTCGGCTTCGGCTCATACGACCCTCAAGCTGATTCGGTGAATGCGCTCGTGCAGTTGGCCGCCTCCATGCGCAGGCACGGGCGGGGCGGGTCGCTGCTCGTCGTCCCTCAAGGCTCTGAAGCGTGGCCGGAGTCAATCGTCCAACCCGTTTCGTATTCGGTTGCGCCCGCTTTCTCCGAACTGGCGGAACTGATGCGGCAGGACGCGGCCGAGAGGGAAAAGCGCCTGTGGCAGGAGGCATTTCAAGACGCGGTCGAAGCGCTCGCGGGACTGACGGCGGTGGACGGCGCAACCGTCATCAGCGATCAATACGAGTTGCTCGCTTTCGGCGCGAAGATCGGTCGCCGCGACGGCGGCGCGCAGGTCGAACAGGTGATCGTGACCGAACCGATTGTGGGCGGCGCGGCTTCGATTGTCCATCCCTTCCAACTCGGCGGAACGCGCCATCTCTCGGCGGCGCAGTTCGTACAGGATCAGATTGAATCCGTCTCCCTTGTGGCCTCACAGGACGGCCGCTTCACGGTCTTTGCGTGGTCGCCGTGTGAGGGGATGGTTCACGCCCACCGCATCGAGACGTTATTGCTGTGACGCATGCCTCCACTAATGCATACAGTCTTGCGCTGGCCTTCCAATTCGATACGTTTCCACCTTAACATTCATTCATGCCAGTAATTTTTGCTGCCGGAACGATCCCGCCCTTTTTAACTGAAGTGGTTGCGCTGCTCGTCGCGGGCGCAGTGATCGCTTACGTGTGCTATCGCTTCGGCTTAGTTCCCATCGTCGGCTTTCTGCTGGCGGGCGTCGCCATCGGGCCGAACGCGCTCGGTCTGGTACGCGACCGCGAACTCGTGGACGCAGCGGCGGAAGTCGGCGTCATCCTGCTGCTCTTTACCATCGGCATCGAATTCAGCTTGCAGAAGCTAGCGCGGATCAAACGGCTCATCTTCGGCGGCGGTGGGTTGCAGGTGGGGCTGGCAACGCTGCTGACGATGGGCGTGCTCGCGTTGTTCGGCGTTGACTGGCGCGCGGGTCTGTTCACCGGCTTTCTCGTCGCGCTCAGTTCGACGGCGATAGTGCTGAAGCTGCTAGGCGACCGTGGAGAGACTAACGAGCGGCGTGGACAGGTCGGTCTGGGGCTGCTCATCTTCCAAGACCTCGCGATCATCGTGATGGTGTTGTTGGTTCCAATGCTGAGCGGCTCCGGCGGGTCGGCGCTGGGAATCGCGTGGGCGCTCTTTAAGGCGGGCACGATCATCGCCGTGGTGCTCATATTCGCCCGGCGTCTGATGCCGAAGGTGTTGGAGATGGTGGCGCGCACCTGTTCGCCGGAGCTGTTTCTGCTGACGGTGATCGCCATCTGCTTCGGCACGGCTTACCTGACGAGTCTCGCGGGGGTGAGCCTGTCGCTCGGCGCATTTCTCGCCGGACTGCTGGTGAGCGAAAGCCGTTTCAGCGAACACGCCCTGAGCGAGATCATGCCCTTACAGATTCTCTTCAGCGCGACGTTCTTCGTCTCGGTCGGGATGCTGCTCGACTTGAGTTTCCTCGTGCAGAACTTGCCGCTTGTTCTCGTCGCCGTGGCCGTCGTCCTCGTTGTCAAAATCGCGACGACGGGCGTGAGCGTCTTGGCGTTAGGGTATCCGTTGCCGGTCGCCGCGGCTTCGGGATTGATGTTGGCGCAGGTCGGCGAGTTCTCGTTCGTGCTCGAAAGAGCCGGAAGGGAAGTCGGGCTCTCCCCGGCGGGACTCGCCGCGGCAGGCTCGCAGACTTTCATCGCCTCCACGGTCGTGTTGATGGTTCTGACGCCGCTCTTGATGCATATCGGCTCAAGACTTTCGCGCCGTCTGGAAACGAAGCAAGCCACGCGCGAAGCGGCGACCATCGCCGCCGAGCCGCTGCCGGAACATCTGCCGCAGTTGGAAGACCACGTGATCGTTGCCGGGTATGGCGAGGCGGCGCGGCGTCTGGTGCGCGTCCTCGGCGGGTCGGGCATTCCGTATATCATCACGACGCTCAGCCCCTCAGGCGCGAACGAAGCGGAAGCGGAAGGCTTGATTGTCTTGCGCGGAGACGCGAGCCACCAGCGCACGCTCCAACTTGCAGGCGTCGAGCGCGCCAAGATGGTCGTCATTGCCGACGACGATCCGGCGACGGCGCGGCGCATCGCCGCCGTGGCGCGCACGACGAACCCGACGATGCGCATACTCGTGCGGACTCGCTATATTGCCGAAATCGAATCGCTCACGGAGGCAGGGGTTGACCGCGTGATCGCCGAGGAGTTGGAGTCAATCGTCGGACTCTTCGCGGACGTGCTGCGCGATTATCGCATCGCGGCAGAAGAGATCGACGCGCACGAAGAAGCGATGCGGCGCGGCGGTTACGTGGCGCTCCTGCGTGATGCGCCGAAGGGCGAGGCGGCGGTCGTCGAGTGTGATCTTCCCGAAGACTGCTTCGACACGCGCACCGTGACCATTCGCGCCGGTGCTCCCGCCACCGCGGAGCCGCTGGCGGCGCTCGAACTTGAAGATAAATACGGGATCACACTTCGCACCTTGCGCCGTGATGGTGATGTCATTGGCGACCTGCCGGATAATTTTATCTTACAGGCAGGCGACGAAGTGGTGCTGTACGGCGCTTCCGCCGCTTTCGCTCGCAGCGCGCCGTTGTTTCGCTCTCCGCCGGAAAGTCTCCTTGAGGTTGAGACTTCGCCCGCCATACCGGATAGCAGCCGCGGCATCGACACAGAGCAAATTGTGGAGTTGAAAACAGACCCGGCATCATCCACATGCGCGCACCTGAAGATGGTTCGCGCCGTCTTGCCGAGTGCGCGCGGTTGCGAAGAATGTTTGCAGACGGGCGACACATGGGTTCACCTGCGCATCTGCATGACGTGCGGCCACGTCGGCTGTTGCGACTCGTCGAAGAACAAGCACGCCTCGAAGCACTACCCGGCGACCGACCACCCGATCATCAAATCGCTCGAACAAGGTGAAGATTGGGCGTGGTGCTACCGGGATGAAACTTATTTGTAGTGATCGCCCGAACGATTACCGCCAAGCCTGACGCAACTTTGATACGCAGGGATGAGAGGCAAAGGGTTGCTGCGGGCTAAGCACCCTGATACGATTAAAAAAATAGATGCGAAGAGAGTTCCCGGCAGGAGAGGCAGGTTGGGTGCGTTTGATACTAGTGATCGGCGTGCTTGCGAGCCTGTGCTTTTCAGTCGGTGAAGGGCTGCGCCTGCTGCCATTGCCCGAACTGTCGCACCCGTTGAGCGAGAATGCTCACACCCGTCCGCACATCACGACTCCGAGTGCCTACGCGCTGAATCAGTTTCAGGCCGGCTCGATCACTCAACCACCGCAGGCACAGAAAACCCTCAAGCGTAAACAGGCGCAGTGCACTCCGGCCTCTCCTTGTTTCCTTCCACTCCCGAATAGCCTCCGCCTGCCCTCCGGCTCGGAATGGCGTTCAGGCTTCTACCTCACCGGAGCAACCTCCAGACTTGCAGGCCGCGCTCCTCCGCGCATAGCCTAGCCAATCAGCCAGAAATCTTAACCGTCCCTGTCCTCGGCACGGTTCTCAGCGACGTCTTTTTCGTCAAGCCTTCGTCTGTCTTCTCGCTGCGCTGGCAGGTGTTCGGGCTTTTAGTCTTCTACCTGCTGGAAGGGCTGTAGAGCGTCTTTATTTCAAAACGATTAAGGACGCCGACGCGCGCCCGCTAGAGTCAGAGAGTTTCGTCAGGAGATTACGATTATGCCGCACGACCTTCCGCTCTTAGGAGACCTGCTGCTCCTGCTGCTCGCGTCCATGCCGATAGCTTTTCTTTTTCATCGCCTCCGGCTGCCCACTATCGTCGGCTTCATGATCACAGGTGTCGTGATCGGCCCTTACGGCTTTGGCCTCATCCGAGACGTTCATGCCATCGACGTGCTGGCGGAAATAGGCGTCGTCCTCCTCCTCTTCACCATCGGGCTGGAGTTTTCGCTGCGCCGTATCGTCGAGATGAAACGGATGGTGCTTGCAGGCGGCGGGGCGCAGGTCGCCGTCACGACGCTCTTTGTGACCGGCATTGCTTACACGTGGGGGCGACCTTTCAACCAATCGATCTTCTTCGGCTTTCTTTTCGCGCTCTCTTCGACCGCCATCGTGCTCAAGAGTTATATCGACCGCGCGGAAGTGGACGCGCCCCATGGTAGGGCGGGCGTCGGGATACTGCTCTTTCAAGACCTGAGCATCGTCCTGATGATGCTGCTGGTTCCGATACTGGGGGGACGCGAAGGCGCTTCACCCGGGAGGGTTGCCCTCACGCTCGGTTCCGCGCTTGCTGCCGTCGCCATCATCATCCTCGCCGCACGGAAGGCTGTCCCGTTCCTCCTTTACCACATCGTCCGTCTGCGCAGCCCCGACCTCTTCATCATCTTCGTCGTGCTGATGAGCCTCGGCACGGCGTGGGTAACATCGCAGTTCGGGCTCTCACTTGCGCTCGGCGCTTTCATCGCCGGGATGGTGCTTTCGGAGTCCGAGTATAGCCACCAGATCGTGGCAGACATCCTGCCGTTTCGTGACGTGTTCAACAGCATCTTCTTCGTCTCTATTGGGATGCTGCTCTCTTTGAGCGCCCTGTGGGCAGACCTCCCCGTGGTGCTGGCTCTGGTCGGTGCTTTGACGTTGGGGAAAGCTTTGGTTGTGCTGGCCGTGGTGCGACTGCTCGGCTACAGCTTGCGCGTCTCCACGATGGCGGCAGTCGGTCTCGCACAGGTGGGCGAGTTTTCTTTCATCCTCGCCAGAGCTGGTCTGCCGCAAGGACTTCTCACGGAGGCCGACTATCAGAGGTTCCTCGCCGCTTCGATCCTTTCGATGATCGCCACCCCGTTTCTCATCAAGGCCGCTCCACGGATCGGCTACGCGGTACAATCAGCGTTCACCTCCGCATCCGTGATGGAACCCTCGGTGATAGGTTTCAACGCGCAAGAGCCTGACCTGAGGGGACACGTCGTGATCGTCGGCTACGGGCTGAACGGTCGCAACCTAGCCCGTGTGCTGCGCCGTGTGAGTGTCCCTTACCTCGTCCTGGAACTGAATGCGGAGGCGGTGCGCAAGGCGAGAGACGGGGAGGAGCGGATAATTTATGGCGACGCAACGCGCAAAGAGGTGCTGCACCATGTCGGGCTTGGGCGCGCACGAGTCCTCGTCCTCGCCATCTCCGACCCCGTCGCCACGCGACATACCGTTTCGCTCGCCCGACAGATGAACCCGGACATCAACATCATCGTCCGCACACGCTACATGGCGGAACTGCAAGACCTGCTCCAACTCGGAGCCGACGAAGTTATTCCCGAAGAGTTCGAGACCAGCATCGAGATATTCTCGCGCGTGCTGAGGGAGTACGGCATCGCGCGCAACGTGATCCAGCGGCAGGTCGATGGAGTGAGGAACGAGGCCTACCAGATGCTGCGCGCTCCGTCGCTGCCTCACGTCCAGATGAGCGAAATAGCCGAAGCACTGGCCGGCGCATCCACCGAAACGCTCGTCGTTGGAAGCGCTTCCAGCGCCGTCGGAAAGACTATCGGTGATTTAATGTTGAGGAGTAAGACCGGCGTGACCATCATCGCCGTGGTGCGTGATGGGCAGACTGACATAAACCCCGGTTCCACGCTCAGGTTCCAACCCGAAGACGTTCTGGTTCTGCTGGGCAGCCCCGAACAAATAGACCTTGCAATTGAACAGATCAATGCTTCCTAAGAGTGGATGGCTTCTCATGTAGATAGACAGTTAAGAGTAAATAGAACAACTCGGAACCGGCGTCGCCGGACGCTGAGGGCATAGCATGTATAATGAGAGAATCTTACTGTTAAGAATACCGGCACGGGTTGTACGCACAACCAGAAAAGTTCTGAGGAGATGAGACGTTGCGCGTTCTACTGGTTGAAGACGAGCAGGGTGCGGCCAAAATGCTCGCCAAGGGCTTGCGCGAAGAGTCTTACGCGGTAGACATCGCGGGCGACGGCGAGACGGCGTTGGAGCAGGCTTACCTCAACGACTATGACCTGATCATTCTTGATGTGATGCTGCCGGGCAAGGACGGCTTCGAGGTCTGCCGGGAGTTGCGCGCGGCCGGATCAGCAGTGCCTATCCTCATGCTCACGGCGCGCGATGCGGTGGAAGATAGAGTTGAAGGGCTCAACACGGGAGCCGACGACTACCTGGTCAAACCGTTCGATTTCGACGAACTGCTGGCGCGCGCCCGAGCTTTGCTGCGACGGGTTCCGTCCCTTTTGCCGGAGGTCATTACGATTGCCGATCTCGCCATCAACACGCGTGCGCAAAAGGTAACGCGCGCCGGCAAACCGGTCGAACTTACGAGCAAAGAATATGCCCTGCTCGAATACCTCGCACGACACGCCGACGAAGTCGTTAGCCGCGCGGATATTGCCGAGCACGTCTGGGACGAGAGCTACGATCCTTTCTCAAAAGTGATCGAGGTCTTCATTCAAAGGTTACGGCGCAAGATCGACGACGAACGCCCCGTCAAGCTGATTCATACTCGCAGAGGGGCCGGATACATTCTCTCGGCGGGGGACATGGACGAAGATGTTTGAGTCAGTCAGGGCGCGTCTGACGCTGTGGTACGTGAGCGCGCTTGCGCTCATACTCGTCGTGTTCGGCGTCGCCGTCTACGTCATGCTGTCGCGGGCGCTCAACAGGCGCGTGGACGATGCCCTGCGCTCGACCCTCGAAATCTCGATTACCTCTCTGACTCACGACACGCAGGAAGGGCAGTCGCCGCAAAGCGCCGCGCAGAGCACCACGGCCGAGTTGTCCCACCCGCAACAGGCGATGATGATCTTCGACGGCGAAGGGCGGCTGCTCGCCGAGCACCCTTATGAAGAGGACTTTCACATCCGCCTGCCCGACTTGAGCGCCATCCCCGCCGATGAAGTCTACCTCTACACGGTCGCGGAGGAGGACGACGCCGACGATCACCATCGCCTCGCCGTGCGCAGGGTGCGAATACCTCCGGCCAATACCCCGTACATCATCCTCGCCAGCCAGCCGCTCAAAGCGGTCGAAGATGAGTTGGAATCGCTTCGGGAGATACTCTACTTCGCGACGCCGACAGCCCTGCTTTTAGCTGGCCTCGGCGGCTGGTTTCTGGCGCGGCAGGGTCTCGCGCCGGTAGCCGCCATGGCGCGGAGTGCTCGCCGCATAGGGGCTGAGAGCCTCGACCGGCAGTTACCTGTCGCCAACCCGCGCGACGAACTGGGGCAGCTTGCCACCGCTTTCAACGAACTACTGGCACGCCTCAATGCGGCCTTCGCTCAGCAGCGCCGCTTTATGGCCGACGCTTCGCACGAACTGCGCACGCCGCTCTCTGTGATGAGCACGGCCGCGGACGTGACACTAAAGAAAGAGCACCGGAATGAGGAGGAGTATCGCGAGGCGCTTCAGTTGATGGCAGAGCAGACGCATCGGCTCTCACGGATTGTGCGGGACATGTTCGCTCTGGCGCGCGCCGACGCCGGGCATTACCCCATGCAAAAGAGGGCGCTCTACCTGAACGACCTGCTTGAAGAAGTTGCCCGCGCCGGAGGACTGCTGAGCGCCGGCAAGAACGTGACCGTGGAACTGACTAATCTGCCCGAGGCAGCCTACCACGGCGACGAAGACCTGTTGCGTCAGATGGTGCTCAACCTGCTGGACAACGCGGTTAAGTACACGCCTGCGGGCGGCGTCGTCAGGCTGTGTTTAACTCGTGATGCAGACGAATATCTGCTGACCGTCGCCGACACCGGGCCGGGCATTCCCCTGGAGGCACAGGCTCATGTCTTCGAGCGATTCTACCGCGCTGACAGGGCGCGCTCGCGGGCCGAAGACGGCGGTGCGGGGCTGGGTCTTGCAATCGCCAGTTGGGTCGCAGAGGCTCACAACGGCAGCCTTGAGCTAGCCAACTCCGACCACAATGGCACCGCCTTCCTCATCCGCCTGCCCATTACCACACCATAACTGACTGTTATCAGTAGATTTCTCCCGTTTACCGTCTGTTTACCGAAAATTTGATAGTCTTCCTTGATAAATTGCGAAAGAATGTGACGTTTATCTATCGGGGGGGGGAAATCGTATGAGTTACAGGGTAAAAATGGTTCTGCCAATCATCTTGATGCTCTTGGTTTTCGGATACGCTGCGCTGACGATTGTGCGGGGCGGCGCCATGAGCGGCGGCAATTTCATCACAACGACGGAGAAGGACGGAGGCGTCAAACGGCCGGCCGCCTTCGACGGGGGCACGTTCGAGGCTTCCGGGGTGGCTCATGTCCCCGGCACGGAGGGCGTCCTCTTCGTGGACGACGGACGGCCTGACGAAGTCTTCTGGATGAGGCTTGGCGGTGAGCGCAGCCAGGCCGGCGAGATCAAAGCGGTCAAGCTCGGCGCGAGTGTCATCGACCTCGAAGGCATGACCACTGATGGCACGCATTTCTATGTCGTGGGTTCGCAGTCCAAGCCGGAGGGCGGTGACTTGGCTGGTCTCGTGCGCTTCCGATTTGATGTGCAGGGACAGAGAGTAGAAGGCGCTGAAGCAATCTCCGGGCTGAAGCGGTTTCTCTCGGAAAACGTAGCCGAGCTACGCGGGATGGACAACAGGAAGTACAAGGACGGCGGCATCAATGTCGAGGGCATTGCGTGGGATGCGCGCGGCGGAAGATTCCTGCTCGGACTGCGCTCGCCGGTCGTAGACGGACACGCGCTCGTCGTGCCTCTGCGTCTGCGCGACCCGCGGGGTGCGTTCTCTTACAACAACCTTGAAGTGGAGGGCGCTAAGGCGATCAGGTTGCCACTCGGCGGAGTGGGCATCAGGAGCATTGAGTACGACGAGCGCGTGAAGGCGTTTCGCATCTTCAGCGGTGCGGCGGCCAACAGCGAGAAGGCGAACTTTAAGCTCTGGGAGTGGGACGGCGATGTCGCCCGACCCGTGCTCCGCGAGGTGGGCGAGTTCGACCGCAGGCTGAAGCCCGAAGGTATCACGCGCGTCGCATCGGGTGGGCAAGATTTCACTTTCATCGTCTTCGACACGAGCGGCTACGCGGCAATGAATTAGATAAGATCGCGGGCGCGTATCTGTAAGCCGCGATGTCGCCGCGCGTGCCTCTCAAATATTCAGGGCGGACGGGAGCATGAACTTCCGTCCGCCCTGTTTCTCTGGCAGGCTGGTGCTGTCCCACGTCAAATCCGTCGCACGGTCACTTCTCTCGCAGACCTGCTACCTGTATCATGATACAGAAATCCCCTTAATTTTATTTACGGAGACCTGTTTTGACTCTGGCGCAATTCATGCTGCCCGGCGAGACCGTGCTTTTCAGGGCCGCCGGCGAAGTCTACTACCGCCGTCTCGCTTACGACTTCTACGTCACGGGCGAGAGGGTGTTGCTCCACGCCGTGACCGGCCGTCTCGCCCCGAAAGAGCGCGTGATCGCGGAAATCCTGGCTGACATTCGACTCCTCGAATACTCAGAGCGAGGGCTGTTCGCGGCCAGGGGCAAGCTCGACATCGGATTTCTCGGCAACACGATGTCGCTGACGGGCGAACCGGAAACGATCAAGGGCGTCTGGCGTGCCCTCCAGAGTCACACGCTCAAACCATCAGTCGCAGCAGGTGACAATGAGGTGACGCTGGTTGTGCCCCCGGAGCCGCTGTTCGACGACGTATCACACCCGCCAGTGCAGGTCGAACCGCTCTCAAACTCCCTTTACCGCAAGCCGTCCCGTGGACTGCGCCGAATGAGTATTGTGGCCGCCGCCTGCTTGTTCGCGCTCGCGGCTGTCGTGTTTCTCCTGGTGAGCCGTGTTTATCGCCGGGACACACCGCCTGCGCAAGCGCAACTCACGGCAGTCTCGACACCCTTCACGACTCCCACCCCCGCCCCGACGCCCATCTCGGTGCGCGTCATGGATGAGACTTTCACCCTCGAAGAGGGTTCGCACCGGGCCGTTAACTTTACCGTCCCCGTCGGCGTGAGCGCGCCGCGTGTGTCGGGCGGATTCCGCGTGACGAGCGGTAGCTTCGTGGACTTCTACGTGATGAACGAAACTCAATTCAGCCGCTTCGCGACGGGAGAGCCGCCGGATGTGACGAGCACCGTCTACAGAGTTGCGCAGTGGAACGCTCGTGTCGGTGAACGTCTCTCGCCCGGCACTTATTATCTGGTTTTCGACGCTCGTGATGCGGGCGTCGGTGCGCAGACGGTCGCGGCTGAGTTTTTCGTCGTGTATGACAGGGACGGGAACGCACTGCCCGCCTCGTGATTCCTAAATATCTGACTCAACGGTGGAGCAAATTTCAGGTGGCTGCGCGGCCTGTCCGATGCTCGCCGCACAACTGTTGCAGCGAGAGCGCATGAGGCGCATTCACACACGCGGGATTATACGGGCGTTTTGAACGGTCATCTGGGCGTGAGTTTCCAAAGCTCCCCGTCGGTCTCATCCGTCACCACGTAGAGAGCGCCGTCGAGACCCTGACGTACGTCGCGGATGCGCTGCCCGCGTTCCGTCAGCAGATGCTCCTCACCCACAACGCGATTGTCTTTGATGACCAGCCGCACCAGCCGTTTTTCCACCAGACCGCCGATGAACAGGTTGCCGCGCCAGGCCGGGAAAGCGTCGCCCGTGTAGAACTGCATGCCCGAAGGGGCGATCACCGGATCCCAGTAATAGATGGGCTGCTCGTAGCCTTCGCTCGTCGTGACCGCACCGGGGATCGGCTCGCCCGAATACTCTTCGCCATAGGTGACGACCGGCCAGCCGTAATTCTTACCGCGCTCGATCAGGTTCAACTCGTCGCCGCCCTTTGCCCCGTGCTCGACGGTCCACAGCCGCCCGCGGTCGTCGAACGCCGCCGACTGAACGTTTCGATGTCCGAGATCCCAGATTTCGGGCAGTGCGCCGGCTCTCCCGGCGAAAGGATTATCGGCGGGCGCGGAACCGTCGAGGTTGATGCGGATGATCTTGCCGAGGTGGTTATCCAACTGCTGGACTTTCGGGCGATTCGGTCTGTCGAAGCGGTCGCCGAGGGTGATGTAGAGCATTCCGTCTGGCCCGAAAGCGAGACGCGAGCCGAAGTGCAGGCCGTTGTTGTAAGTCGGCAGCGCCCGGAAAATGACGCGGACTTGATCGAGAGTGCGGCGGTCTTCGCTTAACCTGCCGCGCGCCACGCTCGTCCCGCTCCCGCCCTCGCGTTGCTCCGCGAAACTCCAGAAGATGGTGCGGTCGCGGGCGAAGTTCGGGCTCAGAGCGACATCGAGAAGCCCGCCCTGGCCGCGTGCGGTAATTGGCGGCAGGCCGCCCTGCTCGCTTGCGGCCGACACGCCGCCGGAGCCGACCGGCAGCAAGCCCCCGATGGGTTGTCCGACCTCGCCTTTAGCCGACACGATGCGAATCCGTCCCGGCTTTTCGGTGATCAGGAGATCGCCGCCGGGCAGCGGCTCAACCGCCCACGGCCTCTCCAAGCCTTTCGCCAAAACAGTCACGTTGAAAGCCACGCCGGACTTCATGGCGCAGGCGCGAGTCTGTCCGGGGAAGGCTGGTTTCTGTTCCGGCGCATTCGCCGTCCTTGTCTCAAGCGGCGCGCAAGGCGAAGTTGAAGTTGTCGGCGCGGCCGTCGGAGTGGAAGTTTTAGAGGCATCGCGTCCGCCCTGCGCGCAAGCCGTGACGACCGCCACCAGCATGATAGCCATCACAAATGCCGTCTGACTTTTTTTCATATGTATGACCTTCCTGAAAATAAGCAGGTGAGCGCGTTTCTTCACTCTAACCTCCTTGAACGTAAAAAGAGTGTATGGTGTGAAGCATAACTGATATGAGAATCGGTTTGCTAATAGGGATTGCGAACTCGCGCCGCCTCTCATACATCAAAACAAAATGATAAAGGGGAATTCTCTTCAACAGCAGATCGAAACGATCAGCCGTTGGATTATCGAGAGCAAACACACCGTAGTCTTCACGGGTGCAGGGATCAGCACCGACTCAGGCATTCCGGACTTCCGTGGCCCCGACGGCGTGTGGACTCGCCGCGACGCCGGGTTGCCCGCACCGCGCTGGCGTGTCTCTCCCGAGCAGGTCGGCCCCAACGCTTCGCATCTGGCGCTCGTCGAACTCCAACGTCTCGACAAACTACGTTTCCTCATCACACAGAACACGGACAATCTGCACCGTAGGTCTGGCATAGACCCTGCGATTCTGGCCGAGTTGCATGGCAACGGCCATCTCATGCGCTGTCTGGCGTGCGACCGCCTCCACGAGCGGAGGGCTGTCGGGTGGGATGCTTCAAGGTGGGGTGCAGGCTATCGCACGCAGAGTCCCGTTGCGGGACAACCCGTGTGTCCAGACTGCGGCGGTCGCCTGATCTCTTCGGTCGTGAATTTCGGCGACCCGCTGCCGGAGAAAGAGTTGATGCTCGCCGCCGATCACGCCCGCCGCTGCGACCTGATGCTGGTCTTGGGCTCATCTCTGGTGGTCAACCCGGCGGCGTCGCTGGTGGGGCTGGCGCTCAGGAACGGAGCGCGTGCGGTCTTGGTCAATCAGGGCGAGACGCCTTACGACGAGGTGGTGAGTTTACGGGTGAGTGCGGGGATAGGCGACGTTATTCCTCCGGCGGTTGCACGGGTCAGGCAACACCTGAGCGGGGATGCCTCACTAAACAAGGATTCCAAAAGGAAAGGTTAAACGTTTTAGATGCGTTCTCTATTGTTCTCGCTCCTCTTGATGGGGGGGCTTTCTGTTACCGCGTCGTCCGCACGGGCTGAAGAACAGCGTAGCGGACTACTGACTCGAACCGTCAAAGTCGGCGCGGCCACTTACGATTATCAGGTTTACGTCCCGGCCAAAATTCGGGAGCAGGCAAAGCTCCCGGTCATCGTTTTTCTACACGGCATCAGCCAGCGCGGCGAGGGCGGTTTCGTCCCCGTGCAGGGCGGGGCAAACGCGATGCTGCGCGGTTATCTGGAACAGATACCGGCTATCGTCTTGCTGCCGCAGTGTCGAAAGGGGCGTTACTGGCACGACGCCGAAATGGAGCGGATGGTTATGGAATCACTGCGCCAAACCGTCGCGGAGTTCGGAGCAGACGAAGCGAGACTGTACCTGACCGGAGTTTCGATGGGTGGTTTCGGGGCGTGGCACATGGGTTCAAAATATCCCGGCAAGTTCGCGGCGCTCGTGCCGATTTGCGGGGGCAGCACACTCGTGGCCGCAGATCGCTTCACACCCGTCGCGCGGGGCGTGGGGCAGACTCCGGTGTGGGTCTTTCACGGCGCGGACGATCCCATTGTGCCGGTCAGTGAATCACGCCAGATGGTCGCCGCTCTGAAGGCTGCGGGCGGCAACGTGCGCTATAACGAATACGCAGGCGTCGGTCACAATGTCTGGCTCAACGTGCTGGCCGAGCGTGAACTGTTGCCGTGGATACTCGCACAGCGCCTCCAGCGCCCTTCGGCGTCGGCACGGCAGCCTTGAAGCGCATCAGAGTTGAACGACGCGCCGGTGAAAACTCTGCCGCCACGCGGCCGAGCACCAAATTTCGATTCAACTTTTGTGGCTCTATCTTCATCTAAATAACGACCCGTTATAAACGTGTCGTCGGCAGGATGGGGGAGTAGATCACCCGTATGGGTTCGGCGCAGTCGTCAGCACGGTCGTCCCGCTTGAAGGGGGCGTCCCGGCGCGCCGGGGTAAGGATCGAGACCTTTTGCGGCATTTACAGATGCCCGCAAGGGGTCTCTATTTTTTTTCGAGCAGGGGAGATTGAAGATGTTTAATTGGAGCATGATCAAAACCACACTTTTACTCGGGGCTTTAACCGGGCTGTTCGTCGTGTTGGGCGGCCTCATCGGCGGCGGCTACGGCGCGGCGCTCGGCTTCATCATTGCGCTGGCGATGAACTTCGGCAGCTACTGGTTCTCCGACCGGATCGCGCTGAAGATGGCGGGCGCGCGTGAAGTCTCTTACGAGGAAGCGCCAGAGTTACACGACATGGTGGCGCGGCTCGCGCAAGCCGCGGGGCTGCCGAAGCCGCGCGTAGCAATCGTCGAGTCTGATGCGCCCAACGCCTTCGCCACGGGCAGAAGCCCGCAACACGGTCTGGTGGCCGTGACGACGGGAATTCTGCGCCTGCTCGACCGGAGAGAACTGGCCGCCGTCATCTCGCACGAACTCGGCCACATACGCAACCGCGACGTGCTGGTGAGCACCGTGGCCGCGACGTTTGCCGGTGCGATCACGATGCTCGCACAGATGGGGCAGTTCGCTGTGCTCTTCGGCGGCGCGGGCAGCGACGACGATGACGATGGCGGCGGAAACATACTCGGCGCGCTGCTCATGATCTTCCTCGCGCCTCTGGCCGCGACGATCATCCAACTCGCCATCTCGCGTTCGCGCGAGTTCGGCGCGGATCGGACGGGCGCGGAGACGGGCGGCGATCCCGTGGCGCTGGCCTCGGCGCTGGAGAAGCTGGAAGCTTACGCCAAGCGCATCCCGCTCCCGGTCAACCCTGCGGTCTCACACCTGTTTATCGTGAAGCCGCTGACGGGATTCTCCGTGCAGGGACTCTTCAGCACCCACCCGCCGACGGCAGAGCGCGTGGCGAGGCTACGTATGATCGCACGTCAAGGTGTTAATCAAACGTAACAGCGGGAACGGCTGTGACAACACGTGCCGAGAGGATGTCGCTAACGTCCTCTCGGCTGAAGAGCCATCGAACTACACATACCCGGGTCTGAGTCTTTCGCCGTGTGCTATTATCCGCACAAACATTCATTCCCGGAGGGGTATTCAGTAATGCCAGCTCACAACCCCGCATGCCGCCCGATCCACAGATGGAGCGTTTCGTCCGGCCGGTTGTTTCGTGCCGCACTTGCAACTCTGCTCTTCTTCATGCTGCCGGTCGCGGCGGACGCCTACACCCTCGTCCTGCGCAGCGGCCGGATCGTCAACGTCTCCGATGAGTTTAAGGTGACACGGACGGCGATCACTTACGAAGCGTCGCCGGGCTACTGGGTCACTGTGTGGCTGTCGAACGTCGACATCGCCGCGACCGAGAGGGCGAACAGAGAGCCTGCGGGGAGCTTCGCCAAGAGGATCGAGCGAGCGCCACATGAGTTGCCCGCCGCCCCGGCACAAGTGCCGGAAGCCACGAAGGCGGGGAGAGACGCCCGCCGGAAAGCCATCACCAACAGGGAACTCGAGCCGATACGTTTGACGCGCGAAGCGCAGGAAGAGGAATACGAACGCACGCGCCGTGAGCGCGGCATGCCTTCCAAGCAGGAATTGCAACAGCGGATTGAGGAGCACGACCGCTGGTTGAGCGAGTGGGCGCAGCGGATGCAGGAAGAGAGGATAGAGGCAGAGTTGGAGTCTCTGAACTCAGAACTCGTAAACGTCAGGGCGCAACTCGGCGAACTGAGCCTTAACCTGTCGCATCAGGGAGCGACCCACGTGCCTGCGTACGCGCCGAACTACTATCCCTACTTTTACGCGCCGCCCGCCCACGTCATCAACGTCTTCCCCTCCGGTCGTCGGGGACTCTACGGGCGCGGGAAGTTCGGACGCTACCCGCACTTCCGCCCGTGGCCTTACCGCCGACAAGTTGGTTACTTCTTTCCCCGAATCAACCGACCCTTTCGGGGCGCGAGGGTTTTGCCGCGCACAACGCCTCGGGTGAAGATCGCACCCCGGCATATGCGCTGAGGCTAAACGGACGCGAATACAATCAGGGACAGAGAAGAGGGGCGAGTCGTGAGTGGCTCGCCCCCTCTTCTTTACGAGACTATTCTCTCGCTCTCATGCTTTCTGGAGAGTTGGATCAGGTGGAAATTGTTTTGGAACGCGGAAGATCGTCGGCTAGTTCGTTAAAGAGAGCACCGCCGCGTAAACTCCCTCTACGACCATCGACATCCTCCGGTAGTCGAGAGTGTCGGGCGTGTCCGTGGAAGTATGATAGTGCGGATTCCGGTAGAAAGCCGTATCGGTGATCATCAGCGCGTCGTAACCCTCGTTCCAGTAGTTCAGGTGGTCGGAGAAGTCTACGCCGGGAATTGAACGCGGCGCGTTGATCGAATAGACGGGGAGCGGCGACGCGTCCCCCATCGCTTTCTTCACGCGCCGCACTAACCGCCCCTGATCCATCTTCCCGACGATGACGATAAAATTCCCCTGCGACGGGTAAAAGGCTTTCAGGGCGGAGACGGGGTAATGTTGGCTGTCGGGTTGGTCGCTGAAGTAGCCGATCATCTCCAGCGACATCATCGCGCGCACGGCGAAGCCCTGCGATTTCAGTGAAGCGGCGTGGACGGCGCTGCCCATCGAAGGGGAGCGGAAGTAGGGCGGCTCTTCCAGAGCGAACGCGACCAACTCGACCCGCGCCGCGGGCGACGTTCTGCCGAGCAGGTAGGCCAACTCGATCAACCCCGCCACGCCGCTCGCGTTATCGTCCGCACCGGGGAGCGCCCCGGCCGTGTCATAGTGCGCCCCGACCACGATCAGATCATTTGTCCGCGGGCCGAACGAGGCGATCACGTTGCGGTAAGTTCGCCCCCTCGACTCGAAGAGTTGCTCCGACACGGCGACCGGATTCGCACGCTCAAACTCCTTTCGCAGATAAGCGGCGACGCGTCCGAGATTTTCGGGATGCCCCTCGTCGCGCGGGTGGAAAGTCTCGGATAGCATCCGCACGTGCGCTTCAAGACGCGCAACGTCTACCGGCGGTCTGTCAGCGCCCGCCGAACGGCCGAACATTACCGGCTGCGTGATCGCAAACCACGCGCCTGCCAGCAGACCCGCTAAACCTAATATGACTAACAACAACAGCATCGGGAAGCGCCTGCGCCTTTCAGGATTATTTCGCGGAGTTGAAATCGGGATTCCGATCATGGCTCTGGAAAACGGTTCTGCGACGGTGAAATTGTCAGGGGAGGTTAAATATATTGCACTGGAGGAAACTGATCTGTACTAAGTCGTACTGTCAGGAGATGCACCTTAAAGTAAGGTGTGATGCCGGGCTGAATGTCGGCGGACTTCATCAAGTTGCGAGCACGGCGGGCGTTAGAATGTGCGTGAGCATGCTTCGAGATATGAGTATGAATCGTGTGTTATCCGAAAGAGCAAGGGGAGATCGGACATGGATGAGTTTGTGAGAGCCGCCCCGGTCGCGACGGCCGACCCGATGGCCTACAACGTGGAGGCGATCGCTAAACTCGAACATCGGGAATTGCACGACCGCTCGTCGGGAGAAAAAGTCAGCGACTTTTTCGTCTCCATTATGGGCAGCATGCCGTTTCTCGTATTTCACGTTGTGTGGTTCACGGTCTGGTTTATGGTTAACCTGAGCCTGATCCCCGGCGTCGCCCCGTTCGATCCGTTCCCCTTCGGTATCTTGACGCTGATCGTTTCGTCCGAAGGCGTCTTCCTCGCCATCTTCATCTTAATCAGCCAGAACCGTATGACACGGCAGTCCGACAAGCGGGCGCATCTGGACTTGCAGGTCAGCATACTTGCCGAGCAGGAGATGACGATGATGCTGCGCATGCAACAACAACTCTGTGAGCATCTCGGGGTGGAGGTGAATACTGTCAAAGAAGAGGCGAAGGAGTTGCTGGAAGAGACGGATGTGCACAGGTTAGTGAGTACGCTGGAAGACAAATTGCCGGGCTGAGAATCATGCGACGAATCATGCGGCGATGCCCCCTCGCCATCCTTAGCCCGGCTCTCGCGTGTCAGGGATGAAGCTGAGTACGCTACTTGTACTTGATCTTCATCACCAGGATCGCCAGCCCCAGTATGAGCGTCACCCCGTTGGTGACGAGGATCGCCCAGTCCTTCTTGATCAAGCCATAGGCGAGCCACAACCCGACGCCCACGCAGAAGGCCACGAACATCGTGAGCGACACGTCTTCGGCCGATTTGGTCTTCCAAATCTTCGCCACCTGCGGCACAAACGACGCGGTCGTCAAACCGCCCGCCAGAAGCCCCAATCCTACAGTCATATCCATCTGTCCTGTCCCCCTGAAATAAGACCTCTTCACAAATAGACCCGGCAGCTTTTACCGGCTGGCCGAGACCGTCGCCGCTTTTGCCCCAAGCAAAGACTCGTCGTATCGCTCCAGCAAATCGGCCACGTCTTCGTATATTTCGACGACCCCGGCCGCCCGTAAAGCCTCTTCCGTAAAGCCGCCGCTGAGCAGTCCGATGGTGCGCATGCCGGCCTTGGCGGCAGCCATCGCGTCGTAAGGCGTGTCGCCTATGACGACGGCCTCCGCCGGGGCGACACCTTTTATGCCTCCCAGCGCGGCCTGAAAGATGTCCGGGTGCGGCTTCGACCTCTCGGCATCATCTGCAGAGGTGGCTGCTTCCAACAGGTCTTCAATGCGGAGGTTCCTCTTATGTTGCTCCAACTCCTCTTCTTTGGCCGAAGAGGCGAGGGCGATCCGAAGCCCGTCGGCCTTGATGCGCTCGAAGAGTTCGCGCACCTTTGGGAAGGGGCGCACGCGTGGCAGGTAGTCGCTCGCGAACAACTGCGTCCGGCTCCGCTCCAACTCCTCGCCGAACTTGTCCAACTCCTCACGCGAGCAGAAGACGGGCATCAACTGGTCGCCGCCCTTGCCCATCTGTTCGTGCAACTCTTCGAAAGCCACCTCTTTGCCGCAACCTTTGAAGGCAACCTGCCATGCCTCGACGTGCAGATCGTTGGAATCGACGAGCGTGCCGTCAACGTCAAATATCACCGCTTTAATCACTATCTTCTCCTTGAGTCCGTTTATCGGAATGAGTAACTACCGCTGGCAATCCACCGGGGCTTTATCCGGCGCTACGGTTCACGGGGTTTTATCTGTAGCCGAGCGGGCGTCTGAAGGGCAGAGCGGGCGGCGCTATCTCGCGCAACTCGTCACGCTTCGCTACCCTGCGGACGTTTTTGAAATAGTCGAGAGCCGCCGCCCTCAGGCCGACGTCGCGCCCCAGGCGCTCGCTCATGTACCACTTGTGCTCCAGCACCTGCGGCCAGACCTCCTGCGCCTCCGCAGGGGCGAGCCTCACCCCGGTGGCAGATTCGAACTTCTGTTTTTCTCTTTCGTCATCTCCCTGCACGCGCTCGGAGACATGATCTGGTTTGAATGGGACAGGCATCTGCAAAACCCCCTTGATCGACCCGTCAGGGTCAAATAATGAAAGAAGTATGATGAATATCAATTCTCGGGGAGGTTACGAACACATAGAGATACAGTCACGGATAGCGATAGCTCCGCCACTATCGCTTCCATCATTATGCGTTTGGTAATCTTCACGCAGGACACCCTTTTGCTACCCTCGTATTCACATGCTGCTTAAAGAAGAAACAGGTCTCGACCGATTCCGCCCTCGTGCATATCAGGCGAGCGTAATGGGCGAATATTCTGCTTCGGCTTTACCGCCCGGCCGCTCCGTGTCGCAACCCTAAAGCGGCATACAAAGAAAGTTGTGGTTGGTAACTAAGGATAAGGACGCCGAATCAGGCCAACCCCACGTTTAGCCGGATAAGTCTGATGCCAGACATAACGACTGTGGTACATTCCTCTTAATTGTAAACCCATTGAGTGATTGTCATTGAGGCGAGCCGGCAGCGACAGGCTGGGTTCTTTCTCGTTTGGCGAGGGAATTTCGATTCTGTTCAACCATGTCGGCAAACTCTATTATTGAGCCCAGGAATCGAATCCTCGCTGCCTTGCCTTCCGAAGAGTATAAGCTTCTTCTCCCTCACCTGAAGCCCGTTACCCTCGAATACAGGCAAGTCCTCTACGAGCCATACAAAACTATCCGATACGACTATTTCCCGGAAGACAGTGTGATCTCGATGGTCTCGACCCTGATCGACAAGACGGTCGTCGAAGTCGGTCTGGCAGGTCATGAAGGGATCGTCTGCGTCGCCACTTTCCTGGGGGCTAATTCGACGCCCCATCGAGGCATCGTGCAACGACAGGGGAGCGCCCTGAAGATTAAATCCAGCGTGCTCCGGGAAGAGTTCAAGCGTGGCGGCAAGTTTCAAGACCTTCTGTTACGTTACACACAGGCTCATCTAGTCCAGATCGCTCAAACATCCGTCTGCAACCGCCTGCATGATCTGGAGGCGCGGCTCAGTCGCTGGCTCTTAATGATTCACGACCGCGTAGACGGCGATGAGTTCCTGCTCACGCAGGACATCATCTCGATCATGCTCGGCGCGCAGCGCACCGGCGTCACCAACGCCGCCAGCACTCTCCAGAAGAAGGGGATCATCAGCTACAGTCGTGGCCGGATCGTGATCCTCGACCGGCAGGAGTTGGAGGAAACGTCTTGTGAGTGCTACTTGATCGTGAGAGATGAATTCGCGCGCCTGACGGGGATGCGAACTCACTCTTAAATAACCCCTCTCGTATCAGCCCTTCCACACCCTGAATACTCTACGCCGTCGCTCCTTCCCGCACACATTTAGCTTTATGTCCGGCGTCGGACATAACGTGTTATACTCCCCGCCGCAAGGCACAAAACAAGCGTTTTATGTCTTTTCCGCGGCGGCTCGCTGCTTACCTTTCGAGGACACCGGATGGCTATCAAAAACCTCTTACTCGCATGTCTGCCCCGCGACGTGTACGCGAGGATAGAACCCGACCTGAAGCCGGTCTCACTCGCACACGGCGAAGTGCTCCACAGGCCGGGTGAAGAAATCCACGATCTTTACTTTCCGACCACCTGCATGATCTCGATCACCATCACGATGGGCGGAGGCCAGACCGTGGAGGCGGGCGCGGTTGGCAGGCGCGAAGTGGTCGGCATCAACGCGTTCATGGGAGGGCGTGAGACCACGCAGACCGAGTACATCGTGCAGATCGCGGGCGACGCGCTGAGAATAGACGCAGCACCATTGAAAGAAGAGTTCAACCGCAACACGGAGATGCGTGACGTGATGCTGAAGTACACGCAGGCGATGATCGCGCAAATCTCACAGAACGTCGGCTGCAATCGCATCCACGGCCTTGACGAGCGTTGCGCGCGCTGGCTGCTCGAAGTCCGCGAGCGCATCGAGACGGACGAGTTTCCACTGACGCACGAGTTCATCGCACAGATGCTCGGTGTACGCCGCGCCGGCGTCACCGAATCCGCCTTGAGACTGAAGGAGAGAGGTCTCATTGACTATACCCGCGGGCACATTCAGATCGCAGACGTGCAGGGGTTGCAGGCGGCGGCGTGCGAGTGCTTCGCGGTCTTGAAAGATGAGTACGACCGCCTGCTGGGGGCAAGGCTATTGGATGGACAGGCCAGGAGCTAGGAAGGACAGCACGATGGCCCGGTTGAGGAATTTCGGGCGCGTAATTTGGGCCATACCACAGTTGACTCAGCAGAAGCAGGAGAGAGCATGCTTTACCTGACAGGCTAATCGATCAGACGTAGACGGAGCCGGGTACTGTCTTAACTTGATGATATGTTGAGGAGGCGTGAGAGCAGCCGGTGCAACTGATTTGAGTCCTCGTCGTAATAACAGATCCAGTCGTTCTCGCTCACATTAACGTCCGTGCCCTCTAATTCTCCGGGAACCTTTTCCGGCATCACGACGAGCGCAGTGTGGCCGTCATATCTGGCATGCTCGCGCAACTCACGCCCGAGCCGCACAGACTCTTCGGGCGTTTTGCCCACCAGATTGATTAGCACTAAATCGGCGTGGATCGTGCTCTGGCCGCTCAGCCATTCGTGCGCGTCTTCAAGACCTGCCGCCACCAGCACGCGGTAGCCCTGTTTGCGCAGGTTCATCGTTAAACTGGGGCGGGCGTCGTCATCTTCTTCAACGAGAAAGATAGTGGGGCGGGCTTTTCTCTGCGAGGTAGTTTCTTCAGACATTTAGGACTCCCATTGGTTCCAATCGGGTTCAAAACAGAGCAGACGGCATAAAGGAGCAATTTATTAATCGGCTCAAGTGCTAACCGGACTCTTACCTGCGGTCTTAGTTAGATCCGCATACAGGCGATCATACTCGTCTCTGATTACTTCATAACACTCGCACGCCCTGGCCTCCAAACCCCGCCGGTTAAGGATTTGAATGCGACCACGATTATAATCAATCAACCCTTCATCCCTGAAATGAGAGGCTGATTCGCTGATACCGGCTCGCCTTACGCCCAGTGTCAGCGCGATCAAATCGTGCGTCAGCAGTAACTCGTCGCCGACATAATCGTGCATCATCAAGAGCCACGTGCCGAGGTGCTGCTCCAGAGAGTGCAGTTTATTGCAGGCCGATGATTGGCCGGTCATAGCGAGCAGCATCTGCGTATAGCGTAACAACAGATGCCGCATGACGCTCCTCTCCGAGCGGAGTTCCTGCCTGAACAGTTCGGCGCTTATCCGCAACGCGGTTCCGGCGACGTGCACGACCAACTGTGTGGGCGTCGTGTCCGCACCGAAAAAGATGTTGAGCCCGACCAGCCCTTCCCGTCCTACCGGCCCCACTTCAGCCGTGTCGCCGTCCGCCATCGTGCAGAGCATGGAGAAAACTGCCGTCTCGGGGAAATAGACATAATCGATCTTGTCGCCCCGCTCATAAACAACTTCACCCTGTGTGAGAGCGACTTGATCTAATTGAGATAAAAAGTGTTGATAATCCGTCTCATTTAATGCGGCCAGAATCCTGTTTCCGGTTGAGCCTGAAAGATGAGGGAAGGGAGACATGGCTGAATATCCTTTGCTCTATCTGAATCCCTGAGTTTGTAGTCCCACAGTGTAACACAGCGCGCTGTGTGGCTTTCCATCGAGGACGCCACGCGGCCTGTCAAGAGCCGGGGCTTTGAGACAAACGCCGGAGTCTCCTATGATATCGTGAAGCTATTCGCCGGATATACCTACACGAACGCCAGGGCGGAATATCTGACCGGCCATCTGAATTTCATGAAGGCGATTCGCTGGGCGCGCAATCTTAAAAACACTCTTATGCGGGGCGTATTCCCGCACGAGATGTCTTTTCTACTCGAACTCCCTTGGCGGAACGCTCTGCTCTCACCCCGAAAACTCGCAGCCCGCCTGCCGCTCACGGCCACAAGCCGGGTGCTCGAAGTGGGCGCTGGTTCCGGCTTCTACAGCGCGGAGATCGCGCGCAGAATTTCAAGCGGACACCTTGAGCTTTTAGACTTACAGCCCGAGATGCTTGCTAAGGCTCGACGGAAACTGGAAGCCGAAGGGGCGTCCAACGTCGGGTACACGCACGCGGACGCAGGGCTGCTGCCGTTCAAAGAAGAGTCCTTCGACCTGCTTTTTCTCGTCACCGTGCTGGGCGAGATAGCAGATCTAGGGGCTTTCCTATGGGAAGCTCACCGCGTCTTAAAGCCCGAAGGTATCCTCTCCGTCAGCGAGCATTTACCCGACCCCGATTTCTCATCCTGCGCTAAAGTTAAGTCGCTCGTCGAAAGGGCGGGTTTCGAGTTCATCGAGCGTCGTGGTGTGAGTTGGAGTTATACCGCGCACTTCAAGAAAGTAACGCCGGAGAGCCGCGCGACGTAACCGCCATGCAAAAAAATCTTCTCAATTCAGAAAATGGACTTCTCCTCCGAAGACTTCGAGGAGAAGATCAGACCTTTGCTTCGGTAAGCTGCGACAGTAGAAGTAAGATGCTGCCGATGCTGACGCCGCAAATCACATATGTCGCCTTACTTGCCGTGCAGGCACTTCACCTGCTGCATCATAACAACGCCGTGCAACCGGCCGCGAATAACGTAGCTTTTATGCGCGAGCTTTGTCTTAATTCAGCGACTCAATTGTTCGGAGGGTGTCAAGAAGGTCATGTTTCAGAAACATATTTTCGCATGCGCCTTGAGTCTGCTTCTCACAACTACTGCGTCTTCCCGGTTCAATGGGCAGTCTCTTGCGCCCGATCTCGCTAAGGTCAGCAAAAACGTCGAGGGCTACTTCAACCAGAAGAAGCCGGGATGGAAGCATGAGATCGTTCCGCCCGCCACTCCACCCGGCAGCCAGCCCAGCCCCAATGTCGTGATTCACTTCTGGTCTTCGGAGAAATGCCTCGTGGCGGAAGTAATCATCGACGGCGTGAGGTCAGGAGAGCAGCCTGTGCCGTGTCGCGTCAAACTCGCCATCGACCAGTCGCCGTCGGCTTCTGCGGCGCGCGAGAGGTTGGGAAACTTCGTGCTTGACGAGAAAAGCGCAAGCCCGATAACAGTCGGCGACAAGGGCTACGTCTGGCGCGGGTCAGAGGTGGTATTCATCAAAGGTAAGTTCACGTTCTGGCTCGGTGGTAATCTGGAACTGCGGGTGGGCGGGTTCACGAACAATCGAGAATTCATGGAGAGACTCGCGAGAGAAATAGCCGAAGCGGCACAGGCCACCTGACAACGGCATGCAAGCGAACGCCGAATTAGCTCGCCTTTCATACGCAAGGCTTGTATCGGATACTGTCCGACCTCATCGCGCCTAGAAGGCCAGCATGCTACGAGGACGGCTTCGCCTTCCACGCATCGGCGCTCTCCGCGGCCGACGGCGGACGTTCGAAGAGTTGTTGGTCATAATCGACGTTGAACCGGAAGCTGATCGGCAGGCGTCCGTCACCGTCAACGTTCACGGTGCGGGGCATCTGGATGCCGTCCACGGGCGCGTAGTCAGAGAACGTCCTGTAGAAATAGACCGCGCCGCTCTGCTTGCTGATGAGCGCGACCTTAAGCGGCAGGTGCGTCTTTCTGTCGAGATAGTAGTCAACCGGCCGGTCGCCCGCCATAACGCGCACTACGTCAACGCGCCGCCCGCCGACGCGTTCCTCGGAAACCCCTACGACCGAGGGTTTCAGCCAGCGCGTCTCCAACAGGTAAAAGATCTGAGCCTCTTCGAGCACCACCGCGCCGCCGCCCAGATTTGACTGGTGGAGCCTGACGGCTCCGCCGCCGGGGCGATTCTCGTCGGCGGTGAAGCCGAAGCCCCGCTCAAGGTTGAACATGAGCGCGCTGCGGCCGAGCGGCTCCGGGGAGTTAGACAGCCTCCAGAATTTATCCGGGAAGACGGACAGTTCGATGTTCTGGTAGTGGCGGGTTTGGATGGCGACCAGTATGTTGCCCACCGAGTGCAGGCGTCCGCGGCCGCCCTTCGCGTCGATCGCCAACTCCCACAGCCGCTCGGCCTCCTGACGTGTCTGCGACGGCGGGGCGATGCTCCTGGCGGCAGCCGACGGAATGTTTTGATTGAGTATGAAGAACAGTGAGCAGATCAAGCTAAAGACTTTCATCGACGACTCCCGGTAAAAGATTGCGCTAACAGTCAAGAGCAATCTAAAACGCAAACGCGATGCCATCATGGAACGCGCCGATTTCGCGCTGACGCCGCACGGGAGATGCAATAAAAAGTTACCATCCGACAGAGCCGGGATGCGCCCGGAAGGCAGGCGCGCCCTGTGGATGTGTGCGGCGTGCGGGGAAATATTAGTTGTGCGGAGGGGCGCGAATCTGTAAGATAGCTCGTGCCCGAGCGGGGATGAGCATGCCGGAAGGGAAAAGAGGCGTGCGTCAGACCCGAACCCCAACCTCTACATTTCGGTATCTTTCAGACGAAGGCGGAAGCGTGTCTATGTTTTCACCGACGGGCGAACGTGCCTGCATTTTGATCGCGGACGACGAGCAGGAGATTCGCAACGTCCTCTACGAACTGCTGAGCGCGGATTACGATTGCCAGTTGGTCTCTTCGGCCGAGGCGGCGCTGGCGCGTCTGCGCACCGTGCGCTTCGATACAATCGTTACAGACATCAACATGGAAGGCATGAGCGGCCTTGAGATGATCCCGCACGTGCGCGAAATTGCGCCCGATACGGTCGTCGTCATGGTGAGCGGAGCGCAGACCGTGGAGTCGGCCATCGAAGCCTTGCGCGCCGGGGCGTTCGACTACGTGACGAAGCCTTTCGATCTGCGTCACGTCGAGGCGGCCGTCAGGCGCGCGCTCGAACACAAGCGACTGCTCGACGCCAAGCGGCGCTACGAAAATTATCTGGAAGAGTTGGTGGCCGAGCGCACGGCGGAACTCGACCGCACGCTCGCCACTTTGGAAGACTCATACCGCATGACTTTGAAAGCTCTGGCCGCCGCGCTCGAAACGCGCGACCGCGAGACGCACGGGCATTCGGAGCGGGTGGTGAGTTTCAGTCTGCGTCTGGGGCGCGAGTTGAACCTGAGCGAAAAGGACTTGCGCTCGCTGGAGTTCGGCGCGCTCCTGCATGACATCGGCAAGATCGGCGTGCCCGATGCGATCCTGCACAAGCCCGCGCAACTCTGCGCGGAAGAGTGGGTGAAGATGCGCTGCCATCCAGTCCACGGCCAGCAGATTTTGCGTGGGATAGAATTTCTGGAAGGAGCGGCGCGCGTTGTCGGGCAGCATCACGAGAAGTGGGACGGCACGGGCTACCCGCTCGGCTTGCGCGGCGCTGAGATCGATCTGAACGCGCGTATCTTCGCCGTCGCGGACGCCTTCGACGCCATCACGAGCGACCGCGTCTATCGCGCGGGGCGTTCTTACGAAGTGGCGGTTGCCGAGTTGGAAGAGTTCGCAGGGCGGCAGTTCGACCCGGAGGTCGTGGCCGCCTTCCGGCGCATCCCGCGCGAAGAGTGGGACGACCTGCGCGCCGTCTCCTTGCGCAAATGGCGGGAGCGGCAGGACAGGCAGACGGCGAACCTCCCGCCCGGCGCGGAAATAGAGACGCTTCTCACCGCCCTCGTCAACTGAAAAAGCGGTGCATAGTAAATGGTAAATGGTGAATGGAGAAGACAG
>DASZCS010000095.1:0-181061 GCA_035942855.1 Pyrinomonadaceae bacterium | reverse complement strand
GCGGAGGCGCAGACGCGCCCGCCGCGTAGAGGGCTGCGCCCGACATCAGTTTGACGAGCGGCGGATGTTCGCTAACGGGGCGAAAGTCGCGCGCAGTGAGGTGGTAGTAGCCCGCAGGGGCTATCACCGATTCGTCAACCGTGAGACCTTTGCGTGCCGCAACGCACAGGAGATTCGCCGCCGTCGCCAACAGTATCGCCGCGCATAACATCTCCCAGAGACGCGTCATCAACGCGCGCCGCACACGAACGACGAGCGTCGTTCGCTCCGCGTCGTTTCTCAAGCGATGTGTGTGTGCAGCCATCTGAGAGCGGGCAGCATATACTCTTCCGGCCGAGAGCGTCCAAGAGACGGGAAACGAAGAAGGGCGAAGCCTGATGGACTTCGCCCTTCTTCGTTTCTCATGCGACGGCTCTTCAGCGGCCGAACGCGTTTAGAGGTCTTGAGGCGCAGGCGGCGCGGCCTGTCTGCGGCGCATCCTGTTCTGGATGTTCGGGGTCTCCGTGATGGTGTAGTCGCCGGGGACTTCAAAGAGCGAGCGCGCAGGCTCCGTGCGGTTGATGTTGGTCAGGTTGTAGGTCGTCTCACCGTGACGCGGGTCGGAGTGGCGCGTCTGCACGACGGCCTGCAACTCATCGGAGTACCAACGCTCGGAGATAACGTTGATGGGCTGTTCGTTGCCGATAGCACCGGCCGGAATGGTCATCGTCGTGCGCGTGCCCTTCGCCCTCACGCCGTTGATGGTCTGCTCGCCGAGGTCTTCCTTCTTCGGCTCGCTGCCCGTCGTCCCGTTGCTGTAGAAGAAGACGCTCGGCGAGCCGTCTGCGGGCGGATGGACGGGAGTGCTGAAGGTGTATCCGTTAACGCTCACGCGCGCCTTCGACTCGGCCGTCGCCGTCGCAGAGCCTTTCAACTGACTGTTCGATTCTGTTGTCGGCTTCAAGACGCGGAAGTGGAAGTTCATCTTGCGCGCCGTCTTCTTGTTCGGGTCGAGGACGTAGGAGACTCCGGCGACCGGGTCTGTGATGAAGAAGGTTTGCGGGCGGTCGCCGTTGGCGGCGGCGTAGTGGCCGATGAGAGGCAAGGCCTGTTCGCGTCGCGTGCGGCCTTCGCTGTCGCGATAGACGTTGGCGCTGTTGCGACGGACGATGCGGTTGCCGTCGGAGAGCGTCTGCACCGTCTCGGTCACGGCCTGCGCAGAGTAGGGCGAGCCTTTGACGAGCTTGCCGTCGAAGCTCAACTCGGTCGAGACGAAGACCATCGTGTCGCCGCCCCGGCCGATGACTTCGGGGAACGGACGCGGCGCGGGGACGACCGTTTCGCCCTGCTGGCTGCGCACGAAGACCTCGACCTCACGACGTTCGACATCGGCGGGACGCCTCTCCGAACGCGCGTCCTGCGCGTTCACGGCCATCCCGTTGGCGAGGAGCGCCAGCGCGAGCGCCGATGTTTTCAATAAATTCCTCTTCCTCATCATTTTCTCTCCTTCAATATGGTTGCTTGCTTTTTCGTTTTCCGAATAAATCCGGCGCGTCTGCACGTTTAGCGCACGAAGCGGATGGCGCGCGCCACGCCGTCCTCGCCTATCAACACGTCTGCCTTGACGCGCTCGCCTGCGCGCTCGACGTTCATCGGCAGACCGAACGAGACGAGCGCCGAGCGCGGCAACTCGACGCGCATCACCTGTCCGCCTTCTTCGGGCGCGAGCGCGCCGCCATGTGCGAGCGGGATAAAGTCGGTCGTAATCTCTGCGACGGCCGTCGTCGTGCGCCCGGCGTTCGACGCCGACGACGACGCAGCCGCGCCCGTCCTGTAACCGGCGTTGCTGTAGCGCACGGCGCGAGTCTGCGCGGGGCGCGTCGCGTTGTCAGAGTGGCTCGAAGCTGCGTCTTCAATCTGCTCGATGGAGTTCAACTCCGCGTCTTCTTCGGGGCTTTGCGCCACCTCTGCGGCAGGCTCAAGCGCGGGGGCGACGTTTGAGGAAGCCACGGGCGCAGCAGTTGCAGCCGCGTTCGGGGGCGAGAGGACGGCGGCTGCCTGTTCGCGCTGACCACCCGGCCGCGCCAGCCGCCCGCGCATCGCGGAGAAGCCAAATACGATGAGCATGGCGGCGGCGGCAACGGCCGTTCCTTGCACCCAGGCATGTGCGAACCATCTGGCGCGCGCGCGTCGCGACGCGAAGAGCGTGGCCGTCCCGGCCGTGTGCGAAGAGATTGGTGCGGCGACGGGCGCGCTGGTCTGCGGCTGCTGTTGCTGCGCGCGGAAGGCGGCCATGAGAGCCGTCTCGACGCGGCGCGGCGCTTCGTGTGAGCGTGCGTCGGCGGATGAGAGGGCGCGGAGACCGGCCGTCAGAGCGCGTTCGTCGGCGAGGCGCGCCGAGCAGCGGCGGCAGGAGCCGGCGTGTGCCGTAGCCGCTTCGCGCGTGGCGGCTTCCATCATCCGCTCGCGCGCCAGCTCGTCGATGTGAGACTCGAAAGTTTGGCAGTTCATGCGAAGCACCTCGCCGTGTTGAAAGTCTGCGAAGCCGTATCACCGGCGCTGTTCGTCGTCGTCGAGCGCAGTTTCTCGACGAGCATGCCGCGTGCGCGATGCAGCCGCGAGCGAATCGTGCCGACGGCGCAGCCGAGGACACCGGCCGCCTCCGCGTAGCTCATCTCGTGCAACTCGCAGAGGACGACGACCTCGCGGTAGTGCGCCGGAAGCGCCAGCACTGCGCCGCGCACGCGTTCAATCGTCTCGCCGCGCGTCAGGTCGCCAAGCGGGTCGTCGTGCGAGATGAGCCGCTCGTCTGCCAGAGAGTCGCCGTCGGCGGCCTCGTCGTGCAGCGCGACGAAGGCGCGCTCGCGCTGGAAAGAACGGAGGACGAGGTTGCGCGCCACGCCGTAGAGGAAGGCCGCCAGAGAGCCGCGCGCAGGGTCGTAGTTATGCCCGTCGCGCATCAGCACCATGAAGACTTCCTGTGTCACGTCTTCGGCGACCGTTTCGGAGCCGCTCATCTGAAGGGCAAAGCGATAGACGCCCGCTTGCCTGCGGCGATAGAGCGCCGTAAAGGCTTCCTCGTCTCCGGCCAGCATGAGCCGCAAAAGTTCCGCGTCGCTTGTGGGGGTCGAAGCTGTCATTTTAAGTCTTTCAGACTCACCTGAAACGGTTCTCTCCAAACGGCCGACAGTAGAGATTCGCCCGTCGCGCCCGAAAAGTTCCAGGGAAGAGAGAAAAATTCCCACCCCCGCCCGGATTTTCAGGTTTCGGCCGCGTTTGTTCTATAATCCGGCGCGCGTCGGGCTTCCGGGATTACGTCTGAAAGGTGACGGTTTCTATGTCGCAGGCAGTGCAGCAGCAGTCTTGGACGATACTCGTCGTTGAGGATTACGACGACACGCGTTTGATGATTCGGCGTTTTCTCGAAATCAAGGGCTACCGCGTTGTCGAAGGCGCAAACGGCGAGGAGGCGCTGCAAGTCGCAATGGCCGAGCGCCCCGACCTGATTCTGATGGACTTGCAGATGCCCGTCATTGACGGCTTCATGGCAACGCGCCTGATACGCGAATTTGAACACCTCGGCGATGTGCCCGTCGTCGCCATCACCGCACACCAGACGCGCGGCATCGACTTTCGCAACAACGTCGATGAACTCGGCCTCGGCCGCATCGAGTACCTCAACAAACCCGTCGACTTCGACGAACTCGAAAGCCTTCTCCGCCGGCTGCTGCACGCAGGATAAATGTTCAGACGGTTCAGGCGGCTCAGGAACAGTCATGAAGACCTACAATTACGTCGTCGAAAAATGTCCGCAGACCGGCCTCTACGTCGGCTACGTGCCGGGCTTCCCCGGCGCGCACACTCAGGGCGAGACCCTCGACGAACTGCGCGCCAACATGCAGGAGGTCATCGAACTGCTGCTCGAAGACGGCGAGCCGGAGTTGGAAGCAGAGTTCGTCGGCATGCAGACCATCAAGGTCGCTTGAGCATGGGCAAGAACCCAGTGCTCAAGCCGAGAGAGGTCGTGGCCGTCTTAGAAAGACTCGGCTTCGTCGAGACTCGACAGCGCGGCTCGCATAAGCAGTATCGTCACGAGGACGGGCGCAGCACGACCGTTCCTTTTCACGCCGGACGAGATATCTCACCTGTACTGCTTCGACAGATTGCGAAAGACATCGGCCTCACAGTCGAAGAGATGCTGCGCCGCAGGTGAGCGAGCGTCGCAGCCCACGCCCGCCATTCAAATTCCTCTTTCTACTTTTTCTCCTGACCGAGACGCGCAGGCATGTCGGCGACGACGTAGGCCATGATGGCCATCGTGGCGACGCAGAGGGCGAGGTCGTGCGGGTCTATCTTGTCCATCGTGTCGGCGTGCGTATGGTGGATGTCGAAGTAGTGCGTGGTATCGACGTTGAGACCCATGCCGGGGACTCCTTCGCGCATGATGGGGCCGATGTCGGCCTCGCCGCCGTCGTCGAGGATACGGTCGGCCTTGATGCCGGAGAGCAGGCGCGCAATCTCTTTGATGGTCGAGCGCACGAGCGGCGAGACCTCTTTCGCCAGACCGAAGCCGAAGGGGCGCGTCACGCCGTTGTCGGATTCGATAGCCAGCAGGTGCTTCGACAACTCTGCGCGATGCGCGTCGCGGTAACCCGTCCCGCCGCGCAGTCCGTTCTCCTCGTTCGTAAAGAGCACGACCCGGATAGTGCGTCGCGGGCGCAGCTTCAACTCCTTGAGCAGCCTGACGGCCTCCCACGCCGCAATGCAGCCGCCGCCGTCGTCCATCGAACCCGTGCCGACATCCCACGAGTCGAGATGTCCGCCGACTAAAACAATCTCGTCAGGTTTCTCGCGTCCCTTCAATTCCGCGACGACGTTGGCCGACTCCGCATCGGGCAGAAACCGCGCCTCCATCTTCAGACGCACGCGCGGTCGCTCGCCGCGCTCCTGCATCCGCGCCAGCGTCTCCGCGCCCTCGATGGTCAGCGCGGCGGCAGGGATGCGCGGCTGGTCTTCGCTGTAGCGCAGAGAGCCGGTGTGCGGCGTCTGTAGGCTGACAGGGCCGACCGAGCGGACGAGCGCGGCGACCGCTCCATATTTGGCCGCGCGCGACGCGCCCGCGCCCCTGTAAGCGACCGTCTGGCCGTAGGTCGTAAACGGCACGTTATAGACGACAATCTTGCCGCGCACGCGTTCACCGAGAGCGTCCAACTCGTCAAAATTGCGGACGACAACCGCCTCGGCCGTGATGCCTTCGGGCGGCGTCCCCGTGCTGTTGCCGAGTCCGAGCATCGGAAGCTGACGTGCGATGGGAGCCACTATCTCAAGACTCTCCGCGCCGCGCACCCAATGCGGAACCATCACCTTCTCGGCTCTCACGTTGTCGAGCTTATCGCGCCGCATCTCTTCCATCGACCAGCGGATGGCCTCCGCAAGTTGAGGCGACCCGCTGAGACGATGCCCGATGCGGTCGCTCAGGTATGCGAGGCGACGATAGGCCGTGTCGTCTGTCAAAGCCGCACCGATGATGCGGGCGGCCGCTTCGCGGTAGTCGTCGGCTCTGACCTGCGGCGGCGGAAGCGGCGCGGGCGGGGTCGCGGGCTGCTGCGACGGCTGCTGCGACAGGGAAGAGACGACGGCGAAAGAGAGTGCGAGAAGGAAGGTGAGTGCGCGGCGCAAGGTTCTACGATGCCTCCTGTGGCTGCTCGCGGGGCGAACGTGTTCAGCGGATGAGTTTTGATTCGGCGTCGAGCACAGTGGTCTCGACCGCTCCGGGGTCAACGGGCGCGGCCGACGTGTGCTCGCTGCCGAAGTTGGTCGAGCGGCGTTCCTCGCCCTCCTCTGTGCCGTAGAGCGGAGCGTACTCCTCGTCGTCCTCTGCGGCCTTGAGCGCGCGTTTGAGTTCGGCGATGTCTCGTGAGACGGTCTGAAACTCGTCCTCGTCGAAAGACTCCGGCTCGGCGGCGGTCGCGAGCGCGCGTTCCATTCGTCGCGCCGACGCGTTTAATGCGCGCTCGCTCAGACGGTCTTCTTTGACGGCCTGCACGATGAGGTCGCGCGCGGCGACGAAGTTCGCCTCCTGCTCGCAGATAAGCACCATGTCGGAACCGGCTTCGATGGCGCGCAGGGAAGCCTCTGCGACCGAGAGCGTCTGGACGACCGCGCCCATCTCCATGTCGTCTGTGATGACGAGGCCATCGAACTTCAAGACCTGACGCAGCAGGCGCATGACGACGTTGCCGCTGATGGTTGCAGGCAGACGATGGAGACCGTCGAGCGTCGGCAGGTCTGAGGTGCGTCGAAACCATGCCTGCAAAAATTCCGACACGTCGGGGAAGGCCGCGTGGCTGACCATCACCGTCTGAAGACGCTCGCCCGGACGATGAAACATCAAGTCCATGAAGGGCACGAGGTCGCGCTCGAAAATCTCTTCCCAAGTATGCTGGACGATGGGCAGCCGACGGTGCGAATCGACGCACGAGCCGCCGAGGCCGGGAAAGTGTTTGCCGCAACCGATGATGCCGCCCTTTTGCAGCCCGTCGAGGTATGCGCCCGCGAGGCGCGAGACGGTGCCGGGGTCGTTGCCGAAGGTGCGCGCGCGCAGTCCGTTCTCTTGGTTGCCGCCGCCGAGGTCGAGGACGGGCGCGAAGTTGATGTTGAAGCCGAGCAGGCGCAGCACGCGCGCAGAGAGTTGACCGAACTTCTCTGCCAACTCCGTCCGCCCCGCGCTCCTGACGGCTTTGGCCGAAGGCATCGGCTCGCAGATGTGGCGGAAGCGGTCAACGAGTCCGCCCTCCTGGTCGATGCCGATGAAGACATCGCTCCCGACGGCGTCGCGAATCTGCGCGTTGAGCAGCGCGACCTGCGCGGGCGATTCGACGTTGCGCCCGAATAGAATCACGCCGCCCGGCCGCACCTCGCCGAGCAATCGCCGCCAGTGCTTGTCCAACTTCGTCACCGGCAGGCCGATGAACAGCACCCGCCCGGCCTTGCGCTCGACCGACTCCTGCATCACACCTTCGTCGCCGCCGCCGCTCACACTCTTGAGAGACATAACCCCGCTCTTCACACCCTTCTGAATCGAGAACTCGAACGCCCCGCCGCGCACGCTTCGAGACGCGAAGCCGCACTGAGAACCTTTAGATGCGCGGGAGGAGAGTGACCACAACGATTGTAACACCGCACGCGTCGAAGCCGCTAAGGATGCACACGGCGCGGCGCGGCGGGCAGCGGCGCGCTTTGTTATACTGACGGCAGGGAAATTTATGTCCACCTCGCTCGCAGAGTTGAAAGACGCACGCGCCGTGCTGACGGCACGCGTCAAGGAGCGTGCCCGTCAACTAGGATTTCAGAAGGTCGGCATCGTCCGCGCCGAAGCCCTGACGGACGAAGGCGCGCGTCTCGAAGAGTGGCTGCGCAGGGGCTATCACGGCGAGATGGCTTGGATGGCGCGCGACCCGGAGCGGCGCACGGAGCCTGAAAGATTCCTCGCCGGAGCGCGTTCGGTCGTCGTCGTCGCGCACAACTACTACACGCCGCACGAGCACGCGCGCACGTCGGCGACGAGCGGCAAAATCTCGCGCTACGCGTGGGGCGACGACTATCACGACGTGCTCGGCGAAAAGCTCCGCGCGCTGCTCGCGTGGATTCAGGAGGAAGTGCCCGGAGCGCAGGGCAAGGTCTGCGTCGACGCGCAGCCGACGATGGATAAGGCGTGGGCGGCGCGCGCCGGACTCGGCTGGATAGGAAAACACTCGAACCTCATCACACGCGAGTATGGCTCGTGGGTCTTCCTCGGAGAACTGCTCCTCGACATCGAACTCGCTTACGACGAACGCCCCTCGGAAGACCACTGCGGCACCTGCACGCTCTGTCTGGAAGCCTGCCCGACGCAGGCCATCGTCGAGCCTTACGTGGTCGATTCTCGACGCTGTATCTCTTACGCGACCATCGAACTGCGCGCGCCGGAACTCCCCTCTGAGGTCGCCGAAGAGCTGGACGGCTGGCTCTACGGCTGCGACATCTGTCAGGACGTGTGCCCCTGGAACCGCTTCGAGCAGCCCTGCGACGAACCGCGTTTCGAGCCGCGCGAGGGCAACGTCGATGCCCCTCTTAAAGCCGTCCTCGAACTCTCTCCCGAAAGCTTCGCCGCGCGCTTCCGCCGCAGCCCCGTCAAACGCGCTAAACTCACCGGCCTTCAGCGCAACGCCCGGACGCTCCTCCAACTCGCAACCCGCCAGAGAGAAGATTAAGCCGCCGCGCGGGGAAACCTTTTTTCGGCGCATGGTGTCTAAGAGGCCAACAAGCAAGTTCGGCCGTTCCGGAACGTTCGTAAAAGCGAGCCTCGTTGACTCATTCGCCGTAAGCCGTCGGAGGAGAACGCCCATGTCTGCCCGCTGCTATCGAACGCGCGCCGCCTCGTCGCTGTTTCTCGCGCTCTGCACACTCTTCGCCGCGCACACTTTCGACTCAGACGCCCCGTCACGTCGCGCCTCTGCCTGTCCCGTCGTCGTCGAGCCAAAGCCTCTGCGCCTGCTCTACCAGAAGAACGAGCGCATCGTCGTCGCGCGCGTCGGCAACACGGAACTCGTACAGGTCGAAGAAGGCTACACGAGCGTGCGGACGATGATGCACGTCCTCGAAAACGTCAAAGGCAACGGCGCAGGCCAGACGCTCTACGTCAACCACTGGGCTGACGAAAACGGCCAGTCTCAGACCTTCGTGAAAGAAGACCGCCTGCTGCTCTTTCTCCGTCCCGGCGAGCACGGCGACGGCGCTTACGAAATCGAAGACGAGGAATACGGCGTTAAGAAACTCTCCGACGCCGAACTGAAAATCTATCTCAAGCGCATCGCCGAGTTGTCCGCGATACTCAGGCGACAGGCGCAGCCGGACGCGTCGGAACTCGTCGAATGGTTCGTGCGCTGCGCCGAAGAGCCCGCGACGCGTTGGGAAGGCGCTTACGAACTCTCTGCCAGTGCGAACGCCGACGCTTCGCAAGACGCCGCAGACGAAGAAACGTCTGAGACGGATGAGGGAGAGTCTCAGGAAGATGTGACGGGCGAGTCCGAAGAGACGTCCGCCGCCGACGATAATGACGAAGAATCTGCGACGCCCGTCACGGTCGAAGTCGATACTTCGTCCGCTCAGTCTGAGTCTGCACAGACGGAGAGCGCGGCGGGCGAAGGCGAAAACGGCGCTTACCCGACGCTAGAACAGATTAAAGAACTGCCTCTGCGTAATCGGCGCGACTTGGACGCCGCCGACCCAGCGTGGATTAAGCTGCTGACCGAGTCGCAGAAGCAGCGTCTCGCAGATGCCTTCTTCGCCGCCGAGAACATCGGCAAGGGCGAACAACTCCTGCTCGGTCTCATCGAGAATTACGGCGACCCGCGTCTTCTCCCCTTCCTCATGCGTCACCTGCGCCGCGTCGAGAACGCGCCGCCCTACGAGGCCGAGTTGTGGGTGACCATCATCGGCCGCGCCGTCGCCGACCGCGTCGTCAAAAAACTGGCCGTCGAATACAGCGAGAAGGCCACCTACTACGAGCATGACGTGATGGCGGAGAGTACCGACGAGGGCGAGGCGACGGAGGACACGATGCCGACCGACGCCGAGTCGAAAGATGGAGTTGACCCGCAAGACGCTCTGTCGGCGCGCAAACGCAGCGTCCTGCTGCGCGAGTTCATCGTACAGGCCGAGCGCGCGACACAGCTCTGAAACTCCGAAACAGACCTGCGCGCAACACGCGCGCACACGACGATCGCCGCAGCCGTCTCCGAAAACAGGTATAATCCCACCAGCGCGCCGCCACGCTAACGACGCGCGAAGGCCGTTCGAGAAACCTTACGGCCTTCGCGCGCCTTCTGCCTTCTGCCACACACGCTCCCACATTTCACGGCGCGAGGAGACTCGGATGAGATTCGTCAGAATTCTACTGTCGGCCTGCCTGCTGGCCGTCCTCATTCCCCACACTGTCGAGGCGCAGAGACGACGTATGAACAGCAATCCCGGCAGCGGCGGACGACAGGGGTCGCCCGCCGCGCTGCGGCGCATGGCCGAAGACTATTACAACTGGCGCAACGAGAACTTCCCCGTCGCGTCGAGCGACAGCGGACTGCACACGTGGGACGACCGCCTGACCGATTACTCGTTCGCCTCCGTCCTCGCGCGGCGCGACCACGTCAACCGCCTGCTCGCGCAGGTCAAGGCCATCAACACCGCGCGCTGGAATCGCGACGAACGCATCGACTGGCTGCTCTTCCGCTCGCAACTCGAAGGCACGGCCTTCTTCAGCCGCGTCATGCAGTTCGAGCAGACCAATCCGCAGGTCTACGTTGACGAGTGCAGCAACGCCATCTTCTCCCTGCTCAAAAAGGAGTACGACACGCCGCGCCGACGCGCGCTCTCGGCCACCTCGCGCCTGCGCGCCATGCCCGCCATGCTCGAACATGGCAAACGCAATCTGACGCGCCCCGTCCGGCTCTACGCGCAACTGGCGATTGAATCGGCGCGCTCCATCGACAGCCTCTTCAAAGACAGTCTGATGACGCTGGCGCGCGACCTCTCTCAGCCGGAGAGAGACGAACTCGTCAGCGCACGCGACGCGGCGCTCACGGCGCTCCATTCGTTCGCCGACTGGCTCGAAGCGCGTCTGCCGCGCATGGTCGCCTTCGCGCCGATGGGCGAGGCCAACTACAACTACCTGCTCAAGAACGTCTACCTGCTGCCGCTCAACGCGCGTCAGGTCGAGATGCTCGGACAGTCGGAACTGGCGCGTTATCGCGCGCTCGAATCCCTGCTGCCAGACCCCTCGCTCGCAGACCCCGACCCGCGCCGCGCCGCACAGATACCGCGCGACCAGAACGCCTTCCTGCAAGCTTACGAGTCGCGGCAGACCGAGATGATTGACTTTCTCAAACGCAACCGGCTGATAACGCTTCCAGACTATCTCGGCACGTTCTACATCCGGCAGCTTCCCGAAGCCTTCAAACCGACAAGTCCCGGCGGCTTCATGAACCCGCCCGGCGTCTACGACAAAGACCCCTCCGGCTTCTACTTCATCCCGACCTACAACCCTGAGAGCCGCAACTTCTACATCCGCGCTGCCATCGAAGACCCGCGCCCCATCCTCGGTCACGAAGGCATCCCCGGCCACTTCCTCCAACTCTCCATCGCCAATCGCCTGCACGACGAAATCCGACGCCAGCATGGCGACGGCATCCTCATCGAAGGATGGGCGCTCTACACCGAAGAGATGCTCATGCGTACCGGCCTCTATCCTGCCGACACCGCCTCGCAGGGACAAATCCTGCGTCTCTCGCGCTATCGCTCGGCGCGCATCGGCGTCGATGTCAATCTCCACACAGGCAAGTGGACGTTCGACGAAGCCGTCAAATACTTCATGGAAGCGGGCGGACTCGACCGCGAAGCCGCCGAGGGCGAAGCGGCCGGTGCGGCCTCCTCGCCGACGCAGAAAATCACCTACATCGTCGGCAAGTGGCAGATTATGCGTCTCCTCGGCAAGTACCGCGACAAGAAGGGCAGAGACTTCCGCCTCGGCCAATTCCACGACGACCTGCTGCGTCAGGGCAGCCTCCCGCTCTCCATCACCGAATGGATTCTCCTCGACGACCCCTCGACGCTTGAAGAGGCTCTGCGCTAGAGACGGAGCCGCACGGCGGGCGACTTTGAACGGCTCGGCAATCATCGTATGATAGACGTTAAACTTTAGGGGATGCCGAACAGAAAAAGGAAGTGACAGCTTTACTCAGAGATTCATACGGCCGTGCGATACGCGACCTGCGCGTGTCGGTGACCGACAGGTGTAACTTCCGTTGCTTCTACTGCCTGCCGCACGGCGAGCCGCCCGCCGCGCCGAAAGAGCAGATGCTCAGCTACGAGGAGATTGAGTACGCCGTCAGCGTCTTCGTCTCGCTCGGCATCGAGAAGGTGCGCCTGACGGGCGGCGAGCCGATGCTCAGGCGAGACATCGAGACGCTCGTCAGTAAACTCTCGCGCATTCGTGGTGTGACAGACCTTGCCCTGACGACCAACGGCTACAACCTCTCGGAACGTGCCGCCGGCTTGAAGGCCGCAGGGCTTGACCGCGTCACTATCAGCATCGACAGTCTCAAGCCGGAAGTCTTCCGGCGGATGACCGGGATGGACGTGCTCGCGCGCGTCATCGAAGGCATCCGCGCCGCCAATCGCGTCGGCCTCACGCCCGTCAAGGTCAACGCCGTCATCGTGCGCGGCTACAACGAGGAGGAGGTCGCCGAGATGGCCGCCTTCGCGCGCACGCACGCGCTCTCGATGCGCTTCATCGAGTTCATGCCGCTCGATTCCGGGCACGAGTGGTCGCGCGAGTTGGTCGTCTCCGGCGCGGAGATTCGCTCGCGCATCAACGAACGCTTTCTGCTCGTCGCGAAGCGCGGTGAACGCGGCTCGGAGACGGCCACGCGCTATCGCTTCGCCGACGGCGCGCCGGGCGAGATTGGCATCATCGCCCCCGTCACAGAGCCTTTCTGCGGCGCGTGCTCACGCGTGCGCCTGACGGCCGACGGGCAGATTCGGACGTGTCTCTTCTCGAAGGTCGAACATTCTCTGCGCGACGTGATACGCGCGGGCGCGACGACGGCAGAGGTCGCAGACTACATCCGCTCCGTCGTCTTGAAGAAAGAGCCGCGCCACTACATCAACGATTCCGTGTTCGAGCAGCCCGCGCGCACGATGAGCCTGATTGGCGGCTGACGAGATTGCTGTTTTCGAGTCGGGAGCCACTGTCATGAGCACCAAGACTGCATCCACCATCGAAGACCTTTACAAAGTCGAAGGCAAGGCCGAACTGGTCGATGGGGAGATTGTGCTGATGTCACCGACGGGAGCAGAGTCCGGCTACGCAGGCGACGAAATCTTCGTCTCTTTACGCGACTATAGCAGGCGTACCGGGACGGGGCGCGCCGTAGGCGATAACAAAGCCTTCCGGGTCGATTTGCCGCATCGTAAATCGTTCAGCCCCGACGCAGCCTTCTACGTCGGCGTCGATACGGGAATGAAGTTTTATGAAGGCGCGCCAGTCTTTGCGGCAGAAGTTCGCAGCGAGGGCGATTACGGCGAGATGGCCGAGCAGCGGATGGCGGCTAAACGTGCGGACTATTTCGCGGCCGGGACGCAGGTCGTCTGGGACGTGGATTTGTTGAGCGAAGAGGTTGTGCGCGTCTATCGCGCGGGCGAGCCGGAGCGGCCGCACGTGTACAGGCGCGGCGAGTTGGCCGAGGCCGAGCCTGCCGTGCCGGGTTGGCGAATGGCGGTTGATGACCTGTTCGCTGACGCCGGTTGAAAATTTTGCAGACAGTTATCGCGGGGGAGCTTCGAGCACATCGAGGCTGAGAGTCACCGAGCGGTGAGACCCTTTGAACCTGATGCGGTTAATGCCGCCGAAGGGAGTGCGGAGAGACCGCGTCCACCCTTGCCTGAAGTGTGGCGCGGTCTTTCGTTTTGAGGGCGTTTCGGGATGAAGCGTCCTCAGGAAAGCGAATCTATCGATGAGCAGCAACAACGAAGAGCAGAGAGACGAACGCCGCAGCGACGAAGTTCGTCTGCCGAACTCGCGCCGCATCTACGTCGAAACGGCGGGCGTACGCGTGCCCTTCCGCGAGGTCGCGCAGTCGGCGACCAGACAGTTCGACGGAAGCGTCGAGGAGAACGAACCCGTGCGCGTCTACGACACGAGCGGAGCATGGGGCGACCCGGATGTGCGCTGCGACGTGCGCGAAGGTCTGCCCGCGCTCAGGCGCGAATGGATTATCGCGCGCGGCGACGTTGAAGAGTATGTGGGGCGCGAGGTCTTGCCGCAGGACGACGGCTACCTGACGGCGGGCGCAGCCGAGTTCGCCAAGCACAGAGACAAGGGGCGGCTCGAACCGTTTCCCGGCCTGCGCCGTGCGCCCTTGCGCGCCCGGTCAGGCCGCGCCGTCACGCAGATGCACTACGCGCGGCAGGGCATCATCACGCCGGAGATGGAGTTTGTCGCCCTGCGCGAAAACATGGGACGCGAGACGGCGCTCCACGCGATGCGTGAGCATACGCGCGACGACCGCAGTTCGCTCTATCATCAACATCGGGGCGAAAGCTTCGGCGCGTCCATCCCGCAGTTCGTCACGCCGGAGTTCGTCCGCAGCGAGGTCGCGCGCGGACGCGCCATCATCCCGGCCAACGTCAACCATCCCGAATCCGAGCCGATGATTATCGGCCGAAACTTCCTCGTCAAAATCAACGCCAACATCGGCAACTCGGCCGTCGCCTCTTCCATCGAGGAGGAGGTCGAGAAGATGCGCTGGTCAACGAAGTGGGGAGCCGACACCGTGATGGATTTGTCCACCGGCAAGAACATCCACACCACGCGCGAGTGGATTCTGCGAAACTCGCCCGTCCCCATCGGCACTGTCCCCATCTATCAGGCGCTCGAAAAAGTCGGCGGGCGCGCCGAAGCCTTGACGTGGGAGGTTTACCGCGACACGCTCGTCGAGCAGGCCGAGCAGGGCGTCGACTATTTCACCATCCACGCGGGCGTGCGCCTGCCCTACATTCCTCTGACCGCACGCCGCACCACCGGCATCGTCTCGCGCGGCGGCTCCATCATGGCGAAATGGTGTCTCGCACATCACGAGGAGAGTTTCCTCTACACGCGCTTCCGAGACATCTGCGAAATCATGCGCGCTTACGATGTCTCCTTCTCGCTCGGCGACGGCCTGCGCCCCGGTAGTATCGCCGACGCCAACGACGCGGCTCAGTTCGCCGAACTCGAAACACTCGGCGAGCTAACCCGGATTGCTTGGGAGATGGACTGTCAGGTGATGATTGAAGGCCCCGGACACGTCCCGATGCACCTCATCCGTGAGAACATGACGCGGCAACTCGAAACCTGTCAGGAGGCTCCCTTCTACACGCTCGGCCCGCTCACGACAGACATCGCGCCCGGCTACGACCACATCACTTCGGCTATCGGCGCGGCCATGATTGGCTGGTTCGGCACCTCCATGCTCTGCTACGTGACACCGAAAGAGCACTTGGGTCTGCCTGACAAGCAGGATGTTAAAGACGGCGTCATCGCCTACAAGATTGCCGCGCACGCGGCAGACCTCGCCAAAGGTCATCCCGGCGCGCAACTCAGAGACAACGCGCTCTCGAAGGCGCGCTTCGAGTTTCGCTGGGAAGACCAGTTCAATCTCTCTCTCGACCCGGAGGTGGCGCGCGAGTATCACGACGAGACGCTCCCGCAAGAGGGCGCCAAACTCGCGCACTTCTGCTCGATGTGCGGCCCGCACTTCTGCTCGATGAAGATTACGCAGGACGTGAGAGACTATGCCGCGCGTAAACAGTTAGCCGAAGAGGCTGCGCTTCAGGAAGGGCTTAAGGAGAAGGCGGAGGAGTTCGTCCGCGCGGGCGCGGAGATTTATCAGGGTGACGTGCCGGAGGGCGCGTCGCGCGAACACTGAACGAACCACTCTCACCTCGACACCGGCGGCGGCGCGGCGCAAGAGATGCCCGCGCCGCCCTTTTCCTCTTCAGGCCGGTCTCTAACAAGAGAACTGCGCTGACCGGAGTCGGGCGTGGCGGCATCGGTCGCACCCGTTTTTCGGTCAAATTTGTCTCCGAAAAAATGGATTATTACCTTGCATCGAGGGGGCGTGTATCGTAGAATCCCACGCGCGTTGCAGCCCCTCCGGGCGTCCCGCACCACTCTGACGGAACTTTTCGGAACCCGGCACATTCCATTCGGATAGCACTCGCGAAAAGAAGTTTTCTTGGTGAAAGGTTAATCAGTATGAAGTTTCCTCGCTCCACAGGTCTGCCGTACCTGTGCCTCCTCTGCATGATGTTGGTGGCCGCCCCGACGGCCGTCCTGGCCGGTGAAGACTGGAAACCGGTTGACCCGGCCGACCTCGCTCTCAAAGAGGCGGTCGTCGAAAAGGACGCCGATGCCGAAGTCCTCACCTGGGACGTGCACGTCAACGACAACGACGTTAACGACCTCGTCTTCAACCACTACATCCGCATCAAGGTCTTCACCGAGCGCGGACGCGAGGCGCACAGCCGCATCGACATCCTCTATCCCGGCAAGGCCAAGGTCAAAGACATCGCCGGGCGCACCATCAAGCCCGACGGCCAGATTGTCGAACTGAAGAAGGAAGACATCTTCGAGCGGACGGTCGTGAAAGCGGGCGGCCGCAAGGTCAAGGCCAAGTCGTTTGCGATGCCCGGCGTCGAGCCTGGCGCGATTGTCGAGTATCGCTGGCGCGAAGTCTTCAGCAGCGCTTCGGCCGACCACCTGCGCCTCGAACTTCAGCGCAACATCCCCGTGCGCAACGTCACCTATCACATCAAGCCCTACAGCGGCCCTTACGCCAGCGCCATGCGGGCGCAGTACTTCAACATGACAGAAGCCCCGAAGATAGTGAAGAAGGACGGCTTCTACACGATGACGATGACGAACATGCCCGCCTTCCGCGAAGAGCCGCGCATGCCGCCGGAGGATCAGGTGCGGACGTGGATGCTCCTCTACTACACGCCCGACAACAAGCTCGCTCCCGAAAGGTATTGGAAGGAGTTTGGCAAGCGCGTCCACGAACTCGTCAAGCCTCTGATGAAGGCCAACGACGAGGTTAAGAAGGCGGCCGAAGAGGCCGTCGGCGACGCCACGACGCCGGAGCAGAAACTCGAACGCATCTACGATTTCTGCCGCACCAAAATCAAGAACTCAAGTAACGATGCGGCCGAACTGACGAACGCCGAGCGCGAGAAGTTGAAAGCCAACAAGAGTCCCTCCGACACGCTCAAGCGCGGCGTCGGCGACGGCGCGGACATCGACCTGCTGTTTGCCGCGATGGCCTCGGCCATCGGCCTCGATGCGCGTGTGGCGCTGACGGCCGCGCGCAACAAAATCTTCTTCAACCCGAACTTCACAGACCCCTACTTCCTTGAGCCGACGAGCATCGCCGTCCGCCTCGGCGACGGCTGGCGCTTCTTCAATCCCGGCTACAACTACCTGCCGTTCGGCGGGCTGCGCTGGCAGGAAGAGGGGACGATGACACTTGTCACCGACCCGAAAGAGCCGGAGTTCGTCATCACGCCCGTCACCCCGCCCGGCCGCTCTCTGGAGAAGCGCACGGCCAAGCTGCGGCTCGACGCCGACGGCACGCTCGAAGGCGACGTGAGAATCGAGTACACGGGGCAGGCCGCCGTCGAAATCAGGGAGTACAACGACGAAGACTCCCCGGCCCAACGCGAGGAGACTTTAAAGAGTCGCGTTCAGGCGCGTCTCGGCGGGGCTGAGTTGTCCAACATCCGCATCGAGAACGTGACGGACTCGGTCAAGCCTTTCGTCTACGCCTATCATGTGCGTGTGCCCGGCTACGCGCAGCGCACGGGCAAGCGCCTGTTCATTCAACCGGCCTTCTTCCAGCGCGGCGTCGGCCAACTGTTCCCGACCAGCACGCGGCGCAACGACATCTACTTCAACTACCCCTGGTCTGAAGAAGACTACGTCGAGATTCAGTTGCCCGAAGGTTACGCGCTCGACAACGCAGAGGCTCCGAGCCAGTTCGGCGCGGCCGAGTTGAGCCAGTATCAGCCGAAGCTCTCGGTCAGCACCGACGGCCGCATCCTCGTCTATCACCGCAAGTTCTTCTTCGGCGGCGACAAGGCGAAGGGCGGCGTCGCCACGCCTTTCCCGGCGAGCAGCTACTCGCAACTGAAGGCCTATTTCGACGAACTGCATAAGCAGGACAACCACACCATCGCCATCAAGCAGGGCGCAGCCGCGACGGCCACCACCTCGACGGCCAAACCTTCCAACTGAAACTGAAAAGGACTATCGGAAATGTTTTACCGTCTCGTCGGATTCTGCTGCCTGCTGATGGCGCTGGCCGCGCCCGCCTACGCCATCGGTGATGAAGCTCCCGCGTGGCTCAAACAGGCCGCCTCAAGCCCTGCACCTTCCTACAAGCGCGATGTCCCGGCCGTCGTCCTGCTCAAAGAATCGACGGCCACCGTCGAGACCGACGGTCGCATGACGACCGTCTCAAACTACGTCGTCCGCATCCTCACGCGCGAGGGGCGCGGCTACGCCACTTCGGTCGTCAACTACGATGTCTCGACCGACAAGGTGCGCGAGATGCGCGCGTGGCTCGTGCGTCCTGACGGCAGCGTCAGGAAGTATGGCAAGGATGAGACCGTAGATAAGATTGCGGCCTCCTACGACCTCTACAACGAGTCGCGCCAGCGCATCATCTCGGCGGCCGAAGAGGCCGAAGTCGGCTCGGTCTTCGGTTACACGACGACGACCGAAGAGCGCCCGACGTTTCCGCAGACGGGATGGGCTTTTCAGGGGCGCGTGCCCGTGCTCGTCTCGCGCATGACGCTCGTGCTGCCGGCGGGCTGGCAGGCCAACGCCATCACCTTCAACGCGCCGCGCGTCGAGCCGACCGTCAACGGCACGTCCTACACTTGGGAGATGCGCTCGCTTGCGCCCATCGAACCGGAGGAGGCCAGCCCCTCCATCAAGACGCTCGCGCCGCATCTCGCCATCAACTACGGGCCGGCCGCCGCGAACACAACGGCCGCAGCCACGTCCGGCCTCACGCGCACCTTCGAGAAGTGGGCGGACGTGTCGCGCTGGTACACGGAACTGGCCGACCCGCAGGCCGAGCCGGACGACGCCATCGCCTTGAAAGCGCGCGAACTGACGGCCAACGCCAAGACCGAACTTGAGAAGATTCAGGCCATCGGTCGCTACGTGCAGAACATCCAGTACGTCTCCATCCAAATCGGCATCGGCGGCTATCGCCCGCACGCCGCCACAGAGGTCTTAGCCAAAAACTACGGCGACTGTAAGGACAAGGCGACGCTTATGCGCGCGATGCTGCGCGCCGTCAAGCTGCAATCCTACGCCGTGCTCATCTACTCCGGCGACCGCACCTTTGTTCGTGAGGAGTGGGTTTCGCCGACGCAGTTTAACCATTGCATCATCGCCGTCCGCATCAGCGACGAGACGCAGGTCGCCAGCGTCGTCGTCCACCCGACGCTCGGTCGCCTGCTCATCTTCGACGCGACCGACGATACGACACCCGTCGGCGACCTGCCCGACCACGAACAGGGAAGCTTCGCGCTCGTCGCGGCCGGTGACACGGGCGCGCTGCTGCGGATGCCCGTGCTGCCGCCCGAAGCGAGCCGCAACGAACGACAGACCGAAATCAGCATGAGTCCCGACGGTTCGATTACGGCCACTCTCGTCGAGCGCCGCACGGGTCAGTCGGCCGCCTCTCTGCGGAGCGCCTTCAAGGGGCTTTCGCGGCCGCAGTTCCAGCAGATGGTCGAGCGTTGGGTCAATCACGGCGCTTCGGGCGCGAAGGTCTCAAAGGTCGAACCGGCCGACGAGCACACCGAAGGCCGCTTCCGCATCAACCTTGAGTTCAGCGCCGACCGCTACGCGCAGTCTTTGCAGAACCGTCTGCTCGTCTTCAAACCTGCCATCGTCGGCCGCAGCCAGACCATGACGCTCAGCGAGCCGACGCGCAAGCACCCGGTCGTGCTCGAATCCGAAGCCTACATGGAGACCGTCCGCGTGCGTCTGCCCGAAGGCTTCGATGTGGACGAACTGCCCGATGCGACGAAACTCGAATCGGCCTTCGGAACTTACAGCGCCACCTACGAAATCAAGGAAGGTCAACTCGTCTTCACGCGCATCTTCACGCAGCGCGCAGGCGTCTTCCCGGCCGAACAGTACTCGGCCGTCCGCGACTTCTACGGCCGCATCCGCGCCGCCGAAGAGTCGCCCGTCGTGCTCGCCAAGAAGTAGCGACAGAACCGTCTGACCGGACACGCACGCGCTGCAAAAACGCGCCGCCCACTTTCGTGTGAGCGGCGCGTTTCATGCTCTCTCTCCGACCCCTTTGAAAAACTTCACACGTAAGGAACTCACCGCCTTGAAAACGAGAAGCCTTCTGGCCTTCGTCCTCCTCTACGCGGCTTTCGCGGCGCACGCTTTCGCGCAGCAGCAGCCGACCGCCGCCAACGCGAGCCAAAATGTCTACGACATGACCCTCCCCGGAAAGAATTGGTCTATCGAACTCACACTCCCCGACCTGACACAGATAGCCGATGATGTCAGCCACGACGGAAAGACGAGGCTCTTCGGCGCGGCCGACGCCAAGAACGGCATCATCCTCCTCGTCACGCTCGCTCCGGCGCACCTCCCCGGCGGCGCACGCGAGTTTCAGGACTTCATGAGAAAAGAGTTTGAGAAGGCGAAGAGTACGGTCAAAGTTTCTGAGTACAAACAGACGCCCATCCTTGAATACACCCTCATGCCCCCGGATATCGTCGTCAACGGCGCGGTGATGCCATTAAACCTCTTCCGCATGCGACGAATCTCCGGCCTGTTCGTCAAAGACGATGTCTGGATAGAGGTCACGATGGCGCGCAAGTCGCTCGACGCGAAGGAGCGTGCGCTCTTCTATTCCATCCTCGACACGCTCAAGTTCGCAGAGCCTACGGGCGCGCCCGACGCACTGCATCACTACCGGCAGGGCAAAGCCTTTTACATGCAGAGGGACTACGCGAAAGCCGTCGAACACTACCGGCGCGCGCTCGACCTTGAGAGGCAACGGCCGCAGTTAGACCGGCGACGATGGAACATGCTGGTTGACGAGTTAGGCTCCGTGCTCGGCAATACGGGCGACCTCAAGAGTGCGCGCGAGACCTTCGAGTTGGGGCTTTCGCAGGACAACTCTTACCCCTTGTTCGATTATCATCTGGCAGGCATCTACGCGGCAGGCGGCGACCTCGACAGCGCCATCACTCACCTGCGCAGAGCCTTTGCCAACAAGGCCAACCTGCCGCCCAACTCGTACATGAATCCGGCGCAGGAAACCACCTTCAAGCCTTACCTGAAAGACGCACGGATGCGTCGCCTGCTCGACGAACTCAAGATAAAACGATGAGTAGGACGCGCGCACGACGCGTCACGCTCCCGCGAGCGTCAGTTGACGGAAGGCTTCGCGCAGGTGGAGGGCGACGCTCGCCATCGGGACGCTGTAGCGTCTGTAGTCGAAAGAGGTGACGAGACGGACGCCGAGGACGGCCGAGGTGATGAAGATTTCGTCCGCGCCGCCGAGGTCTGACAGGTCGTAGACACCTTCGACGAAGGGAACAGCCATCTCTTCAGCCAACACGAGGAGGCGTGCGCGCGTCGTTCCGGCCAGCGCGCCGGTCGAGAGCGCGGGCGTGTAGAGCGTGCCGTCCTTGACCCAGAAGAGATTGGCGAGCGTCGCCGACACGACCTCGCCGCGTTCGTTGAGGCGCACGGCCTCGTCGAAGTCGCGCGCGCGTGCCTCTTCCCATGAGAGAATCTGTTCGAGAAAGTTGACGCTCTTGAGTCCTGCGAGCGGCGAGAGCGTGTTGGTGCGGTAGGGCGAGACGGTGAGCGCGAGTCCCTGTTCGAAGAAGGGGCTGGCCGCGCCGGTCGTAATCAACACGTCGGTCGCCAGCCCGTCGGCGCTCTGCGTCTTCCAGAGACCGCGCACGGCGCGCGCCATCAAGGTGATGCGCGCACGCCCGCGCTCGACTTCGTTGGCCGCGAGCAGACGCGCCAGAGACGCGCTGACTTTCTCCTCCTCGATGCTGGCGAGGTCAACGCCCGCGCGTGCGGCGTGCTCGACGAGGCGCGTCCAGTGCTCGCGCCAGAGAAAGGGACGGCCGCCGTAGACGGCCAGCGTCGTGAAGACTCCGCGCCCGTGCAGCGCGGCCGACGTGTTGGCCGGAAGACGCGCGCGCGCGAAGTCGAGCAGGCGATGGTTGAGGATGACGCGACGGTGCACAGAGAGATGGCCTCCGTCCGGTTTGTTGAAGAGCTCAGAGTGTGCGACGGAGAAGGCTTACTCGCCTGCCGAGACGAGGACTTCCGCACGCAGCTTTTCGCCGAGCGACGTGCGCCAGCCGCTCTCCAACGCTTCGACGCCGAGCGAGACGCACGCTTCGCCTTCGACGGCGATGCTCAGGCGCGCGTCCTCGCTCGTCCTGCCGATGACGGCGAACGGGCAACCGGCCTGCGCCGCTATCGCTTCCATGCGCGCCAGCGCAGACTCTTCAAAGCTGACGACGATGCGCGAAGGCGTCTCGCCGAAGAGATGGGTTGCGGCCGTCAGTCGTGCGCCGGAGAGATTGACCTCTGCCCCGACGCTGCGGCGGTTGAGCGAGGAGAAGCAACATTCAGCGAGCGCCACGCTGAGGCCGCCGTCCGAGCAATCGTGAGCCGAAGCGAGCAGCCCCTCTTCGGCCGCACGCAGCGCCGCCGCCTGCACGGCGCGCTCGCGTTCGAGGTCTAAGCGCGGCACGCGCGCGCCGCGTCGAATCAACTCATCGGTCGTCTGCCCGCGCACACTCACAGCATACTCGCTGACGGAGAGGTCGTCGGCCGTCTCGCCCAAGAGCGCGATGACGTGACCCGCGCGCTTGAAACCCTGCTGCACGATGCGCCGCACGTCTTCGACCACGCCGACCATCCCGACCACCGGCGTCGGGTGAATGCCGCGCCCTTCCGTCTCGTTGTAGAAGGAGACGTTACCGGAGATGACCGGCGTCCCGAAAGCGCGACACGCCTCAGCCATCCCGTCAATCACCTCCGAGAAAGACCACATCACCTCCGGCCTCTCAGGCGAAGCGAAGTTCAGACAGTTGGTGATGGCGACGGGTCGCGCGCCGACGCAGACGACGTTGCGCGCCGCCTCAGCGACGACAAGGCGCGCGCCCTCGCGCGGAGAGACGGCGCAGTAACGACCGTTGCCGTCGAGACACATCGCCAGCGCGCGCCGCGTCTCCTTGATGCGAATCACGGCCGCATCCGCGCCCGGCAAGACGGCCGTGTTCGTCCTCACCATATGGTCGTACTGCTGAAAGACCCACTCTTTTGAAGCGATGTTCGGCGCGCTCAGAAGACGCCGCAGAGATTCGTTGTAGTCCTCCTGCGCTTCTTCGGAGACGACCGTGCTCGGAGCTTCGAGCACCTGGTCTAACTCCTCCGCGTTGACGACCGACGCGCTCACGAACGCGCCCCGCGCGCTCGCGTCTTCTGACGCCGCGACGACGTGCGAGGGATGCTGTTGAGCGTCGCCCTCATCGTCCGTCTGTCCCGCGTCGCGCGCCCTCATCGGCCGCTCGTAGCGCGGCGCTTCGTCCGTCAGAAAGCGGCTCGGAATCTCCGCCAACTGCTCGCCGTGATGACGAACGACAACCGCGCCCGTGTCCGTCACCTGACCGATGACGACCGCATCCAAGTCCCACTTCTTGAAGATATCGACAACCTGCCGCTCCCTGCCCCTGTGCGCGACGATGAGCATCCGCTCCTGCGATTCCGAGAGCATGATTTCGTAGGCCGTCATGTTCGCTTCGCGTTGCGGGACAAGCGTGAGGTCAAGTTCGATGCCCGTTCCGGCACGTGCGGCCATCTCGCACGAGGAAGATGTCAAACCGGCCGCGCCCATGTCCTGAATACCTGCGACCGCGCCGCTACGCATCGCTTCGAGGCAGGCTTCGAGCAGCAACTTTTCCAGAAACGGGTCGCCGACCTGCACGGTCGGACGCTTTTCCAGTGCCTCTTCGTCGAACTCGGCGGAGGCCATCGTCGCGCCGTGAATGCCGTCGCGCCCGGTCTTTGCGCCGACGTAGAGGACTGGATTGCCGACGCCTTCGGCCTTGCCGAAAAAAATCTGGTCGTGGCGCACGAGGCCGAGCGCAAAGGCGTTGACGAGCGGATTCAAAGCGTAGGCGTCGTCGAAGGCGACCTCGCCGCCGACGGTCGGCACGCCAAACGCGTTGCCGTAATGTGCGATGCCTGCGACGACTCCGGCGAGCAGCGCGCGGTTGCGTCGGCCGTATCGCTCATCTTCGAGCGTGCCGAAGCGCAGCGAGTTCATCGCGGCCACAGGGCGCGCGCCCATCGTGAAGATGTCGCGGAGGATGCCGCCGACGCCTGTCGCCGCGCCCTGAAAAGGCTCGATGAAGGAGGGATGGTTGTGCGATTCGACCTTGAAGGCGGCGCACCAGCCGTCGCCCACGTCGATGACGCCCGCGTTCTCGCCCGGCGGCACGATGACGCGCTCGCCCGTCGTCGGCAGACGCTTCAGATGCACGCGCGAAGATTTATAAGAGCAATGCTCCGACCACATCACGGAGAAGATGCCGAGTTCGACGAACGTCGGCTCGCGCCCCATCAACTGCTTGATGCGCGCGTACTCCTCCCACGTCAGATTGTGCGCAGCGATAACGTCAGGCGTGAATGTCATAGAAGGAGAGTGATAGGTGATGGATGATAGATGATGGGAAGGAAGTGATAAGTGATGGGTGAGAGGTGATAAGAGAAGACAGGTTTTATCCTCTCACCCATCACCCATCACCTATCACTTGTCTTCGTCACTCATCACTCATCACTTTCTTAATCGCCGTGCGCAGCTCTTCGAGGTTGACGCGCCCGACGTGTTTGTAGGCGAGCTTGCCCGCGCGGTCGTAGAGGAAGGTGGCGGGAAGTTCGCCGCGCCATCTGTCATCGACGGAGCGGATGGCCGTTTCGGGGTCGTCGGCGTTGAGCAGGTAGGCAGGGATGCGCGTGGCGCGCATCTCGCGTAGAAACTGCGGCACGCCCGTCTGCAACTCCGACACGTCGTCGATAGAGACGGTGATGAAGTCGAGGCCGCGCGGTCGAAACTCCCGGTCAACGAGGACGAGGTCTGGAAACTCCTTGCGACAGGGTTCGCACCACGTCGCCCAGAAGTTGATGAGCAGCGGGCGCGGCGCATCGTCGCCGCGCCGCATCAACTCCGCCAGACGCGCCTCCTTAATCTCTTCGACACGAAAACTCGCCGCGCCGTTCTCGCCCGCAGACGCGTTCGCGGTCGCCTGCCGCCTCCGGCGGCGATTGTTGCGCGCAGGCTTGCGCCGCGCCGCACGCTTCGGGATGCCGTCGTAGGCAGCAGCGGCAAGAGCGTGCGAGGTCTGCGTGCGCGCGTGCGTTCGGAGCAGGAGCGGCGGCGCGACTAAGAGCAAGGCGAGGAGCGCGGCAGCGGGGCGAAAGCGTCTCATGTCGTGTTCGTTCGGAAAGCTGTTGACGAATTAGGAAGCGCGTTTGATAGAGCAGCCGAAGGCGAGCGCCTCTGTGCGCGTGACGGCCTTGCCTGAGAGCGTCGCTTCGACGGCTTCGCGCAGGTCGTCGGAAGTAATCTGGTCGCCGTTGCGCGAGTTGTCGATGCGCCCGCGATAGACGAGCTTGTTCGCCGAGTCGAGGAAGAAGACTTCGGGCGTGACGCGTGCGCCGAGACGGTCGGCCAGTTTGTTGCCGGGGTCTTTGAGCACGGCGAAGGAGAAGCCATGTTCGGAGGCGTGTGCGCGCACGGCGTCGGCCGCTTCAGTGGCGTTCGAGTTGATGCCGACGACGTTGATGCCACGCACCTTGAAGTCTCGCGCGAGTTTCTCCATGCGCGCGTTGTAGGCGTTCGAGACGGGGCACTGGACGGAGATGAAGATGAGCACTGTGCCCTTCGTTCCCTTGAGCGAGGCGAGCGACTTTTCCGCGCCGCCCGCGACATCCGGCAACTTGAAGTCGGCGACCGTATCGCCGATGGCGACCGGCGCGGCAGCAGGGGGCGTGTCTGCGAGAGCGCGCGGCGTCGAGTAAAAAGCGACGAATGAGAGAGAGAGGAGGAGGGCGGCGGCGTAAAGTTTTTTCATGCTGGCGAAGAACTCCTTTCGGCGAAACGGGGTTTTTCTCTTCCGGGAAGCAAGGACGAGATTAGCAGCACACTAAAACAGTGACAAGTGACGAGCGGAAAACAGTGATAGGGAAAGAGTGATAGGTGATGGGTGATGGGTGATAGGAAAAGAGTGATGGGTGATGGGTGATAGGTGATAGGAAGGAGACAGGTTTTATCCTATCACCCATCACCTATCACCTATCACCTATCACCTATCACCTATCACTTATCACCTGTCACTCGCTTTAGTGTGAAGCGCCAGAGCATGCGGTTCTCGTGGGGGTCGAAGCGGTGTGCGGCGGAGGTGATGCGCCAGAAGCCCATGTGTTGCCAGCGGCCGACGGAGAGTTTGTTAAAGAGTGGAACGGCGTGACCGGTCTCGATGGCGGCGAGCAGGGCGCGGTTGCCGGGCGAGAGGTGCTGGTCGCCATGACGGCCTTCGCCGGTGTAGACGATGGTCTCGCCGTCGGCATCGTCGGCGAGCGCGTCCGGGTAGCAGGGATTGATGCGCCCGAAGTCCGTCAGCAGGGAGACGAGTCGGCCGCCGCGTTGATAGACGCCGTTCTGGACGCGGTGTGTGCGGCTGACTTCAGCCCACGTGAGAATCTCTGCGGAGATGGGCGCAGGGATGGGCGCGTGCGCGGCGCTTGGTGCGTGGCGGCGGCTCAATGCACGGCGGCGGCTCAATCGGCCGTCCTCAGCGAGTCGCTAGGCGCGCGCGGCGAGCGTGGCGGCGAGCGAGCGGAAGAGGTGGCGGCCGTCGGAGGAGCCGAGCAGGTCTTCGCAGGCGCGCTCCGGGTGCGGCATCAGTCCGAGCACGTTGCGTTCGCGCGAGCAGATGCCCGCGATTGAATCGCGCGCGCCGTTCGGGTTGGCTTCGTCGGTCGTCTCGCCCGCCGCGTTCGTGTAGCGAAAGACGATGCGGTCTTCGCGCTTGAGTTCGTCGAGTGTCGCGTCGTCGCAGACGTAGTTGCCTTCGGCGTGTGCGATGGGCAGGCGCAGCACGTCGCCCTGTTGCAGTTGGTTGGTGAAGGGCGTGTCGGAAGTCTCGACGCGGACGTGGATATGCTCGCAGCGGAAGTGCAGGTCGCGGTTGCGAATCAGCGCGCCGGGCAGCAGACCTGACTCGCAGAGAATTTGGAAGCCGTTGCAGATGCCGAGGACGAGACGACCGCGCGCGGCAAACTCCTTGACCGAAGAGATGACGGGCGAAAACGACGCGAGCGCGCCCGCTCTCAAGTAGTCGCCGTAGGAGAAGCCGCCGGGGATAATCACGGCGTCGTAGGCAGAGAGGTCTGTCTCACGATGCCAGATGAAGTCGACGGGCTGGCCGACGTGCTTCGAGATGACGTGGTAGGCATCGTGGTCGCAGTTCGAGCCGGGAAAGACGATGACGCCGAATTTCATCCTTCAATCTCCACGCGGTAATCTTCGATGACCGGATTAGATAACACATCCTTCGCCATCCGCTCGACCGACTCACGCGCGCGCGCCTCGTCCAGACCTTCGTCGAGCGCAATCTCGAAGTACTTGCCCTGCCGCACGTCTGCGACGCCGCCGTAGCCGAGCAACTCGACCGAGTGCTGAATGGCCTTGCCCTGCGGGTCGAGGACGCCCTGCTTGAGTGTCACGTAAACTTTAGCTTTCACGAATTAACATCTCCACTGAGACTGTTCAAGACCAAGCCCTCTGGCGCTGCACGCGCCCGCTCTACTCTTTAGATGCTTCCTCGCCGAAGACGCGCGCGAAAACGGCGTCCACGTTTCTCAGATAATAGTCGATAGAGAACGCGCCTTCGACCTGCTCGCGCGACAGCATGGACGTGATGTCTGCGTCTTCGAGGACGCGTGCGCGAAAGTCTCCGCCCTCAGTCCACGTCTTCATGGCGTTGCGCTGCACCCACTCGTAGGCGGCCTCGCGCGTCGCGCCGGCCTGCGTCAGAGCGAGCAGCAGTTGGCCGCTGAAGACAAGCCCGCGCGTCGCATTCAGATTCTCCGCCATCCGTTCGGGATAGACCAGCAGCCCGTCGAGCAGCGATGCGGTCTTCGCCAGCATGTAGTCGAGCGCGATGGAGGTGTCAGGCAGGACGACGCGCTCGGCCGACGAGTGCGAGATGTCGCGCTCGTGCCAGAGGGCGTTGGATTCGAGGCCGACGATGGCGTTGCCTCTGAGCAGCCGCGCCATGCCGCAGATGCGTTCCGAGAGAATCGGGTTGCGCTTGTGCGGCATCGCCGAAGAACCCTTCTGCCCCGTCTTAAAACGCTCCTCCGCTTCGCGCACTTCCGTCCGCTGCCAGTGGCGAACTTGCAGCGCAAACTTTTCGAGAGACGAAGCGACGACGGCGGCGGTCGTCAGATATTCGGCGTGCGCGTCGCGCTGGATGACCTGCGTCGAGATGGGCGCAGGACGCAAACCGAGACGCGCGCAGACGCGCTCTTCGACTTCCGGGTCGAGGTGGGCGAAGGCGCCGACCGCGCCGCTAATCTTGCCGGTGGCGACGGCCTCGCGCGCACGCACAAGGCGCGCACGATTGCGCCGCGTCTCGTCGTACCAGAGCGCGAAGGTGAGACCGAAGGAGGTCGGCTCGGCGTGGACACCGTGCGTGCGACCGATTTGCGGCGTGCGCTTGAACTCGAAGGCGCGACGCTTGAGCACCGCAAGGAGCGCGTCAGTTTTTTGCAGCAGCAGGTCGCAGGCATCGCGCAGCAGCAGTGCAAGCGCCGTATCAACCACGTCGGAAGAGGTCAGCCCGTAGTGGACGAAGCGCGAGGCTTCGCCGATGGATTCGGCGAGCGCCGTCGTAAAGGCGATAACGTCGTGGTCGGTCGTCCGCTCAATCTCGCCGATGCGCTCGACCGTAAAACTCGCCTTGCTCCTAATCTCCTCGACGGCCGCGCGCGGAATCGTCCCCATCTCGGCATGGACTTCGCAGACAGCCAACTCCACTTCGAGCCACTTCTCGAACTTGTTCTGCTCCGACCAGAGCGCGCCCATCTCAGGCAATGTGTAGCGAGTTATCATAAGGTGATAGGTGATAGGTGATGGGTGATGGGTGATAAGACAGGAGCTATTCTCTTATCACCTATCCCTATCACTTATCACTGTCTTAACGCATCCGAACTGATGGAGTAACCGGCGAGTCGCCAGTTGCCGTCGCGTTCAAGGAGCGTGAAAGTCTCCATCGCGGTGCCGCGCTCGAAGGTCGTCTGATAGGTGACGACGAGCGTCTGCGCGGCAGGCGCGTGCGCGCCTTCGAGGGCGCTCTGCTGTTGTCTGCCGGAATGCATGGCGCGGCTGTTGACGCGCCCCAGACGCTCGCGCGCCTGAGCGAGAATCCGCCTGTTCTCCTCCTCCGAGACGCGCGCACGCCACTCTTCGGCCGCCTCTGCATAGACCTTCTGGTCGCGCCCGGCGGCGATGTCTTCCGTGACGCGCTCGATGGTCTCCTGCGCGGCCGTCGGAATCGCGCGCCGCTCATCGACGCCGCAAGAGAGAAAGGCCACAGCGAAAAGTAAAAAGGCAAAAGTGGAAAGCGCGTTCTTCACTTTTACCTTCGGCTTTCTGCTTGTCGCCTCGTGCTTCATAGCTCAATCCAGGGGGTCGGCTCTCTGGCGTCAGAGAGGGTGATTTTGGTGGTTGTTTGGAAGAGCGGGCCGCGTTCGTAGAGAGCGGTTTCGGCCGTCAACTTCGCCACGTAAGGGTTGTTGGCGCGTTGCGAGAGGTGCGCTAAGACGACGTGCTCGGCCGCGCCGTCGAACTCGTCCTTGAGCCACGTCGCCACGTCCTCGTTCGAGAGGTGTCCGGTGCGCGAGAGGATGCGCTGCTTCAACTCCCAAGGGTAAACGTCGCACGCCTTGAGCATGTCGCGGCTGTGATTCGACTCGATGATGATGGCGGCGCAGCCGCGCAGGCGTTCGGCGACAAGTGTCGTGACGTGGCCGAAGTCCATCAGCGTGGCGACGCGCACGCCGCCGTGTGCGGCGACGAAGCCGAAGTTATCGACCGCGTCGTGCGGGATGGTGAAGGGATGAAAATCAATCTCGCCGATGCGGAAATCGCGGCTCGAAGAGATTTCCTCGGTGCGGTCGCGTAGCGCGTCGGCACGCCTGCGCGGCTCGTCGGAACTGCTGCTACTGCGCGCGCGCTCACGGATGTAAGCGTCGCGCGTCTCGCCTGAGATGTAGACGGGACAATTGATGCTCTTGAGGAGGACGCGCAGGCCGCCCGCATGGTCGCCGTGCTCATGCGTGATGACGATGCCGTCCAGACGCGCCACATCCTCGCCGACCAAAGCCAGACGGCGCGCCGTCTCACGCGCGCTCATCCCCGCATCGACAAGCACGCGCGTTTCGCCCGCGCAAATCAGCACGGCGTTGCCGGTCGAACCACTTCCGAGTACGGTGAGCCTCATCCTGAAACGGTGATAGGTAATGGGTGATAGGTGATGGGACAAGAATGATAGATGATGAGTGAGAGGTGATAGGAGAAAAGCTTTTTCTTATCACCCATCACTTATCACCCATCACACGCTTCTTATCACCTATCACCTATCACTTATCACTTCTCTTCAGACTTCCAGCCGCGCGCGGTCGACGCGGAAGCCGTTGAGGTCGCCGAGGGCGGCGACGGCGATTGAGTCGGTCGTCAGATAGTCGCGCGCGACGCGTTGAATGTCTTCGGGCGTGACGGCTTCGAGGCGTCGGATAACCTCGTCGGGCGAAAACCATGTGCCGTGCGTAATCTCCTGCCGGGCGAGCGTCCCGGCGCGCGCGCTCGTCGATTCGAGACCGAGCAGGATGGACGAGACGGCTTGGTCTTTGACGAGTCGCAACTCGTCTGCGCCGACCGGCTCGCGCAGGACGCGGCGCAGTTCGGCCAGAGAGAGGTCGAGCACTTCGTCGAGTTGTTCGGGCGATGTGCCCGCATAGATTTGGAAGACGCCCGCATCTGTGAAGTGGCTTGCGGCCGCGCCGACCGAATAGGCCAGTCCGCGTTCCTCGCGCACGGATTGCCAGAGACGGCTCGACGTGCCGCCGCCGATGATTGAACTCAACAGCGAAGCGGCGTAACGCTCGGCGCTTCTGGCCGAAGGCCAAGGCGCGCCCAGTATCAGGTGCGCCTGTTCGAGTTCGCGCTTGCGCTGAATGAGAATCGGCGCGGCCGGGGCGGGCGTCTCTGCGCCGACCTCGGTCAGTTCGCCGTCGTCGAGAGCCTCCGCGCCGAAGACGCGCGCGGCCAACTCCTCCAACTCTGCATGGCGGACGTTTCCGGCGGCGGCGACGACGAGGTTGCGGGGCGCGTAGGCGTGTGCGTGGAAGCGTGCCGTGCGCTCACGGTCGAAGGAGGAGACGGTTTCGGGCGTGCCTTCGATGGGGCGGCCGAGCGAGTGGCCGGGGAAGTAGGCGGCGACGAACAACTCTGCGAGCAACTCGTCGGGCGTGTCCTCGACCATCTTCATCTCTTCGATGATGACCTTCTGCTCGCGTTCGAGGTCTTCGGCGTCGAAGCGCGGGCGCGCCAGCATGTCCGAGAGGAGGTCGAACGCCTGCGGCACGGCCGAATCGACGACCTTGAGGGCAAAGCCGGTCAATTCGTGTGTGGTGTAGGCGTCGAAGTGGCCGCCGAGGCGGTCGGATTCGATGGCGATGTCTAAGGCCGTACGTCGCTCTGTACCTTTGAAGACGGCGTGCTCGATGAAGTGGCAGATACCGTTCAGGGCGGGCGTTTCGTGGCGCGAGCCGCGTCTGACCCAGACGCCGAGGGTCGCTGAACGCACGCCGGGCATGTATTCGGTCAGGACGGTTAAACCGTTGGGAAATCTGGTAGTGCGAATCTGGTCAGTCATTTACCCCTAAAAAATCTTTGGATGAAAAATTTGGCCGGTGCGGGAAGCATTTTTTGCAGCACCCGGCATCCTAACACGCTGCCGAAGGGGCGGGCAAACCAGAGCCGTGAGCGAGCGCATCTGAAAAGGCATTAGCGTCAAAGGTAGCTTGACACCCCCTGTGAAGTTGGCGGAAAATGCCATCTTCGCTCAAGCGGGTTGACCTTATACGTCTCCAGAGGTTGACTTTAAAGAGCGCCCCGGCTTCGGAAGCAAGCCGCTTCAAACCCCTCGCGCCGAGACGCCGTTGCCTGTCGTCTGAAGTTGACGACCGAAGAAGGCACTTCTGTCGAAGGGGAAGGGCACACGCCGGAGGTTCTACTTCCATGAGAAAAATTTGCGGTCGAATCGGGCTGTTGTTGCTCGCCGCCTTTGCGCTGTCGGAGGCGGCAGCGCCGCTGGCATTCGCTACGGGCGCGAAAGGCGCAGGCGGCACGCGCCGCACGAGCCTCGGCACCGTGACCGGCACGGTGCGCGACAGTCGCGGCAACCCGCTCGCAGGCGCGCTCATTACGCTGCTGCGCGACGGGGCCGAGGAGGTCGTCAAGCAGACGCGCAGCGCCGCCGACGGCAGCTACGTCGCGCGCGTCTCTCCGGGTCGCTACCTGCTCCGCGCCATCGCCGAAGGCTTCAACGCCGTCACCTTTGAAGCTGTCCAAGTCAACGCCTCAAGCGAAGTGGTCTACCGCTTCAACCTCGAACCGGCCGGACAGGGACGCACCACCGCAGAGCGCCGCCCCGACCGCAAAGACCCGAAATTCCTGCTCCGCTCGCAGCAACGCCGCCGCTCCATCTTCCAGATTGACGAAGCGACAGACCCGGTTGTCGAAGCGACCGTCGCCGAGACGACGACGACTGACGCCTCGGAGTGCGTCGAAGAGCGCGCACCGGGCGACGAGTGGTCACGCGGGACGCGACACATGCCGAAAGGCATGGTTGAAACCTACTTCGCCTCGTCGGCAGACAAGCGCGCAGGCCGCTACACCGGACTCAATTTCGCCGTCGCGACGCCCTTCAGCCGCAATTTCGACTTCATCATGGCCGGTCAACTCGGCGCACTCGAACGGCTTGAAGCGACGGGTCGCTGGCGCGCCAGCGAACGCCACCTCCTGAGTGCGACGCTCGGCGGCGCTCGGCTCAAGACGTTGAAGCCAGACGCGGAGACCGACGACCGAAGTCTCGGTCAGGTTTCGCTGCGTGCCGTCGATGAATGGGTCGTGCGCGACGGCGTGGTGATTGTCGTCGGCATCGATTACTCGCGCTTCGTCGGCGCGGGCGACGCCGATTCCCTGACGCCGCGTCTCGGCTTCCAGTTCGACGCCGGAGCGCGCACGCGCCTGCGCGCCGCCTACACGAACGGCGCGGACGCCACCAAGCGCACACATGCCGTCGAATTGGGCGAGGGCAACACGATTGTCTTCGAGGAGCCTGAATCTCAGGCGGTCGCCTTCGTTGACGGACGCGCCGTGATGGAGCGCACAAGCCGTCTTGAATTCGGCGTTGAGCGATTGTTGGACGACAGCTCTTCGGTCGAAGCGACGGCGTTTTTCGACACTGTCAACGGTCGCGGCGTAGGCCTCTTCAGCACGCCTCTGGCGGCGCTCGAAGGCGAGGAGAATTCGGCGCTCATCGACATCGCCAACCAGCAGGGCGGCGCGCGCGGCCTGCGCGTCGTCTACACGCGCCGCGTCGGCCAACGCCTGAAGGCTTCGGCCGGATACGCCTTCGGCACGGGGCAACAACTCTCTGCGGAAGGCGCTGCCGTCAGCCCCGAACAGTTGTTTCAGGACTCCTTCTTCCAGACGGCCTCGGCGCAGGTTGATGCAGACGTGCTCGAAGGCACGAGTGTACGCACCGTGCTCCGCTTCTCGCCGCGCGCGGCCGTCTTCGCCATCGACCCCTTCGCCGGTCGGCTGGCCGTCTACGACCCGTCTCTGAGCATCCTCGTGACGCAGGAGTTGCCGAACTTCGGTCTGCCCGTGCGCGCTGAGGCCGTACTCGACGCGCGCAACGTGCTCGACACGATGACCGGCGTCGAAGACGCCGAGACGAGCCTCACGCTCGGCACGCTGCGGCGGATGGTGCGCGGCGGCATCTCCGTCCGTTTCTGAGGACGAGCGTCGCGGCTCGTCCACCGCTCGAATTTCTGTAAGGGGGCTTAAACTCCCATGATTTGCCCGCGCCAGCTTCCTCGACCGATGAGAGGAGCGGCGCGGGTTTCGCACGTTTCGGGCGCGGTTTTTATACGAATTTTCGGACGCGGATTCAAAATCTTGAATCCGTAAGGTGGAGACGATGCTCGGCCGTGCCGCCGTGTGCGGCCTAAATCGTGTGCCGAGCGCGTGATGCGTCCGGCGCGCAAGGCGCGGCCGGCGGGCGCGCGTGGCTGGAATAGCTCTTGCTTCAACAATTTAGTTTGGTTAGGTGAGAGGTCTTTTGCTTGTCCGCGTGAACGAAGATGAAAGGTTCGGTGCTGACAACGAGGTCTTGGATGTTGCTGATGGCGGCGGCTGTGCTCGTCGCCGCCGGGACGCTCAACTTCGCTCAGCGCCTGACGCACACGCCGCCCGTCACAGATGGCGTGCAGTGGGTGCAGACTGCGGAAGGCATCATCGCCGAGTCAGTCGATGCCGAGTCGGCGGCCGGTCGCAAGGGCGTCTTCGGCATCATGCCGGGCGACCGGCTACACGCCATCAGCCTCGACGACCAGATTGACCAGCAGGTCGAACTGGTGACGGACGTGCAGGTCTACCTCGAAGAGTCGAAGCCGGGCGGACATCTGCGCTACCTCATCGAGCGGCCGTCGTTTCCCGAAGAGGCGCGTTTCTATTACGTCTATCTCGACAACCTGACGACGATTGAGAGCTTCGCCGCGCGCGACCTCTACGTCAACTTAATCGGCCTCGTCTACCTGCTCGTCGGTCTCTTTGTCCTCTTCAAGCAGGGCGGGCGGGCGCCCTTCGTGCTCCACTTTGCGACGCTCTGTCTGGTCGCCTTTGTCTTCCACTTCTACAAGCCCTACGGCGCTTACGAAGACTTAGACCTCGCCGTCGCCTTCCTCGACGACGCCGCGCTGCTGCTGTTTGCGCCGCTCTTCCTGCACTTCTGCGCGCTCTATCCCGTCCGCTATCAACTCTCGAAGAAGCGGCCGTATGTGGCCTACTTGCTCTACGTCCCGGCGGTCGTGATGATTGCGCTGCTGGCCTTCTTCGACTTTACGATGTCGCTGAAGAACCACGTCCCCGACGTGGTCTTCAATCTCCTGTTCGCCGTCTACGAACGCTGGCGGATGCCTTTCGCCGAGTGGCGCTGGGCGGTGGAGGTGGCGTCGCTGTCGGTGGCGCTCGTGGGCGGGGCGGCGCTGCTGGTGTATCGCTTCGTCAAGAGCGAGCAGGCCGTTGTCCGGCAGCAGTTGAAGTGGGTGGTGTGGGGTTCGGCGCTCGCCGTCACGCCGTTCACACTGCTCTACTCGTTCGGCTATCTCTTCGGCGGCAGCGCGGCGACCTTCTTCTTCAACGAAACGACGGTGCGCTGGATGACGGACGCCGCCATCCTGCCGCTGGCGCTCATCCCGCTCACGTTCGGCAATTCGGTCGTGCGCTATCGTCTGATGGACGTGGACATGGTCGTCAGGCGCACGGCCGTCTACGCGCTGACGACGCTTGCCATCTCTTTGATGATTGGCGCGGTCGTCTACGTCGCAGGTCTGTACGCGTTCGGCGGGGAGGTGATTGCGCCGGGCGTGGTGACGATGAGAGTCATCGTCGCCGTCGTCGCGATGGCGATTATCGTGATGACGGCCGCGCCCTTGAAGAACTTTCTGCAAGAGCGCACCGACCGCTTCTTCTACGGCGAGCGTTACGACTTGCGAAACGGCCTGCTCGATTTCGGCCGCACGCTCTCGGCGACGACCGCGCTCGACCCGCTGCTGGACTCGCTCGTCGGGCGTCTCCAACAGGTCTTGGGCGTCGAGCGCATCGCCATCTTCATCGAGGACAAGCGCACGGCTTCCGGCTATCGCGTGGCGCGCGCCGCAGGGTTGTCGAGCGAGGTCATCGTGCCGCAGGACTTCCGCGAGATGATTCGCACGCGCTCGGCCGAGACCGGCATCGTGCGCGCCGACGACCTCGACCTTGCGCCGGAGACGACGCAGTTCGTTCGCCGTGCGCTGCACTACTACGTGCCGTGTGTCGTGCGCGGGAGGATGGTGGCCGTGATTGGTCTGGGGCGTTCGACGGGCGGCGCGTTGCTCTCTTCGGAAGACCTCGAAATCCTGCGCACCGTCTCCGGCTACGTCGCCGTCGCCATCGAAAACAGCCTGCTTTATCAGGAGCAGAGCGAGCGCGCGGCCGAGTTGGAGTTGCTCAAAGAGTTCAACGAGTCAATCGTCGAATCGGTCACGGTCGGCCTGCTGGCCGTTGACCCGAAGGGGCGCGTGACGGGTTGCAACACGGCGCTCGAAGAGATGCTCGAAGTGCGCCGCGACGAAGTTATCGGCGCGCGCGTCGAAGAGCTCTTCGCCGAAGACTTCGCAGACACGCTCGCGCAGGTGCTCGGCTCGCAGGGTTGGAAGTTGACGGAGTTGCGCCGCATCTACAAGTTGCACACGGCGACGCGCGGAGGCCGCGCGCTCATCCTCAACGGCGCGCTCTCGCCGCTCAAGCGCACAGACTCGTCCGTCCACACCGGCGCGCTCGTCGTCCTCGAAGATGTGACTGCGCGCGTGCGTCTCGAAGAGCAGTTCCAGCAACGCGAAAAGCTCTCTTCCATCGGCCAACTCGCCGCCGGTGTCGCACACGAAATCAACACGCCGCTGACGGGCGTCTCCTCCTACACGCAGATGCTTCTCGGCATGCTGCCCGACACAGACCCGAAGCACTCGCTGCTGCAAAAGATTCGACGCCAGACCGACCGCGCCTCCGGCATCGTCAGCAATCTGCTCAACTTCTCGCGCACGGGCGGCGCAACCGAGTTCACGCAGGTCGATATCAACCGCGTCCTCGAAGACACGCTGCAACTGCTCGAACCGCAACTGCGCCACAGCCACATCGAACTTATCCGCGACTACGCGGAAGACTTGCCGACGGCTTTCGGCAACGCAGGCAAACTCCAACAGGTCTTCACCAACCTGTTGCTCAACGCGCGCGATGCCATCCCCGACAGCGGCCGCATCACGCTGCGCACGGCGGGAGGCGAAGATGACGGCGAAGTGACCATCGAGGTGACGGACGACGGCATCGGCATCGCGCCCGAAAACGTCGCGCGCATCTACGACCCGTTCTTCACGACCAAAGGCGTCGGGCGCGGCACGGGACTCGGCCTCGCCGTCTCCTACGGCATCGTGCAGGAGCATTCCGGCCACATCTCCGTCGAGAGCGCGCCGGGACGCGGCACGACCTTCCGCGTCTCGCTGCCGACGACCGGCGCACGCGCACGCCTTCAGGTCGCCAGCGACTAATGTAAGTCTGAAGTCTAAAGTCTGAAGTGCGGAGTCTGGAAAGATGCTTTTTGACTCCGCACTTCAGACTTTAGACTTCAGACTTTTCAGTTTCCGTTGTAATCTCGCACGCGTTCGACTATCAAACCCGGCGGCAGGTCTTCGTAAAGAGATGACAAAGAGTGTGCGCGTGCGTTTGGGCGGTGTCGCGCGGCGGGCGTGTCGGCTCGTCGCCTTCGTGTCGGCGTGTGCCGTCTTAACTTTCGCGTCGCAGGCGCAGCCGCAGACGAGGCGCATCGACATCCCTCTGCGTTCGTTTGCGCCGACGGCGAGCGGGCGCCTGACTATCGAGCCGAGCGACCGGGGCGGACGCGCGCGCCTCACGGCGTTGGGTCTGCCCGACCCGCAGACGCTCTCACGCGACGCGCGCACCTACGTCGTCTGGGCGAGCGGCGACGGGCGCTTCCTCCGTCTCGGCGAACTCGAACGCGACGAGCGCGGCAACGGCGGACTCGCCTTCAACCACCCGACCGAGTTTGAGCGTTACACTTTGCTCGTCACGGCCGAGACGGGCGCCGAGCCGGAGCGACCCGCAGGCGCGCCCGTGCTCTCGACGCGCGCGGGCGAGGCGCATCCGGTCTATGCGCCGACGAACAATGAGGGACGCGCTCCTTCAACAGTCAGCGGCGCGGCAGCCGAGAGCGGCAGTCGTGGCGGCACGCCGACGGTCACAGGGCGCGCCGGTACGGACTTTTATGCCGAAGTCGATGGCGCGCTTGAGACGCATGGCGGCGGACGCGCCTTGCTGCTTGAAGGCGACCGGGTTGCGCCGCGTGCGCGTGGGCGTGCGCGCGTGACGGCCTACGCGGGCAACGGCTACGTGCGCGTGCGCTTTCGCGGCGTGCCGCTGCCGTCTTCGGTCGGCGCGAACGTCTACGTGATGTGGGCGGTCGTGCCCGATGGGCGCATCGTCTACATGGGCAGCCTGCCGGCGACGCGCATCATCAACTTCGCAGACATCTACGTTCGCGTCGCGGGCTTCGATGCGGACGACTTCGAGCTGTTCGTGACGGCCGAGACGCGCCGCCCCGTCTTCACGCCCTCCGACCGCCGCGCCCTCTCGACGCGCCGCATCCGCGCGACCGTCAAGTGAACAGCGCGCGTTCGGAGCGTGACGCCGTCTCGTTATACAATTCGACTTATGGCGAAAAAGGGTTCAGTTCTCGTCGTCGATGACGAGGAGATTATGCGCGACGTGCTTGAGACTCTGCTCTCGGACGAAGGCTATCGCGTTGACCTCGCGCGCACGGGCGAGGAGGGCATTGAGTGTTACGGCCGCCGCGCCTACGACGTGGTGCTGCTCGACGTGTCGATGCCCGGCATGGGCGGCCTCAACGCGCTCGAAGAGTTGCTCAAGGCCGACCCGGAAGCCGTCGTCATCATGATTACGGCCTACGCCACATACGACACGGCCATCGGCGCGTGGGAGCGCGGCGCGTTCGGCTGCATTCGCAAGCCTTTTCAGAACGAACAGATAACAGGGCAGGTCGCCGCAGGCATCAAGCGACGGCGCAAGGAAGAGGAGCGGCAGACGCTGCGGCGCGCGATGGTCAGGAGCGTCGAGCGCGGCTCCATCGTCGGACGCTCCGAGAAGATGCAGGCCATCTTCCAACTCGTTGACCAGGTTGCGCCCGTGCGCTCGACCGTTTTAATTACGGGCGAATCCGGCACGGGCAAGGAACTGATTGCGCGTGCTATCCACGAGCAAAGCCCGCGCGCCAGCAAGCCCATCGTCACAGTCAACTCGTCGAACATCCCTTCCGAACTTCTCGAATCCGAACTCTTCGGCCACACGCGCGGCGCGTTCACCGGCGCGGTCGCCGCCAAGAAGGGCTACTTCGAGGTCGCCGATGGCGGCTCAATCTTCCTCGACGAAATCGGCGACCTGCCCTTCGAGACGCAGGCGCGCCTGCTGCGCGTCATACAGGAGAAGGAGTTTACGCCGCTTGGCGACACCGTGCCGCGCAAGGTCGATGTGCGTATCATCGCCGCCACCAACATCGACCTCAAGGAGGCCGTGCGTCAGGGGCAGTTTCGCGAAGACCTCTACTACCGGCTCGCCGTCGTGCCGATAGAGCTTCCGCCTCTGCGCGAGCGGCGCGAAGACATCCTGCTCCTCGCGCAGCACTTCATACGCAAGTACAACGAGGAGAACGGCCGTCAGGTCTCCGAACAACTCGCGCCCGAAGTGCTCGCGCTCCTTGAAGCCTACACGTGGCCGGGCAACGTCCGTGAACTTGAGAACGTGGTGGAGCGGGCGGTCGTCATCGCGCCCGGTCAGGAGGTGACGCGCCAGTGCTTGCCGACCGACATCTCCGACCCGCAGAAGGCTTTCGGCGCGAACGCTTCCGCCACGAGCGCGGGCGCGGGCGTTGACGTGACGCGCGGCGTCAACTTCTACGAGGAGGTGCGCCGCTTCGAGATAGACCTTATCCGCCGCGCACTCGAACAGACGGGCGGTCATCAGTCGCGCGCCGCGCGCCTGCTCGGTATGAACGCCACCACGCTCAACTCCAAAATCAAGACCTACAACATCCTCCTGCGCCCTTAGAGCTTACTTGAAAACAATGCTCCCAGTGCTGAGCGTCGGGGCGCTCAGAAGAAGAGGAGCGTTTGAGTTAACACGCCGAAGCGAGATGGAGAAGACGTTCGAAGCGGTCGAACAGATAAGCGAGGGCGAGGCGCGTTTCGAGCGCGTGCGGCGCGTCGTGGGACTCTTGCTCGCGCCGACGGTCTTCGCGCTCCTGCTCCTCCTTCCGCTACAGGGTTTGAAGCCGGAGGCGCACCGTCTGGCGGCCGTCATGGCGGCCGTCGTCGTCCTCTGGATTACGGAGGCGCTGCCATTGCCGATGACGGCGCTGCTCGGCGCGGCCGCCTGCGTCGTGCTCAGGGTCGCACCGGCGAGAGAAGTCTTCGCGCCCTTCGCAGACCCGCTGATGTTTCTCTTCATCGGCTCCTTCATCCTCGCGCGTGCCATCTTCCTGCATCGTCTCGACCGTCGGCTGGCCTTCGGCGTCCTCTCTCTGCGCTTTGTCGGCGCGCGTCCCGGCCGGATACTCGTCGCCTTCGGCGCAGTCACGGCCTTCATCTCCGCCTGGATTTCCAACACGGCGACGACCGCCATGATGTTCGCCATCGGACTCGGCGTGCTCGCCTTTCTCTTCGACAACGAACGCGAAGGCGGCAGCCACATCAATCGGCGTTATGCCACCGGCTTGATGTTGATGACAGCATTTGCCGCCTCGATCGGCGGACTCGCCACGCCCATCGGCACGCCGCCGAACGTCATCGGCCTCGGCTTCATACGTCAACTCGTCGGCGTCGAGTTTCCCTTCTTCAAGTGGGCGATGATCGGCACGCCCGTCGTCATCATCCTTTTTCTCTATCTCAGTTTTTATCTGAACCTGCTGTGCCGCGCGGGCGTGCGTGAGATTGAGGGGAGCCGCGAGATGCTCGTGCGCGAACGCGCGCGTCTCGGCGCTTGGACGCGCGGGCAGAAATCGACTCTCATAGCCTTTCTCACGGCGGTCGTGCTCTGGGTCGTGCCCGGCATCATCGCGCTCGTGGCGGGCGACCAGAGCGCGCTGTATCAGTCGGTCAACCGCCGCGTGCCCGAAGCGGTGGCGGCCGTGGCGGCGGCGGTGCTGTTGTTTCTTTTGCCGGGCGACCAGAAGGGCGAGCGCGCGATGACCTGGGACGAGGCGGTGAAGATCGACTGGGGCGTGGTGCTTCTCTACGGCGGCGGGTTCGCGCTCGGCGTGCTTTCGTTCCAGACGGGGCTGGCCGAAGCCATCGGCTACGGTTTGACGAAGCATCTGCCGATTTCGGGCGGGCTGTCGCTTCTCTTCGCTTCGACGCTCGTAGCGACGCTCACTTCCGAAGCGACATCGAACACGGCCTCGGCCAACATGGTCGTGCCCGTCGTCATCGCCATCTCGCGCGCTGTCGGAGCAGACCCTCTGGAACCTGCGCTCGGCGCGACCATGGGCGCGAGCCTCGGCTTCATGCTTCCCGTCTCGACGCCCTGCAACGCCATCGTCTACGGTTCAGGCTACATCCCGCTCGGCCGCATGATTCGCTACGGGCTGCTGCTCGACGTGGTCGGCGTCCTCGTCATCGTCGCGCTCGTCCGCCTGCTCGTTCCCTTCCTTCGTTAAACGGTCGGTAGATTGTTACCAACGCATCAAGTGCCACTATGGAACGAATCGTCTTTCTGGATCGCAACACGCTGAAAGCTGAACTGAGGCCGCCCAACTTCGCGCACGAGTGGCGCGAATACGGGGAGACGCATGCGGACGAAGTGGTCGAACGTCTCGCGGGCGTGACCATCGCCATCGTCAACAAGGTCAAACTAACCGGGGCGGAACTCGCGCAGTTGCCCACGCTGCGTCTCGTCGCGGTGGCGGCCACGGGCACTGACAACATCGACCTCAAAAGTTGCCGCGAGCGCGGCGTCAGCGTCTCGAACGTGCGCGGCTACGCGGCGCACACGCTGCCCGAACACGTCCTCATGTTGATGCTCGCGCTGCGCCGCAACCTCTCCGCTTACACGCGCGACCTCGGCGGCGGTGCCTGGCAGCGCGCCGAACAATTCTGCTTACTTGATCATCCGATACGCGATCTGCACGGCTCGCGGCTCGGCATCATCGGCTACGGCGCGCTCGGCCAATCGGTCGAACGCCTCGCACGCGCTGTCGGCATGCAAACACTCGTCGCCGAACACAAGGGCGCAAACTCTGTGCGGCAGGGTCGCACGCCTTTTCCGGAAGTGCTCGCCACGAGTGATGTCATCACACTGCACACGCCTTTGAATGAAGAGACGCGCGGCCTCGTCGGCGCGGCGGAACTCGCACAGATGCGAAGCGATGCCGTGTTGATTAACTGTGCGCGCGGCGGCGTGGTTGATGAGAGTGCTTTGCTCGAAGCCTTGCGCGCGGGCGTGATCGCGGGGGCAGGTGTGGATGTCTTGAGCCGTGAGCCGCCGCGCGAAGGCAACGCGCTGCTCGAATCCGACTTGCCGAATTTGATCGTCACGCCCCACGTCGCATGGGCGAGCCTTCAAGCCATGCAAGCGCTCGCCGACCAACTCATAGACAACATCGAGGCATTCGTCAGAGGCGAAGCAAGGAATCTGGTGAGTGACAAGTGAGAAAAGCGGTGAATGGTGAATAGTAAATGGTGAATGGATGAAGACAGGTCTGATCCATTTACCATTTACTATTCACCATTCACTGCACTATTGCTCGTCGTGATGTTCGGCGGTGTAGAGGCGGAGGATTTCCTGACCCTGGCGTGAGCGCGGGTCGATGGTGCGCAGGTGCTTGCGTCCCTGCATCTCCCAGAGAGCTGTGACCTGCCCGTCTTTTTCGACGGCGTGATAAGTGATCTCTTCCGTGGCTGCGGGCGCAGTCGCGGTCGCGGCCGCGTCGCCGGTCGTCGCGTCGCCGCCGCCGGTTTGTCCTTCGGCTGCTCCCGCGCCTATTGCGTTCTCGTTTTCTGCCATAGTGTTCCTCTCAAAAATTGATTTTAATTCGTGTGTTTGTTGAGCGGGAATTGTGGCACAAAGCGCACGGGCGTGTCCACCGGAAGAAACAATGAAGGAGGAACGATGAATGATGAAGTAAAAGCAGTTGGCTTTCCGTTCATCGTTCATCATTCATCGTTCATCGTTTCGTTTGGTGAGAAGAAGCAGAACAGCAGTGTGACGGATTGATCGTCGGGGAGCACGTCGCGCCAGTGTGTGAGTTCCGAGCCGCGATAGAGGACGGCGTCGCCGATCTCAAGGCGCACTTCGCGCGTGCGGCCTTCCGTCTCGATGCAGATCGGCCACGCAGCTTCCTGTTCCGTTTCCGGCTCGGCGTCCAACACGAGCGAGAGATTCCAGACGTACTGCGGTTGATCTTTGTGGCGACGCAGGAATGCGCCGGGTTGATAGACCGAAACCTGACAATGCGACGCGCGCACAGGCGCGGGCGTGATGCGAGAGACAAGCGCATTGATCTGTTGTTGCACGAAGCGCGCCGTCTCTTCGTCGTAGACGGAGCGACGACGGTGCGCATAGTGCTTGTTGCTGCTCGCCTTGAGACGCCCTGCGGCGTCGAGCGCGCGAAAGTAACGGCGCAGCGCGGCCAGTTGCAGCGGGTGAATGATCTTGCGCAGGACGGCGTGCTGTTCAACTTGGAGGTCGCGCCGCAAGTCGGCGCAAGCGTGCTCCCACGCGCGTGCACGCTCGGCTTCCGCATGCGGCTCGATCAGAATCCGCGCCTCCGCCAGATGCGCGGCCAGATGCGCGTCGAGTCCGGCGGGCGTGATGTTTCCCGCCGCGAGTTCTTTGCACGCGCGCGTCTCTTCACGCCCGAGCCAGTAAGGAGCGAGCGCCTTCGTGGCCGCATCTTCGACCCATGCAACGGGGCGACGCGGCGAGAAGTGATCCAGAAACGCGAGCCTTGTAGCGAGCGGCGCGGGCGGTTCATCACCCGTTTGCAGAAAGACGCGCGGATTGAGTTCGAGAGCATCGAGCGAAGGCGTTTGATGTTTCGCGGCGCGCGCCTCGCGCTCGCGGTAAGGGATCAGTGCGCGCGTCGCTTCGTCGAGAGCACACTCGAAGTAGATTTCATCGGAAGGGAGACTGACGCCCGCCGCGTTGTCCTGCGCCGCTGCGCTTGACGCGCGCGAGTCATCGGTCGCTTCATCGCGCGCGGACACATCGCGGAGCGCACCGCCTTCCTGTAGACGAAAGAGGGTGGCGATGGCCGCGACGCGCTCGGCTTGCGACTCGTAACGCGCGCCGAGTTGCTTGATGGCGGCGGCGACGGAGAGCGGGCGCGAAAACAGTTCGAGAATAAAGAGCGCGTGCAAGCCGCACTTGATCGTCGCGCCTTCCACGGACACCTGCACCTCGTCGCTCGAATTGAGCGACAGGCGCAGGTAGGGGCGGCGCTTGAGGACTGTTTTGGGATCGAGGGGCATGGGTAAAAAAGCTGTTAGCTCTTAGCTCTTAGCTCTTAGCTATGACTAATAGAGATTCGTTACTTACGATTATCTACACAGACTGCTAAAGAGTGAATTGAAAAACTAACAAACGCAACGGATAACTGAAAGCTAACAGCTAACAGCTAACAGCTTCATTCCAGTGAGCGGACGAGGTTGACGTAGTCGCCGCGGTCGAAGCCGTTGGCGCGAAAGTAGTCTATGAGATCGCCGTCGTTCCAGTTAACGATGGTGTTGACGACGGAGACGTTGGCGCGGCGGAAGCTGTCGAACAGGGCGTCGAGCAGCGCATTGCTGACGCCGCGCTGTTGATAATCGGGATCGACGCCGATCACTTCGAGCCAGCCCGCGAGCCGCGCGCCAAACTCCCAGCCGCGCACGTCGCCCACGACGAAGCCGACGACCCTTCCCGCGTGCTCTGCGACGAGACAGGTGGAGGGCGAGCGGCCGATATAATCGGCGGCCTTCGTCTCGTAGTAGGCCGCGTGGGGCTTGCCCGTGATCCTCTCGTTGATGCGAAGCAGGTCGTCTATGTCGCGCACGGTCATGCGGCGCACTTTGATGTCTTTCATACGTCTCGCCTTGAACGCCCTGTGCCGCCGCACACCGCGAAAGACGCGCGTGGCGACCTTGCGCACAAGGCGCGGTTTGAAAGAGCGTCGGAGGATGTTGCGATAAGTGTCGTGGCCGGAGACGGCCTGAAAGAGCGCATCGTACATCACCGGATCGACTTTTCCGACATCGATCATCGGGTCGAGGAAGAGTCGTGCCCCGGCGAGCATCGCGCGGCGGACGGCGACGCCGTAGGCGTAATCGCCGAACAGGTCGCGGCACGCGCGTCGGTAATGCGCGAAGGCCGCGCGCGAGACGCCGTGTTCGAGCATCACGTCGGCCGCGCGCAAGCCCGTGATGATCGCTGTCGAGATGCCTTTGCCTTTGAAGGGACGAAGCCAACCCGTCGCGTCGCCGACAAGCGCATAGCGATGGCCGAACGCGCCGCGCGCCGGAGCGGAAGGGAAACGGCCTTCGTAGTAGTTGATCGCGCGCTCGTCGAACGGGGGGAGCAGCGCGCGCACTTCGGGCAGTTGAAGAAACCCGTCGAGGTCGGATGAAGAGACGCGTTCGCCCGCGATGTTGATGAGGATGTGATCGCCTTTCGGTGTGACCGCGCCGAACTCGATGCGCGGACATTTGGGCGGCAACAGAAACGCGTGGACGATGTGGCCGAGTTTCTCGCCTTGAAAACCGTGCCCCGCTTCGATGGTCGTCAGATAACTCTTCAACCATTTCGAGGGGCGCACGAAGCCCCGGCCGCCGTGCCTGCCCGTCACCTCTTCAAAGACCGACAGCATCGCCTCGTCCAGACCGAACGCGCCGACAACCACTTCGGCGCGTTCGTAACGCGACTCGCTGTAGACGCGCACCTCGTCGAGCGCGCCTTCGCGCACGAACTCCACGCCCGTCACGCGCGACTCGACGACTTCCGCGCCGAGCGAGCGCGCGCAATCGAGCAGAAAGCGGTCGAACTCCGCGCGTTCGACGGCGTAGGTCGCCTGCCCGTGTCCCGTAAAGCTCGCCTGCGCGCCGTGTCCCATGAGCAGGACGTTCTCGCGCGCGCCGTGCAAGCGATAGCCGAAAATCTGTCGCTTGATCAACTCGCGCGGCAGATGCACGTCGAGGTCGCGCGCGAGCACCTCTTCGATGGGGGGTGAGAGGACGCCGACACATTGATTGGCGTGGACGCCGAAGTCCTTGCCTTCAAAGATGAGCACGCGCAGGCGCAAGCCGCGTCGTCGCGCGCCCTGCAAAAGTTTGATGGCGCACGCCGCGCCGCCGGGGCCTCCGCCGATGACGACGACCGTTGAGTCGTCGTGTAAACGACAATCGCGCAAAAGTTTTTCCTAAAGAGATGACAAACGGTGGCGACGCGCAAGCGGCGCACGCGAAAAGGCGCGCGGGGCGGTCGCCGCGAAAGCCTTCAAAGTCAGTGCGGCCATTTTAGCGCGTGCGTGCGCCGTGCGGCGCAGAAAATATTCCGGCGCGGGTGCGTGCGATTTGCCGTGGCGGTGTGAGGCGACGCAGCGTTAAAGCGATTTGACGAGAAGCGCGAGTTCGACGGCGCGGCGCGGGGCGACGACGCCCCAACCCTGACGGTCGATCTCGATGCCGGGCAGGCGTTCGGCCGTCTCGATCAAAATGCGTTTGACCTGTCGCGGCTTGAGCTTCGGGTTGGCTTCGAGCATGCAGGCGATGATCGAAGAGACGATGGGCGCGGCGAACGAAGTGCCGTCCACATACTTGTAATGCTCGCTGATCACGTCGCCCTCGCGCAATTTGATCGTGATCAGGTGGCGCAGGAGCGAGGGGCGCAGATCGCGCGCATTGTAGAGGTCTTTGTCCACCTCGGCGTTCGCTTCGATGATGGAGACGAGTTCTTCGTCCGCAGCCTTGTCGAGCTTGGCGTAGAGTTCGGCCTCGTCGGCCGTGGGCGTGTGCGGGAGGATCGGCGCGGGAACCCAGATGCCGGGCGCGATGAGTTCGGGCTTTTGCAATCCGTCGATGGTCGGCCCGTAGGATGAACGGTACATGCCGCGTCGTGCGCGGTCGAGCGAGTTTTGATCATCCAGTCCGCCGACGGTGATCGAGGCGGGCGCGCTCGCGGGCGGGAGCACCGGATGCCCGGGCATGTGTCCCGCGTTACCGGCCGCGCAGACGACTATCAAGCCCTCTTTGACGGCGCGCTCGACCGTCTGCGACAACGGGTTCTCCAGATAAGACTCTTCGTCGTCGCCGCCGGCCGAGATGTTGACGACGCGTATGTTGTATTTCTCGCGGTGCTCAAGCACCCATTCGAGTCCCTGCTGAATGTTCTGTTCGGAGATGCGTCCCGAAGTGGAGAGTTTGACGAGGACAACGTTCGCTTCCGGCGCGATGCTGCGATAGAAGCCTTTCGAGAGCGAGCCGTTTCCGGCCGCCACCACCGATGTCATCATCCCGTGCCAACTGGCCGCGTCGCCCATCTCAAGAGACGAGGTATGAGTGCGCACGATGTTGTGATAGGCGAGGATGCGATTGTTCGGCGTCGTCAGATCGGCATGACGGTAAAAGCCCGAATCGAGAAAGGCGATGGTGATGCCGCGCCCTGCGAAGCGGTCGTCGGCGTCGAGGCGAAGCGGCGTCGGCAAGACGAGTCCGCCCTGCTCGAAGATGACGGCGTCGGTCTTCAACTGCGTGCGCGCTCGCTCGAACATCTCCACGCAGCGCTTACAGACGACGTTGACGAACTGCCCGGCCGGGGCGTTCGCCCCGACGAGCGAGCGCAGCCAATCGTCGAGCGCTTCGAGCGGCGTCAACTCATCTTTCGACTCGCGCCCGCAGACCGGGCAGGTCGGGAAACCCATCGGCCTGTCGTGCTGTGCGGGCGCGTCCCCTTCCAAAGGAATCGTCTCTGACACGTTAAAATAAAACCTCGCTCTCTTCCGACTTATGACACTTGCGAACGACGAACGATAACACAGGGCGCAAGAGTAGGCAGAGCCGTGAAGCCTCAACTTTGAGTGGCGAAATTGTGGCGCGGGCGTGGCGCGCCTTAAGCGACGGCGAAGTGTCTCAGCGCGCCGCGAGTTCAAAGAGCAGGAGCGTTTTACGGTCTTTGCTGCGCGCGGCGAAGAGGCGCGGATCGACGGGGCTGAACGCGGCGCGACGGTGCGTGCCCGCGAGCACGGAGAGTTCGCGTCCCTGTTCCGTGTCGTAGAGTTTGAGCGTGCCCGTCAGCTTAGAGACGAAGCGCCCGTCGGCGCTGAAGACGAACGGCTCGCAGCCGCTCGCGCCGTCGCCGAGCAAAGTTTCGCTGCAACCTTCGTAGGGCAGTTTGGCCTTGATGCTGCCCTTCTCCGCGTCGAGCAGGCGCGCCTTTGCTCCCCCCGCGCCGTTCAAGGCGAGGCTCTTGCCGTCTGGACTCCAGTAGACCGCGTTCATGCCCGGCAAGTCTCCGCGCAGCACTTTGAGCGTGTCGCCCGTCGCCGCGTCGCGCAGTTTCAGCACGACATCTGCGGCCTCGAAGAAGCGACGGTTGGCCCCGTCTCTCAAAGAGAAGGTGAGGAAGGTGCGCCCGTCGGGGCTAAAGGCGTGCGCGCTCTCGCCTGAGAAGGTGTGGTGCATCTCGCCCGTGCGCGCGTCCCAGAGGCGCGCGGCCTCGCGCTCGTTGGTGGCGACGAAGCGGCCGTCGAGACTGACGAGCGGCGCGGAATAGAACGAGTATTCATCGCGCGACTGTGCGGCGTACTCATCGAGCGTGACGAGCGATGCCAGCAGTTGGCCGTCCGTTGACCACAACTGTGTTGGCTTGTGGAAACTTGAGACGACGATGGTGCGCCCGGTCGCGGCGAAGCGCGCATAGACGACGCGCGCGTCCGGGATTTTTTTTCGCGTGAAGACGGCGGCGAGCAGCGAACCAGTCTCGCGGCTCGTGTCCACCTGTTCGTACTCGACGGTTCGCACGGGCGCAAACGTCTCCGCATCCCACAGCTTCGCAGTGCCGTCGTCGGCCGAAGTGAGAACGAGCCGGCCGTCTGGACTCCACTGGACGTTTCGCACGATTGAACCGTGCCCTTCGAGCGTCGCAAGCAATTCGCCCGTGCGTCCATCCCAGATTTGCACTTCTCTGGTGCGATGAAAACCAGAGTACCAGCAAGTGGCGACGCGGCGACCATCGGGCGACCAGACGAGAGTCAGGTCTTCCAGGCGCTTCGCCAGTTTCAACGTCGCGCGCTCGCGCCCCGTCTCAGAGTCCCACAGTCGCACCGTGCCGTCTTCGCTGCCTGTGGCAACGGTCGCGCCGTCCGGGCTGAAAACTATTTCGACGATGCTCTTGCCATGACCTTTGAGCGTCGCCTTGAGACGCGCATGGACGACATGCGACTGCGCTGCTGGCTGTTGCGTTTGCGCGAAGAGAGTTTGCGTCGTCGCCGTCGTCGTGGCGACCAACACGGCCAGCAATGCGAGGCGTGGAAAGAGCAGGGATAACTTGTTCATCACAATTGTCGGAAATAACTTGTTCGTCATACTCGCTGAGTCCTGAGTTGAAATCAAAATTTCGCGCGGGCACACGAATGCGTCGTGCGAGTCGTCCAGATGATGCCTGTGCTCTGTGTGCCGTGCGTCGATTCTTGTGGCACTTTCTCGATTGCCACAGGGCGCGCAGGCGTTCGGCCAGTGCAGTCTGTTGCGCGCGGCGAGTGCGAATTTCGAGGGTTGTGATTCTCGCGCTGGGCGTGTAAGTTAAGGGCAAAACCGAGAGGCTAAAAAAGACGATGGCAGAACAGCAACAGCAGTCGAGCGTGGCGGACATCTTCCGCCGCGCGCAGGCGATCAGGCGCGAGCGACCCGACATGCCGCTCAAGGATCTGAAGGCGCAGCTTGTACGCGAATATAGGGGCAAAGAGTTTCCGCCCGTCTATAATTTGACGATTCCGGAACAGGACGCACGCGCGCCCGAAGAGGACTGGTCGGCCGGTCTTTCGCTCGTCGTGCGCGGCATCCAGCGTCAGGATTGGAACGACGTGGCCGACGGCATCGCGCTCAGTCTCGAACTGACCGACCGCTACGAGCAGGAGCGCGGACACGCGGGCGCGGCCGACGAATGGCACGACCGCACCGTCGGCATCCGCGAACCGCTCACCAAAGGCGTCAACAAATGGATGCCGGAAGAGTTGATGAACCTGGCCGAGCGTTCGACGAAGAAGAAGTAGATTGAGCATGGAGAATGGTCAATGGTGAATGGTAGAAGACAGGTTTTCACCATTCACCATTGACCATTCTCCATTCACCACTTTGGAGCATTATGGGTTTCCTGAGCGGCTTGATGAAGGACGAGGATTACCAGCGCGGAGAGCCGCGCGCGGCCGAGTCTGTGGACGACGGCGAGACGATCATCAGCCCCGACACGCGGCGCGCGAACCGCATCCCGCCCGGCCAGACGCGCACGCGCAAGTGGCCGATCCTCGACGCGCACGGCACGCCCGAAATTGATCTGGCGACTTGGAAGTTCGAGATCGAGGGACTGGTGGAGCGCCCGCTCTCCTGGTCGCTCGAAGAGTTTCTGGCCTTGCCCGCCACGCGCGTCTACGCGGACTTTCATTGCGTCACGCGCTGGTCGCGTCTGGATAACGTGTGGGGCGGCGTCTCCACGCGCGAACTGGCGCGACTGGTCGGCGTCAAACCGGAAGCGAAATTCGTGCTCGCGCTGGCCTACGATTACGGGTGGACGACGAACGTGCCCATCGAATACTTCCTCGCCGAAGATTCGCTCGTCGCCTGGTCGCATGACGGACGCCCCATCCCGCCCGAACATGGCGGCCCCGCGCGCCTCATCATCCCGCAACTCTACGCCTGGAAATCGGCCAAATGGATCAAGGGCTTGCGCTTCCTCGCCGAAGACCGGGCGGGCTTCTGGGAAGAGGGCGGCTACCACATGCGCGGCGTCCCCTGGAACGGGGGCGACGGCGAACGCTTCCGCTACCAGAACGAGGAGTAAAAAGGATGAAGTAGGAACGATGAACGGAAGACTAGTGAATGGTAAATAGTAAATGGTGAATAGTAGAAGACGGTTTTCTCCATTCACCATTTACTATTTACCATTCACCGCTCTTACTTCATCGTTCCTACTTCATCGTTCCGCTTATGTTTCTCCAACAGCCCACGCCCGCACCTCCGGCAACGCTGAGGGAAGTTTTCATAGAGTTGCAGGTCGGCTTTATGAAGGCTCTGCCCGGCATGTTTCGGGGCGTGCTGGTGCTGTTGGTCTTCTGGGCGGTGGCATCCGTCGGGCGGCGCGTCATCGCTCTGGCCGCGCCGCGCGTGCACGCGGACACGGGCGTCGTCCTCCTGCTGTCGAGAATCTACTACTACGGCATCCTCATCTTCGGCATTATCACGGCGCTGCAGGCGGGCGGGTTGAACGTCACGGCGCTCGTCACGGGGCTCGGCCTGACGGGCTTTGCGCTTGGCTTCGCCCTGAAAGACGTACTGTCGAATTTGCTGTCGGGGATCATGTTGCTCCTGTACCGGCCGTTCAACATCGGCGACCACATCAGGATGGGCGAGTATGAGGGCGTGATTGAGACGATACGGATGCGCGACACGCTCGTCCGCGCGCGAGACGGCCGCCTGATCGTCATCCCGAACACGAAACTGATCACGGAAGTCGTCGTCAACAACTCACGCGCGCGGCAGACGGACACGTCAGGCGACGGCAGCGAGACGTCCGCTGCTGCCACGGCGCGTCCCGCCGCCCCGGCCGCCACGGCAGCAAACGCCGAGAGCGAAGACTACTGGCAACCGACGCCGCCGCAACAGTAATTTTACATTCTTAACGCAACCGCGCGCGCCTCTCGACGTATCTAAATAACGACAATCGAGGCGCTCTAACAGGCATTAGTTTAACCGGAAAAATACGAACTTTTTTTATCAATAGAGGTGCAGGATATGAATAACGAAATTCTTAAACGCCAGCCCGCTTCGACGACGCGGCGGCTGTCGCGGCTGGCCTGTGCGCTGGTCGCATCGTTCATCTTCGTCGGCTGCAACGCCACGGGGTCGAAGGCGACCGAGACGGTCAACAACCCGCAGCTTAATTTCGCGCCGGGCAACGCGGCGACGAGCGGGACGGTCGCACAACAGAACTCTTACGCCGATGTGGTGGCGCGCGTCGCCCCGGCGGTCGTCACGGTGCGCTCCGAGCGGCGCGGACGCTCGGCGCAACAGCACCCGTTCATGGACGACCCGATGTTCCGCGAATTCTTCGGCCAGCGCATCCCGAACCAGCCGCAGACGCCGCGCCGCGAAGAGGGTTTAGGATCAGGCGTCATCGTCACGGCCGACGGCTATTTGCTGACGAATCATCACGTCGTTGACGGCGCTGACGAAATCCGTGTGGAACTTTCAGACCGCCGCGTGCTGACGGCCAAGATCGTCGGCTCCGACCCGCCGTCCGATCTCGCCGTCTTGAAGATCGACGCGTCGAATCTGCCGGTCTTGCCACTCGGCGACTCGGATAAGGTGCGCGTCGGCGACATGGCGCTCGCCGTCGGCAACCCGCTCGGCATCGGTCAGACCGTCACGGCCGGTATCATCTCGGCCAAGGAGCGCACGACTTCCGGCGTCGGCGATGGCAGCTTCGCCAACTTCATCCAGACCGACGCGCCGATCAATCGCGGCAACTCCGGCGGCGCGCTCGTCAACACACAAGGGGAACTCATAGGCATCAACTCGCAAATCCTGTCGCCCACCGGCGGCAGCATCGGCATCGGCTTCGCCATCCCCTCGAACATGGCGAAAGGCGTCATGGAGCAGTTGGTCAAGAACGGCAAGGTGCGTCGCGGCCAACTCGGCGTGCAGATTCAGGAAGTCACTTCCGACATCGCCGCCAGCCTCGACTTGAAGGAAGTGCGCGGCGTCATCGTCGGCGCGGTCACTTCGGGCAGCGCCGCCGAACGCGCCGGTCTGAAACAGGGCGACGTGATCACTACCGTGAACGGCACGGCCGTCAACGACGTGAACTCTCTGCGCAACCGCATCGCCAGCACCGCGCCGGGCAGTGAAGTGACCCTGACGGTCGTGCGCGACGGGCGCGAACAGCAGATGCGCGCCACGCTCGGCGAATTCACGCAGACGGCGCAGCGCGCGGGCGAGCAAGGCGGCACGGAGCAGGGCGCGGGCGGCACGGGCGAGACGACCGGGAAACTCGGAGTCCGCGTGCAGCCTTTGACGCCGGAACTCATGCGCGAACTCGAACTGCCCGCGAGCACGCAGGGCGTGGCCGTGGCCGACGTTGACCCGAACGGCCCGGCCGCCGACGCAGGGATTCAGCCCGGCGACGTGATCGTGCAGGCCAACCGCCAGCCCGTCCGTTCCAGCGCAGACCTGACCGCAGCCATCGGCCGCACGGGTACGCGCCCCGCGCTGCTCCTCGTCAACCGGCGCGGCAACACCATCTTCCTGACCGTCAGGCCGCGCGCCTAAAGTCAGACTGGAAACCACAACACCACACAGCGGAGAGGACTGAAGCACACGCGCTCCCCTCTCCGCTTTTGCTTTCGCAGAAAAGTGGTGAATGGTGAATGGTCAATGGTGAATGGAGCAGAACTGTCTTCTTCCATTCACCATTGACCATTTACCATTCACCAGCCTTCCCTTCATCGTTCCTGTGGCGCTTCTGTTATACTGCCCGCACTCCCTTAAACGACCGTGCGTAATTTTTCGGAGCGCGTTTCAGACGCCTCCCGCGAAGAAGAGTTTTGACCCAAACGATGTCTCCGAACGAATCGCCAGCAACCACTGTCGCCGCGCCGTCCACTTCCCGCGACGCCATCCCGAAAGACGCCGCCGCCGTCATCCTCTGGCGCGAGACGGAAGGCGATGGCAACGGCAGTAATAACCGCGCGCCCGAAATCTTCTGGGCGCGGCGCAGCGCGTCGCTGGCTTTCCTCGGCGGCTTCTATGCCTTCCCCGGCGGGCAGCGCGACGCGGAGGACGCCGCCAAGCTGGTCGAGCACGCGCCCGATGCGGAGACGGCGGCCATGATCGCTTGCGCCGCACGCGAGTTGTTCGAGGAACTCGGCGTGCTCGTCGCACGCGGCGCGGACGCTTTGACGAAAGGCCAACTCGCCTCCGTCCTCGACGACTTCACCTCCGGCCGCATGACCTTTCCGCAACTGCTCGCGCACTACGGCCTCCGCTTAGACGCGCGCGATTTCACTTTCGCAGGGCGTTGGGTGACGCCGCCTTTCAGCCCGCGCCGCTTCGACACATGGTTCTTCCTCGCGCGCTGCCCGCGCAAGCAAGAGCCGCGCGTCCGCACCACCGAGTTTGAGTGCGGCGAGTGGACGACGCCGGACGCGGCCATCAGACGTTGGCAGGATTGCGAAGCGCTCGTCGCGCCGCCCGTCCTGCACGCCCTCAGAGTCTTGCGCGAAGGCTTGACGGACGATCTGGTCGAACGTTTCCTCGGCGTGCCGCAAGCGCGCCGCGAACCTGTGCGACGCATCGAGTTCATGCCCGGCTTCATCTGTTTCCCTTTGCGCACGCCGACAAAGCCGCCCGCCACGCACACGAATGCTTACCTCGTCGGCCACAATGAGTTCGTCGTCCTCGATCCCGGCTCGCCTTACGAAGACGAGCAGGCCGCGCTCGCCGCCTGCGTCGACGAACTAAAAGCCGAAGGGCGACGCTTGCGAGAGATCATCCTGACGCATCATCACCCGGATCACACGGGCGGCGTGCGCGCGCTCCTTGAACATCTGGGCGGGGGCGTCCGCCTAGCCGCGCACCGTCTGACGGCCGAGAGTTTGCGCGGACAGTTGACGGTGGATCGCTTCATCGAAGACGGCGACGTGATCGAACTTGCGGGAAGTCCTTCGCTCTCGCTTCGTGCGATGCACACGCCGGGGCACACGCGCGGCCATCTCAGTTTTTACGAGGCGCAGACGGGCGCGCTGATTACCGGCGACAACATCGTCGGCCTCGGCTCGGTGCTCATCGATCCGCCCGAGGGCAACGTGCGCGATTATCTGGCGTCGCTCGAACGCTACCGCGCGCTCCTGCCGCACGTCACGGCACTCTTCGGCGGCCACGGGGCGGCCGTGGCCGCGCCGCGTCAAAAGATCGAGGAGTACATCGCGCACCGGCTGGAGCGCGAGCGAAACATCTTGCAGGCCGTGCGCGCGGGGGCAAAGACGGCGAGCGAGATCGTCGCAGAGGTTTACACGGACGTGAACCCGAAGGCGCACGCGTTGGCCGAGCGCGCAGTCCTCGCGCATCTGGAAAAACTCGAAGCGGATAAACTCGTCTCGCAAACGACCGAGGGAGAGTTCGTCGCCCGCAGTAGCGAGACTGCGGCGGCGAGTTGAACTGTTAGTTGATCGCAAAACTCGTTCGTTGCCCGCTCAAGTTTAACTGGGAGGCCGGATGAATTTTTGGCAGGGACAGAAAGTGCGCCTGCGCGGCGTCGAGCCGACGGATGCCGAGACGTTCTTTCGCTGGAATCTCGACAGCGAGATGTCGCGTCGCCTGGAGTACATCTGGCCGCCCGTCTCCGCCGAGCGCGTCAGGGATTTCGTCCGGCAGCAGTCTTTGAAGACACTTGAAGGGGACGCCTTCACCTGGGTGATCGAGGCTGCGCACGGGCAGACGGCCGTGGGCACGATTGCGACGCACCACTGCGAGCCGCAGCACGGCACTTTCATGTACGGCATCCACGTCGCACGCGAACACGCGCGCAAGGGTTATGCGGCCGAGGCTATCCGGCTCGTCCTCAAGTATTATTTCGAGGAGCGCAGGTATCAGAAAGCGACCGTCTCGGTGCACGCTTACAACGAGGCTTCGCGTGCGCTCCACGAAAAGCTCGGCTTCCGGCACGAGGGCACGCTGCGCCGCATGATCTACACACGGGGCGAATACTTCGACCAACTCTGGTACGGCATGACGAGAGAGGAATGGGCGGAGTCGCCCTTGAAACTGTAGCAACTGTAGCGATCAAATTTTTAAGGGGAAGAAGTTCAAACTAATGGCACAGGCAAAAACTTTAGGCGAGTTGAAACAACAGGGCTATCGTGTGCGCACGGTCAAAGACGAACTGCGCGCCAATCTGATCGCGAAACTGCGCGCGGGCGAGCGTCTGTTTCCCGGCATCGTCGGCTACGACGAGACGGTCGTGCCGCAGATCACGAACGCCATCCTCGCGCGCCACAACCTGATCCTGCTCGGCCTGCGCGGTCAGGCCAAGAGCCGCATCATACGTCAACTCACAAACCTGCTCGACGAACAGATCCCCATCATCGCCGGTTCGGAAGTCAACGACGATCCGTTTCGCCCCATCAGCGCCTACGGGCGCGGCATGATCGAAGAGTTGGGCGACGAGACGCCCATCGTATGGGTTGACAGAGACGCGCGCTTCGTCGAAAAACTCGCCACGCCCGACGTGACCATCGCGGACATCATCGGCGATGTCGATCCGATCAAGGCGGCCAAAGGCGGCCATCTCTTGAGCGACGAGTTGACGATTCACTACGGCCTCCTGCCGCGCGCCAATCGCGGCATCTTCGCCATCAACGAACTGCCCGACCTCGCGGGCAAGATTCAAGTCGGCCTCTTCAACATCATGCAGGAGGGCGACGTGCAGATCAAAGGCTACCCCGTCCGCCTCGCTCTCGACGTGATGCTCGTCTTCTCTGCCAACCCTGAAGACTACACGGCGCGCGGCAAGATCATCACGCCGCTCAAGGATCGCATCGGCGCGGAAGTCTCCACGCACTACCCCGCAGACCTCCAGCTCGGCGTCGAGATCACGCGTCAAGAGGCCTGGACGGAGCGCGAGGGCTTCACAGGAAACTTGCGCGTGCCCGACTTCATACGCGAACTCATCGAACAGATCGCCTTCGAAGCGCGCGACGACCAGCGCATCGACAAACGCTCCGGCGTCTCGCAGCGCCTGCCCATCACCGTCATGGAATCCGTCGTCTCGAACGCCGAACGGCGCGCGCTCCTGACGGGCGAGGAAGAGATCGTCCCGCGCATCTCGGACATCTACGCCGCCGTGCCCTCGATGACCGGCAAGATGGAACTCGAATACGAAGGCGAACAGGTCGGTGCGATGAAGATCGCCAAAGATTTGATCAAAAGCGCGGCGGGCGAAATCCACGAAGGCTATTTCGTCGGCATAGATTTCAGCGCGGCCGTTCGCTGGTTCGACGAAGGGAACAACCTGCGTCTGGCCGACACGGCCTCTGCGGAAGAGTGCGTCCGCCTGCTCGAAGCCGTGCCCGAACTCGTCGAAACCGTCCGCATCCCCTTCGACTTCCACCGCACGGACGAAGCCCAACTCGTCGCGGCCTGCGAGTTCGCCCTCGAAGGTCTCTACGCGCAGAACAAGATCAGCCGCAACGAGGAAGGCGGCTACACGGCCGCCACCAAAGCACGCAAAGACCGTCGCGGCATGATCTACGACGACCTCACCGAAACGGGACGCTTCAGCTAAGGAGTACGCCGGATGGACAGAACCTACAACGCCGTCTACCTCAAAGTGCCCGAAGGCTATGTCGGCTTCGTCGAAGAACTACCCGGGGCAAACACACAGGGCGCAGACCTTGAAGAGACGCGCACCAATTTGCGCGAAGCCGTCGAGACGATCCTCGAAGCCAACTATGCGCTGACGCTCATCGGCACCGACGGCGAAGAAGTCATACGCGAACCATTGGTGATAAAAACCAAGTCAAATCTATCAGGCAGAGCAGAAGATGGAAATGAAGTTGTATGATATGTAAAGTCAAAAATATTCCGTGGCTTCGATGAAGTGAGGTGATAATTCATGAGTGAAGCTAAATGGGAAGAAGAGCGATTGGCGCGTGAAGCTGAATTAGCGCGTGAAGAGACGCGAAGGCAAGCACATACGCGAGCGTGGGAACTTGCAAAGCAGCAAGGAGTGGAACCTATTCGCAACATCGAAGAGTTGCAGGGAGATTTCTGGCCGGAAGAAGAAAGTGTAGACGAGTTTTTATCTTGGGTGCGTGCCATCCGTCAGCAGGATAAAGTCGAAACAGAAAATGAGTAGTTTGCCGCTCAACAATGTGGTGGTGATTGATACGAACGTTGTTTCCTACATATTCAAAAGGGACACACGAGGCGATTTGTACAAGCCGCACATCGAGGGCAAGTTGTTAATGATTGCTGCCCAAACATTCGCCGAATTAGAACTCATGCCATTGAATAATAACTGGGGAAGCAATCGTTATAGAGAACTTCACACCTACATTAAAAAGTTTGTCTTTGTTGAAGCGAATAAAGAGATTTCACTGCTTTGGGCTAAAGTCCAAGCGCACGCTAAACGCATAGGTCGTCCCATCTCTGTGGGGGACTCATGGATTGCCGCAACCGCTCTAGCTTATGACGCTCCTTTAGTAACACATGATCTGGATGACTTTGAAAACGTGCCGGGATTGACTGTTATTTCTGAGAAGTAATTACAATGAAGTTCATACGCTATTCAAAATTCAAAGGCTTCGACGTGTCGGGTGTGAACCTCGGCGACTTGATGGAGGCTTTGCAGGACAGCCTGTTGCAGTCGGGCTTTGACGACGATTACTACTGGACGCGTCGCAGGCGGCCGCAGGATACGTCGCTCGATGGGTTGCGCGAGGCGTTGTTGCGCGCGCTGCTTGAAACGGGTGTGCTGGACGAGCAACAGGTGAAGGAGATGCTGGCGGAGAACGAGGGGCGTTTCAAGGGGTCGCAACTTGAAGAGTTGTTGAATCAGTTGATCGAGCGTCTGGTGGAAGAGGGCTTTTTGAATCTGCGTGAAGAAGCGACGCAGGAACAGCAACGCCGTAGAGACGGGCACGGCGGGCAGGGGCGGGTTGACGAGCCGACGCCGCGCAACGTGAAGTTTGAGGTGACGGAGAAGGGCTTGGATTTTCTCGGCTACAAGACGCTCAGGAATCTTTTGGGGAGCATGGGCAAAAGTTCCGTCGGGCGGCACGACACGCCGCATCTGGCGACGGGCGTGGAGGCGGCGCAGGCTTCGAAGTTGTATGAATTCGGCGACACGATCAACCTCGACGTGAACGCGACCTTGATGTCAGCCATCCGGCGCGAGGGCCTGGGCGTCCCGCTCAATCTCGAATACAAAGACCTCTACGTGCACCAGTGCGATTATCAATCTTCGTGCGCCACGGTCGTCATGCTCGACTGCTCGCACTCGATGATTCTCTACGGCGAAGATCGGTTCACACCGGCCAAGAAGGTGGCGCTCGCGCTCGCGCACTTGATCCGCACACAATACGCGGGCGACTCTCTGAAGGTCGTGCTCTTTCACGACGACGCCGAAGAGTTGCCGCTCGCGCGCTTGGCGACCACGCAGGTCGGACCCTATCACACGAACACGGCCGAAGGCTTGAAACTCGCGCGCCGTCTCCTGCAAGCGCAGCGCAAAGAGATGAAGCAGATCGTGATGGTGACGGACGGCAAACCCACCGCCTGTTTTCTCGACGGCGCGGGCGTCGCGCCCTCTTCGGCGCGGAGCGGCGGCGCGCATCGCCGTGCATCGGGCGAAGGCATAGCGGACGGCCGACGCCTTTATAAAAATTCGATGGGACTTGACCCCATCGTGATGGATGCCACGTTCAGGGAGGTGCAGGCGTGCCGCAAGGCAGGGATCATGATCAACACCTTCATGCTCGCCTCTGACTACTACCTCGTCGAGTTCGTCAAACAGATGTCGCAGATGACGAGCGGCAAAGCCTACTTCGCCACGCCCGGCAATCTCTCACAGTTCGTCCTGATCGATTTTCTCAAACGAAAGAAAAGCCGCGTGAGGTGAAGGAAGGAAGAAGAATTGATTCATCGGTTAATGGGTTCGATGAATCGGTAGTGCGTCAGCGCGGTTATTCTGAAATGGATTGTTCCACCACCGCCCACATCGCTTCCGCCCAATGAGCGTATCCCAAGTCGGACGGGTGCAGTCCGTCCGTGGAAAAAAACTCTGGATGCGACCTCGCCGTCTCGCCGCTCAACTTATAGAGATCGACCAGCGGTAGCCCGTGCCGCTTGGCGGTCGCCTCAATGCTCCGGTTGAATTGCTCGAGTCGCGATGTAAGAGTCTCGTCAACCATCCCCTTCGCCGCAGGCGCGGCGGCAACGTCGGGAAGATTCGCCACGATGATCAACCTGCCGGGCTGCTTCAACTTTGCTACCAGCGTCTCGTAATTCTCCGCAAATTGTTTGGCGTCGCTGCCGCCGCGTAAGAGGTCGTTCGTGCCGACGCAGATTGTGACGAGCGTGGCGCGCGTGGTGTCCAGCCGGGCGACCTGTTTATTGATCGCATCCGTTGTCGTGGCTCCCGCCGCGGAGAGATTGATGAGGGTCGAGTCGGGGCGCTTCTGTTTTATTCGTGCGAAGAGGCGTTCGACGTATCCGCCGCCGTCTCGCGCGCCTAAACCCACTCCGGTCGAATCTCCCACCGCTGCGTAGACGAGCGGAGACGTGCGATCAATTGCCGTCGCGCCCGGGCGGGCGCAGCTTACACAGAGAAGAGGTGCGAGCAACAGGCAGACAAGTAGTTTGCACCCGCGCGTGTTGAACTTGCGCCGCACGGCAAAAGAGGTCAGCGCCGTCAACGGTGTCCGCTTGAGAATCATTCCGCCCGTCATGGGAATTTTTATCGCCTTTGGTTAAACCGATAATTGAGCCGTGTCATTCTACTGCGGGCGGAAGTGAGCAAGTCAATGCGACCTGCTTACTTCCGCCCGCAGTAGTTTCCCTGACAGTTAGATCAGCGTGCTTCGGATTGCTCGGAGCAAACGCGAAAGCGCACGTTGTGGGCTGCCCGAAGAGTTGATGAGGCGATCATCAGTAGTAGGGGCAGATTTCCGGATACGTCTGATACTGATACTCGTAACCGCCTCCACCGCAACTCTGACTGCAATCATAGTTCCGGTTCGGGTCGTACATATCGCAATCCTCGTCGTCGTACCAACCGTCGCCGTCGGTGTCAGGCCGGTCTCTGCCCCATCCGGTCATGGGCGCGGAACCGACGATGTGCGTGTAGTAGCCATCGTAAGTCATGTTCACGACTTTGACATGATAGTTGCCCGAGTAGACGTAGGACAGGTCAGGCATGTTCGCCTGCAACGAGGTTCCGTCGCTCGCCACGGAATTCGCAAGAACCGAGCCGACCATGTAGCCGTTGCTATCGAAGTACTCGACTTTGGGCGTGCCGTAAGCCGTGCTGAAGCTCTGGCCGGTGATGGTTCCCGTCGCGGGCGGGCTAGGCAGGTACACAGACGCCGGGCTGGCCGAGAGCGACAGATTGGAGTTGGTAATAGCGGTGGCAAACAGAGAGCCACAGGGCTGGCCGTGCGACGGAACCGAAAGCGTTCCATCCGACCTCCCGACGTGCTCTCGGATGATGATTGGATTGGAGGTGTACTGGTAAATGACGAGATACCTTCCTCCGGGGACGATTGGTTGTCCGGCACCGGTATACCTGATAGTGCAGTTGTTAAGCCCGACCAGTTTGCAACCCGACCCGGCCAGCAGGAAAGAGAACGCTAAGACCAGCAGTAGTATCTTCTTCATTACTTTTTACCTCCTTCGCTGCGGCTGAGAAGCTTCTCCACGCCGGCCTTAAAGAAGCTGGTGGGGGACGCGTGTACCGCTCCGCGCGCGCCGTAGGGGTGGCCGGAGACGTTCCTCTGCGCCTTCTTCTGCTCCCTCGTCTGGCGGGCATCCATTCGCTTCTGCACCATCGCCTGCGAGATGTCGCTCCGCGAATCGGTCAGGGGGTCGTCGGCCGACACCGAGTAAGAGACGATCAGCGCCTGAGTCGGCGTGAAGCCCTGCGTGTTGGCTTGGCCGAACTGCTCGGGCAAGGCGGCGCTGAGCTTGGTCGCACGGTCGTTCACTTCTTCTTCAATGACCATGTGCAGCGTCGCGCGCGACGCGGAATCGCCACGCTGGCTCCACTCGCGGCCTGATTTCATCTGCTGAATAAACTCTTCTTTAGACAAAGTGCCCCACCGGCCGTCAGCGCGCGAACGCACTTCGCCATGCTCGTTGGCTGCGGCGTCGGCCGTCTGTTGAATCTCTTCATCCGTAATATTCGACAGCCGTTCGACGGCCCCTTCCGTGAGGGTGTCGGTCAACTCGGCGGCGGTGATGCGCTTGGCTTTGCCTTTCAGCACGTCGCTTTCGGCTTTCGCCAGTCTCTTCTTCGTTTCGTCGGACATCCTGAGTCCGGCGCGCGAGTAGATGAAGTCGTCCGCAGACTTCACCGCTTCGTCTGCCTGCTCAGGTCTGGACGCGAATCTCACTTCGCTCCCGACGCCTCTACGCAAACGCTCCTGCAAGCGCTGTTTATCCTCGGAAGAGGCTTCGGCCGGGCGCTTGGACACATGCCAGGCGGCGAAGCCCGCCAGCATGACGAAGGCGGCCGCAAACGCGATCAAGAGCGCGCGCCTTCGTGGTAAACCTTTAATCAAGCTCATGGAAAGTCTCCTTTTAGACAAGTGGGCTGGAGTAGTTCGGCATTTCAAATGGAGGATCGAACTACTGAAAATGGAACGGCCGAATCCGCTAGAGTCGCCGCTCCCTAATATTTCCGCCGAAGACCTTTCGCCTCCCGTGACATCGAAAGTAGACGGCGTACGTTCTACCCGCGCCGCCGGCAAAAGACTGACGGGCGCAGGGCGCAAGAATGCCAACGAGTTCCACGGGAGACTTGACGGAACTCACGTTCACAGGCTTGCTTCAATTGTGATTATCGAAGGCACGCTGACTGGTGAAGTATGCCTTAAGTAGCGGAGTGGTTAATTTACTAACAAAGGTTTCCGTTAGCAATCTATTTCGTTTGCGCGGCTCGGCTATTTGTTGTCCATTTTGGCTATCGGCAGATCAAGCTGCCGGACGACGCACGCCGAGTTTATCTTGGCGTTGCCACACTCGGTCGGCGTCAGCCCGTGCGCTCGTTTGAAGCTATGCGTGAAGTGGCTGTTATTGCTCAGCCCCACGGCGTTCATGATCTCCTTCACGCGCAAAAATGTTTGCTCACGAAGTTCCAACGCCCTCTCCATTCTCAATCTCTTGAGGAACTGCGCCGGAGAGATGCCGGTTTCGGCTTTGAAGAGATGACGCAGGCGCGAGGCCGAGAGATTAACCTCGCGTGCCATTTCATCCAGGTCTAATTCATTTTGCAGATTGGCCTGCACCGATTCGATAACCTTGACGATCCTTTTATCCATACAGTCCTCTTCCCTGAGATCGGGAACTACACACGCAGCTACACACAGAGAGACGCCTGAGAAGTGCGCTTCGCCGAGACGGTCTAACGACCGCACACCTCCCTCGCGCAGACACGAAGAGACGAAAGACGACGCACGACGGCTTCGCCTTTTTTTTCTGATGAATTGTTAGATAAGACTGACGACAGAGCGGTGGGCTTATCGTCAAAAGAACATTTTCGAGAGCAAGCGCAGATTAAAGGCGAGCGATGTATTTGTCAAGAAGCCAATTGCCCGGACGCTACACTCACGCTTCACGCGGCGCGACCGGCAGACAACTTCCCCTCAGATCGAGCCACACGCTTTCTTCAATCCTCATTCCGCATTCGCCAAGGCGTCTATCTTCGCGGCGAGGATGAAGTCGCTTTCGCTGAGGCCGTCGATGGCGTGCGTGTAGATGGTCGCTTCGAGATAGCCCCAGCCGAACCGTATGTCCGGGTGATGCCCTTCGGCTTCGGCCACCTCGCCGATGCGATTGACGAGCGCGAGCGCCTGCGCGAAGTTCGGAAACGCGAAACTCTTTTTCAGATGATGCTCGCCGACGACTTCCCAGCCCTGCAACTCGCCCATGAACTTCTCGATCTCTTCGCGGCCGAGCGGCGGGATGCCGCCGTGGCAGGGCACGCATTTACGGTTCGCCAGATCACAGGCCGTTGAATCTTCGCTCATGTCTCGTTGAACTCCCTCGTCGATGTGTCAGTGTTTGCCGTGGCCGTGTTCGTGTTGCCCGCCCGACTTTTGGCCGGACGCGTAACCGCGCAAAGCGTCGTACTTCGCGATCTGCTGCGGCGAGAGCAGGCGGCGCATTTCGAGGTGAGCCGTGAGATGCGCGGCGCGCAACTCGCCCTGCAGGCGCGCGATCTCGGCCGTGGCCGCGCCGAGACGCGCCGCGTCAATGTCGCCTTTCGCAAAATCGGCGTCAAGCGCTCGCTCGCGCTCGACGATGCGGCGACCGAGCGCGACGGCCGCGCCGCGCATCCGTTCGAACACGGCTTGCGTTTCCTTGCGCTGCTCCTCGGTCAGCCCCAGTTCGTTCGTCAACTCCAACACGTGACGCGGCCCCGGATAGTGGTTCAACTCCGCGGCCTTCGCCAGCCCCATCCCCTGACCGTTCAACAACGCTTCGACTTCTTCGGCCGAGAGCGACTTGATCTCGCGCCTCTCCTCGCCCGCATAGACGCCCTTCTTCGACTGTCCCTCTCCCTGCGCGGAAGCGACGACGGACAACGCCAGCGACAACACCAACAAGCAGATCGTTCGACGCATCTGAAAAATTCCTCCTTCGCGCTTCGATTGTAACCCCTGTATTCGACTACAAGGTCAAGCCCTCTCTAATTCGACGCGTGGCGCAGTCGCTTGAGTTCTGCTTGAGACGTACTGACGGCGTCTCCGAGACTGGCGCGAAGCAGTTGAACCGTGCGCCGCGTGCCCTGCTTCGAGACGTAGGCGACGAACAAACGGCCGTCTCCGGCGAGGGTCGCGGAAGGCAGTTCGCCGCGCGGCGCAAGAGCGTGTGCGTTCGATGCGCCGCCACCATCGCCGCCTTCGATGCGCGCGCTCGCAGGGTGCGCCGTGCCTTTCTCTCTCGATTCCCAGACGACGAGCGCGGCGTCGTGTCCTGCGGCGGTCAGTAGCGTCGGAGTGCCCTGCGCTTTCCCGGTCGCCACACTGCTGCGCGGCGCGAAGGTCTGACCGCCGTCGCGCGACTCGGAGCGGTAGATGCCCGCCGCACCGGCCTCGCCCGCCGTGTACCAAGCGATGCCGAGCACGCCGTCACTTTTAAGCGCGAGCGATGCGCCGGAGACGGGACAGCCGTTAATCATCCAGCGGTCGTCGCTGACGATGACAGGCGCGTTGAATTTCTGCCCGCCGTCCGCGGACGCGGCGACGGCGATGTGGCGAAAGTCGCCCGCGAGCACCTGCCGCCAACTGACGTAGACGCGCCCGCCCGCGCCCGCCACGAGCGAAGTCTTGCAGCAGGGGCAGGCGTCGCGCGCCACGAGATGCGAGGGCGAGAAGGTGCGCCCGCCGTCAGTCGAATAGGCTGTGAAGACCTGACGGTTCGCCTCCATGTGATGCCCGGAAGTTTTCGCCGTCGCTCCGTGCGCGGCGTGCGAGGGCGGCGTGCCGCCGCGCTCGTCGAGCCATGCGACGTGCACGCGCCCGTCTTCCGCCACCGCCAGCGAGTGCAGGCCGTGCGGCATGGGCGTCCGGTCGTCTCTGACTTTGACGGGCGGCGCGAAGGTGCGCCCGCCGTCAGGCGAGGCGGAGAGATGAAAGACTGCGGAGTCGGCAGTCGTAGCGGAGTAGCCCGCAACGCGCATCATCCATCCGACGTAGACCTGTCGGCCGTCCGAAGAGACGGCGACGGTCGGCGGGTCGCCGCGCCAAGCGGTCGCCTGTCCGGCCTTCGGATTAACGCGGACGGGGCGCGCGCTCGGTCGTCGCCCGTTCGCATCGAAGCGCGCGAGCCACACGTCCGACGCGCCGCCCGTCAGGTGTTCGACCCAGACGACGAAGACGCCGCCGTCTCTTGCGGCCGACGCCGCGACGGCCGGTTCGGACGCGTCCGTCCCTGCGGCGGAGACGCGCACAACGGATGACGCCGCGGCTGCTTGATGACGATGCTTCTCTTGCGCCGACGCGTTTGCGCAAAGTGCGAGGGCGAGCGTGATGTTGAAAAGCAGCGTGTGGAAGAATAGACGTTTCATAAATCCTCTTGAGGTTTGTCCTACATTTAAAAGTCGAGCCGGAGGCCGAACTGTAGTTGGCGCGGGTCGGCGGCGGCCGTCGGCGTTCGGAAGTTCGCGTTTGGCGTCTGCCCCGTGCCGAAGACGTTGTTCGGCAGTTGCAGGTTGGCGCGGTTGAAGACGTTGAAGCCTTCGGCCAGAGCTTCGAGACGCACGCGCTCCGTCAGCCGGAAACGGCGACTGAGACGCAGATCGAGCGACGCGAAATCGAAGCCGCGCCCGGTGTTTCTCCCGACGCCCAGGGGGCGATCATTCGGGTTCGTGTCGTTGTTGCGATCCGTGCCCGTCTGGATGTTGAAGGGCAACGGGGACGCGTAAGTGAAAATGTAACTCAACTGAAAGCCGCGCGTCGCGCGTCGCCAGAGCGATGCGTCTTGACCGTCGGCGGGCGGTGCTTCGAGCGAGCCGCTGAAGGTCAGGCGGTGGCGCTGGTCGTTGTCGGACAGGCCGCGCTCGTCGCGCAGGTTGAAGTTGTTTTGCGGCGTGGAGAAGAAGAAGTTGCCCGACGTGTCAATCGCTTTCGAGAGCGTGTAGGAGAGACGCAGCGACATGCCGCGCGCGGGGCGTCGATTGAGCGAGACGGTCAAAGCATCGTAGGTAGACTCGCCCGACGATTCGAAGCGCGAGACGTTGGCGAAGCGCGAATCGGGGCGTCCGAGATTCGCCACGCCGCGCGCAGCCGCTTCCGCGGCGGAGAGCGTCGGCACGTTGACGTTGCGCGACAGGATCAGATGACGCCCGCGCAGGTGCAGGTAGCCGACGGTCGCCGAAGTGTGTGCGAACAACTCGCGTTCGAGTTGGAGACTGGCCTGCGTGCTGTAGCTGTTCTCGATCTTCGGATCAATCGTGGTGATGGCTGTCAAGAGTCCCGGCGGAAACGTGTCGAGCGTGGCGGGAAACACGGGCGCACCCGTTTGGCCGAACGACAGGACGGCGACGCGATAGTTCACGCCGTTGCGTTGCAGCGCGTTCGAAGTGGCGCGCAAAGGAATGCGGTCGTAGTAAAGACCGAGGCTCGCGCGTAAGACCGTGCGGCCGTCGTCGGGCGCGTAGGCCAGCCCGAGGCGCGGCGCGAAGTTGTTCGTGTCGGTTTCGATGGGCGTAGGAAGAAATTGCGCGTCGTAGCGGAGTCCGGCGTTGATGGTCAGATTGTCGCGCACGCGCCATTCGTCCTGCGCGAACAGTCCGAGGTTCGGGTTCGACTGAAACTGCGACGGCGCGCCGAAGGCTTGCTGGTAGTTGATGTATCGCCCGGCCTGAAAATTTGCGAGCGAGGAGAAGGTGTAGACGCCGCCGGTCGCGCCGGGAAAGAGCACGTCCACGCGGTTGAGCAAAAATTGGCCGCCCGCCTTGAACGTGTGCGCGCCGTGCCGGATGGTGAATGCTTCGGTCGCCTCGAACACGTCGAGCGCGCGTGCGAGCGGCGAGAAGGTAGCCGTGCCGAAATTGGCGACCCCGGCGATGTTGACGGCCGGAGCAGACGTGTCGTTGACGGGCGCTCGGAGACGGCTGCGCGTGAACTGGAAGCGCGCTTCGTTGAGCGCGACGGGCGAAAGGGTGGCGACGTGTGCGAGCGCAAACGTGTGGTCGCGATTGTCGAGCGCGCTCCCGCGGCTCGCGGCGTTCAAGCCTCCAACGTTGCGCGCGTTCGTCGCTTCGATGTGATAGAGGCTGTAGCGCGCCGTGAGGTGTTGCCGCGCCGTCAACTCGTGGTCGAGACGGCCGAAGAGATTCGTCGCATCCGAACTGCTCGGAAGGAGGCCGGTCTGAATGCGCGCCCCTCTGTAGTTCAAAGCGTCGAGACGCGTATTGACGGCCGCGACGTTTGCGGGCGAGATAGTAACGACCGTGGCGTCCTGTCGTCGTGTCTGTTCGAAGTTCGTGAAGAAGAAGGTACGACCCGGGCGGAGCGCGCCGCCGAGGCTCACGCCGTACTGCGCCTGAGTCAGAGGGTCGCGCGCGGGCGCAAGCGGGTTGCGCGCGTCGAAGCGTTGATTGCGCGCGAAGCCGTAGAGGCGACCACGGAGAGCGTTCGTGCCCGACTGCGTGATGATGTTGACGATGCCGCCCGAAGCGCGCCCGAACTCCGTCATGCCGCCCGAAGTGATGACCTGAAACTCGCGCACCACTTCCTGACTGTAGAACGTCCCGGCGAGGTCTGCCGCGTCGTCGTTGGCGGAGAGTCCGTCGAGGATGAAAGTGTTGTTGAGGTTGCGCTGACCCGCGACCGACAGCCCCGTCCCCGGCACGGCCGAAGTTTCGGCGAAGCGTTGATTGCTCCCCGTGTTCGTGCGCGACACACCGGGCACGAGCAGCGCGAGGTCTAGATAGTTGCGGCCGTTCAGAGGGAGCGTGTCCGCGTCGCGCGGCAGGATGGTTTCGGCGATCTGCGTGCGCGCGATTTCAATGACGGGCACGTCCGATTCCGACACGCTGACGGTTTCTGTCAAGCCCGCCACCGTCAACTGCAAGGGTGCGTCCAAAGTCTGCCCGACCGTCAAAGTCAGACGCCGACGCGTGGGGGCGAATCCTTGTTGCTCGGCCGTCAGTTGATAATCGCCGACGGGCAGATAGAGAAAACGATAACGACCCGCCTCGTCGCTCGTCGTGCTGCGTTGCTGCTGCGTGTCGAGATGCACGGCGACTACGACTGCGCCGCGTATGCCAGCGCCGCTCTCATCTTCCACGCGCCCGCCGAGCGTCGCCGAAGTGACGGTCTGCTGCGCCCACGCGCCCGGCGCGTTCAGGAGGCAAATGACGAGGACGAGAAAGAAGAACGTGTGTTTGTGTCGCCGTTGACGAGCAGTGCGACGCCGAAGGCAACGTGGCGGTGCATCGGTTCCCGGATTAATCTCAGGAGCGCTTGCCCGCAGATTAATTTCGGGAGCGTCAAGCCGCAAATTAGTTTTAGCTGAAAGCATGAGAGTTCTCTCGTCTTGATGACGCGCACGTTCGGTGCAGAACGGCGCGTGTCCGTCGCGTTTTGGATCTTCTGCCGCGTGCGCGCGAACCTGCTCGGCACGCACGCGATTGTCGGCCACGGAAAATGCACTCGCTCACACAGCCGCCGACGCCTGAGACGCGCGAGCGACGCAGAAGACACGTAGACGCGAAAGCTCGCGCGCGTCCGTCGGCTTCCTCGTAAGGCGAGACGGGCGGCGAGTGAGTTTGTGGCTTGTTCGACGTTTCGGTTAAAGCGCGACGGGCGGAGCGCGTGGGGGCGAGAGCCTGCGCCTGTCTGTGGAGTTTTGCGAGAGGGCGGAAAAGCGTCCGCGTGTGGCGGCGCGCGTGGGCGGCCGCAGACGCCGCGCTTGTGCCGGTGTGGCCGCATCGCGCGGGCGCAGGTTGTTAGAGAAACTGCCCGCAGTTGTTCCGCAATCGAGCGGGCACGGCCGCGCGACAGAAGCGCGTGCGGCGACACGACGGGCGGCGCGATTCGTCCGCTCCGTCTCCGGCTCGGCAGCGTTTTCCGTCTCCGAGCGATGCGAGGCGGACAGAGTTTCAGCGTGCGACGCGGTGTGAGTGTCGGAGTGTGACGCGGGATGAGTTTCCGCTTGCGGCGTTTCTACAGGTGCGGCGTGATGAGCTTGCGCGGCGTGTTGCGCCTGCGACTGTCGATAAGCGGCGTGCGCCTCGTGTCCGGTAGTGTGAAGAGGCGGCGCGTGTTGCTCCTGGTGCGCATCGCCCTGCGAGTCGTCCGTTGCGGCGGCGCGGTCGGGGAACTCGACGTGGCAAGAGACAGTAGCGCAATCGCCCGCCGCATGTCTCGGCTTCCCCGTGCAACACGACATCGAACATTCGGTTGCGGACGCAGCGGAGAGGAACGACCCCGGCGGCGCGCTCGCCGATAAGAGTGCAAGCGCGAACACCAACGCCCCGCACGCACGAGCGATACGAGCGAATGTGGCTTGAACCCTGTACTGCGAGGGACGCACCGGCGGAAAACCTCTTTGTGACTTGTCTCTGAGAGATGGTGGCGGAAAGGATTCTGACACTAAACGTACGCCGTGGCAAGGATGCGCACAGGCTGGACAAAACCGACACGCCTCGCACCTTTACAACCTCGACTCCGGCGGCCTCTCGCGTGTTGGGATGCGCTCGCGGCTTGGCAAAGGGGGGCGGGTGCGGATAGTCTTAGGGGTTAGAAATCCCGCATTTTCATCTTCTGTTGAGGAGAACGAAAGCCCGTGGCTGTCATTTATCCTTTTCGCGCGTTGCGCCCGCCTCAGTCGAAAGTCGAGCAGGTGGCGAGCGTGCCTTACGACGTGGTCAACACGGAAGAGGCGCGCCGTCTTGCCGAGGGAAATCCTTTGAGCCTCCTGCACGTCACGCGCCCCGAGATCGATCTGCCCGAAGGCACGAACATTTACAGCGACGAAGTTTATGCGCGTGCGGGCGAGAATCTTCAAAGGTTGATCGAAGAGTGTCCACTGGAAACCGAGGCTGAGCCGAGTCTCTACCTGTATCGGCTCGTGATGGGCGACCACGAACAGATCGGCGTGGCCGCTTGTTGTTCGGTTGACGAGTATGACCAAGACTTGATCCGCAAGCACGAGCGCACGCGCCCCGACAAAGAGGACGACCGCACGCGCCACATGTTGACTTTGCGCGCGCAGACCGGCGTGGTCTTCCTGACCTATCGCGCCGACCGACGGATCGACGCGCTCGTCGGAGCGGTCGTCGCTGGCCGTCCGCTCTACGATTTCCGAGCGCCCGACGGCATCCGCCACACGCTCTGGCGCGCGCCTGCGCACGATGCGCTCGTGCGCGCCTTCGGCGAAGTGCCCTTGCTCTACATCGCCGACGGCCACCACCGTGCGGCCAGTGCCAGCCGCGCACGCGCTGCCCTGCGCGAGCAGAATCCGGGGCACACGGGCGAAGAGGAGTACAACCGCTTCCTCGCAGTCATCTTCCCGTCAGACCAGATGCAGATACTTCCTTACAACCGCGTCGTTAAAGATTTGAACGGCATGTCGCCCGAAGACTTTCTCGCGGCCGTCGGCAAGACCTTCTGTGTGGACGATGCGGGCACGGCCGCCGTTCCGGCGCGCGGCGAGTTCGGTATGTACCTGCGGCAGCGTTGGTACAGGTTGATGATTGACGCAGACATGGTGAAGGGTACGGCAGGCGACGACCCGACGGCCACGCTCGACGTGAGCGTCCTGCAGGACTACTTGCTCGACCCCATCCTCGGCATCAAGGACGTACGCACAGACAAGCGCATTGATTTCGTCGGCGGCATTCGCGGCACGTCCGAACTTGAAAAGCTCGTCAACGAAGGGCAGGCCGCAGTCGCCTTCTCGCTCTCGCCGACGACCATCGAAGACTTGCTTAAAGTGTCGGACGCCAACGGCATCATGCCGCCGAAGTCAACCTGGTTCGAGCCGAAGCTGAGAGACGGCTTGCTGATTCACCAGATTTGAGTGGAGCGTTTTTCTGAGCGACGGCATGAACTACTCGATTGAAACCGAACGCTTGCGCTTGCGCCCGTTCACGCTCGCCGACTTGCCGGCGCTTCGTGCGATGCGCACGAAAGAAGAGGTCACGCGTTATCTCGGCACGAGTGCGCTGCAAACGCCTGAGTTCGTTGAGGCGCGGCTCGGCGTCTATCTCGAATGTTACGAGCGTTACAATTTCGGCGTGGCGGGAGTCGAAGAAAGAGGCGCGGAGGGCACGCTCATCGGTTGGGGCGGGCTGATGCCTTTGGAGTTCGGTTGGAACGGGAAAGAAGCTCCGGCCGATCCGCGCGACGCTGTTGTCGAAGTCGGCTATGGTTTCGACACACCGCACTGGGGCAAGGGCTACGCCACAGAGGTTGCCACCGCTTGGCTGCGCTACGGATTTGAGTATGCCAAGCTGCCGCGCATCGTCGCCGTCGCCTCGCCGGAAAACACAGGCTCGTGGCGCGTGATGGAAAAGCTCGGCATGAGGTACGAGAAGAGAGAAGAACATTACGGGAGCGAGTGCGTCGTCTACGCGATCACGCGCGAAGAGTTTGCGCCACGCGCGGACGCGTTCCGAGTGCTCCCGCACAACAGGTAAGGGACGAGAGGCATAGACGAATGAAGGTTCTCATCGCGGACAAGTTCGAACAGTCTGGGCGCGACGGGTTGGACGCGGCCGGGTGCGATTATTCCTATCAACCGGACGTGAAGGACGACACGCTCGTCGAAGCGATCAGGTCTTACACGCCGGACGCGCTCGTCGTGCGTTCGACGAAAGTGACGGAGGCGATGCTCGATGCAGGCGCGCTGAAGTTGGTCGTGCGCGCGGGCGCTGGCTACAACACGATTGACGTGGCGGCCGCTTCGCGTCGCGGCATCTACGTCTCAAACTGCCCGGGCAAAAATTCCATCGCCGTGGCGGAACTGGCCTTCGCGCTCATCCTCGCGCTCGACCGGCGCATCGCCGATAACGTCATTGCGCTGCGGCGCGGCGAGTGGAACAAGAAGGAGTTTTCCAAAGCGCGCGGCCTCTACGGGCGCACGCTCGGACTCGTCGGCACGGGGCAGATCGGACAGGAAGTCATACGCCGCGCACAGGCCTTCGGGATGCCGGTCGTGGCCTGGAGTCGTAGTTTGACGGATGCGCGTGCGGAAGAGTTAGGCGTTGAGCGCATGGAGAATCCACGGGACGTGGCGCGCGCCGCGGACATCGTGAGCGTGCACGTCGCTTTGAAGCCCGACACGCGTGGATTTCTCGGCGCGGATTTCTTCTCGGCCATGCGGGAGGGCGCGTATTTCATCAACACCGCGCGCGGCGAGGTCGTGGATCAGGCGGCGCTTCTGGAGGCGTTGCGCACGCGCGGCATACGCGCCGGACTCGACGTGTTCGCCAGTGAGCCGACGAGCGCGACCGGCGAGTTCGCGGACGAGATCGCGCGCGAAGCGAATCTCTACGGAACGCATCACATCGGCGCTTCGACCGATCAGGCGCAGGAGGCCATCGCCGCCGAAACCGTCCGCATCATCCGCACGTTCAAGGAGACTGGCAAAGTGCCGAACGTCGTTAACCTCGCCGCGCGCACGCCCGCCACGCACCTCTTAGTCGTGCGTCACCGCGACCGTCCCGGCGTCCTCGCGCAGGTTCTGGATGCCATCCGCGCCGCGCAGATCAACGTGCAGGAGATGGAGAACATCGTCTTCGAGGGAGCGGAGGCCGCCGTCGCACGCATCAACCTCGAAGCCGCGCCGCCCGCAGAGACGTTAGACAAACTGCGCGCCGATAACGCCGACATCATCGAATTGAATTTGCTGGAACTGAAAAGCTGAGTTCCGATGCGGCGGTAATTTCGTTTGGCTTTTCTCGTCATCATGGTTGAACCGTCCTGCGAAGCGTCTGTTAATTGTTCCGTCTGCTGCTCGCGAAATTACTTCGATCTCGAAGTCGGCCGGGGCGACGAGACGCTCACCTGTGACGATTGCGGCTTCCCACTGGCAGAGGCAAATGCCGGGATTGAAAATTCAGCGAGCCGCGAAACGTGTCTCTTCTGCGGCGGCGAGAGCTTCTATCTGGATAACTCTTTTCCGCTGCCACTGCTTCCGCCGGACATGGTCTGTTATGTTTGCGAGGCGAGTTATAAAAAAAGATGTCGGTGCGAAAGTAGCAGGCACAAAGTATCGAGAGGAATCGGCCGCAGAGGCACAGCGCACGCCGCAGGCCGCGCGTTGGCGGGAGAGAGCCGAAGGCTACATAGCGAGCGGCGCTTGAGTTGATATGAAAGCAACACTCATCACGGGCGCGTCGAGCGGGATCGGCGAGGTGTTTGCGCGAAGGCTCGCGGCGCGCGGCGAGAACGTCGTGCTCGCCGCGCGCTCGGAAGAGAAGTTGACGGCGTTGTGCAACGAACTCGGCCGCGCGCATAACGTCAACTGTCAGACGGTGGCGATTGATCTGTCGCAGGCGGGCGCGGCGCGGCGTCTGTTTGAAGAGACGGAGCGGCGCGGTCTGCAAGTTGAAACGCTCGTCAATAACGCGGGCTTTGGTTCGATGGGCGATCTGTTGTCGCTCGATCTGGAACGCGAGTTGAACATGATCGATTTGAACGTGAAGGCGCTTGTCGAACTCACGTATCTTTATCTCGCGCCGATGCGGCGCAGGCGTCGCGGCCGTATCATCAACGTCGCTTCGACCGCAGCCTTTCAGCCCGTGCCCTACATGGCGACTTATGCCGCAACCAAGGCCTTCGTGCTCTCGTTTACGGAAGCATTGTGGGACGAAAACCGGCCCTACAACGTGCGCGTGATGGCTCTGTGTCCGGGGGCGACGGAGACCAATTTTTTCGACGCGGCCGGAGTCAAGAAACCGCCCTTTCGCGTCGCCGAAACGGCCGAAGACGTGGTTGACACGGCCTTGCGTGGACTAGACCGTGGCAAAGGTCATATCATCTCCGGTTGGATCAATTACGTGCAGACGCAGGCCGAACGCCTCGTGCCGCGTTCTCTCGTGACGCGGATTGCGGGCGCAGGCATGCGTTCGGGTTTGAACATCAAGACCGACTAAACTTCATTTCAGGAAGAGAGACATGACAGAGAGAATCTACAACTTCAGCGCGGGGCCGGCTGTCCTGCCCGTGCCCGTCCTCGAAGAAGCGCAGCGCGACATGCTGTCGTTGCCCGGCGTCGGCATGTCCGTCATGGAGATCAGCCATCGCTCGAAAACTTTCGACGAGATCATCGGCGGCGCCGAAACAGGCTTGCGCGAGTTGATGAACATTCCCGCCAACTACAAGGTGCTCTTCCTTCAAGGTGGCGCGAGTTTGCAGTTCTCGATGATCCCGATCAACTTGCTGCCCGAAGGTCAGACGGCCGACTACATCATCACGGGCAGTTGGGGCAAGAAGGCTCTGAAAGAGGCCAAGCGCGTCGGCACAACGAATGTCGCCGCCACCACGGAAGACAGCCGCTATTCGCGCACTCCCGAACAGCACGAACTGAAAATCTCTCCTGACGCGGCTTACGTTCACCTTACTTCGAACGAAACGATTGAGGGCGTCGAGTGGAAAGATTTGCCCGACGTGGGCGACGTGCCGCTCATCTCCGATGCTTCGTCGAACATCCTTTCGCGTGTCGAACCCGTCGAGCGTTACGCACTCATTTACGCGGGCGCGCAAAAGAACATGGGGCCTTCGGGTCTCACGGTCGTCGTCATCCGCGAAGACCTGCTCGCACGCATCCCCGAAGGTCTTCACACGATGCTCGACTATCGCACGCACATCGAGAACAATTCGCTCTACAACACGCCGAACACGTGGGGCATCTACATTCTCAACCTCGTCTGCAAGTGGCTCAAAGGCAAAGGCGGCCTCGAAGGGATGCAGGGCGAGAACGAGGCGAAGGCGAAACTGCTCTATGACGCCATCGACGCTGGCGGCTTCTATCGCGGCCACGCCGCGCCCGAATCGCGCTCGCTGATGAACGTTACTTTCCGCCTGCCCACGGAAGATTTGGAGAAGCAGTTCGTCAAAGAGGCGACGGCTGCCGGACTCGACGGCCTCAAAGGCCACCGCTCCGTCGGCGGCCTGCGCGCCTCGATCTACAACGCCTTCCCGCGCGAAGGCGTCGAAGCACTGGTCGAATTTATGAAGGAGTTTGAACGCAAGAACGGCTAGAGGTGAAATTTAGTAACCCCTCGAATCAGACTAAACCATTCTGTTTTCCGAATCACAACGCATGAAAAAACTTCCCTTGCTCTTTCTCTCGCTCTCAATCTGCGCGGCGCTCGCCGTGAGTTTTTCTTTCGCCCAGACCGCGCAGCAAACCCCTTCGCCATCCGGCGACAAATTGACGCTCGCACAGGAGAAGCACCTGCGCAACGTGCGCCAGTTGACCTTCGGCGGCGAGAACGCCGAGGCTTATTTCAGCGGCGACGGCAAGCAACTCATTTTCCAGTCGAAGCGCGACGGGCGCGGCTGCGATCAGATTTACACGATGCGCGCCGACGGTTCGGACGTGCGCATGGTTTCGACCGGCAAAGGACGCACGACCTGTTCCTACATCTTCCCACGGAACCCGAAGCGCATCCTCTACGCCTCGACGCATCAGGCGTCGCCCGATTGCCCGCCGAATCCCGACTTCTCGAAAGGCTACGTCTGGGCGATCTATCCTTCGTATGACATCTACACGGCCGACACTGACGGCGCGAACGTGCGCGCACTGACCACGACGCCCGGCTACGACGCCGAAGCCACCATCTCTCCGGACGGCAAGCGCATCGTCTTCACCTCCATGCGCGACGGCGATCTAGACCTTTACGTGATGGACGCCGACGGGCGCAACGTCCGTCGCCTGACAAACGAACTCGGCTACGACGGCGGCGCGTTCTTCTCCGCAGACGGCAAGCAGCTCGTCTATCGTTCGTATCATCCGAAGACGCCCGAACAGGTGGCGCGCTACAAGCAGAAGCTCGCGGAAAACTTGATCGAACCGAACGTCTTCGAGGTCTGGGTGATGAACACGGACGGGACGAACAAGCGACAAGTGACGAAACTCGGCGCGGCCAGTTTCGCGCCCTACTTCTTCCCCGGCGGACAGCGCATCATCTTCTCTTCTAACGTCAACGATCCCAAACGACGCAACTTCGATCTCTACGCCATCAACACCGACGGCACAAACTTCGAACGCATCACTTACGAAGAGACTTTCGACGGCTTTCCTATGTTCACGCCCGACGGCAAACGTCTGGTCTTCGCTTCGAACCGCAACGCCGCCGCGCGCGGCGACACAAACATCTTCATCGCCGATTGGGTGGAATAAAACTACAGAGGTCAGAGGTTAGAAGTCAGTTAAAAACAAAAACTGTCTTCACTACTGACCTCTAACCTCTGAGTTAATTATGAGACGTAAAATTCTTCAGTTGTCGCTCGTCGCAGTATTGGCGGCGAGTGTGTTGGCGCAAGGGAACGGCGCAGCGTCGGGCGACGTGAGCGCGGCGCGGCTGCGCGCGCACGTCGAGCATCTGGCTTCCGCCAAACTGGAAGGCAGACGCACGGGAACGCAGGGCGCGACCGAAGCGTCGCATTACATCGCGCAGGAGTTCCAGCGCTACGGCCTCGGCGGCGGCATGCCGTGGCCTGCGGGCACGAAGGAGCGCCTGAACGCTTACCTGCAAAAGTTTCCCTATGTCGCGGGCGTCGAACTCGGCAAAGCGAACGGGATGACGTTCACTTCGCGCGTGACGGAAGCGGCGCGGGCGCACGCCGGGGCGGCTTCCACCTCGCTCGATCTGCGCCTGCGCGAAGACTGGATGCCGCTCGCCTGGAGCGCGAACGCGCGCGTGGAGAACGCGCCCGTCACCTATGTCGGCTATGGTTTGACGGCGGCAGAGCTACAGCACGACGACTATGCGGGCACGGACGTGCGCGGACGCATCGCGCTCGCCTTCGCGGGCACGCCCGACGGCGACAACCCGCACGGCCGCTTCGCGCGCTTCGCAGACCTGCGCTTCAAAGCCGCCGCCGCGCGCGACCACGGCGCACGCGCGCTCGTCCTCATCGCGCGCGAAGAGAATTTCAGGGACGACAAACTCGCGCGTCTGCGCGTGGATGAAAGCATCGCTGCGGGCGACGCGGGATTGCCGGTCGTCGTTATCTCGCGTCAGGCCGCGCGCCGCGCGTTGGAAGCGTCGGCGACGCCCGCGCTCGTCTTCGCCGAACTGGAGAAGGCGATGGCGGGCGCACCGCAACAGCAGGACGCACAAGCTCCAGCGACGGCGGGGCGCAACGTCTCCGCGCCGCTTCAGAATATAGCCTTCTCCATCAGCACGGAGATCGTGCGGCGCGAAGCCCCGGCCGCAAACGTCGTCGGGGTTCTCGAAGGCTCTGACGCGAAGTTGAAGCACGAAGTCGTCGTCATCGGCGCGCACTACGATCATCTGGGACGCGGCGGGCAGGGCAGTCTCGCAGGGCGCGAGGGCGACATACATCACGGCGCGGACGATAACGCTTCGGGCGTGGCGGGCTTGCTTGAACTGGCGCGCACGCTCTCCGCCGAGCGCAAGTCCGTGCGCCGCACGCACGTCTTCATCGCTTTCAGCGGCGAGGAAGAGGGCTTGCTGGGTTCAAACTACTACGTGCGCAGTCCGTCGCTGCCGCTCGCGCAAACGGTGGCGATGATCAATCTGGACATGATCGGGCGGATGAAAGAGAACAGGTTGAACGTGGGCGGCGTCGGCACTTCGACCGAGTGGCGCAAGTGGATCGAGTCGGCCAACGGTTCACACGGGAACGCCGCATCAGCGTCGTCGGCCGCTAAAGTCTCCGCATCTACGCCTGCGGCCGGAGCGTCCGCCATGAACTCTGGAATTATGGTCGTAGATAATTCTGCGGCTGCCATGCAGGCGAACGGGCAGGCGGGCGTGCGTTTCGCTTTGAACTTGACTGAGGACGGGTTCGGGCCGAGCGACCACGCTTCGTTCTATGCCCGGCAGATACCTGTGCTGTTCTTCTGGACGGGCACGCACGAGGACTATCACAAGCCAACGGACACGGCCGACCGCATCAACTACGAAGGCCAACTCGGCGTCGTCTCTATGGTCAAAAGTATCTTGCGCGCCGTGGATGCGAGCGATGCGCGCCCGACCTATACGCTCGCCAAGTCGAACGCGACGATGGGGCGTTCCGCGGGCTTTCGCGTCTACGTCGGCACGATTCCGAGTTACGCCGAAGGCGGCAACGGCATGAAGCTCGACGCCGTGAGCGAAGGCTCTCCGGCGGCGAAGGCCGGCCTGCGCGCGGGCGACGTGATCGTCCGGCTGGCCGGGCGCGACGTGCGCAACGTCTACGATTACACTTACGCGCTCGGCGAGATGCGAGCCGGGACGGAATACGAAGTGGAGATCATGCGCGGGGGCGAGCGGCTGAAACTGAAGTTGACGCCCACGGCGAGGAAGTAGCTGAGGGAAAAAGGAAAGAGCCGTAAATCATGAATCGTAAATCGTGAATAGAAGAAGACAGTCTTTCTCTATTTACGATTTACGATTCACGATTTACGGCTTTTAATCTACCAGCGGGGTTCGCGTTCGCCGCCGCCACCGCGGTTGCCGCGGTCACGTCCGCCGCCCCCGCCGCCGTAGCCCCCACCGCCTCCGCCGCCATAGCCGCCGCCACCGCCTCCGCCGTAGCCGCCACCACCGCGACCTCCACCACCGCCGCCATAACCGCCGCGTCCGCCGCCGCCACCTCCACCGCCGCGATCAACTTTCGGGCGGGCTTCGTTGACCGTCAGAGCACGGCCGCCGACATCTTTGCCGTTGAATTGTTCGATAGCTGCCGCTGCGCCTTCCGGCGTCACCATCTCGACGAAGCCGAAGCCACGCGAACGACCCGTCTCGCGATCCTCGATCACGGACGCCGACTCGACCTCGCCCGCCTGCGAGAACAGTTCGCGCAGTTCGTCGCTCGTGGTGCGGAAGGAGAGGTTCCCCACGTAAAGTTTCGTACCCATATCTTTTTCCTTAAAAGTCGAAGGAAGCGCGGGCGTCTTTCAGAACAAGCTGGCAGAGAGTCTAATAGATAAGTCTCTAGCAAACGGCTCGGCGGCGACACGCCCGCTGCTCTGACACTAACGAGAGCGGCTTCTAACAAATTAACAACCCGACCTCACTCTCTCTTCAGCCGAACGCCGTCGCCTATCTTCAGTCGCGGGCAGGCACATCACCGTAGATGCGCGAGAGCAGGAACTACGAACGCGCGAAAGTATGAACGCAATCGCCCAAGAGCGCAAGAGATAAGTTTGCCCGTCGCGGGCGGAAAATCGCAGTGCGAAGCCGTGCGAAAGCGTGGCGACGGGGCGCGAGCAGGCGAGCGGCGCGTCACAGATTCGATTCATCGTCAGGAGAGTCGTATCATATGATTTTGCCCTTGAAATGCTAGGTGCTTTGTCGCAGAATGTGCGCAGACGAACAGACGAGTTCTTCTAGTCCACTCCAAAGCGCCGCGTGGGGCAAGCGGCTCGTTGTTTATCACACCATCTTCGCAACTTATCGGGGCTATAAGGAATCCGCATACGATGATCGGTCAGACCATTTCCCATTACCGGATTCTGGAACAGATCGGCGAGGGCGGGATGGGTGTGGTCTACGAAGCCGAAGATACGCGACTCGGCCGCCGCGTCGCCATCAAAATCCCTTCCGCCGCGCCCGACAGCCACAATCATCACGCGCGTTTTCTGCGCGAAGCACGCTCGATCTCCGCGCTCAACCACGCGCACATCGCCACGCTCTACGATTACGGCGAACTGGCGGACGGCCGCCCCTTCATCGTCATGGAGTTGGTCAACGGGCGCGAACTCGGCGATTTGATGCGCGCCGGAGAACTCTCCATCGCGCGCGCCATCGAGATCATCGCAGACGTGGCCGAGGCTCTGTCCGAAGCGCATCGCCTCGGCATCGTCCACCGCGACATCAAACCCTCGAACGTCATCATCAACGAGCGCGGCGAAGTTAAAGTGCTCGACTTCGGTTTGGCGAAGCTCATCTCGGAAGAGGCGGAGATCGACCAGAACGCCGTGACGCTGGCCGGAGTCAAAACGCGCAGCGACGTGATGCTCGGCACGCCGCTTTATCTCTCGCCCGAACAGGCGAAGGCCGCGCCCGTCGATGGACGCAGCGACATCTTCTCGCTCGGCGCTTTGCTCTACGAGAGCATCACGGGGCGTCCGGCCTTCTCCGGCGCAACGGTCGTTGAGATCGCGGCGCAGGTCCTGCACGTCACGCCGCCTCCTCCGTCGCAGTTCAACCGGCTCGTGCCCGCCGAACTCGACCGCATCACTCTGAAAGCCCTCTCGAAGCGACCCGAAGATCGCTACCAGAACGCGGCCGACTTCGTGGCCGACCTGCGCGCACTCAGTTTTCACTTCTCCGAACTAGACGACACGCGCACGCCGAGCATGAATTCTTACGCGTCGGAGGCGTATCGCACCAACGCCCATCGCGCCACTTCGCTAACGACTCTATCGGACAACCTGCGCCGCCCGCGCCTCTCCATCGCCGCCGTGCTGATCGGCGTCCTCGTGCTGGCCGCCGTCGCTTGGGGCGCGAGTTGGCTGTTGCGCGACACGCCGCACGAGCCGTCGCCGGAAGCGAAAGCCGCCTACGAGATCGGCACGAATCTGCTGCGCGAGGGCGCGTACTATCAGGCGAGCACGCGGCTCAAGCAAGCCACCAGCCTTGACGACAAGTTTGTGCTGGCGCACGCGCGTCTGGCCGAAGCTCTGACCGAACTCGACGATTCGGACGGCGCACGCGACTCAATGCTGCGCGTGGATTCACACGCCACCGAGCGCGACGCGCTCTCACAGGTGGACGCCCTGCGCCTGACGGGGATTCGCACCACCGTCACGCGCGACTTCCCGCGCGCCGTCAGCGCCTATCAGGAACTTGCGCGCCAGTTGCCCGGACGCGCGGACGTTTACGTAGACCTAGGCCGCGCCTACGAGAAGATGGAGCAGATCAAGGAGGCGAACGAAAGTTACTTCGAGGCGACCAACCGCGACCCGGAGAATGCCCCGGCCTATCTGCGCATCGGCATTCTCGCCACGCGCCAGTCCAATCCGGCGAGCGCCATTTCGGCCTTCGACAAGGCCGAACAGATTTACAAAAAGTACGTCAACACCGAAGGTCAGACCGAAGTGCTCTACCGTCGCGGCTATCTCGCACGTACGCTCGGCAAACTGGACGAGGCGAACGCATACTTGCGGCAAGCTCTGGAGATGGCGAAGACCAGCGGCAACGTCTCGCAGCGCATCAACACGCTCTTGCAGTTGAGCGCCGTCGCCACGAACAAGAACGACCCGGCGAGCGCGCAAGCCTACGCAGGCGAGGCGGTGGAACTGGCGCGTCAAAACGGGATGGAGAATCTGGTCGCGCTCAGTCTCGTAGACCTCGGCAACACCTTCATCGGACCGGGCAACTACGCCGAAGCCGAAAAGTATTTGCAGCAGGGGCTGCAATTCGCCGTGCGCAGCAACGCCTCGCGCGCCGCCGCCAAAGCGCGCGCCAACCTCGGCAGCATTCGCATCCAGCAAGGCAAGACCGAAGAGGGCTTGCGCTACATGCAGGAAGCGCTCACTTTCTTTCAACAGGGCGGCTACCGGAAAGAGGAGACGCAACTGCTCACTCTCCTGGGGCGCGCCAAACGGCAGAAGGGCAACTATCAAGAGGCTCTGAGCGCCTTTGAGCAGATGCTCAAACTCGCGCAGCAAGCTTCCGATCTTTCGCTCGCCGCCACTTCGCACACGGAGATGGGCAACGTCCTGCTGCAACAGGACAGGTTCTCCGAAGCGCTCCAACATTTCGAAGAGAGCTACAAGATCGACAAGTCTCTCAACAACGAACTGCGCAGCGGCTACGGCCTCTACAATCGCGGCGACGCCTTATGGCCGCTCGGTCGTTACGAAGAAGCGCGCTCGATGTTCGAACAGGCGCTCCAGATCGCAGAGAAGCCTGACGGGAAGAACAAAGAGTTGCTGGCCTTCATCTACCTGGCCGAGGCCAACATGGCTCTCAGTCAACGAAACTTGGGCGAGGCGAAGACGAAAAGCGAGCAGGTGTTCGCAATCGTCGGCGAGCAGAACAAGACCATTTCGGTTGAAGCGCAGCGCGTCGATGGGTTGGCGCAAGTGCTCTCAGGCGAGCGCGCGCAGGGCGTCGCCAATTGCCGCGAGGCTCTGACGCACGCCAGAGAGGTGGGCGACCCGTGGCTCATCTCCAACACGCAACTCGCCCTGGCCGAAGCCTTAATGGAAAGCGGCGATGCTGCGGGCGCGCTCTCGAACGCGCAGGAGGCGCAGGCGAGTTTCGCGCGCTTCGGACAGAAAGTTTCCGAATGGCGCGCGTATCTCATCGCGGCACGCGCGTCCGAACGACAGGGAAACCGGGAAGCGGCGCGCGACTACGCTTCGCGCGCGGCGAATCTGCTCGGAGAGTTGCAACAGAAGTGGGGGGCAGAAGCGTTTAATGTTTATCAGGCGAGGCCGGACGTGCAAGTCGGCCGCAAGCAACTAGGCGAGCTATCCGTCGTCGCCCGATAAGTTTTTTCTTAACTTAACCAACCCGTGAAAGGAAAACGGACATGAGCGAGACCGAAAACATCCCACAGGATCAGGACTACCCGGAAGAAGAGCCGTCAACCGGCGGCGTCGCCGACGACACAGGTGGGGCCGATCCTGGCGACTTGGGTGGTGGCGGGAGCGAAGGCGATCCCCCGATCATCATTCAGCGCACAAGCGGCAGTTCTGTAACTCCCGGTTAACCCGGCACGCACAGGAGGCCGCCACACACAGCGGAGCGACGGAGTGGACTTCAGGGCGCGACGCGCGCGTCTCTTAAGTCCGCTCCCGCCTCCGTCCTTACGCGACAAACGTGGCGGCGTGCGGCGCAAGGCTTTAACGCACCTCACACCGCAAACCTCAACAGACCTCAACTGTAAAGGAGACTTGTCATGAGTGACCCTAATCCTCTGGCAGCGGAAGGCGACCCTCCGATCATCATTCAAGGCGCTGGCTCAGTGGAAATCACTGTCCCGTCTACCTTCAATGCCGAGACGGTCAGCGGCTATCAAGAGGCGACAGGTGGTAACGGGAAGAAGTTCAAGAACAACAACGTCCATCTCATCAGTTTGCAGATCGACGGAAATGAGCCGATTCCTCTAAACAAGAACTCGACGATTACCATCACCTACAAGTGACGGCGCGGCGGAGACAAACGACTGACGCTTCGGTTCAGTCGTCTTCGCGCCGGACATGCGAGAGAGAGAGGCGGGCAAGAGCGTCCTTACTTTTTGGACGCGCCCGCCTCTCGGTCTTTGCGGTAGAGGGCGACGTAGCGCGCAAACTCTGCGGCGGGCGCGTCGGCGCTTCCAGCAGCGTCATCGTTTAGTTCGTCGCCGTGCCCGCCGCTCGCGCGGCTGCCGCGACGTTCGCTGAAAGCGGTTTCGGCGATGTTGGCGAGCCACCAGAAAGTGCCGCGCGCGCCGAGGTGTTCACGCACGCGCTGGAAGATGCGCGGGTAGAGTTTGGCCGTGCGGCCGAGCAGGCTGCGAAGCGCGCTGAAGGAGAGGCGGTCTTGGAACAGTTCGCGGCGCACGCGCACGTCCAGATCGTGAAGCGCGGCCATCAAGGCGTTGAGCGTCTCGTTGACGTTTGCGGGCTGCCCTTGCGGCGCGGGGCGCAGGAATTCCGCCAAGCCCGACATTTGCGGCACACGCGGCGCGGGAGCATTGATCTCTGAGAGCGCACGGGCGTCTAAGAGGTCTGCGGCGAGCGCCAGTTCCGTCAGGTGTGTCAGACGACGCAGGCCGCGCAAGTTAGCGCCGGGGTTGGAAAAGGCGAGCGGGCTGATGACGCCCGCCGGGTCGCAGGCCAGCATCACGCGGTCTTCCGCCGTGCGCGGCCGAGTCGGAGGCCAGCCGCGACGGCTCACACCCGGCGCGTAGCCGAACAGAGGACGCCCCACGCGCCACTGTGCGCCCGCGCGTTTGTAACGCGGCAATCCTTCGAAGTAATGTTCGAACAGCGCGAGCAGAGACTTGTCTGCGGGCGAATCCACTGCGTCGTAGAAGAAGAGACGCGTCGCATACTCGTCGCGCGAGGCCGCGCCCGCGAATCCTTCCCAGATCAGTTGCCGGTGGTCGCGCGCGTCCTCCGTGCTGACCAGAATCTCGCCCACGTTAAAATCGACTTTGTCCGCGCCCTCGCCGCGCGCAAACCCGCGCGCCACCGTGCCGACCGAAGGCGCAACGTGCGTAAACGCGCGCCCGCCGTCGAACTGCCGCGCCACGGGCGAATGTGCTCCCGTCGCATCGACAAATAGGCGCGCCGCAAACAGACGCCGCTTCGAGCCGCTGCCTCCCGTTGCCACGCCGCCCGCGCCGTCGCCGCGCACCTCTTCCGTCTCGACGCACACGCGATCCTTTTCTACGTAGGCGCGCACGAAACGCAGGTTCTCGAAGATCGCGCAAGCCTCGCCCGCGCGCACTTTCGCGGCCGCCAGACCGAGCAGCTTGTCTGCGTCGACCGACACGTCCAGAACGTTCTCCATCCAGAGAGGCGGCGTCTTCACGCGCGAGGCCGCGTCGTGAAATTTGACGAAGCCCGAACGATAACGATTGAGGACGGCCGACTCCGTCTCCGTTTTCGTGAACAGCCCGGCGCGTTCCAACTCGTTCAGTTCCTCGTCCGACAAAGTCCAGGCGCGTCCGCCGCCCTCGCGCCCTACGAGTCCTGTGTCGAAGACCATCACGCGCCGTTTGAAATTGGAGGCCAGCACGGCCGCGTGCAGCAGGCCGATAACGCCGCCCGCGTAGATGACTTCAAACTCACCCTCGACCGCGAGACCTGCCGGCGGCGCACCGCGTACGACCGCCTCGCGCGCCGCGCGCTGCTGACTCTCCAGAGTCTCGCGCCAGCGCAACTCGGTCAGCCAGATGCGCCGCAAGTAGTTTTCGCGTTCGCCGAGCGAGCCGAAGTTTGCCACCGTCAGCGGGTAACGTTCGCGGAAATATTTAAGGTCAGGCGTGGGCACAGAATCGGCCGCGCCGCGTTTGGTCGGAGCGGAAGTCATACGAAAAACGGAAAATCCTTTGACACTGAGTTTGGAGAGCCGCAACTCTAGCGCGCGCCCGTTACAAATCAATCACGAAGAATTTATCGGCGGAAAAATTGGTTCGTTGAGTCGTCGATTCAACGGTCGATATTTCGATTTTTCATTGAACCGTTGAGTCGATTCTTTCAATCTCTGCGCCCGCGCGCGATCAGGCTGATGACGGCGACGAAGAGAGCCGAGCCGATGATCGACCAGACGACCGGAAAACTTTTGCCTCCGATGGGCAGCATCAGCAGTTCCGGCAGACCCAACTGCCGCGCCACCCACATCCCTATGAGCGCGCCGATGAAACCGAGCGCGATTGAGACGAGACAACCGCCGCGCGAAAAACCGCTGATCGCCTGTCCGAGCGCCCCGCAAACGCCCGCCACCAAAAGCAGGATCAGTAGATCGATCAATGTCATGGCCTTTTACCTCGCTGTCTGCTTAAACGTTAAAAGGCGTGCGCTCAGTTTCCTCTTTCCAATTTGCGCGATTGTCAATATAATCGTTTGCGGCCGGAAGAATTGAAATCGGCCACACGCCTTTTTGGAAGTTGTCGCACGGCGCAGCCGCCCTCGACCCTCTTTAAATTTTCACTTACAAGTTCAGGAGATTTTACCAGAGATGCGCAAACTGTTTCTCGCTACCTTGCTTATCATCGCCACTTTCAGCGTCGCGGCGGCGCAGAATGCGGGCGCGTCCGGCTCCAACCAGAGCGACATCCCCAACATGGGCAAAGCCCCCACGCAGCCGAACGGCATCGGCCGTCTCGACGCGCGCGTCTTCGACGAGGCCGGAAACCCCGTGCGCGGCGTTTCGCTCAAACTCGAATCCGAACGCACGGACGGCTACTTCTGCGAGTCGTGGAACACGTCGGACGAACGCGGCGTCGCCGTGCTGCCCCCGCTGCACATGGGCACGCTCAAGTTGACCGTCAAAGCCAAAGGCTACCAGACGCAAAAGATCAACGTCCCGGCCGACAGCCTCAATGAGCCGGTACGCATCACGCTCGTCAGGAAAAAATAGGCGCGCTCGGAGCGCCGCGCTTTACAAGTTTCAGGCACGAAGGAGTGCGGGCGAGGTTTAACAAACTTCGCCGCGCGCTCCTTTTCTATTCAGGGGCGCGCATCACCGAAGACCTATGACAATTCGTAAAGTGTCCCACCTGCGGTGACGCGCACGAGCGGCCGCATCTATCCTCCACATCGGTAAAAGGAGGAGAGATGAAAGCCGACGCTCCGAGCGCAACCGCTTATCTCATCGCAACCAGCACGCTCTTTGTCGCCGCAGACCCCGCCGCAGGGCGTCTCATCCCTCCGCGCGCCGCCGAACTGAGCGCATCATTCGTCCGAACGCGTTCGCGCTTAGCGCGCTTAGCGCAGAGTGTGTTCCTCGGTCGCAAGCGAGCGCGCCCCTTCGTCAACGCGCTAGAACGCCTCACGCTGCCCGGCATTCAACTCCACTACGCGCTGCGCAAACGCTATCTCGAAGAGACGACGCGCGCGTCAATCGCCGAAGGCACGCGGCAAGTCGTCATCTTCGGCGCGGGCTACGACACGCTCGCACTGCGCCTGCACGAAGAGTTTCCACACGTCCGTTTCGTCGAAATTGATCATCCGGCCACACAGCGACGCAAGGTGGAATCACTCGCCGCCAACACGCGACACGACGACGCGCATCGTCCAAACGCAAACAACCTGCACTTTCTACCGCTCGACCTCACGCGCCGCCAACTCGCGCACGCGCTCGCTGGCTTCGGCGGCTTCGACCCGCTCGCGCCCACGCTCTTCATCGCCGAAGGCCTGCTGATGTATCTCGCGGCGAACGAAGTGGACGAACTTTTCCAGACGATACGCGACTGTCTCGGCCGCAAGACACGCGCTCGTTTCGCGTTCACTTTCATGGAGCCGCTGGAAGGCGGGCGCGTCAATTTTCTGACGCGCAGTCGCGCCGTGGATGCTTGGCTCAACCGGCGGCGCGAAGTATTCAAGTGGGGCGTCAGTCGCGCGGAGCTTCCACGTTTTCTTGCGGCGCGCGGTTTCGCCTTGCGCGAAGTGGCGACCGAAGAAACTTTCCGCAGGCGTTATCTCGAACCCGCAACGCTCACGCACCTGCCTCTCGCCGCGGGCGAATACATCTCTGTCGCAGACCTCGACGGAAAGGATGAACTCTAATGCGCCGCGCAAAAGAAACGAGCACACGCTTCGAGACACGCGGCGCGCACGTTGAAGCAGGCACAACGACAGCAATCGGCGCACACGAGCATCGTTTGCGGAACACGCACGAGGAGCCTCATACGACCGGCGCGCGTGAGCGTCGTGTCGAGCGTACGCTTCGTTCGCTGTCGTCGCACGTGGTCAACGATGTGCATTCGCAGTTGAACGAGACGCGCGTGAGCCGCATCGTCGAACCCGTAGCTTTGGAAGAAATTCAGGCGCTCGTCAGGCGAGCGCGAGAGGCACGTGCGTGCGTCTCTGTGGCGGGCGGAAGGCACGCGATGGGCGGGCAGCAGTTTGCCACGGCAGGCGTGCTGCTGGACATGAAACGCATGAATCGCGTGCTCTCGTTCGACCCTGCGCGCCGCGAGATCGAAGTCGAAGCGGGCATCCAGTGGCCGCAGCTAATAGACTTCATGCTGCAAGCGCAGAGCGGGCGGGCACTCGATGAGCAAACGGCCATCGTGCAGAAACAGACGGGCGCGGACAACTTGAGCATCGGCGGCGCGCTCGCGGCCAACATCCACGGGCGCGGTCTGACGTTGAAACCGTTCATCGATGATGTCGAATCGTTCGTGCTCGTGGATGCCGAAGGGCTGGCGCGCACTTGCAGCCGGAATGAAAATCGAGAGTTGTTCAATCTGGCAATCGGTGGCTACGGTTTGTTTGGCATCGTGTCGAGCGTCCGCCTGCGTCTGGCGCGGCGGCGCAAGTTGGAGCGCGTCGCCGAACTCGTCAACACACGCGAACTCGCCGCAGCCTTCGACGAGCGCACGCGCGCGGGTTATCTCTACGGCGATTTTCAGTTCGTCACGGACGAAACGTCAGACGACTTTCTGCGTCTCGGAATCTTCTCCTGCTATCGCCCCGTTGCAGACGATGCGCCTCTGCCCGCGTGTCAGGCCGAACTCTGCGCCGAAGACTGGCGGAATCTTTATCACCTCGCGCACTTCGACCGCCGCCGCGCCTTCGAGGTTTATTCCAGACACTACCTCGACACTTCCGGCCAACTCTACTGGTCGGACACGCACCAACTCAGCGTCTATCTCGACGACTATCACGCCGCGCTCGACCGCGCGTCGGGCGCATGCGTGCGCGCCACGGAGATGATCACGGAAGTCTATGTGCCGCGCGCCGCGCTTCGTGAATTTCTCGAACGCGTGCGGCGCGATTTCCGGCGTCACGACATCGAGTTGATTTATGGGACGGTGCGTCTCATCGAGCGTGACGAGGAGAGTTTTCTCGCATGGGCGAAAGAGCGTTACGCCTGCGTCGTCTTCAATCTACACACGGAGCACAGCGCGGCCGGGCTTGCCAAAGCGCGCGACGACTTCCGGCGTCTCATCACACGCGCCATCGAATTCGGCGGCAGCTACTATCTCACCTATCACCGCTGGGCGACTCGCGAGCAGGTCGAAACGTGCTACCCGCAACTCCCCGCGTTCCTCAACCTCAAACGGCAACACGACCCGCGCGAAACGTTTCAGAGCGACTGGTATCGACACTATCGCGAGATGTTCACGGCCTGATGCTTGCAGCGAACAGACGCGCAACTCCTAAACTAATTCTTCAGCCGGTGCGCTCTCGCAGGGTCGAGATGTTCTGCCTGATGCGTTCTGTGTCCTCGTCCGTCAGCGAAGGTTCGAGGAGCAGGCGCTCGTACATGGCAAGGCTCTCGGCGTTCCAGCCGCGCTCGGCCATGAAGGCGGCTTTGCGTTCGGCGGCGAAGAAGCGCCCGCTCCCTCGCTCGTAATTGACGGCGCGGTCGTACCACGCCAGAGCGTCCGTGTCCTGTCCCTTCTGCCCGAAGATGATCGCCATGTTGACGCAGACGATCATTTTATGAAATTCGTGCAACTCGCATTCGAGCAGAGGACGCAGGACGGTGATCGCGTCGTCGTGTTGAGAATTCTCCACGAGGCGTGCTGCCAGAAACAACGACTCATCGAAGTGTTCGGTTTGCATCGCATTCCTCAGAGCACACAGCTTGTCATCGGATTTTGGAGCATCAGCTTGACGCAGGAATTTCGTTTCGGCGTCCGTCAGGCGATGCGCAGGTATTCGAACAGGCGCGGCAGAGAGGCGTGCCAGGAGCCGTGCCAGTTGCCGAGCAGGATGTCGGCCGGGCAGAGTTCGTCTGCCACCACTTGCTGGCAGAGCACGTCCAGATAGCACAACTCGTCCGGGGCTGTGCGGCGCAAGCCTTCGACGGCGAGATTGATCGTCTCTTTCGCCAGCGCCAGCACGTCAACTCCGGCGACGCGCGCCGCGAGCCCGTCGCGGGCGACCGCACTGCGTAGTTCGAGCGCGTCTTCGCGGTTCAAAGCTGGCGCAAGACGAAGCGCATGATCGAGCGTCTCGGCATAGTAGAGCAAGCCTTTCCAGTAGGCTTGAAAGGCGAGTGCGTGGGTGAGCGAGCCGCAATCGGCGCTGCGCAGTTCGAGATGCTGTTTGAGCCGCGCGTCTGTGAAGATGGTCGTGAGATGATCCGCCCAGTCGCCGAAGACGGGCGTGAGCGCATCGCCGCCGCCGTCGCCGCTGCGACGCGCAAGAAAGTCTCCGAATTTCATTCCGGTCAGAGCGTCGGAGTAGATGCCGTCGCGCTGCGCAAAAAGCATGGGCACATCGAGCGCATAGGCGACGAAGGCGGCGGGCGAGAAAGAGTTTTCGCCGAGCGCCGTGGGCGAGATGCCGGTGCGGTCTGCGTCGGTTGCGAGCCAAGCGGCGGCGCGCGTGGACTTGTAGCCGGAGGGACGACCCGATTCGAAAGGCGAGTTGGCGAAGATGGCCGTGGCGATGGGCGCGAGCCGGTTGGCGACGAGAAACTTCCGCGCCAGATCATCTTCGTCGCCGTAGTCGAGATTGGCCTGCACGGCGCAGGTGCGCGTCATCATGTCCCAGGCGCGTGCGCCGCGCTTGGCGAGATATGGGCGCATCACGTCGTAACGCATCTTGGGAAACCAACGCTGCTCGTCGAGTGTACAGAGCGGGTCGAAACCGACGGCGAGGAAGACGTACCCTTCGGCTTCGGCGATCTCGGCGAGACGCGCCAGATAGCGTCTGACCTCGCGTTCGACATCGGCCAGCTTTCTTTGCGGCGCACCGGAGAATTCGATCTGCCCGCCCGGTTCGACCGTCAGGCGATTCATCTGCCCCGCGTCGGCTTCGATGATCGTGCGCCCTTCGTAGACGAGATCATTGGACGAAGGCGCGAAGCCCGCGAGCACGTCCTGCACCTGCGCGGGGCTGAGACGCGAGGCAAGGCCGTCGTCGCCGCTGCGCGCGTCGTAACCGAAGAGTTCAAACTCGATGCCGCACATCCACTCGGCGACGGGTTTTGCGCCGCGCCGCAAGTTTTCTTCAAAGAGAGAGGCGGCCGTCTCATCGATTGGGTCGGTCAGCAAAGGGAAGCGTGCGTGCGTGCGCGCGTGCGCTTCCCTGTCAGGTTGCAGGAGCGCGGTTGAGTCGCCGGAGGGGCATTCGCTCGACAATTCTTCGATGAGTTGATCGTGAGCCATAAGCGAAAATTGAACATCGTCAGCGACGTGCGACGAAGAGGTTGCTGCTGAAACGTCCCTCGGTGTCCGTCCAGCGGCGCGTGCAGGCGAAGCCCGTGCGTGCGGCCAGCGCGTCCAGTTCCGCAGGGTCGTACTTGTAAGAGTTCTCCGTGTGGATGCGCTCTGCCTCGGCGAGAGTGATTTCAAGATCGAGCGCGGGCAGGCGGACGACTTGTGCGCGACGACTTTCGATGTAGAGTTCGACGCGCCCTTCCCGTTCGTTGTAGAGGGCGACGTGGCGGAAGGCGCGCGGGTCGAAGTCTGCGCCGAACTCGCGGTTGAGACGCACGAGTTGGTTGAGATTGAAGGCGGACGTGATGCCGAGCGCGTCGTCGTAGGCGGCTTCGAGCGTGGCGCGGTCTTTCTTCAAGTCCGCGCCGAGCAGGACGGCGTCGCCTTCGCGCAGCACTTCGCGCAGCGAACGGAGGAACGCTTCGGCGCTGTCGCGGTCGAAGTTGCCGATGTTCGAGCCGAGGAAGAGTGCGAGCAGGCTTTCGGGTCGTGCATCGCGCTTGCTTCCGAGCGCGGCGAGCGCCGTGTCGTAATCGCTGGCGTAGGCTTCGATGTCGAGCGCGGGATAGGATTGAAGCAAGCCCCGCGCGCTCGCTTCGAGAGCCGATGCGGAGATGTCCACCGGGATGTAAAGCAAGCTGCTTTGCCGCGCGAGTAGTGCTTCGATGATGCGGCGCGTCTTCGTGGCGCTGCCGCTGCCGAGTTCAAGCAGGGAGAGCGGCGCATGGTCGTGCGCTTCGGCTGCGGCAGCGGCGACGATCTCCGTCGCCGAGCGCGTGAGGATTTCGTTTTCGGCGCGCGTCAGGTAATACTCCGGCACAAGACAGATGGCGTCGAAGAGCAGGCTGCCGAGTTCGTCGTAAAAATATTTGGGAAAGAGTTGTTTGGGCGAGGCACGTAGACCGGCGGCCGTATCGTGTGCGAAAGAGGCTTGAGCGTCCACAGAAATATCAAGACGGGAGAGACGCAGGCGCGAGGCGTGCGGGTCGGCAGCAGTGGGCGGCATCTTCTTGAAAAATTCTTCGCCTGCGTTTTCGGGCGCAGCTTACAGTGTGCGAATTTAAAAACTTAGCATGATGCGCTATCGACCCCGTGCTCGTCTCCAACGCATGCTATCATAACTCGTCAACGTTCACTGTCAACGGGGGAAGGAAATTTCAAGTCCCAAGTCTCAAGTCCCGGCTCTGGAAGTTGACTGTGCTTTAAGTCGAACCCTGCAAGCTGAATCTTGAAATCCGCTCTAAGTTGAATTCTTGAAGTTCACAGCCCGAAACTTACTTTAACTTAAAATTCAAAACCTGAACCTTATGAGAACTGAACAGGCCGCGCGGATCGCGGAGATGTTGGAGACGACGCGCGCCGCCACTTTGAGACTGTTCGACTTGGCGGCGCGTGAAGAAGATTTGCACGTCAGTCCGGGCTGCGGCTTTCGTCCGATCATCTGGCATCTAGCGCACATCGGCGTCTTCGAGGCTTACTGGATTCTACAAAAAGTGAAGGGCGCGAGCGCGCCCGACGAGCGTTACGAACGCATCTTCGATCCGATCTCGACGCCGCGCGAGCAGTCGAAAAATCTTCCCACGCGCCGCGAGATGGAAGACTACCTGTCGCGCGTCCGAAGTGCGACGCTTCAGTTTCTCGAAGACGCGCCTATGGACGAGAGCGCGCCGTCGCCGCTCCAGCGCGACGGTTATGTCTTTCAACTCGTCCTCGAACACGAGCGGCAGCATCAGGAGACGCTCGCTTATCTGCTGCACATGCTCGACCCCGCGAAGAAAAGTCGCACGGCGAACGGCGACGCACAACACGACGCGACAGCGAACGCTGCATCGGCTGTGCGCGACATGTTGACGATTGAGGCGGGCGAGTTACTGCTCGGAGCGCCGTGGCAAATGTTCGTCTATGACAACGAACTACCGGCGCACACAGTCTCCCTGCCCGCGTTCAAGATCGACAGGCTCTTGACGACCAACGAAGAGTACGCGCACTTCATCGCGGAGGGCGGTTATCAACGGCGGGAGTGGTGGGACGAAGAGGGCTGGCAATGGCGCGAGCGTGAAAATTGGACGCAGCCGTTTTATTGGACGACGCAAGGCACGTGCAGCGACGGCGACGAGCGGCGCGGCTGGAGCGTGCGCACGATGTTTGCGGAGGGCGCGCTCAAACCTGAGCATCCGGTGGCGGGCGTCAGTTGGTACGAGGCCTCGGCCTACGCGCGCTTCGCGGGGAAGCGCCTGCCGACGGAAGCCGAGTGGGAGAAGGCCGCTTCGTGGAACGCGGCCGAGAGACGCAAGAACCTTTTCGCGTGGGGCGACGATGCGCCGACTGCGGCGCACGGCAATTTCGATTTGCGTCAGTGGGACACCACGCCGGTCGGCGCTTATCCGTTGGGCGCGAGTTCTTATGGTTGTCTGGACATGGCGGGCAACGTCTGGGAATGGACAAACGACCCGTTTGCCGGTTACGAAAATTTCACTGCTTACCCCTATCCCGAATATTCCGAGACGTGGTTTGACGGCGACCACCGCGTCCTCAAAGGCGGCTCGTGGGCGACGCACCCCTCAATTCTTCGCACCTCTTTTCGCAACTTCTTCCGACGCCACTTCCGCATCGCCTTCGCCGGAATCCGCCTTGCCGCAGACGCCTGAGCGCGCCCCTAAATTGTTTGCAGGTCGATGCAGCATTCGGCGCAGCGCGTGGCTTTGAGCGGGATGGTGGAGAGACAGTAGGGGCAGTCTTTGGTCGTCGGTGCGGCATCTGTGGCCTGTTTGCTCTTGAGGCGATTGACTGCGCGGACGATGAGGAAGATGACGAAGGCGACGATGAGGAAGGTGATGATGTCGTTGATCAGTTGGCCGTAGGCGATGACGGGGATGCCTTCGGCTTTGGCGGCGGCGAGGCTCGGCGGGCGCGGCTTGTCCGAGAGGTTGATGAAGAGGCCGGAGAAGTCAACGCCGCCGAGCAGCATGCCGATGGGCGGCATCAAGACGGCATCGACGAGCGTGGTGACGATCTTGCCGAAGGCCGCGGCGATGATGACGGCGACAGCCAGATCGATAACGTTGCCGCGTTTGATGAACTCTCTGAACTCTCTGAACATACGGGTTGGCTCCGAAGTTTTCCCGTGAGGCGCGCTCTCGGAAAGCGCGGACGGGAGAGTGGGGTCGTGCGGCGTGGTTTCTATTGCATTTGCGGGGCAAAGTCAAACAGAATTCACACGAAAGTCAGACCATATTCAAACGCCGCGCGCGAGCTGTTTGGCTTTCCGCTCCGCCTTCATTTAAACTCCGAACTGTTGCAAACAAAACTTCCAAACGGGCAAGAGTCGAGCGGATGAGTGAACTGCGAGAAAAACGCTGGTCGGTCGTAAGCGAGCGCGGCTGCGAGGTGTCGAGCGTCGATTACGCGGAGGCCGCGGAACTCGTCCGTCGCCTGCGCGCAGACAAAGTTCACGGCCTCTGCATCGTCAGCGACGAAGCCGCGCGCCGCTATAACAACTCGAACAACAACCACCAGCAAACAGCGACACCTATTGCGACGCCGACCGCGACGCAAACAAGCACAGCCTCCGCCCTCACGCCGCCCACCAAACGCCGCGCCCCGCGTCGCAAAAGCGCGAAACTCTCCTGAAGAATCCGAGTTAAAAGTAAAGCAGTTGAATGTTCGTTACGCGCGCACGTCGAAGTCTGCGACGAGCGGCAGGTGGTCTGAGGCAACGAGCGCCGTGAGGCTTTTGTGCAGGGTCAGTTGCCGGAGTTCGAGTGCCGGATCGAAGTAGATGTGGTCGAGATGGACGAGCGGGAGCGGGCCGGGATAGGTGCGCGGGCTGCGCAGGTGCGTGCGCACGTCTGCGCTTTGCAGTTGCTCGGTCAGGAGACGCGTGGCTAAACCTTTCGTCCATTCGTTGAAGTCGCCGAGGATGATGCGCGCGCCGGTCAGTTCCGCGTTGCCGAGGATGCGCTCGCCGACGAGTTGGCGCGCTTGATGGCGACGCTCGATGTAAGCCGTGCCGAGATGCACGTTGAAGAGGTGTAGTAGTTGTCCGCCCTCGCCCGTCTCGATGTCCACGCGCAGGCAGCCGCGCCGCTCGCGCCCGCGCCACGTGATGTCGTAGTTGTGCACGTGTCGCCAGGGCAGGCGACTGAGAATGACGTTGCCGTAAGCGCCGCCCGATAGTCGCCGGTTCTCGCCGATGCAGTAGTCGTAGCCGAGTTCTTCGGCGATGAAGCGCGCCTGATCCATCTCGCGCGCCGCGCCGCCGACGCTCAACACCTCTTGCAGCGCGATAATGTCCGCGTCCAACTCGCGCAACACCGAAGCGATGCGCGCCGGGCGCACGCGCCGGTCAAGCCCGCGACACTTATGCACGTTGTAAGTGACGATACGCATGGAAAAGCTGTTAGCTATTAGCTGTTAGCTATTAGCAAAAGATAAATGCTGACTGCTAAAAACTGACTGCTCTGAAAGCTAACAGCTAACAGCTAACAGCTAACAGCTAACAGCTCTCACTGTTGTCTCTCCAGTAGCATCCCGAACAGTTCGTGTGCGCGTTCGAAGATGGAGCGACGTCGCCATTCTTCGTAGGAGACAGGGCGGCTGTCGGCGCGGTCGCGTTCGAAGTCTTCTGTGATGCGTGCGGCCAATTTCTCGTCGCAGGCGGCGAGGTTCACTTCGTCGTTGAGTCCGAAGGAGCGGTTGTCGAAGTTGGTCGAGCCGACGACGCTCCACATGCCGTCAACCACGAGCGTCTTGGCGTGCATCATCGTCGGGGCATATTCGTAAATCTTTGCGCCCGCTTCGAGCAGATCGCCGTAGAGGCGGCGGCTCGAATTGCGCGTCAGTGCGTGGTCGCTCTTTTGGCCGGGGACGACGATCTGGATTTCGACGCCGCGCTCGCGGATGGCGCGCACCATCTCGGCGCGCGCGCTGCGGTCGGGCAGAAAGTAGGGCGTCGTGATGAGGACGCTCTTTTGCGCGGAGGCCAGAAGCATCTGGAACAGTATGCGTGCGCGCGTGGAGCGACCGGCTGAGGGCGAACTGTTGACGACGAGCGAAGGCGTCGAATGCGCCGCCTCGCAAAGCGGAAAGTATTCGGTGCTCGCCAGTATCTCGCCCGACGCTTCGAGCCAGTTCTCTGCAAACGTCGCTTGCAAATTCGAGACGGCGTCGCCTTCGACGCGAAACATCGTGTCGCGCCAGCGCGGATGATCTTTGAGTGGATAACGCCAGTGGTCGGCCACGCCCGCGCCGCCGACGAAAGCGACACGGCCGTCTACGATGAACAGTTCGCGGTGCGTGCGGTTGTTGATGCGCGGCAGCGTGTACCAGCGAAACGGGTGATACCAGCAGACGCGCCCGCCCGCCGCGCGCAGTTCCGAGAAATAGCTGTTCCAGGAGGCGAAGCTGCCGATCGAATCGAGCACGAGATTGACGCGCACGCCCGCTCGCGCACGCTCCGTCAAGACCCGGACGAACTCGTCGGCCACGCGCCCCTTCTGAAAAATGTAAGCTTCGATGTTGACGTTGTGCTCGGCGCGGCGGATTGCTTCGAGTTCGGCCTCGTAATAGTTCTCGCCGTTGGTTAAGACTTCGATCCGGGTGCGGCGCGACACTTGCGCGTCGGTGAGCGCTTCGAGAATGCGCAGGAATTCGGGCGATGTCGGATCGCACGAAGCGGGCTGCGTGATCTTGTAGTCGAGACCCGGCTCGAACAGCGCGAGGAACAGCAGGAGACTCTGCGCGGCGATGGCGATAATGGCGATGACGAGAAAGGTGTTCGAGTCCACTTCGGCTAACAGTTAACAGTCCCGTTCAAGTCTCTTTTAAGTCTCAAGCGGGGAATTTGAAATTAAGTTTCGCGGGGAAAGTTTCGCGTCCCTAATTTAGCACAAGGGACGGCGCACGGGTGCGGTAATTCGTCTCGGAATCCGGTATAGTGCCACCGCTCAGTGCGCGCGGTCGGCCTGAGCATGCGGGGCGACCGGCCGGCGGCGGACGAGCTTCTATCGAGAAGTTAATTAATGTATCCGAAAATCGTTTGAGGAGGCATTTCATGTCACAAGAGAACGTAGCGTTGATACGCGATTTGTATGAAGCGTTTGGCCGGGGGGATGTGCCCACGGTGCTCGGACAGATGGATCAGAACATCGAGTGGCGGGAAGCGGAAAACTTCATCTACGCAGACCGCAATCCTTACGTCGGGCCGCAGGCGATACTCGAAGGAGTGTTCATGCGTCTGGGCACGGAATGGGACGGCTTTCGGGTCACGCCCGAAGAATGGCTGGACGCCGGCAATCACGTCGTCGTGCTCGGAACTTACAGCGGCACGCACAAGGAGTCGGGCAGAGAGGTGCGCGCGCAGTTCGCGCACGTCTGGGGCGTGCATGGCGGTCGTGCCGTGCGTTTCCAACAGTACACGGACACGAAGCAGTTTGCAGACGTGGTGGCTTAAGAGTTTGAGCACGATGCTCAGGCGCTCTCGTTGTCAGGCCGCGTTCGTCTCGTCGTCTCGACGCTGTGACGACCGAAAGAACGCTTGAGCGCGAGCGTTTCGCGTTCGGCTTGCGGGACGAGACGGCGCGCGTTAAGTCCGAGCACGTATTCCGAGAGAGGGTTGGCGAAGAGATAGCGCAGCGCTGCGAGCGGGGCGAGCGAGCGCGGCACGTAGACTTTACGGCGGCGTCGCTCGATGGCTTTGACGAAAGCGGCGGCGCAGGTCTCGACCGCAGTGACGGAGCGGAAAGGCCACGGGAGCGTGGCGAGCATGTGGTTGAAACTCTGTAAATCCTGTCGCACGTCGCGCACCATGTCCGTGTCGATCCATGAAGGGTGTGCGACGCCTACGCCGACGCCCTTGTGCGCGAGTTCGAGGCGCAGGACGTTTCCGAACTGCTCGACGCCGCTCTTGGCCGCCGCGTAGGTCGAGATGCCGGGGAGCGGTGCTATTGCCGCCGCCGAAGAGACGAGCAGGTAATAACCGCGTGCGTCCGCGACGTGCCTGAGCGTTGCGCTGACGGTGCGCACCACTCCCGTCAAGTTCACTTCGATGGTTCGCACGAGCGCTTCGACCGCGCCGACCGACACCATGCAATTACTCGCGATGCCTGCGTTGGCGACGACCACGTCGATCCGTCCGAACGCCTCAAACGTTCCGGCGACGGCGCGTTCGAGCGAAGCCTGATCCGTCACGTCGCACTCGAACCAGACGTGACGGCCGCAGCTGCTCGCGCCGTCTAACTCTGCGGCCATCTCGCTCAGCCGCTCCGGCTCCAATCCCACGAGCGACAGGCGTGCGCCGCGCGCAGCGAGCAGGCGTGCCGTCGCCGCGCCGATGCCGCGCGCCGGCCCCGTGATGAGCACGACCTTACCGGACACGTCGTATTTCAACGGATAAAGTTCTCCTCTCGCCGGAGCGGCGCATTGTTCGTCGTCGGTTCATTGTGTTTTCTTGCGTCGTGCGGAAAGGTAAGCGCGTACTCTGCGGGGCGCAGGCGCGCGACGCGGCGACGGAAGCGCCAACTGAAGTCAGGCCAGAGCGTCGAATTGCGCCCCGTGCGGTCGAGATACCAACTCGCGCACCCGCCCGCCACCCAGACCGTCCCTTCCATCCTTCTCTGCACTTCCGCGACGTAGGCTGACTGAGCTTCGGGGCGCGGTTCGATGGCGCTCGCGCCCTGTCGCCACATGTAACGAAGCGCGGCGAGCACGTGCTCGATCTGCGCTTCGATCATGTAGACGACGGAGTTGTGTCCGAGTCCGGTGTTCGGGCCGAGCAGGATGAAGAGGTTCGGGAATCCGGCCACGGTCGTCCCGGCGTGCGCCTGCGGGCTGCCGTCCCACAACTCGGCGAGCGTCCGCCCGTCGCGCCCGCGCACGTACCCTGCGAGCGGCGGCGCGGTCACTTGAAATCCTGTCCCCAGGATAATCGCGTCCACCTCACGCTCGACGCCGGAACGATCCAGAATCGAATCTCCACGCACCTCCGCGATCCCTTCGGTCACGACTTCGACGTTCGGTTGCGCGAGCGAGGGCAGGTAGTCGTTCGAGATGAGGATGCGCTTGCAGCCGATGGCGTAGCGCGGCACCAGCTTCGCGCGCAACTGCGGATCAGCGATGGAGCGTTCGAGATGTCGCCGCGCAAGTTTCTCGACTCGCCCTGCGAGCCAGAGGTGTCGAAAGGGCAGCAGGAACAACTCGCGGAACAAATAGATCGAGCCGCGCGCAAGGCGTTGCGCCGCAGGGAAACGACGAAAGAGACGTTGCTCGAATCCGCTTAGTCGCCGATCGTTGCGCGGGATGATCCACGGCGGCGTGCGTTGGAACAGGTACAACTGTGCGACCTTCGGCTGTATCTCCGGCACGAACTGAACGGCCGACGCACCCGTGCCGACGACGGCCACACGCCGACCCTCCAAGTCGAAATCGTGATCCCAGCGCGCCGAGTGAAACTGGCGGCCACGAAAGTTTTCAAGTCCCTTGATGCGTGGCAGCGCCGGTTCGCTGAGTGCGCCCGAAGCCATGACGAGCGCGTCGGCCGTGTAAGTCCCTTGCGAGGTTTCGATGCGCCAGCGCTGCAAGGCTTCGTCCCACGCCGCCTCGCGCACTTCATGTCCGAAGCGTATGTGCGGCAGCACACGGAAGTCGCGGGCGCAGCGTTTCAGGTACGCCCAGATTTCCGGCTGCGGCGAGAAACTGCGCGTCCAGTCGGGATTCGGCGCGAAGGAGAACGAGTAGAGGTGCGATTCCACGTCGCAGGCGCAACCGGGATAAGTGTTGTCGCGCCACGTCCCGCCCACGTCCTGTGCGCGTTCGAAGATGACGAAATCCTCTACGCCCGACTGCTTCAAACGGACAGCGATGCCGAGGCCGCCGAACCCGCTGCCGATGATGGCGACCTGCGTGTGGGCGCGTGTCTCCAGCGCGTGCTTCGAATTTTCATCAACGCCGGAGACGGCGACTGTCTTCAACATTTGCGGTCGTCGGGTGGAGGCTGATATGTAGAGCGTCAAACAGAACAAAGAATGGAACTGCGAACATATACTAAACAACACGAAGAAGAGTTTAGTCTTGTTTCGTGTCGCTTCGTGTGATTTCGTGGTTTCGTGATTTAACTTTTCGTCTAGCGGACATAGCTACATCGGATCGTCGCCGTCGATGGCGCGCTTCTGCGGCGGGGGCGCGGTCGCAGCGGCTTCAAGTTTACCTTGACCGCCGTAGCCGTCGTTCACCTTCGCCTCCATCGCTTCGAGTGTGAGAGAGAGCTTGCCTTCGTTATCTGTGAACTGACCGCGCACGCGCAGAGGATTACGCGGCGGCGGGACGAACGAACCGGGATCGAGGCGCGCGAAGTTGAGCGCGCCTTCGGCCGCGACCGTCGCGGTCGTCACGTCTTGAAGCGCGTACTTGCCTTCTTCGCCGCGTCCTTCGAGCGCGAAGAAGGCTGTGGCGAGGTCATTGTGGCGCATGATGTGTATGTCGCCCGCGAGCGTGGAACGTTCGGGACGACCGGCGAAGCCGCCCAGACGTGTGAACTGTCCCGCACTCACTTTGTAGGGACGCGCGGCGTTCTGCCACGTCGCATCGAGTTCGAGCGCGAGCGGCATCTCTTCGTCAAGTGCGATTGAGACGACCTGAAACGCGGCGGTGATCGCCATCGTGGTCATGGCATCTTTCGGCGGAGACTTTTCCATGATGCGCAGGCGTGCGCCGCCCGCGCCTGTGATCTGCACCGCGTAGCCGCCGCTGCGTCGCTGGCCGAGGAAGGCCGCGACGACGGCGTTCGTCTTGAAGAAGTCCGCGCCGAGTTCCGGCAGCTTGTCGTGCAAGCGCCGAAGGAGTTTGTAAGTCTCGGCGTCGCGCGCGACTGCCACGAAAGACTCTCTGACGGAACTGTAACCGCCCGCCGCCAACTCTCTGATCTCGCCCGCAGGTTTCGTCTCCAAGTTCTCGTCTCCTTGCAACGGCGGCGACGGCCGCGTCTGCGGCGTCGAAGGCTCAGGCGTCGGCCGCTTACGTTTAGACTGATCGACGCCGTTCGCGCCGTTGCCCGGTGCGACGGCGCACGCGCTCGCCGTCGCCGTCGCGTGCAAAGCGAGCGCCGCGAGCACGAGCGCACGGCCAAAAAATTTTCGCACCATCTTCAAATACTCCGTTGCCGGGCTGTCACATTAGTTTCGCCGAGTCGGAAAGTCTCACAGACTAACATGCGCGGGAGAGGACGCGGGCGGAGCGCACGCGAGGCGAGCATCCGTGCCAGTTGTGATTCCCGTGCCGCCGTTATATTTGCCCGCCCGATTCTAACAAAGGTTCGGGTGTTTAGCGGGCACTCGCGTGCACACATTTCAGGCTGAACAGGCGGGCGATTTTCGGTTACACTGTGCGCCGCAACAGACAAGACGGGCGGACGGGAGCTAAAGCAATGGCAACTGTTGAAGAGAAGCCGAAGCCGGCTGTGATCTGCGAGCGCTGCGACAAAGAGAACGCGCACATGATCGAAGAGAGAGACGCGGACGACCGCGTGCGGCACGTCTGCTGGTCGTGCCTCTATCGCACCGAGAAACGCATCAACGTCAACCAACGCTGGCAGAGAGCGCGGCGCGGTTAGAAAGACGGCAGTTTGTGGCGGGGCGTTCGGGGCGCGTGTGCGCGGCTAATTTGCCCGCCGAAAACTTCGTGCGTGCACTTTTCGTAAAACCACTGGCTGTGGTAATTTTATGTGCCGCATCCCCCGCACAGATTCAGCGCTGTTTTTGTTGACGCCGAACACGGGCGACGCGGACGAAGTTTGATGCATCTGATGTGAGACGCCACACGTTCCCCGGCGTCTACGGATAACGACAATTCGGTGATTTGGCAGAGGTAGTCTGGTGCGTTTCTGTCTCGAATGCCCATACTCGTGACGGAAAGCCCTCGCAAGACCAACCTTCTCTGTTTGACTGTTTCTGGTTTCTTTCAAACTGTAGGAGAATTTTCTGATGCGTATGAATCGTAATCTCTCTCAACGTAGTATGGGCGCTGTCCTCGTCGTTCTGGCTCTTTCCGCAGTCTCTTTCGCGCAATCGGCGCAACAATCCTTCCCAAACGTTAGAATCAAAAATTTCGGTCAGATGGATGAACGTTTCTATCGCGGCGCGCAGCCGAAAGAAGCGGACTATGCCAGCCTCGCCGCGCTCGGCATCAAGACCGTCATCGACCTGCGCCACGACGCGAAGGCTTACGAGAAGCCCGCTGTCGAAGCCCTCGGCATGCGCTACGTCAACATCCCGATGAGCGACAAGGAATATCCGCGCGAAGAACAGATCGAGGCGTTTTTGAAACTCGCTAACGACCCGGAGACGGGCACCTTCTACGTCCACTGCGCGGGCGGGCGTCATCGCACGGGCGTGATGGGCGCGGTCTACCGGTTCACGAAGTATGGCTGGAACTACGAACAGGTTTACAGAGAGATGAAAGCCTACGACTTCTACTCGCGCTGGGGACACGGCGACATGAAGCAGTATGTCAAGGATTACTGGCAGCGCATGCTCGCGCAGTCAGCGCCCGCGACGCCGACCAACGCTACGGCGGCGACCGCTTTAAGATAAGTCGAAACTTTAAGGGAACGAAAAACCGTGGACGCTTTCAATTGAAAGCGTCCACGGTTTTTTTGTGTTCTTAACTTGAAAGCGCCTGTTGTTTCGTCTCTTGCGACGCACGGCGCGCAGGCTATTGATAGATTTGGTTGCCCGTGCCTTTCGTCTGTTCCCATTCGATGCCTTCGATGTTGTGCGGGTCGGACGACATGATCTCTTCGCTCAGACGGTCGGTGCTGATGCTGAGGCTCATGTTCAGGAAATAGACGATGCAGCCGACGGGTTCTTCCGGGTCAGCCGGATCGAGTTGGCGCAGTTCGGCGTTGAACCTGTAACGCTTGAAGAGTTGCAGGAGCGTGTCCTGCGTGCGCGTGGTGTCGCGCGTTTTGACGGTCACGAGGATGGGGCGCACGACCTGTCCGAGTTCGTAGCGTTCGAGCACCCAGAGCAAAGGGAAGACGAAGACGGCGAGCGTCAGCGCGAGTTCCCAGCGGCCGACGCCCGTTGCCAGGCCGATGGCGAGACTGATCAAAAGAACTGTGACCTCTTTGGGGTCGCGTATGTTCGTGCGGAAGCGGACGAGCGAAGCGGCGGCGAAGATGCCGAAGGCGCGTGCGGCGCTATCGCCCACGATCATCATCAACGCAGAGGCGACGACGGCGAGCAGGATTTGCGTCTGCGCGACGTAAGGATTGCGCGGCAGCGAAGGCACGCCGCGACGCGGACGGAAGGCTAGGGCGGCCACGAGCAGCGCGGCCAGCATGAGCCGCACGATGATGCGCGGGATCACTATGCGCCAGCTTTCCGGCGGCGCGTTCGCCCCCGCTTTGATGTCGTCAGCGCCGAAGAGAGTCGAGATGATCGAGTTGTCGTTGCCTCCCTGCGTCGTGCCGGTGTCCGGCTGCTGATTCGTTTGCGACGGCCGGGCGACGGTAGTTTCCGCAGCCGCGTCGTCATTATTGTCCGGGGCTGGCGCAGTGTTGGAGGCAGCAGTGCTCTGCGCGGACTGCTCTGTCGCGGTCGCGGCGGGAGCATTGTTCGCCGCCCTATCGCCGCGCGACATCAAAAACGCGACGAGCGTGAATCCGATGAGCGCCGCCGCTATGCCCACGATCAGAATCTTCGACTGGTTGCTTCTAGGCATCTCACCTTAACCTTACTACGCCCGCCGCTAAGGGAAGCGACGGGCGTGTGCGGATGATTCAAACTGTGCGCGCCCGGCCGCGTGAGCGCGGAGCGGACGCGAGCGCGGAGGTCGTTTCAGGATGCCGACGTTGGCGGCGACAGTTTGACGAGTTCGTTGATGCGTGCGCGCACGGCGGCCGTTAAAGTCGTCACTTCATCCGGCGTGTAGTTGGCGGCGCGGAAGGCGTCGGAAATCTGCTGGTCGCTCAACTTCGAGAGCAGACCGCCGATCCACTGCGCGTCGGCCACGCTGATGTCTTCGAACACGTTCTGCATCTTGCCGCCATAGTGGAAGGCGACACGGTCTCCGTTCACGCTCTTGATGAACTTCGAGCCGGCGTAGTCTTCCGGGTTGTTGCGGCTGCGCTTGAGCGCCCAGAGCGCCCCGCTGCCGATCTTGCCGAAGGTTGCGCCGAGGTCGCTGACGATGTAGTGCAACTCGCTCTGCCCGTCGGGCGTCGTGATGTGAAGGATGCCGTTGTTGTCGTCTTTGATGTCCCAGTTGTTCAAGAGGAGCATCATCACTTTCAAACCCTGAAACTCGCGCTTGCCGACGAAAGGATTGCTGTCCCACAGCCAGGGGTCGTAGCGCTTCACGTCCTTCGGCCGCCCCTCGAATCTGACGTTCGTGTAAGTGCCTTTCGGCGTGCCCGGAATGTTCACGGTCGGCGCAAGGTAGGTGAGTTCGGTCACGTAGCCGACCGCCCAGAGCAAGCGCGAAGCGGCCGTTTCTGACTGCGCCTCGCGGCTCACTTTCGCCACCCACTCGTTACCGGCCGCGTCGCGCACGCGATACTTTTCGGAAAAGCCCGTCTTCACCTTTTCAATCATGGTGAGGCTCGACAGGTCGGGTTTGCGCTCCGCGCCGCCCGAACCGTTGAGCAGGTCGCGCGAAGCGATGTCGCCGGGATCGCGCCACATGACGGCCGTGCCCGCAGGCAACTGCTCCGGCGCTTTCTTCTCCTTGTCCTTATCTTTCTTCTGGACGGCCAACGCGGTCGTCGAAAGTCCGAGCGCGATGACGATCAGAGCGACCATCAGCGCGCGAAGTTTATTCTGTCTGAACATGCAAATCGTACCTCTCCGGCAAATGAATTTGGCGGGCGTCCGGCCTCAAAGCTGAACGTCCATAAAATATAGCTGGCTGTCGAATCTCTCTTCGCCCTCGGCCGATTGGATGCGCTCGTAAGAGCCATCGGGGGTCAGCCGCCGCGCTTTCACGTTGTCGCGCAGATAGGCGGTCAGAATCACATCCTTCAGATGGCGACGCAGGCGCGCGTCGTGAACGGGCGTAATCACTTCGACGCGCCGGTTCAAGTTGCGCGGCATCCAGTCGGAACTGCCCGTATAAAACTCCTCTTGGCCGCCGTTCGCAAAATAGTAGATGCGGCTGTGTTCGAGGAAGCGGCCGACGACGCTGCGCACAACTATCGTCTCGGACAAACCTTCGACGCCGGGGCGCAGCATGCAGACTCCGCGCACGATGAGGTCAATCTTGACGCCAGCGGCCGAAGCGTCGTAGAGCGCGCGTATGATCTCGATGTCGGCCAGCCGGTTGATCTTGATGACCATGCGCGCGGGACGCCCCGCGCGCGCGTGCTCGGCCTCGCGGTTGATGAGCGCGATCATGCGCTCGCGCATGTTGACCGGCGCGACCAGAAGTTGGCGATACTCTTTCTGCCGCGAATAGCCGGTCAGGTAGTTGAAGAGTTCCGTAGCGTCCGCGCCGATCTCTTCGTTGGCGGTAAAAAGCGCGAGGTCTGTGTAGGCGCGCGCCGTGTCGGGGTTGTAGTTGCCCGTGGCGATGTGTACGTAGCGACGCATCGAGTCGTCTTCGCGGCGCACGACGAGCGCGAGCTTGCAGTGGGTTTTGAGTCCCATCAAGCCGTAGACAACGTGGACGCCCGCTTCTTCCAGACGCTGCGCCCATTCGATGTTGTTCTCTTCGTCGAAGCGCGCCTTGAGTTCGATGATGGCCGTCACCTGCTTGCCCTGCTCGCTCGCCTCGATGAGCGATTGCGGGATGGGCGAGTTTTGACCAGTGCGATAGAGACAGATCTTGATGGCCGCGACCTGTTCGTCGTGCGCCGCCGCCGCGATGAAATCCGTGACGGGCTTGAACGAAGTGTACGGATGATGCAGCAGGATGTCCTGCTCGCGGATGGCGTCGAAGATGTTGAGACGCGGGCGGCGCAAGGCCATCGGCGTGCGCGGCTTGAAGGGCGCGTCTTTCAAGTCCGGCCGTTCGAGCTTGTAGAGCTTCATCAAACCGGGCACGTTGAGCGGCCCACCCACGCGGTACACGTCTTCGGGGTCAACGCCGATTGACTCGGTCAGGTACTTCGTCATGTCGGCGGGCATCGCCTCGGCCACTTCGAGACGGACGGGCGTGCCGAAGCGACGCTTGCGCAAAGTCTGTTGCATGATGCGCAAGAGATCGTCGGCCTCGTCTTCGCGGATGTCTATGTCAGCATCGCGCGTGACGCGGAAGGCGTGGCAGACGCTCGCGCGCATGCGCGGAAAGAGCGTCGCCGAGTTGGCGGCGATCAACTCTTCGAGCAGGATGAACTTCGTGCCGTCTTCACCGACAGGGATCAGGCGCGGCACGAGTGGCGGCACTTTGATGCGTGCAAAACGCGGCTCGATCTTGCCGACGAGCGAACTCGTGATGCCGTGTTCCGGTAGCGGCGCGACCATCAGGGCGAGGTTCAAACTCAAATTCGAGACGTAAGGAAACGGGTGGCTCGGATCGACGGCCTGCGGCGTCAAGACCGGGAAGACCTGATCCTCGAAGTATTCCTGAAGCGCCTCGCGTTCTTCGGCCGACAGAGAGTTATAGGGGGCGATCTCTATGCCCTGCTCTTTAAGTTGCGGCAGCAACTCTTCGACGAGGCAGCGGCTCTGCTGCGCGATCATCGGCAAGAGGCGCTGCCTGATCTCTGCGAGTTGCTCGCCGGGCGTCATGCCGTCGGGCGACAGTTCCGTCACGTCGTGCTCCAACTCTTCTTTCAGGCCGGAGACGCGAATCATGAAAAACTCGTCCACGTTACTGGAAAAGATGGCGAGGAATTTCAGACGTTCAAGGAGCGGCTGCGTTTCGTCCAATCCCTCTTCGAGCACGCGGCGGAAGAACTCCAACAAGCTGAACTCACGATTGATGAGCAGTTGCTTGCCGTCCGCGGGCTTCTGCGACAGAGTTGCGCCGGAGGGGTCTGCGCGCCGGTCTTCAGGCAAGGGGTTTTTGCTGGCTACGATCTTCATCAGAACAGTGTACGGGAAATAACTCTGTTTGGATTCTCGTCCGCCCGCCGCCCCGTAGGCCAAACGAACAGACGAACTCATCTGTGATGCGCCGAAGGGTGGCATTGGTCGCCACGAAAACCGTCATTACAACACAGATATAATGATTCTTCCCACGCGCCACGCCTGCCCGCCTGCGGCGAAAGCGCCTCTTTTCGAGAGAGCACTATATCAGACACCTTCCGGCAATCTCTATTCACGAAACGAGCACGACCGGGATGTTCCAAAAAACTCCAAATATTCTAACACTTGACGGGTTCAGGCAAAATTCAGACGACACACTTTTGCAGACTCGCGCGCCAATTTTATCGGGCGAGAAATAAAGGCAAAAAAAGGCACTCACCGGAGCACCCCTGTCGAACCTGGTAACGGGCTTCTCATTCTAAGTCTCACGAAGAGTTACGGCACAGAAGCAAGGAACTTGTGGTCCGGCGCTCAATCTCACAGGAAGATTGAGCCTGAAAACTACTTGAGCGAGTTGGAAAAGCATTGGCAGAGCAAAATCAGCAGAATTATGTTTTTAACAAACTCACGTAATAAAACTCAAGGAAGTTACCACTGATTGTGTGCCTAAACAGCGAGAAGCACCGTGTAATCCGACTACACGGTGCTTCTCGCATGTGAACATTTAGTAGAACTTTATCGGATATTCGTTAGCTCATTGATCCGCGTGCGCACGGCTCTCGTCATCAAGCTGATTTCCGCGGGAGTGTAGTTTGCGGCGCGGAACGCATCGGCGATCTGCTCGTCTCTCAACTGCGAAAGCAAGCTGCCAAGCCAAGTCGCTTCCTCAGTCCTCAGATCGTCAAAGAGTTGCTGGCTCTTGCCCTTGTAGAAGAATAAGACGCGCCCGTCGTGCTTCACATCTTCGAGAAACGGATCGTCGGCGTAGTCGGCCGGGTCATTGCGGTTGCGCTTGATGCGCCAGATGACGGGCGCGTCCACTTTCACTTTGCCGAAGGTCGCGCCCAGATCGCTGACGATGTAGTGCAAACGGTTCTCGCCCGTTTTCAGGTTGGGCACAAGCAGGACTTTGTTATTCGTATCTTTGATGTCCCAGTTGTTCAGGAAGGCCATCATGATAATGAGCGCGCGCAACTCTTTCGTGCCGGAGAAGGGGTTATTTGTCCACTTCCATTCGTCGAGTCGCTTGATGTGCTCCGGCCTCGCTTCGAGCCTCACGTTCTCAAACGTGCCTTTGCCCTCGATAGTGAGTCGCGGGACGAGGTAGTTGATCTCCGTCATGTAACCGATAGCCCAGAGCAGACGCACGGCCGCCGTCTCGCTCTGTGCTTCCTTTCCGACCTTGGCTACCCATTCCCGATCCGATGCGTCCCGCACGCGATATTTGGTCGAGTAGCCGCCGGTCTCCTGCTTGATGAAGCTCACACGTCTCAGGTCGGGCTTCATGGCCTGGCCGCCGGGGCCGTTCAGCAGATCGCGCTGAGAGATGTCACCGGGGTCGCGCCACATGACGGGCGTGCCTCTCGGTGCATCTCTCCGATTGTCCTGTCTAGGTTTCTGGGCTGATGTGGCAGTTGGTAATAAGCTGATGATAAGAAGGAGAGTCAGCGTTGTCAGCGTGCGGCGATTGTATCCTCGTAGCATTTCTTTACCTTGCCTTTCAACTGTCAAACATAGGATACCGGTCAGCAACCGGAATGGCTCTCCCCCAAAAGACATTCCGCTTCCCGACCGGTATATCCATTGAGCGTCCATTCGATAGACCGGCCGAGCGTTCAAGCCGTCCCGCAAGTTTGAATGAAAGCTCTCTTTCCCAAATGACCGCATTTAAATCCGGCTTTGGACGAGCAGACTCACCGCAAGAGATATGCCGCACTGCATTTCCCGTTTTGTTTGGGAAGTAGGCAGCTTTCTTTTGCGCCGGGCGTACTAATTTAGTGTCACACCGCGCCAACAGTGATTAAATTCAATTCGTCAGAGCGTGAGTTTACAGCGTCGTAAACGGGGCTGGATTTAGGTGCTGGTGTGAGGGAGAGTGCGCGAGCCACTAACGATTCGGCCTCGCCCGCACCCCCTGCACAAGTTACATGTGAGGCAGCGTGTCGGGGCGTTGGCATGCATGCCGTTGTTATGCCGCCCTGCGACCTTGCGGTCTGTTCGCTCTCAACCGTCTCCGAAGAATTTCTGATATGTGACGCCGTCCAGATTATCTTCGTAATATCGCGGCATCTCATAGCCGTAGCTGTAGCCTATGGCTTCGTAGAAAGCACGCCCTTTTTGGTTGAGCGTCGGCGTGTCAACATACATCCCCCGCGCCCCCTTCTCTCGCCCGAATCTCTCGGCATGCTTCACCAAATCGGCGGCGATCCCATGCCGCTGGTAACCCGGATCGACCGCCAGGCCTTGAATCTGCGCCAGCCGATTCCATTCATAGAATTGGACGTAAACGAAGCCGACCACCGAATCACCGACGGTCGCGATATAAACACCATACACCTCTCTATTTTGAGAGAAAGCTTCGGCGTTCTGCTCGGCGGCGGCGACATACTGCTCGGCCCAGCCGATCCGTTCAAGGATTTGACGGATGGCAGCCTGATGTTGTGGGGCATAATCGATGATTGAAACTTCCATGATCTTCCTTCCCATGAAGCGGCATAACGCTGGAATTGACCGGCACGCACGAATCACCGCAACCATTCAGGTTCTCGTTGAAAGGCAAGTCCATTGCGCGTCCGGTCGGACGACTCGTTAGACAGCCCCTCCGGGTCTTAAGAGGGCATAAATATACTTGACTCACTTATAAGGCAATAGTGAACTTGCCCAAGCCCCATATGCGTGCTAGCGTAAGGCAGTTACGCAATTCAGCGTACAACCGCATGGGGATGGCCTCATGTGGAAATAGAATATCTTGGGACGACCCAAACCATCAGGAGAAAAACTATGGCTTGGGTCGTCCTTTTTATTGCTGGTCTGCTTGAGATTGGGTGGGCCATCGGGTTGAAATATACGCAGGGGTTTACCAGGTTGTGGCCGAGCGTCGGAACAGTCGGGGCTATGGCTGTCAGCTTCCTGCTGCTCTCTCACGCCCTGAAAACGATTCCGGTAGGTACTGGTTACGCAATTTGGACTGGCATCGGAGCCGTGGGGACTGTCATCATCGGCATGGCGTTCTTGGGCGAGCCGCCGCAGGTTGGGAGGATAGTTTGCGTCCTGTTAATCATCAGCGGCATCGTCGGCCTCAAATTAGTTTCACCTCACTGAGTCAGGAGGCGGGGCTAGCGCAAGGCCGTAAGTGAGCCAGCTATATTATTGCCCAATAAAGATGTCGAGGTCATGACTTGACGCGGTCACGCACAGCTTGATGCCGTTGAATAACGTGACCGCGCCAAGTCATGTCTATGCTACTTTCCAACTCCGCGCTGGTAACCCTCCCGGCAGATCATCCGCAGGCTGATGAAGACTATGGAAGGCGACAATCGCCCGGAGTGTTCTGCGTGTTCTCGCCCGCGTCGCAGACGCCGTTGCCTGCCGTCGGCGTGCAATCGCCGGGCGCATTGACACTGTTCTCACCACGGCTCACTTCGCAGACTCCGTCGCCGGGGTAGGGTTCGGGCAACGGCGGCGAGTTCGGCCAGAGCGCGGGTTGCCCCTGGTCGCCGGGCAGGAAAGGGAACCAGAACGTCAACACCCATTGTGTACGGTCAAACGTCCTTATCCATTCCGGCTGCGTGTCAAAGACAGCGCCGAGCGGGAGGCCAAACTCTAATGCCGCAAGGCTTGCAAAATCGAACATGGAGGGATTTTGCGGGACAACCCGGTCAGCGAAGTAGACGAGTTGCGCGAGTCGTTCCTGCTCGTTGTAGAGCAGCCAGACGCCGGTTAAACCGCGCTGTTCCGCCTCCTGCAAAATCAACGGCCAACTCTGTTTCAACAAGTGCATCTGACTTTCGTGCGGCACGCTCCAACGCTCCGTCCGCACGATGATCTGCTGTTGAATATCTTTGATATTGTGCGCGCCGACGACGCCCCACGAATGACAATCGGGGTTGAGAAAGTAAGGGCGTTCAAAGAAGTGCGTGCCGTCGAGGACGAAATCATTTTCAACCCATGATCTATATTTCGCCGCGTCCTGCTCGGTGTCGAACAGATAGCGTCCGCCCGTCAGAAGATTGCCGTTGGAAAAATCGATCCGCATCGGAATCTGCTTTCGCTGCATGCCGGGGCGTTCGGCCATGTACATCCGGTCGCGCTCGATCACCGGAGCCACCTGGCTGAAAGGAAAGTCGCCGGGCAGGGCGAAATCGCAGGTGAACGCGCCTTTCGCTTTAATGTTGCCATCCTGTTTTTGTTGAACGCCGGCCGTCGGCTTCTCCGTCGTATCCTGCGTCGCGGCGCGTGCGAAGGGCGCGGCGAACCAACTCGACTGCAACAGTAGTAGCGCGACGGCAAGGCGTGCGCCCATGCCGCGCTTCCAACCGAACTCTGAATGGATTCTCTTCTTCATATCAACTCCTTCTATTGCTGAAAGTAATTCGGATTTTCAATTTCCGACCTGTTTTGCTCCTACCAGCCGTTGGGCTTACAATGTGCGCGAACATCGAACACGCTCTTTGTGCGGCCCCACGCTTCGGGGCGGACAATAAGCTGTAGCAACCTCTGAAGTCCTTACAGCACGCCGAAAAATTTCCGAAAAAGTTCCGAAAGAAGCGCATGGACACTGAACTCAACAGCCATTTCTACGAATTCGGCCCCTTCCGTCTCGACACGGTCGAACGACTGCTGTTACGCCGTAACACTCCCGTCACGCTGACGCCGAAAGTCTTCGATATTCTTCTCATGCTGGTGCGAAATAGCGGGCGAGCGTTGGAGAAAGAGGTTTTCATGCGGGAGATTTGGCCGGACAGCTTTGTCGAAGAAGGGAATCTAAATCGCAACATCTCGACGCTCAGGAAGGCTCTCGGCGACGGTCAGGCCGGGCAGAGATTCATCGAGACTATTCCGAAACGCGGCTATCGTTTCGTCGCCAGCGTCAGAGAAACCGGCGCGCCGACGACAGACGCGCGCTCGATTGCCGTACTGCCTTTCAAGGCGATGCTCGAACAGGAGGGCGACGAGCGATACCTCGGTTTAGGCATGGCCGATGCGCTCATTATCAAACTGAGCAATGTCGGCAAGATTAACGTCCGCCCGACGAGCGCGGTACTCAAGTATACGGATGCAGATCGGGACATCCGTGTGATTGGTCGGGAATTGAAAGTGGAGACGCTGGTTGATGGTCGTGTGCAGAAGATCGGTAATCGTGTGCGTGTGACGGTGCAGGTCGTCAATGCTGTTGACGGCGCGACGATCTGGGCGGAGAAGTTCGATGAAAAGTTTACAGACATTTTCACCGTGCAGGACTCCATCTCCGAGCAAGTGGCGGGCGCGTTGACGTTGAAATTAAGCGGCGACGAGCGAAAGTCTCTCAGTAAGCATTACACGGAAAGCGGCGACGCTTACCAGTCATATCTCAAGGGGCGTTATTACTGGAACAAGATGACGCCCAAGGGCTTGCGTCGAAGCCTCGACTGTTTCGCCGATGCTATCGAGCGAGACCCGCACTACGCGCTGGCTTACGCGGGCATGGCCGCCTCATATGTTCACATGGAAATCTATGGCTTCATGCTTCCGCGCGAGGCCATGCCGAAGGCCAGGTCGGCAGCGTTGAAGGCTATCGAGTTGGACGAGACAGTGGCCGAAGCGCATGCTTCGCTGGCGCTCGTGAGAATGTTTTATGAACGCGATTGGCCGGAAGCCGAAAGGGAGTTCAGGCAGGCTCTCGAACTCAATCCGAGCTACGCCGCCGCGCATGATTGGTTCGCCATCTACCTGATGGCGACGGGACGGACTGACGAGGCGTTGACCTCGATCAGAAAAGCTCAGGCGCTCGACCCGCTCTCGCTGATCATCAACACGGATGTCGCCTGCGCGCTCTACTATGCGCGCCAGTTCGAGGCTTCGATCAAACAATGCCGGTGGGTGCTCGAAACCGAACCGAATTTCGTCATGGCGCACTTTCGGATCGGGTTAGCCTACGAGCAGCTTGGAAAGTATGAAGAGGCCGTCAACGCATTCCAGAGCGCGATTGCTCTTTCGATAGACAATGCGGCAGCGAAAGCGACGGCGGCGTTCAAAGGCGGTTCGGATGCGCGTGCCTCGATTGCGCATACTTATGCACTGATGCGAAAACAGGACGAGGCGCGAAGCGTGCTTGCGGAACTGGAAGAAGAGGCCAGGCACGCCTATGTCCCGCCGCATGATATGGCGATGATTTATTCGGGTCTGAGAGAAAATGACAAGGCCTTCAAGTGGCTCAAGATAGCTTATCAGGAGCGTTATAGCCTGCTCGTCTTTCTCGAACTCGACCCCAGATTCGACAACCTGCGTGCCGATCCGCGCTTCGAAGATTTACTGAGCCATATCGTGGGGTAGTGTTGGTCGCGCCGCAGATGAACGCGCCATCGACGACATAGGATTTGATAACTGCCTGGCGTCTCTTTATTCCCACGGCAAAAAGCGCGGGAGGTGGCTGGATTGTGATGGCCGAAGCTATCTCGACAGCACCTCCCGCGCCGTTCATTCGCGGGTCTTTCAGGTGGCACACGCGATTCGACAAGGACGCTGCCACTTATTCGACGCCCATTTCGCCGGAGAGCAGTCCCTCACTTGAATTTAATAGTTAGCGCGGTGGATGCTGCACTGTCGCTATTCGTCATCTTGTGGGAATCGACTGGAAGAGACTGAGCACGCCGCGAGCTATCTTTGACTCCGGTGCGAGCAGGTTATCTGAACCCGTTACCGTCGAGCGCGTCTCAGTGTTAAAGACGAGGAGACTTGCCGTGCGAGTCTCTGCGCACAGGCTCATGTAGGCCTTGAACCCATTCTGGTCTCCGTTGTGCCCGACGTAGCGACGCCCCTTGATGTCGTCCACGAAGAAGGAGAGCCCCACCGCCGTCTCTGCACGCATCCACCCCTGTGTGAAATCGCCTGACGCTACGAGTTGCGGTCGCCACATCTCTTCGAGCGACGAGCGCTTGAGCACTCCGTCGTAGGCCGCCTGTTTCGAGGGGTCGCCCAACAGGAAGCTGACGTATTTGACCATGTCCGGGAGCGGTGCGTTCAGTCCACCGTTCGAGACCGTGATCCCTGTGTCGGCGTCGAAGCGCGCCTCCTTCCTCGCCCCGCCGCGCACGTAGTAGCTGTGCGAACGATGCTTGATGAGGTGATAGGGCGTGGCGTCGAAGTAGCTGCGGTGCATCTCCAGCGGCTTGAAGATGTTCTTGTCGATGTAGACCTCGTAGTCGTCGTGTGTCAACAGTTCGATGATGCGCCCCAGGTAGATCACGCCGGGGTTCGAGTAGCCGAAGCGGCTGCCGGGTTTGAACAGCACCTCTGTGTACGGCATCATCGCCGCGAGTTGACTCCATCCCGGCGGCTCAAACGGCTGCCAGTCCTTCGAGTCGTCGCGCCAGCTCCCCCACGTCGGATTGCGGAAGCCGGCGCTGTGTGTCAGCAGATGCCGGATAGTGATCTCCGACATATCGCCGAAAGGGTTATGCGCGGCTCGCAGCTCCGGTATGTATTTGACGACGGGGTCGTCGAGCTTGAGCAGCCCGCGGTCGCGTAGCTGCATGATGGCGATGCCGGTGAAGGTCTTGGTGATCGAAGCCCAGTGGTAGATAGTCTCCTCGTCCACAGGCACGCCGCGCTCGGCGTCGGCGAGTCCGTAGAACTCACGAGCCACGACCCGGTTGTCACGGACTAGGTAGAAACTCGACCCGACGAACCTTTCCTTGCGCAACTCGCTCAGGTAATTGGTTCTGAACTCCTGATATGCCCGCGCGAAGTCACTGCCAACGTCGGGAGAGGATTGGCCGCGGGCGTGTGGGGTGAGAAGGGCGAAGGAAAGGAAGGCCAAGAACATCCAGGCGCGCTCGCTCACAGACCTGTCAGAATTAGTTCTCATACAGCCTCCACATCTGGAAGAAATCTAACGCCGGGCATTACCCGCGCCCCTGCGCAACCAGCATCAGAGGCAGAGTGATGGGGAGTCGGGGTTGCGTCCGTTGTTGGGCGGCGCGTGTAGCATGTGTAATTGACTTTATGGAGTTGCTGCATCTGCTTCCCACAAGCTTTTCTGTGCAAGAATCCGCCAGCCAAGCCAGCCTTCGGTGAGCAGCACCAAAACATCACTTATATGGATAGCCGATGAATCAAGCCGATACGCCCGACCGGAACTACCGGAGCAGAAAGCGTGATACCGCTTCGGCATACATCTCGGGTGCGGTGGTCATACCTTCGTGCGCCTGCCCGGGCAACTCCTCGATGCGGACATCTTGGAGCACGGCGGCGAGGGCATCGGTGACATAGAGGTCGCGTGGGCTTTCGGTTCCGATCTGGAGCATCACCGGAATTCGAAGGTCGCGAAAGCGCTCCGCTTTAAAGTCGTATCTGCTCAGCGCGCGCAGGTCTCCCAGCGAAGCCTCGGCATCGGCGATAATAGGCGGCCAAAGCTCCGTTGCCCGCAGTTCGTCCAGTTCCTCGATTGGCACGAACAGCCTGTCGCGGAAAAATGAGATCGCGAAACCCTCCCAATCGCCAGCCTGCGCCAATTCGCCAAGCTGCGCCAGTGCCTCCTTCCCAATGATGTGCGGCCATGCCGCCTCGTAAAGCACCAGTTTGAGAATGGAGTCCGGAACTTCGGCGGCGGCGACGAGCGCAGTATGAGCGCCGTAAGAGTGTCCGAGGAGGAAAGTCGGTTCGCCGAGCGACTGAATCAAGGCCACGACATCCCTGCCCTCATCCTCAAGACTATGACCTTCAGTCGCGTCCGTTTCACCCCGCCCCCGGCGGGCGACGGCGTAGGTGGTGAATTGCTTCTCGAGTATTGGCTTCACGAACTCCCAGTTCGTCTTATGGTCGCTGAAAGCACCGTGCACGAGGACGAGGGGCGGGCCACTACCGTACTTGTCGTAAGAGACTACTGTTCCATTGGGTGTAGTAATGCGCTGCATGGTTTGTCCTCCAGTCGCTTATACTGCCCAACGCCAGAATTAACCGGGCGGGAAGTATTGTATCAAGCATCCAATCTTGTGGATGACGTCCAGACTCTTTGCGCTCCGGTTGAATGAGTTGTTGGGCTGCTCCTGCCGGGGCAAGAGTTCGTTATTTGAGAATTGTGATCCGGCCTCATACTGAGCAACTACTTTTACTGCCTTATCAATGTAAACTTTATCTGGATAATCTCCGATAACGGTTAAACCATCAGAGAAACCCCAGCGTGCATCTTTCTTTGTTCTGAAAGCCTCCCTGCCGGATTTATCAATATAAATCCACTGCTCGTTTTTCCAGACGGGTGCGAGCCCTTCGGAAAAGTCCCATGCTTCTTCATACTGTGGCTTGATAATCATTTTCCCGGTTTTATCTATATAGCCCCAACCTTCACCATTAACCGATTCTACGCGCGCCAAGCCTTCGGAGAACCCTCCCACATAACTAAACTTAGGCTCAATTACCCAATCACCAGACTTATTTATGTAGCCCCACTTATCATTCAACTTCGCTTGCGCCATCCCTTCAGAGAAATTCTCGGCACGTTCAAGCTGAGGAGCGATTACTACCTTGCCATGCACATCCATGTACCCGTACTTACCATCAACGAAGAAAGCCGCCAGACCTTCGGAAAAATCCTCAATGCTCTTAGCTTGGGGCTCAATTGCAAACTTGCCGGATTTGTCGAGAAAGCCATACTTCGCGTCGACGGGATAGCAATGGCTCGTCAGGATTGTTTCCATCGTAGGGAGAACATAGACATAATCAGGGGCATCTTCATTAGTATAGAATTTTGCTTCTCCACATTGAATCTGAGTCCACAATAAGACACGAGCTAAGCCTTCGAAATATTCTCCCGCTCCTTGAAACTGTGGCGAAACTATCCAGCGACCGGTTAAATCAATGTAGCCCCATTTTCTACCTACGCGAACAGGAGCCAGTTCTCCGATAAAGTCGAGAGCATCGTCAAACTGAAATGGAATCTTTACCCTGCCTTTGGCGTCAATATATCCCCATTTATCATCCTTCAGCACACGAGCCACACCCCGAAAAAAGTCGCCTTCATAATCAAATTGCGGTTCAATTATGATTTTGCCCGTCTTATCCATGTATCCCCATTTCTTACCCCGACGGATTTGGAATGGAGCGCCTGCCCCCTTTCTCTTTGTGGGATTCCTTTCGATACTGGTAGCGAAAATGCTGAACTCGAAAATTATTAAGAGCGAAAAGATTGTGAGTAGAGAAACTATTCTACGCAGCATATGACTCCCCTAATGAGTACCCAATCCGTAGCAACTCAACGCCCGGCATCAGCGGCGCGCACAGAACGTGATTGATAAGAGAGATGCTAACAGCACGCTTGCTGCACGCCGTTATTAGACGGCCGCCTCCTGATGGCGCTCGATCCGCAACATCTGCACCGCCAAGTAGATCGAGAGAGCGAGCAACGCCGGTGCTGTCGCCATGCCGGGGAAGTATGCCCCTCGCGCCCAGGCAATGACGAGATGACCGACACCATTAACACACTCGACGAAGACCCAGAACCACGTCACAGCGAGTCAGCAGTGAAGACGATAACGAGGTCAAGGAACTGACTGACCTTCGTCTTCCCTCCGCTCTCGTCTATCACTTCGAGTCTCATCGGTTCCTGCAAATCGGGGAAGAAGAATGGGGCAGCCGACACGTTCAACATCGCCGCGTCCAGGGTAATCATCTCGCCGAGTCGGTACTCAGTTTTCCTAAATTACCGCGCAGCCTGGCGATGTCACGATGCGGCGGAGTGCCGAACAGTTTTTTATATTCCCGACTGAAATAAGATGGGTCTTCATAGCCGACGCGGAAGCTGGCACTGGCAACATCCATATGTTCGGCAACCATTAAACGACGCGCTTCCTGAAGCCGCATTTGTTTCTGAAACTGCAAAGGACTCATCGCCGTGACTGACTTAAAATGATTGTGAAAGTCCGACACGCTCATACCGAGTTCGCGTGCTAAACTCTCGATCTTCAGCGGCCGGTCAATATTCTCACGCAGTTGCTTAACGGCGCTTGAAATGCGGCGCGTATCGCTTTCCGAAGTCACCAAATGGCTTAATCGTTCACCTTGCCTTCCTCTCAAGAGGCGATAAATAATTTCGCGGATAACGGGCGGCGCGAATAATTTCATCTCGTTCGGCGTATCAAGCAGTTTCACCAATCTGACGACCGCATCGAGCAAGTCGGCATCGACCGGACTGACATCCATTGCTTTAACTTTTGCCCCGCTTTTTTTTACTTCCGTCTTCGATTCCATCATTACCGAAGCAACGAGCGCCGGATCGAGGTCTATCCGAAGAGTCAAATAAGGCTTTTCGCGGGACGCTTCGACAACGTTGCTCTTGACCGGCAAATCAAGCGTCGAGATTAAGTAATGACCGTTAACTAATTGATTTTGAGACGGATCGCAGCTACGCTCAAAATCAGCTATTTCCCACCTGTTTTTATTTAGTTTTACTTCGCCGCAGCCCTTCTCTCTCTTTTCCTGCCCCAAATATGCCCCAGACGTGCCCCGATGCCGTGGCCGAAGATTTCGAACCTTGTCCGCGTATTCTATATAAAGAATACGGACACACCCATTGATGGATTGTATTTTATTCTTCAGTTTTAATCTGTATCTTCTGCAGTAGATCGGCATAGTTCTTCCGAACTAAAGACGTGTGTGGGTGCTCCGGCGTTAGTACTTTCTCATAGATGCTCAGAGCGCGTACGTACAGCGGTTCGGCTTCCGTGTACTTACCTTGGTTCTCGTAGAAGAATGCCAGATTATTGAGGCTCCCAGCTAAGTCGGGGTGCTCGGGCCCGAGCACCTTCTCACGGATGTTCAGCGCTCGTATGTACAGTGGCTCGGCTTCCGCATACTTGCCTTGGTCCTTGTAGAGGATTGCTAAGTTGTTGAGACCCGTAGCCACGCTCGGGTGCTCCGGACCTAGCACCTTCTCACGGATGTTTAGCGACCGCATGTACAGCGGCTCGGCTTCCGCGTATTTGCCTTGGTCCTTGTAGAGGATTGCTAAGTTGTTGAGGCTCCCAGCTAAGTCGGGGTGCCCTGGATCGAGCACCTTCTCACGGATGTTCAGCGCCCGTACGTACAATGGTTCGGCTTCTGCATACTTGCCCTGTTTTTTATAGAGGAGTGCTAGGTTGTTGAGACTCGTGGCCATGTCCGGGTGCTCTGGACCTAGCACCTTCTCATAGATGTTTAGTGCTCGTATGTACAGTGGCTCGGCTTCCGCATACTTGCCTTGGTCATGGTAGAGGAGTGCCAGATTGTTGAGACTCGTAGCCACATCCGGGTGCTCCAGACCCAGCACCTTCTCACGGATGTTTAATGCCCGCATGTGCAGTGTCTCGGCTTCCAGGTACTTGCCCTGTTTTTTGTAGAGGATTGCCAGGTTGTTGAGACCCATGGTCACGCTCGGGTGTTCTGAACCGAGCGTTTTCTCGCGGATACTCAGCGACCGTATGTATAGTGCCTCAGCCTCTCCGTATTGCGCGCGCTCCGTGCAGTAGTAACCTGCTTGGTTCAGCAGTCGCGCTGCTTCATAGAACTCGAAGCCGTACTCTTCGATCAGCCCTGCTGCTTCCTGCGCATGTGGGAGCAACTTTTCACAGAGCGGCCAATTCTGAGGTTCTACCTGTGGAAATGACTTATTCAACGTCCGCACTACTCGCTCCGCCCAGAATTGTCGCGTCTTCTCATCCATCTCGTCCTTGAGAACCTGCTGCACCAGACGGTGGATTTCAATAGTTCCATTCTGCATGTTTCGCCGGATCAGCGAGAACCGCACACCCTCCGCAATCATCTTAACCAAGTTAATCCCTCCGCCAACCATCGAAGCTAATTTCTCCCCCAACTCTCCTGCCCCGCTGACAAAGATCTCTTCTGGGATGGCGTCCGGCGCTAAGAACGCGCACGCGCGCAGCATGTCAGCCAGTGCTGCATTAGTGCGAGCCACCTCGCGGAAGGCAAGTGAAAAGGTGATCGTCACCGACTCGTGGTCAGCTACTGCCCCGCCGCGCTGGGCCATCAACTTGGCCCCCTCTCTTCTGTAAAGCTCAAGGTACTCTGAAAGGTTGCTCGACATCTCTTCGACGAATGCGCCAGCCTGATCGAGCGCCAGCGGAAGACCGCCCACCTCCTGCGTGATCTCCGCCGCCAATTCCCGATCAGCATCCGTCGCAGCCCCGAGCGCGTCGTCTATCGCTATCAGCTTCGCGCGCCGCAGTAAGAATAATGTGCCTTCTTCGGCCGTCATCTCCCTGATCTCCACCTGGCTAGCACGACCCATGGCGCGCGCGCGCGTTGTCAGCAGGACGTGACCCCCCCACTCGCCCTCCAGCATGTCTGAAACGAGCCCGAGGTCGTCTGCGTTATCTAGGATCAAGAGCCAGCCAGCATTCCCTTTGAGCCACCTCTTAACGGTAGAGACAACCACATCCCTGTCGGGAGCGTCCTTCTCTGGTAGGTTTAGTTCGGCTGCGATGGCGGCAAAGCCCGCCTTGAGCGAGTCTTCGGTATTGGCCGTGATCCACAGCACTGCCCTATACTCACCTCGGTGAAGGTAGGCGTACTCAACTGCCGTTTGCGTCTTACCCACTCCACCCATACCGCTCAGGCTTAGCGCCGCCTTTCCTGTGGCGATGAGTTCACGATGTAAGCGGTCTAGAAGCTGGGCGCGCCCGGTGAAGAATGGATTGCGCGGGTGCGGGATATTCCAGATTGCGGGCGTGTTAGTCGGCTTCTCTCGCCCGCTCGCCGCCGCTGTGCCTTGCGACAAAGAGGCACTAAGGGTTGACCTTGTAAGCTTCAGTATTCGTTCGGCGACGGAGACAAGCACTTCATCCTGTTCATGCTCCTGCATTGCGTTGAGTGGCTTATCAGGTGAATTCGCTGATTGAAAGATGGAGAGCGACACCTCTTCGGGACCATTGATGGGGTCAGGATATTTGAACCTAGTAGCGGTAAATAAACAGCGACGCAAAATGATAGGTAGAATTATCACACCTCTGCTTTGCGCCTTCAGCAACAACGGGATCTCAGTGTTGCGGATATAGTCAGAAGCTAGAAAGGCAGGGCTGACCAGTAACACAGCTACCTTTGCATTGTGTAGCTGCGTCCTTATGGATTCATGCCAGCGCTCACCGGTTTCGATGGCGGTGTCTGACCAAGTCCTTACCTGTTTTTGGAAGACGAGTGGTTGTAGCTGTTGCAACAGTCGATTGAGCCAACGCTTACTTGGATCAGGGCTATCGTTATCCTCATGTGCATAGCTAATGAAGACGGTGAAATCGTTTTCCAAGGGCATTTGGGACTCTTACTTTCCTCGAGCTATTGAGGCAACTCAGCTTAGAAGGAACAGGCGGAGAAATATCTCTCACATACATGTCCGCATATTCAATACAAAGAATACGGACAAGACCCCGTCACGCACTGGCCTTGAGGTCGGCGAGCAGGCGGGCAAAAGCCTTCCGATATTCGTCGTGTTCTTTCCACCTGCGGAAGTCTCCGATGTGACGGGTGCGTCGGACATCCGCCGGCCAGCCCGTCTTGATCTCCATCACCGAGTCGTCGAGCCGCACCGGGAAGAGCACCGTCCTGTGTTGTTCGGCCTCGCTCTCCATCGCCGTTTCAACTTCCTTCTCCACCCACGAACTCGCAACCGAATTCTCTGAAAGTATCAACAGCAGTCGGTCGTAGACTCTGATGACTTCATCGATGCGCCGACGGAACCGCTCGCCAATCTTCAAATCTTCCGGCGCGAACCAGCAGCGCACGCCCCGGCTCTGGAGATCGGCATACAGCCTCTGCGCAAGCTCTTCATTCCTGCTGGAGTAGCTGATGAAACAGGAATAGAACTGGATAGGCTGCAGTGCTCCGACGAGTGCCAACATTTGGGTAATGAACGACTCGGGAACGCCACAGCCCCGCAGAAAGGGTTCTGGGATATTTCCTTCGGACATGTAAATCGTCCTGAGACTGATATCGGATGGTCTCAAATGATGTACAGAGTCTAGTCCCTCGGCCTCCCGAAGGTCTAGATCCGCAAAAACTGTTTCACCGATACGAGCGTTATGTAGCTTCGTCTGACTGAGGGCCGTGCGGCTGAGGATAGTGCCGCTGAAATCCGCGCCGCTGAAATCCGCGCCGCTGAGAATCGCGTCGCTGAAGTCCACCCCGAGTAAGAGGCTACCTCGAGAGTCTGCGCCCGTGAGGTTCGCGCCAGCGAGTCTCGCGCCGGTGAGATTCGCGTCGGTAATATCGGCGTGGCTAAGAATTGCGTTGGTCAGGTTTGTGTAGAGGAGGTACGCGTGGTTAAGGTTTACGCCACTGAGGACTGCGCCTTCGAGATTAGCGCCACTAAGGGCAGCGGCGCGTAGATCTGCACCGCTGAGATTTGCCCCGGTGAGCCTCGCGCCGCCGAGGGCGGCACCACTGAGGTTAGCTCCTCTGAGATCAGCCTTAATTAGCCTCGCGTCGGTAAGATCTGGGAAAGCCCCATGATACGTCGTGCGCCATTCATTCCAATCGGGTACCCCTCGCCATAGTATTTCAAGCTGTTGATGATCCGCCATTGGGCAATTTCCCAGTGAAGTGAAATGGAAAGAAGCACTCCGTGTTTAGCTTGCAAGGTAACGACCTTAGTAGAGAAATGCATGCTCCACTGGTGATATGAAGGTGTCGTGGGTCATTACCTGAGTGCCATCGTATGAGGTGGTCGCCCCACCTCACACTGTCGCTAGCTATAGACAATTATCTCTGTTCATCAACAGGTCAAATTCATTTCAGCAGTATTTATGCAGGGCTGGTAAATTTCGCTGATTCCAAGGTGTTTGGAAATGGCGGAGAACTAGAAAATCATCGCCGAAGTTCCCCCGGGCGCAGGAGCTGATAATCACCTCGCACCAGTTGTGAGAGGTGCGCTGCGGCGGACGATGTATCAAGCCGTGGGCACAAGGTAACAATAGATTAATGTCGAGTGGCAGTCTTTGAGTCAGAATTGTCCAGTGGTTTCGTTGCCATAAATTGTGCATATGTACTACCACCGCGATAGACAGCAACCAGCGTGCAATATAACTGTTTGGAGCTTAGATCACAGGCACGTTGCTCAACCTCAGCAGCTTTCTCAAACTGTCTATCTTCCGCATACGCGGCACCTAATGTGTCAAGAAAACTTGCATCAGTGGGATTGATGGAAACAGCTTGTTTAGCAAGGATAATCGCTTTTCGCCCGTCTCTAATCTTCTTGTCAGGATTAGTGGCGAGGAGCCACGCCAGATTATTAAAGGCAAATGGCGTTCGGGGATACAGCTTGATAGATGTCTCATAGTCTTCTATTGCACGCCGATAATCCTTCAATTCTGGTTTTTCCCACTTGAGAGCCCGAGCCCCATAACAATATCCTAAAACATCTTGTGGTGACATTGCGACGAGGTAAACCCTCCGCTTGTAAAGGTCTTCTGCTAAGTCAGCACCCCCGATGAAACTGCGGTATTCAGCGTTACTCCGAAATCTGCCGTACATCGTTTCCCAGTTCAGATAAGATTGTGGGTCGAACGACCAGCGGATGAAGTTGTGCTCAGGCAAATCAACCATTGATAATGGAAGGCCTAATACCTCCCCGATGGCCAGGTAAACGAATGAAGCCGTATCACAGTCCAGCAGGAAGAAAGGTTTATTGAGGTCAAGCCTATTGACCCGACGTCTGTTGTGCTCCTGACCAAGTATCCTCTCAAGTTCGGGACCTTTAAGAGTCGTCGGAGTAAGACCGTCCCGTAGCAATAGTGTCCAATCCTCCTTCCGATTCCGAGGATAGATAACGTTATGACGGATGAGTATATCGTCAATGGTTAAAAGGATTGATTCTACTTGCTTACTGCTCTCACTGCGGTCTTCTGAAAGAGGAGTTATCCGGATTTCCGCTTTTGCTTCATCGATAAAAGTGTCGAGAAGCTGATACATTGAATCATCGACGACGGTGGCCTCCGATTCAAGCTCTAATATCCGGTGGGCGATAGTCTGATACCGAGGCTTATACTTTGAATAGATTGATGCGCGTGTTGCCTTAAGCACACGAAAACCGTGCGCCTTTCCAATGCCTAAAACATCGATAGGAGCCAGTATAAGTATCGTTAGGAGAAGACTGCTGGCGACGAGACTCCTGACGTGAGGGGTTAACATTGGCATTGCGGAAGCTCCTTCTAAACAGGCAAACATTAATGTGAGGCTTACGAGTAAGGCCGTCGTAAGCATGGACAAAGAGAATAGGCGCGCACAATAGTGTTCTGAAGTTTAGTTGTCAATAATTTTTAGCAATGCCTTCGACGGCCACAATAGAAAACTAAAAGCCTTCCCGGCGTGAACCGGGAAGGCTTTCTGTTATGAGTCTTGGTAACTCGTGGGAATACAATTTGAGGCGAGACTGTTAATGCTTCCCGCCGACACTCGGGCGCGCGGGTGACTTTAGATTCTTGGAAGCCCGAGTTTTGCTCAACCCTTCGTCCAGCTTTTTGTAGAAGTACATCCAGTGGCTGTGGTGCAGCATGATGATCGTCGAGGCAAAGATGATCATGGCGTTGCGGTCGCTCTCGTTCACCTGGTTGAGTTCCAGCAACAACTTCATCATCGCTTCTGCAGCGTCGTCCTTGGTGGGCGAGTTGAGGATCGTCTCGACGAGGCGCATCGACACGTGCTCGTGCCGAGCAGAGTTGCCGGCGAACTGGGTGAGAATTTCGCGGCGCACTCTTGCGTCCGACTAGGTTTCAGCGCGCGAGAAACTTGGACGGAATTGGACGCCGAGAAAGGGTGAATGAAGTGATTACGGAACTATGCACATGTTGCGGTCAGGGCGGACGCGGCTTCAGTAAGATGTACCCTAGGGTGTGGGCGGGCTGCCAATGCCCGACCATCCGCCGATGCACGGAGTGTTCCCACTGCTACGAACACTGTGCCTGCGTCACGCCCGAGCAGCGGATGAACTCCCTCGACCGTGAAGACTTACTCATCAGACGTTCGATTGATGAGGCGCGCAGCCTCGCCGCCGCGCTCGGCGTAGATGAGATACACGGCACGATGAATGAAGAGACCATGCTGCAGGTCGAGCAGTTGCTGAAGCTACGTTACAAAGCCTTCAGGCGATACACCCGCCGCGTCTACCAACTCTATTAGCTACAGCTCGACCGGGAGAAGGTCGAGCGCATGGCAGGCACGGACATGATCACGGTCGAGTCAGAGCGTCTGAACTGATGCGGAGAGATAAATCTGTGTCGAGGCCACTTTTCAGAGGGAGCGCTTTTAGAGCGCGGGTCCTTCCCAGACCTTTCGAGACTGAGGGTAACGAGCGACCGCACACTATCGCTAGCGATAGAAAATTATTTCATTAATCCAGAGACGGGCAAGCCCTACACAGACCTTAAAAAAGCCTTCGGCACGGCGTGTCGATTAGCGGGCATTAAGGGCCTCCGCTGGCATGATCTGCGCCACACATTCGGCATTAGGTTGGCCGAGGACGGGTGGGGCGAATCGACGATTGCGGAACTGATGGGGCACTCGAATCCGAATACGACGCGCCGTTACACCCACGCGACCGACTGGGGCAAACAGAACGCCGTAGCGGCCGCTAACCTGGCGGGCAGAAAAGCGCGCCCCAAATATGCCCCGAAACAAGAACAGCAGCCGTTTCCGGTTGCCGTAAGTTCTTGAAGATATTGGTGGAGCCGAGGGGGAGCGAACCCCTGACCTCATGACTGCCAGTTTTAAATGCCATGTTTAATTGAATTTGGCTGGGTTCGTATCTGTATGTACTTGTGAGTATTTACCGCATAGCTATAACGGCCGAGTTAGTCTCTCTACTGTCCTGTTTCGCTGAGTTGGCACACAACTGGCACACAAGAAGGTTGCAGATAAGAATAGATCAGCAATGGCTCTCGTCGCCGTTTCGCCCAAGCAGTGAGATTCTGACAGCTGTTATTTCTTCTCGTCGTCCTGACCCCCAACCGTCACCGGGCTAGGCCTACCTTCAAGAAAGGGGCTGATGAGTTCGGCCAGACGTTTCTCTTCAACCTCGCGCCGCAGGGCGAAGTCGGCCGACTGGCGTTTGGCCTCGGCAGTCTCGGCGCGCAGCGCCTCCATTTCCTCCTGCTTGCGCTTGAGGTACTCCTCGGCCTCTCTGGTGAGTTGCTGAATCCCGGCGGTGTTGCGCTCCTCGGCAGCGCGGGCACGTTCATCGAGCAAAGCCTGAAAGGCATCCAAAGCGCGGTCGCGGCGGACGGCGTCGGCGATTGGCACGTCTATCCCGACGCCTTTTGCCGAAAGCGCGAGGTTCACGGCGACGACCTTGACGCTCATCGGATGATTGGAGAGCGCGGGGTTTTTCAGCAGGTTCGCCAACTCGTCCACGCTGCACTGAGTATCGCCCAGACCCGCCTCCGCGTAGATGTCTTCCAGTGACTTCGCCGAGAGGTCGCCGCCAACTTCGCTGTCGAAGCGCTCGAACGTCGGGTGCTGCTCGCCTGCGACCAGATCGGCGACGCGCGGCCCGGTCGTCGGAGCCGCTTGGGTGTCCGGCGAATCCGCGTTCGCGTCGGTCGTCGCATCGGGCTGTGACTCGCCCTCCCCCGGTTCGACCGATACAAAGAAGTTGAGCAGCGACTTCATCGCGCCGCCGCGCCTGGTGGCCGCCTGCGGCTTCGGCGCTTGATCCTGCGGCTCGCTGGAAATGTCGGCGATTGACGAATTGATGCTCTGCGACAACTCGTTCATCTCGCGCAAAATATCTTCGGTGCTGCGGTTGTCTTCCGGTCGCTTGCGGTTAGCCATCGGCTTTCGACTCCTCAAAGTTCAGTGTACTGTGTTGCGGACATGTGCGCGCGCATCACTTCAGCCGTTGCGCCTGTTTCTGCGCGCGCCGCGCCCTGTCCGCCGCGTTTGCCGCCGTGTTCGTCGAGGTGGTAGCGGCGTCTAGCGGCGCCACGGTTTCGAGCGCTGTGAGCGACGCGCCTTCGGTCTCGACGTTCAGCACGTCCTCATACTCGGCGCGAAACTCGTCACTGATGCTGAGATTGATGAGCAGATTATCCACCAGTCCCTGGATGCCGGCTACGTCCGTGAAGGTGTAGACCTCATCCTGAATCAGGCCGAGTGAATTCTTAATTACTTGCAGGCGCGCGTCGAGCAGCCGCACAAGTTCGTCCAGACGCTTAATGCGTGCGAGCCGCTGCTTGAGGATACTCAGGTTCTGCGTCAGCGCGTAGCGCACCGGCCGTGCTTCTTCGCCTTCGAGCGCCGCTTCGGCCTGCTCGATCTGCTGCGCCAGCGCGCCGTGCAGTTGCCGGTAGTTGCGCGTCGACAGGAGGTGCCGCGCACGCAGCATCCGCGCGTACTCGTAGCGGAACGAAGAGAGCTTGGCGATAACGTCGGCCAGCATGCGACCGGCCCCGGAGGCTCCGAGTTCCGCCGAGCGTCGCTCGATCTCCTCGCAGAGCGCCTGCACCGAATGGAAGTCGGCCTGATAGTTGGCGGGTAGGAGGCCGACGATGCGTTTCTCGGCCTCAGCGTCGCTCGCCTTCCTCTGCCAGACCTTCTTCATCTTGATGTAGCGTTGGATAATGGGCATCTGGGCAAGGAGGGCGGCGCCCAACTGCCCGGCGACCAAGAGTGGCAGAAACGCCCAGAAGTTGACGACGAGCATGAGGAAGACCATGACGCCGATGAAGCCGAGGTTGTACTCACTCTTCAAGGCTTCCTTGACGTAGTTGATGCCGCTCTCGTACTTGTCGTTGCTATCGTCAGCCATAATATGAACGATGAACGCGGAACGCGGAACGATGAAGTAAAAGCAACTGTCTTCAGTTCATCGTTCCGCGTTCCTACTTCATCGTTACTGCTCATGCGTCATAAAGATCATCATGAAGTCATGGTCGCCCGTGACGTACAACTCGTGGCAGATGATGTTGGAGAATTGCGCGCTCGCCTCCGTCATCTTGCGTTCGAGTTCGCCGAAGTCGTCGCCGAGGGCTTCGATCTTGCCGAGCGAAACCGAAGATAGTTTGACGGGATAACCTTCCTCGTCGTCGCGGTAGCCGAGCGTGATAATGAGACGCGCGGCGGATTCGAGATACTCGACACCGATGGACTTGGCGGCGGCCTTCGAGTCGCGCACGAAACCACTGATCTCTTCGGCCAGCGAGCCGATAGTGTCGTCTGCATTAAGCGCCCCGGCGAAAACTTTGAACTTGCCGTGTACCTGTTCGGCGATCTGTCCCATACGATTCTCCTTCGCTCTCAAAAGTGGCTTCCCCCGTAGCTTTCTCACTTTATCAAAGCTTGGGGAACTCGACCAATTTAATCTCCTTGCGTATCTCCGAGAAGCGCGGCAAATCCTCGATGGCGGGCTGATAGGCCAGTCCCTCCGCGATCAGATCATACTGTTTCATCACGCGCGCGCCGGGGACGGGATTGCCTTTCTCGTCGCGCGAGCGACCGAGAAGAAAGACCGTATCCGAGACGATGAGCGCGGAGGTTACGTCGTGCGTTACGATGATGAAAGTGTTGAGCGTGTGCTGGTTGGCCGTGCTCACGATGAGATTGATGACGTTGATGATGTTGACGGGGTCAAGGCCGGAGAAAGGCTCGTCCAGAATAATGAAGTGCCGATCCTGCATGAGCTGCTGGAGGATGGCAACGCGCTGCCGCTGCCCGCCGGAGAGTTGCTGCGGCCACGCTAAGCCCTGCTTCACCATGTCGAACTCGTCGAGCAGCCGGAGCGCCTTATCGCGCGCCGCCTTCTTCGGCATCCCGGCCCGCACCGCCGGTTCAATGAGGTTGTTCAGCACGTTGATGTCGTCGAAGAGTGGGTAGCGCTGGAAGACGACGCCCACATCGCCGACCCGCGCCTCGCGCAGAGGTTTCCCCTCGCCCGCGCTTAGCATGACGCACCCGGCCGTCGGTTTGTCCAGCCCCGCGATGATGCGCAACGCCGTAGTCTTCCCCGCGCCAGAAGGGCCGAGCAGACTGACGATCTGCGGCTTGCCCTTGATGTCGCGGAGCGTCAGCGAGAGGTCTTTCAGGACGACGAGCGTGTTCCCGTCGTTCGTCTTAAAACTCTTCGAGAGTCCTTCGACTATCAGCAGCGGTTCGAGCAGTTCCGGGTCGCCGGGCAGCGGGCCGGGGGCGCAGGAAGCGTTGCTGCTGCTACTGCCGCCGCCGTCGGCGTTCTGTTGTCGGGCATCCGTTGACATAGCAGTTTAAGCCCTCTCCGCAACCGTGGTGTGGGGGAATATAAATCGCTTCAACAGCGCGAAGAGCCAGTCTTCGGCCACGGCGATGATACCGATGATGATGAGATAGGCGTAAACAGCAGGCAGATTGTTAACAGAGGAATAGGCGTAAATCTGGCTACCGATGCCGCCTTCCGTGCGATTGTAGGTTTCAATCGCCGTGATCATCACCCATCCGATGGCTGCGTTCTGCGCGATGACTTCGAGCATCTGCGGCCCTGTGCCGCGCACCACGACGGTGTAGAAGGTTTGCAGGTCGTTGTAGCCGAGGACGCGCGCCAGCTCGAACTTCATACGCGGGATCGAGGCGATCACGGCTGTCATGCTCGTAACGAGGAAGAACGACATCCCGACCGTCAGCATCGCCACCTTCATCGGCCAGCCGATGGTGAAGAGCGTGAGGAAGACGAGGTTGAAACCGATGATCGGGATATAGCGCAGCCACTGCACGAGCTTGTTGAATGGCTGGAAGAAGGGCAGCACGCTCATATAAGCGATGATGAGCGACAGGATCGTCGAGTAGAGCAGCCCGACCACGTTCAGCTTCAGCGTGACGTAAGTGTTATAGACAAGGCCCTGGCTGCCCGGCGCGCTCCACATCTGGCCGAGCGCGCGCCACAGTTCCGAAGGGTAAGGCAACGCCTTGATCGGGTTGAAGAGCCAGAAGAGGGCGAACGCCGCGAGCCACAGCACGAGCAGGTTCGCTCGCACAAAGAAGCCGGGGTCGCCTTGCAGGCGCAGGGCCTGAAAGTAGGCGCTGCCCAGCGTCTGCCCTGAGAACAATCTCGAAGACGTGGCTGTGGTGGTAGATGTTGCTTTAGCGACCATGTGATAAAAAATGAGCGGCAAGCCGTGGGCGTTAGGTCACTCGTTGTCGATGCGTAACGCCCGCCGCCTGCCGTTAAGTCCGACCTACTTCAGAATAATCACGACGCGCCGGTTCGCGGCTTTTTCCGTCTCGTCACGATTCTGGTTGTTGGGCAGCGGGCGATACGGGCCGTAACCCTCGATGCCTTCGAGACGCGCCTCGCTGATGTTGATGCCGGTCGGGTCGGACGCTTTCAGCCATTGCCAGACAGCGCGGGCGCGTTCCTGTGACAGGCGCAAATTCGTATTCGCGTCGCCCACGTTGTCGGTGTGCCCCTCGACGACGACCTTTGTATCGGTGGCGCGAATGAGAAGGTTGCGAATCTCCGTGAGGCGGCCTATCTCGGAGGGGTTGATCTTCGCCGAGCCAGAGGCGAAGTTGATCTGGTAATTCGCCTTAACGACCGTGCCCGTGTTCTGTCCCTCTTCAAATTTCGTCTGGTAGACAGGCCCGGCGCTCCGCTCGTCGGTCATCTCGCGGATGAAACTGAGGTCAACGACTTGCTCGACGGGGGCGTAGTTTTCCAGACGGTCGGGTAGTAGTTGCTGGAGGCGTTTGGCGTGGTCGGTATAGGTGACGCCGAAGATGCTGCGGCTGATGGGCTGATTTCCGTCCATGCCGAAGAGGTGGCGCACCTCAGCGATGTTGTTGAGGCGCGAGCCGCCGAGGGGCACGCCGTTTTCGGTCACGCCGGCGAAATATTTGTTCCAGAAGGTCTGCCCCATGCCCTCCATGTTGAAGACGAGGGCGTTCAGGGCGGCCACGCGGTCGCGGAAGTAGGCCGGGTCAGACTTGATACGCTCGTTTGAGCGCGCGATGCAGCGCAGGAGCGTCGTCACATAGGGACGGTGCTGGCGGAGCCAGTCCTCGTTGCCGAACAGGATGTTTGGCATCATGTAGCTATACTCTTTCGTCGAGACGATCTTTTGCAGCTTCTCTTCCTTGCCCTTGTATTCGAGGGTCGGGCGCTCTTTGGCAGCCATCACATCACCGGGCGTCCATGTGCCGACGGCATCGATCTGGAATTGCTCGGTCTTCCCCGTCCGACGATTGCGGAGCGCGACCTTAGCGTTGGCGTTGAACTTCTGCGCCGCCTCGATGTGGTCAGTGGCGTTGACGAAGTTGACGGCGTCGGGGTCGTAAACCTGTTCGTCCGGATTGACGGGAATCTGATTGTCGGAAGCCCAGTTGACCACCACGTTCCAGTCGCAGTAGGGGACGGCAGTGACGACGACCGAGCCGCGCGCCAGTTGCGGGTCGCGCTTCCAGGACTCAGGCCCCATCAGGCAGTCCTCGCCGAACGAGTAGCCGCCCGACCAGATGACTTTCGCCTTGTTGCCGCGCAGGAGCTTGTTCGCGCCCGCGATGTCGACGGCGGCCTGATCGCCTGTCGTCGTGACGAGTTGCATCTGTCCGGTGGCGAGCGCCTGCACCTGTTTCGATGTGTCGTTCTCGACGACGAGGCGCGTATTCGTGATACCCGCCTGCGCGAGGCAGCTGTCGGGGTGTTCGCCGGATTTGCCGGGGCCGCCGACGGCATCGATGAGGCCGCTCGCAGTCTGCCACGTCCAGATGCCAATCGTCACTTCCGGGTTATCCGTCGTGCGCTCCGGCGGCTTGACCTGCGAGGGCGGCAGGTCTTTCAGCGCGATGTCTTCCAGCTTCTCGCGGCTGCCGACGAGGATCCCCCCCGACCGGTTGTCGTTGGCCGAATCAGGGTTCAACTTGTCGAGAATGCCCAACTGCTTGATCCCGGCGTAAACCAGACCGACCATCACCAGGACGAGCAGGATGATGGCGCCGGGGCCTAACTTGTAACGACCGATTTGCATTTCAGCCTCCTCAAGGTTGAGAGCAAGAGCCGCTTGATATTAGCGACTCTCAAATAACTACCGACGGCTTGACCGGAAGTCATACTGATAAAAACTGTGGTTCAACGCCGCGTGCCAACCGTCAAGCGCAACAGGCGCAGCCGCGCGTCCAACTCTTCCGGCGTCATCGCGGCATATTTGGGCGGGAGCAAGCGACGGCTCGACGCCTCGAAGACGGCGAGCAATTCCATGTATTCCAGCAACTCGTTGTCGCGGCTCGGGAAATAGTCGGAGGCCGCGCGCTCGAAGTGCGCGGCCGTGATAGTGGTCTCGCCCCCGAACTCGCGCGCCGCGTCGTCGTTCGCCATCAGGATAACGGCCTCAATGTCAGCGTTGCTGTAACCGATCAGTTTTTGCGCGAAGCCGTCGCGAATAGACGCGAAGTCAACGTCTGTCTTGATCTTGTTCTTGCGGACGAGCGCGCGCGCGACCGTCTCCACCTCTTCGGGCGTCTGCGAATACAGAAAAGGAATCTTCCGGTCGAGCCGCCCGGCGCGTTTCAAGTCTACGTCGAGTTTGTCGGGGCGGTTCGTCATAACGAGGAACAGGATGCGCCCGCGGTTCGAGGTATCGGACATGAACTCCTTGATGCGCGCGATGACGCGCGAAGAGGTGCCGCCGTCACCCTCGCCGTCCGTGTTGCCGAAGGCGCGGTCGCCCTCGTCAATGATGACGATGACCTGCCCGATGGCGCGGATGACGCCGAGAATCTTTTCTAGATTCCCCTCCGTTGCGCCCACCCACTTTGAACGGAAGTTCTTGAGCTTAAGCGTCGTCAGCCCGCACTCTTTGGCGAATGCCTCGGCGACGAAGGTTTTGCCGGTGCCCATCGGGCCGGTGAAGAGGATACCCATTGGGACGCGGCTCGTGCGCCCCTCGCGGATGCTCTCGGCGATGAGCAGCAAATCTTTCTTGACTTCGTCCATGCCGCCCACCACGTCGAAGCCGTGGTTCGGCTCGACGAACTCGACCAGGCCGAAGCACTCGCGTTCAAGGATTTCGCGTTTGCGCCGCGCGATCAGGCGGTCAGCCTCTTTGCGTGCGCGCTCCTGTGCCGTCTCGCCCGCCTCGGTCTCGGCGGCGGCGGGGTCGGCGTCGGGGGCGATCAGCTTTTTGATGTCCTCCTGATTCATCCCGCTCGTGAGTTGGGCGAGCTTTCGCGCTCGCTCTGCCACATCAGGGCTTGCACCGAGAATCCCCTTGATGAACTCCTCGCGCTCGCGCGTCTCTTCTTCGGCGGCCGGCGGGGGCGTCAGGATCGAGAGGATCTGCACGGCCTTCAACCCGGCGGTGATCTCCGCATAGCGCTCCACGTCGCGTTCGCCGAGTTTCGGGTTGGCGAACGCCGCGACCTCTTTGCGCATCCCGGCGTCCGGCATCGGCACTTCGACGACGGCAACCTTCGGGTTGGAAACGAGCTTGGGCGAAAGTTCCGAGAGATTTTCAGTCACGAGCAGGACGACGTTGTCGTGGCGCTCAATTTCGGGAAGCGAAGACCAGCGGTGCAGCGTGACGATTGAGGCGCGGTCTGTGTCGGCTTGGAAGTTCGGGTCGCCCGCGGGGGCGATGGTCTCGGCATATTCGAGAATGACCGCCGCCTTCGATGAAGTGCTGAGCACTCTCTCAAGGGCGGCAAGCGAACGATCCTTCTCCGGCGCCAGCAGCAACTCTTCGAGCACCACGACCTCGGCGGCGCGCTTGGCGAAGCGCGCGCCCGTGGCGACGTTATAGGTGATGATGGTCTCGCGCGACTCTTTGAGCAGCACCCCGGTCAAAAACTCCGTGAGCGAGAGAACCTGCCCGGAGCGGAGCACGGAGTCGTAGACGTTGCCGTGTAGCACGAACATCGAGGCTTCGCCGCGCAGGTAGCGGCGGCGCAGGTCTTCGGCCCAGGGAGGGAGCGAACTTGATTCGGACATAGAAATAATGTGAGCAGTAAGCAGTAAGTGTTGAACGGCAACTCGCGGCGAGCAGTGCTTTGCATTTATTGCTTACTGCCTACCCGCTCATTGCTCACATGGTTTTATTGCCCTGCTGCGCCTGCTGCGCGGCTCTTTTGGCCTTGAGTTCGGCGAGCTGGTTTTTGGCCTGCACGTCGCCCACTTGGCTGCGGAGCGCGTCGAGACGGCTATCGAGCGACGATTCGGAAAGCTCCTTGCCGAGGTTGGCCTCGGCGATAGTATTCTTGATGTGCTGGCGCACGTTGTCGAGCGCCTTGACTTCGGCGTCCACCGAGAGGCCGTCGAGCTGGCCCTGCACCTTGATGCGCGCCTGCGCGGACTGCATCTTGGCTAGCATCGAATCCTTCTCCGCCTGAAGCTTTCTGATCTGCGACTGCACGCCAAGCAGCGATTGCTTGGCCGAATCGGCGTCCTTCTGCGCGGCTTCCATCTCGGCTTTCATTTCCGTGACTTCGGACGTCAATTGATTCTTCTTTTGAATCAGGATGAGCGCGAGATCATCCTGACCGGTCGCCACGGCGGTGTCGAGTTCGGCCTCGGTCTGGGTCAATTCAGCCGCCGTGCGCTTGAACCGTTCGTCCGTCTCTTCGCGCCGGCGGATGATGGCAGCGGTCGCCGACTTCAAACGCGAATACTTCTCGATCATCGAGTCGATCGCGTTCTCGTACGCGATCTCCGGGTGCTCCTTTTCCACATCGGAAATCCAGAGCCGCAAGAAACCCCGCCACAAATTACCGAGCCGACTGAGCATACCTGCCATTGCCTTCGCTTCCTTTCGATTAAACTTTCAGTTGATTGTTAGTAGAACTAAACTTCAGGAATTCCGACATTTGCTGACAGCAGCAAGGTGATGGACGATCTTGTCACGGCCGCACACTCTATCACAAGGCAGCGACTCCGCCGAAGGGAACCCTTCAAATACGGAAGCATGAGCAGGCCGAAGAAAACATGATTACTTAGAGGGCGAGGGCCAGCATCGGCGTTGCGACGTACTATGCGCCGGCGATGTTTTCTCACAATCCGCCTGAGTTAGCCAACCTGCTCCGCCAGGCGCGCAAAAGAAATGCGCGCGCTCTAGCCAGTTGAAGTGACAGATTTTCTCGAGTTTGCCGCCCGAGACCTTACGGGGCGTTCGATTTCCTTTCGCCCTCGCCGCACGGATGCGCGCCCAGAGTGCTTAGGCCGGCGACGGCACGACTTGCTCTTGTGCGAGGCATTATCATTGTTCGGCGTAGCACCGTTAGGCAGGCGACTCTGCGACGGTAGATTTCGGCGGATCTAAAAAGCGCGTAATCGCCGTTCGCTCCCAGTTGCGGCTACGCTAAAGGAACTTTTATCTGCATTTCGCCCTTGTTGCTGTCAAAGATGAGAAAAAGACTTAGGGCTACCTTATTGTAGCCCTAAGTCTTTTAGAATAATGATGGAGCCGAGGGGGATCGAACCCCTGACCTCATGACTGCCAGTCTGGAGAAGTCAGTTTTATTGAGTTTGAGTAAGACTGGAAGAGAGTGCATCTATTTAGGTTTCGCGTCTTTCTATTTTAGATAAGCAAGAGGATTTTGGGGCAGTTGAATTGAGTTGTGACTCAATAGTGACCCAAGATTTGGGAATGCTGATTTAACAAACCAAAGCGAGTCCCTTAACGATGCTTCATCCCTTCGTGCTTTTTCGAGCTAGGTATCTTGTCAGGTAGGTCTAATTCATCATCAACAAGAACGTCCATCCACACGTTTGCAACGCGCGCATATTCTAAGAGAACCGGGAGTGATGGCTCACCCTTGCCTGATTCAAATTCAGAGATTCTGTAATAATCCATCCGGTCTTCCGCACCTAAACGCTTGAGCATTTCACTCTGAGACACGCCGAGTGAAGTCCGAATATACAAAAGCTTTTCAGCCAGACGCATAGGCTTTTGACGCGCCCCCCTTCCCATTAGAAGTTACCCCCTAACAGAAAAGACAGCGCACAAAACTTGCTCCTATTGGAAATTTCCAATAGGATGCGTCTGCGTAACTGATTCGCCGTGAGAATTAACCTTTCATTCCGAACGGCGATGCTCATTACTCTTCTATGAGGTTGAGGCTGAGCTACGCATGACCGTCGCTGATTTTCAAAGATAGACCGCGCGCATCATAGCAGGCCGCGCCAGAGTTAAGCATCTATCACTGCTTTGTTACCCAAAATTTTCTCGCGGATTCTCTGAATTGTTGTATATTCCCGCCGGACACACGAAGACTACGCCGCCTGTGAACCTCACGGCAGCATTCAATTAGCTTGAACTGTCTCGCAGGCTCTTAGAGCAGCGGGATCAGAGTTTGCAGTAGGGTGAGCGCGATCTCCGTTAGGCTATCTTCTTCCGGCGCGGGAGGGGCTTTCTCCATCCAAATTATGCCGGTTGATTGAACGGGCGGTGGTGGCGGAGTCTTCTCCATCCAAATTATGCCCTCGGCGAAGGTGGATGTGGAGAACACAATCGTCAACACCACGACGGCGAGAGCATTTCGATAGCTTTTCATTTCTTCTTCTCCTTTTGAGGTAGTTAGTGAAACCAGACCCGACTGGTTTTAATTTGCGGCCTAACCCACTAATAGGACGCGGCTTAACCCTGCCTGAACATTTTTTGCCAACCTACAGAAAGTGAGTCCTCACATGACTTTAGCTGAAACAGTATTAAAGCAGTTGGAAAACCCTGCATTGAACCGCGACGAGCGGGCACAGATTCAATGCCGGATAGCGGCGGACTTAGAGCATAAAGGCGAGTATGAGTCGGCTCGTGAAGTGCTCGCTGAATTGTGGCAGGGCATCGGCAAACGTCCTGCACTAGAAGGACTATCCGAGTTGACGGCCGCAGAGGTACTTTTGCGTGTAGGGTCGCTCTCTGGTCACTTAGGCAGTACCTATCAAGTAGATAGAGCGCAAGACGATGCGAAAGACTTAATCAGCGAAAGTATAACTCGTTTTGAAACTCTTGGAGAGGCGATAAGGGTAGCCACAGCCCAGTGTGAGCTTGCTTTCTGCTATCGCCGCGCAGGAGCACATGATGAGGCGCGAGTACTTTATAATCAGGCACTAGAGCGCCTTACCGACGGCAGCGAGAAAGAGTTGCGGGCTAAAATCCTCCTGCGCCTTGCAGTGGTCGAGTCGTGTAGTGGCCGCTATATCGAAGCACTTCGTATCCTCCTGGATTCAGCCCAACTATTCGAGGAAAGTGATAGTCCTGCACTAAAGGGTAAATTTCACAATGATCTTGCCTGTGCCCTCATGTACTTAGGCAAAGTTGAGCATCGCCCGGATTACACAGACCGCGCCATCATCGAATTTACCGCCGCTTCACACCTTTTTGAGCAAGCCGGACACGTCAGCTATTGCGCGGGTGCTGAGAGTAACTTAGGTTTTCTACTCTACACTATCGGGCGTTATGAAGAAGCAAACGATCACCTTAATGCTGCACGCCGTTTATTCGTTGCTGTGCAGAACAAGGGTCGGATCGCGCAGGTGGATGAAGCACGCGCCCGCGTCTTACTAGAACAAGGCAGAACGCGCGCCGCCGAGAGTGCGATCCGCGAGTCCGTCCGCGTGCTCTCGACAGGCGGCGAACAGGGTTTGTTGGCCGAAGCACTAACGACACAGGGGCGCATCCTATCGAAGATCGGCAACTACATTGAGTCGGTCAATACTTTGAGACGAGCGGCCGAACTCGCAGAGCAAGCCGGGGCGCTCGAAGATGCGGGACGCGCTTTGCTGTCATTGATGGAGGAACACGCCGCCCGCCTAAACGAGCATGAAGTGTTAGACGCATACGAACGCGCACACAACTTGCTCAAAGAGACGCAGGACGCTGAAACGATCTCGCGCCTGCGCGCCTGTGCCATCCGCATTGTGTCTGACCGTCGTGCGTCCCTGTCACAAAAACGAGTCCGCAGCCTCGTAGATTTTTGGGCGAACTTCGATTTGAACGAGCGGGTACGCGCATACGAAGCTAGATACGTGCGGCGTGCTTTGATTGACGGAGAGGGCAGCGTCACGCGCGCCGCGCGGCTGCTTGGTTTGCATTATCACGGCACGCTCGCTGCCATGTTGGACAAAGAAGGCAGACACAAAGACCTCGCCTATTTACGCACACCACCCGAACCGCGCCGCCAGAGCATCATTAATCCCAAGAGCCGCCGCCCGCGCATCAAAGCGCGCACGATCAATATTCTGTGCGTCGAAGATTACAAAATAGTGGCCGACGCCGTGAAAGAAACTTTAGAAGAACTGGGTTGGATGGTTGAACTCTGCGCCGATGGAACGGAGGCCATGCGCAAGATTGAAAGCAAGACTCGCTATCATCTGCTTATTCTCGATAATCAGTTGCCCGGCAAGGACGGCTTAGAACTAGCGCGCCGTGCGCGGCAACTTCCACATCGGAAGGGGACACCAATCATAATGTTATCTGCGAGTGATATTGAGCGAGAGGCGTTACGCGCGGGCGTGAATGCTTTTCTGAGGAAGCCGCAGGACATTGGGCGACTATCTGGGACGGTTACGCGCTTACTTACTAAAAACGCTATCCCTAAGTGATACGCTCCTGATAGTCTTGAATCGCCCTCAGCAGAGTGAGTGCATAAAGGGCAGCCATGTTGCTGCCTATAACTTAATGGTGGGAGGCTGTGTAGTCTATCTTTCACCAATAGTTTCTTGTTCAGAGTACAGTTTGGAAAAGTCGTTGTACGGATATTTCTCTTCTATCGCCTTGATAAAAGCTTCGTCGTTAAGCATTTCAAAAGTTACATCCTTGTAATCACAGTTCAACTGCATCTCGCCAACTAACTTCTCAACATCGGGCATGTGTCTGTCTAACTCATCCCCGATAAATTTCTCAGCCACACTCTTATCAAGATCACCAAATAATGTGCTTTTTAACTTCTGCGGTGGATGTTCCATGAAGCCGGGAAGTAGCATCTCAATCAATTTTGAGCGGCTGCCCCGAACTTCATTTCTTAACTCTTCTTTGACACTCTCACTTAACTTCTTCAATTCTTCCTGTATTACTCCTACCTGTTTGTCGAACTCCATGCGCTGCTTGCGAAGAATCACTGAACCATATCGCTTACCTAATGATCTAATATAGTCGTCACGTAACTTCTTTACCTTGTCTTCAACAGCTTTTATTTTACGCGAGAATTCGCTGGTGTTATCTACAAGGCGGCAGGTTGAGCGGACGCGATTACGCAAGTCGCTATTCTCGGCGATGTTAAGGAGGGAAGACGGAATGTTAATAGTATGGCTCGCCAAACGACATCCAGTAAGACTTAATTCGACGAACTGAAAGTAGCCTTGATAGACGCGCACCTTCCGTGTAGCGTCAAACTTCTGCGGGGGATTCTCTTTTAACTCTCGGTTGATCTCAGCTAGGTTCTCAGATGTAAATACCTCTGCGCCGATCTCCGGTGCTAAGTCCTCAACTACTATGTTCTGGCTTAAAACCTCTTCGGCTGACTTGAGCCGCACGTCGGGTGCAACTGAGAGCAGTATTTGTTCGGCAAAATCAACGCTGACGTGGATCGCGTTGCTATAAGCCTCGGTAGGTTGTTCAAAAATGATTTCCGGCGTGGGTGAATAGACCCACGCATCTTCGTCGGCTACAAGAACAGCGATACGTAGCCCCTGAGCGCGTCGGAGATCAATTGATTTATCGGCTAAGAGCTTGAGGCCGGCATGCTCACCAAATCCGAGACGAAAGGCTTCTGCATCTACGTCAACAATTACGCGGAGCGTAGCATTGTTGTGGCGTTCGGTGAACTCATATAGGGATTCAGCTACAGATAAGGAGACACTAGGCGCAGCGTATATAACATGCTTTGCGGCAGAATGAATGATCTCACACAACTTCACGTTGTTGATGAAGGTAAAGGTATTCATTCGATTGTCACCTGAGCCGTGCTACTTGAGGTATGAATGGTGAAAGGGCTTTTTCGAGATTAACCATAGCGTCAATCATGGCTGCCTGAATTGTATGCCACTTGGCTTCGTCATCTTTATATCCGCCAAGAGGTATTTCGTAAGCGATACGACAAGCTCGTTTCGCATCAAGCCGCTGCCATAACAGAGATGTCCCGAATATCGCTTCAATTTCTCCCTTATGCTTTAGCAATTCATCATAGACTCGTTTGTTAATCGCGGCATCACCGCGATCAATATAGAGTTCGACGCGGCTGGTATATCGGCCTACGACGTATCCAAAAGATAGTCCGCTCGCTCCGGCATTGGTGCTCATATAGTCACGCTGGTGCGGGGTCATTCTTTCGTGTAGAGGCGTTCGTCCTTCGCCTAATGCGAGAAGATGCATCCAGAACGTGCGTAAAGGCGTTCGTTCAACTCGTTCTTGACGTTCTTTTTGCTCTTTCTCTCTAATCTGAATTTGGTATTCGGCAGCTTCAGGGAGGGGAACAACTTGCTGCACGTCTATGAGCACTCGCCCCTTATCGTGATATGGAACGAGGCGGATGCAACGGATGTCTAAATCGCGCTTGTTAAGCCACATGACCGTTGTTGTTAGCTCCTTAGAGAAGTTGGCGGACACCAAGACGATTCTCACATCTTGTGCGAAATAATCTTCATCGGGTTCATCCCAACCGAGAAAATCTAATATTGCTGCTCTAGCGTCAGCACTATCACCGTTCGCCGCAAGGTAACGTTCATAGATGTCAACAGTACGGTCGAAGGTCATGGTTGAAACCATCGCGGCATAGCGGATAGCTTGTAATTCCATGTGGCCGCCATCATCGGTTCGCTTCAGTTCTATGACGACAAGGTTGGCCTCCTTATCTAAACCAAGCAGGTCGATTCTGCGTTTCGACTCCTCCCACTCACCGAACTCTTCGGCAATCACCAATGTGTCAGGAAGGATTACATCAATCTGCTTTCTTAGCAGACGTTGGAGATCATTTCTTTCGCGGAGTCCAACCTGCTCGAATGAAGCCTGCTCGATCTTGGTGAGATTGTTGGATGTGACTTCGTAGAGTGTCATGAGTGGTTATTACTCGTCCGGTTTGTATAACTCGGCAAAGATGTGGAAAAGATTCTCCATCTCCGCAAAATGCTCTTCGGTAGAGAGGCGCGAGATGTCGAAGCCGCGTATCAACTCGATGTCTTTTTGCGATAGGTAATTATCATGAATTAAGACTTCGCGGATTTGTTCGGCATCATCAAGGTAAGGTCTTTCGTCGGCGTTCCAACTGTTTTTGAGGAACTCGATCAAGCAGTCGTCAACGATGGGCTTGGAGAGGTTTTGGATTTCGTCAACGAAGCTCAGAACGTCGTTGATTTTGCCGTCAATGGCTGGTTGGGAGTTGAAGAGGATGTTCCCGTTGCTGTGTGCCGACTGGTTGCGTGCGTCAATGATCTTGCCGAAGTTGCCAATGCGGTCGTTGCGGCAGTTGAGTAGTTTAAGGAAGCGGAAAAAGCTGCGCTCGTTGATGAGGCTAAAGGAAAAGGGTGTGGTGGCTTCCGTTAATTCTTTTTCATCGTCGCGTCTGAAGCCGACCATTGCCATCTCGAAGTCTCTGCGGCGGTTCTGTTTGATCTGCCAGACCTCGAAATAGACGAAGCTCATGTAGAGCATGTTGAAGGCGATGAATGCGAAGGGATATTTCTCTGCGTTGTAGTTGACCTCGAAACTCTCCCAGAGGAAATTGACGTACTCCGCTTCGGTCGGCGTCTTGTAGGAGAGCGGCAGGTAGTCGAAGATTTTGAAGGCTTCTTCCATACTTTAGCTTTCCCAGAGCCAGTTGATTTCGTCTTTGATCTTCTGCTCGTAAATCTCAATCAGTTCGCGGTTGGCGTTGACCAGCGATTGCTCGCGCTCGATTTGGGCGACGATTTGCTTTTGTTCTTCAAGTGGGGGAGCGGGATTTTTACAGCTTTAAGTTTGACGATTGTCAAAGCATTGTATGCCGCGCCAAAAATTAACTCGTGCATTTTATGTGAAAAGCTGTCATCTAAAGCCAGTTTCAAATAGGCTGGCGAGATACCCTTTAGATTCCTAATCCATAACAAATTTCCATCTTTGAAATAAAAAGCTCTGTCATCAGGGATCACCCATGTGATTCCGATTGTCCCCACCGCAGAAACTAATATCTCCCCTTTTTGGGGCACATCAAATTTCTCCTTGATCTCTTTAAATCTGTCTTCAGAAATGAAAAGTTCTAGAGTGATGTCTTTGCCTTTACTGAGTTCTACAACCTCCTTTGTTCGATAAAATGGAATGCCCTCATCCACATATTCATTTTGAAATATCCTTTTGCTTGAAGTGACCTCGCAAACTTCGCTGAGTTCGACCATTTGCCAATCGGGATTGATTTGGATATTTGGTTTGAAGCTCTGGACGACTTGCTTTGCGCCGTCAATGAGGCGTTGATAGGCTTCGACGCGCTCAACGATCTCTTTCTGCACCGATAACGGTGGAAGCGGGATTTTGATTCTGCTAAGCGCATTAGCATTAAATTGAGGTTGTCCACCACCACTGACCAATTGCTCCTTTTGAATTAGATAATGATCGCTCAACGTGAAAGCCCAATAATACTTGTTGAGAATCTTTGAATTATCCAAGTGTAGGCGAATCAAGAAGGATGCAAAGACGGCTGGATAGTCTTCTTCAAAAAATAGAGTCTTCCCGTATGTTCCGCCGGTTCTAGCAACAAGTAAATCACCCTTTTTTAAAAGATATTTTTGAGCCTCGGCGGTTAGTTGGACGAATTTTGGATCGTCTTTTTTAAGGGTGCCCTTTCCGTTGATGTCCGTAATTCTGATAAATCTAGCATCTCCGCTTTCCTTAGCAGTTTCAGTGAATCCGTATTCAAATTTGCATATCTCGCCGAGTTCAATTAATCCAACACTATGGTGATGAGTTACGCCTGTCTGGTATCTATCCCTCGAAAGATTGAAGTCTCCATTTTCAGCGATGCGACTCTTTTCTACGGCTACGGCTTGCAGAGGCAGCTCACCATCGGCAAAGCGCGAAGTGTCGCCACTCAAGATTGCCTTTTGAAATTCAAGAATGATGTTCAGCACGTCGGGCAGGTCGGAAGTCTTCAACTCTTTGCGCTGTGCGCCCAAGCCGAAACCGTCGTTGTTGATTTTGACGAAGAGAATTTTGTCGCTCTTTGCCGCGAGCGCCTTATCGAAGAAGAGTATTGAAGTCTTGACGCCCGAATACGGCTGAAAGACTCCGGCAGGAAGGCTCACCACCGCGTAAAGAAACGCCTTCTCCACCAGCATCTTCCGCAAATCCCTGTACGCATTCGCGCTCTGGAAAATGATGCCTTCAGGGACGATCACGCCCGCGCGCCCCGACACCGGATTGATATGCTCGGCGATGTAGTCTACGAACAGCACCTCCGAGCGATTCGCCGGCAATGAAAAACGCTTGTGGGGTTTGATGCCCCCCTTCGGACTCATAAATGGCGGGTTCGCCATCACTACATCAAACGATTCGTTCCAACGCTCCTCGCTCGTCAGCGCATCGTACTCGTAGATGTGCGGGTCTGGAAAGCCGTGCAGGTACAGATTGACGAGCGACAGGCGCACCATGTCCGGCGAGATGTCATAACCGACAAAGTTAGTCATCAAACGCTTGCGCTCATCCGGCGTCAGCAGATCGCCTAGCGTGCGCCGCGTGTTCGCTCTGAGGATGTGCTTGTAAGACGAAATCAGAAAGCCCGCCGTGCCGCACGCCGGATCGCATACCGTCTCGTTCTTCTTCGGCTGCACGACCTCAACGATGAAATCAATGATGTGGCGCGGTGTGCGAAACTGTCCCGCGTCGCCCTGTGAACCCAAGACTGACAGTAGATACTCGAACGCATCGCCCAGCCGCTCACTGTGGTCATACTGAAATTCGTTGATGGTCTTCAAAAACAGCTTGAGCGTTTCGGGGTCGCGGTAAGGCAGAAAAGCGTTTTTGAAAACGTCACGGAAAAGCTGCGGCAGGTTCGGATTCTGATTGAGGCTCGTAATCGCTTCGCCGTACAGATTCAGCATCTCGAAGCCGCCGATTGACGGGCTGAAAATCTTCCGCCATCCGAACCGCTCATAATCGCCGACAAAGAACGAAGGCTCGCCGCCAAACTCGACCGACTGCGCATCCATGTCGTCCATGAACTTGTAAATCAGCGCAATCGTAATCTGCTCGACTTGGCTTTTCGGGTCAGGCAATTTCCCGACGAGGATATCGCGGGCTGTGTCAATACGGCGCCGCGTTTCATTATCAAGCATAGAGTTGAGTGGGGTTGTAGACCCCCGGCGGTCAGTTTATAGAAGCGGGTAATGAATTCTGTGCACTTGGATGTGTGATCGCCCACATTCTGCTAGTTCTGAATTGGTTGAGCAGCGAAACGGTACTATTCGGATTGATTGACATTAACTGCCGCGACTTTGCCAACATATCTAATTCACCATTAGCCGCCACCGTTCTTAGTTCTGTTTCATTCAGTGTGTTGTTGAAAAACTGCAAAACAGTTGCTAGGAAGTAAATATAACTACCTAGCTCTTTGCTGAGTTGATCTATCCTCCTGCACTTGATGGCCTCTGCCTTTTCGTCCTCGGTTGCTTCTGGCGTAAACGTTCTTGCCGCATGCCACTGAAGCAACTCCTGCACTACCGTCAGCAAAGTTGACCCGCTTAGCGGTTGATTCTCGATTCGGAAGAGCATTTCGATGAATCTGCTTACATCCGGCTCTAATTCAATTTTCTTCGCCAAAGCAGCTATCGCGCGCACTTTCGCCTTAATTTCGGCGTTAACAATCGCTTGACCTAAGGTCGTAAGGTCTTCTCCGTTAGAGCCTTCGGTTGATGTTTTCTGATTTAACTCCAATAAATTTCTAAAATTTCTAATCAAATCACGCGGCAATCCACCCGACATACAATAGCTCAGATAGATGAATGGCAGGGGCTTACCGATGATCCTCCGCTCAAGTAGATGTTTCGCTGTTCGATGGTTGAGGTAATCAACATAAACGACATTGTCGAAGGAGCTATCGAAAACATCTCGAAACGGCAGGCCGCGCCGCTCGAAATTGCTCATTGCATTTTCGGAAACCGAGATTAAATAAAAACAGTTCGGTATTCCAAAAATTGACTTTATTTCGTTTAGGAACTTTTGCGCATCTTCGTCGGATTCTATTTTGTCCAGTTCGTCAATTCCAATAATCACCTTGTATTCGTCTGTAACGGAGCGGAGAAATTTAACAAATGCCGCGACCACCTCAGGATTGCTCATCTGCCTTTGTGCCATTGTCACCGCTCTATTGACTCCACCCTCTAAACCGACAGGTAGTTTAAGCGCCCCAGACCAACCTGATGTGAAACTTTGCTGAAACTTAATTTCTTTTAACCAGTACTTGGCTTTTTTCTGAATAGTACTAAGACCAGCTTCGGCTTTGCGCCTGTGTTCATACTCTGAAAGCCGCCTTGTTAGATATGCTCTCTTAGCTTGCGGTAATTGTATTTTTTCGGCCGTGACGAACCATTCTTGGCGTTGTTCATCAGAACCCGCCGCAAATTCTTCGTAAGAATGAGGAAAAAAGATGATTTCAGTGAAGCCACGCCTGATCATAGATATAGCCAAGCCCGATAAAGCTAGAAAAATACCCCATATTAATAACGTCCCTGGTTTTATCTCCAATACTTTGACCGTCGCTATGATAAATGACTCACGTGCTGCGGTAGGGGAGGGCGTCGGCGTTGGGGAGGCGGGTGGCGAAGCTGTTTGAGCTTCTAACTGCTGTGCTTCCTGGGCTGTTTGAGTACCGGGTGAAGGCTTTGCAATCAGTGAAAGAGTTAGCGCGATTAACACACTCAAAATTATGAGTAAGCCACCAAAATAATATAGGGTTTTAGGCGCAGCCGTGAGGAACTTACTGATTACCGGATTCTTAAGGTATGGGTAGGAAAAGCCCTCAACTTCGGGAGGCTCTTGCAGGTTATCTTCGGTATCATTTGGATCGAGCACTCGCTGGCAAACAGCGGAGAAAAGATACAGGATGAAATCCCGTGACTCGTATTGAACCGGCGCGGAAGTTAGGATCGGAAGAATCTTAGTGCCTTTTATGTCATTGATTATTCGTTTGGTTCCACAACACATATGTATCAAAGTACTTTTCCCAGCGCCACGCGAACCGGCGATGCCAATACTACCGCCCTGCATTGAATTGAGCATATAAAGAAGACTAGCCTTTGCGCCGGTGTCAATTGTTCGGGATGGATCCAAGACTTCTGCTAGTCCGGGGGCGTCCAAGATTTTGAGCCGCGTATCATAATTGGGTTTTATCTTGCTGTTAATGGTAAGCCGTATTGTTTCCTTTATCTCTTGTAAAAGTGATGAGTCAATTTCCTTGCCAAGACTGTTTAAGTCTTCTCTAACACTAATGATTGCTAGTTCTCTTTCCTTTAGTTGCTGGTTTGCTTGCTCAGTTGTTTGTGTCTCTGCCCCACCTGAAGGTACTTCAGAACTTGCTTTTGTTATCTGAAAATTAGCTCTTATGACTTCAGTTAAGCGGGTTGCCTCATTCGCTAAGCGGGTTGCCTCATTCGATGAACTGCTGGCACTTGTTTTGAATGAAGGAAACTCCTTCTTAAGTTCACTCTCCTGATTCTTAAGAGATTCCTCTAAAGTATCATATTTACTTGCCATCACCTCGACACCCGCACTTTTCCATATCTCATTAATTTTCCTTTCAATTTCCTGTTTAAGTTCATCTTCAGTTAGATTGGCGTCTCTAAAATCCTCGTCAAAATTTGGCTCACTCTTTATTTCTTCAAATGCTTGTTGAATTAGTTTTTTGATGGTCTTTGATTTATTGTCAGTGTATGGCATGAGGACTCTCCTTTGACGCCAAGTGGAGTTAGCTTCAACTTGTAGCAGGTGCGAGTTATACAGTGTCTTAGCTTCGTGAGACGAGACACAAGTTAATATTACAAAATTGAGTTATTATTCCAAAAACTGATTGAGCGAAACGTTGTCCTTTATGTACTCGATTATCTGGCTTCGCCGTTCGGACGACACTTCTAGGAATACTTTGCCGTTCGGATTCGTCGCCAATCGCGCATATTGACGGCTCTCGATGATGTCCCGAAACTCAGCGTCGGTCAGGTAGCCCTTGAAAAAGTGTTTTGCAGCGGCGAAGTCTTTTTCGTCGGGTGTGTATCTGCTATCGAACTTGTCGAACTCTTCTTCCAGCAACTCGTCCTTGCTTTTGAAGTAGGGGATGAATCCGAAAATCTTTTCGACGATCTCGCGTAAAGAAAGCCGCCGGTCAATCTTCAAAGTCTTACGCAGCTTGTCCAAGCTGTAATAATCTTCGGGCTTGTCGAACACGTTGCCGACGATGTAATCCTCAATCGCCCCGAAATCCCTCTGCTCAACCATTCGCTTGATTTCGGCGTCAGACTTGACGCGATCCTCAAACCGCTCGAATAGCTTACGGTCAATCTTCATCCCCTCTGCGCCAACCTGAAACTCTTCTAGCGTTTTGAGAGGGTCGAAGTTGAAATTCTCGTAGCCTTCGATAATGACGGTTGTTCCGCCGCCAGTCTCTCCCTCTCTGCCCTTTGCGCTCGGCTCGACGGGGAGCTTGATAACTTCGTCGTAGTTGAACTTCTCTTCAAAGTATTCGCAGTTGGCGAAGAAGTCGAACAGCTTGAATTTGTCTTTCTCAATCCGGCCAGTTTCTTTCGCACGCTCTTTATCTTTCACTTCTATGGTGAAATTGTGCTTTCGCGTGCCGCGCCCTTTTATCTGCACGAAGTCTGTCGGCGAGAATATAGGGCGCATCAGGCAAACATTTAGAATGTCAGGGCAATCGTAGCCGGTGGTCATCATCCCGACCGTGACGCACACGCGCGTCTTGCTTGTCTGGTAGTACGAGTCGAAGTTGCCCTTGCCGTTTAGATTGTTATTGGTGAAGTTGATCGTCATCTGTTGCGCGTCGTGAACGAGCGACGTGACCTGCACGGCAAAATCCGAATTGTATTTACCGGGAAACATCTGCGTGGCGTACTCGTTCAGGATTTGCGTAATCTTCGCCGCGTGATTCTGGCTTACACAAAAGATGATTGTCTTGCCGATCTCGCCCGAAACCGGATCGTGCAAGGCGTTCTTCAGAAATGTCTCGCAAAAGATTCTGTTCGTGTTTTCGGAGAAGAACCTGCGCTCGAAGTCGCGTGAAAAGAAAGTCTCTTTCTCACCTTCCTCTTCCTCGGCGACCGCCCTGTTCTCTTCAGCTTCGAGAGCGGCTTTCGCGTCAGCCTCCGCTTGCGCTCCGACGAGCACGCTGTAACCCTCGTCAGACAGCAGTTGCGTCGTGATGTCGGTTCGCGCGTCAACGACGACGGGATTAACCAAGTAACCGTCCCTCACGCCGTCGGTTAGTGAATAACTGAAGGTTGGCTCGCCGGATTCGCAGCCAAACGTTTGATAAGTGTCGAGCAGCAAGCGGCGCTCAAGTTCGCGCGGGTCGTGGGCGTTGAGACTGGCGACATCAACTCTCTTCAAGTAGTTCTTCGGCGTCGCGGTTAAACCCAGCTTGTAGCCAATGAAATACTCGAACACGGCGCGACTGTTGCCGCCGATTGAGCGGTGCGCCTCGTCAGAGATGAGCAGTTGAAAATCATCTGGCTTGAACAGCCGCCTGTACTTGTTCTTGAAGAGCAGTGATTGAACCGTCGAAACGACGATCTCGGCGTGCCGCCAATCATTCTGGTTCTCTTTGTAGATCACCGAACGGTAGTCGTTCTTCAAATAATCCTTGAACGCTTTAGCGGCTTGATCTTCGAGTTCAAGGCGATCAACTAAGAACAGCACACGCCGCACGTTGCTACTCTTCAAAAACAGCTTAATCACAGCGGCGGACGTTAAGGTTTTACCCGTTCCCGTCGCCATCTCGAACAAAAAGCGATCCTTACCGTTTTTATGGATTTCTTCCTGTATGCGCTGGACGGCGCGGAGTTGGAAGGGTCGCAGAAACTTCAGCTTGTTCTCTTCGATGTATTGCGTCCGCTGCGCTTCATCTTTCCAACGAGGGTCTACCGCATAGTTGGGATTCTGCGTAACGGCGATGAAATCACGTTCGACCGTCAGGCTCGTGATGTTCTTGGCGAGCGGCTGAAAATCGCTGAAATCCTCGATCTCCTCAAGACGTGGAAACTTTGAAATGACTTTCGGATTGCCTAACCAAGTGTCCCACAGGTAATGCTGATTCCCGTTTGAGAGGATGCAGAAGCGCGCGTCTTGTCTGTAGGCGTAAGCCCGCGCCTGTTCCTTGCCGACGAGCGGATTGAGATGTTCGGCTTTCGCTTCAACTACGGCGATAACACGCCCGTCTGTGCCGAGTAACGAATAATCAGTGTAGCCGTTAGTAGTCTTCTCAAAGTCATTACCCATCTCATCAAGCATCGTTTGAGTAAGCTTAACGTTTTGCTCAAGCAATATGTTGGCTGCCCCGTTCTCGTCATCCGAGAAACGCCATCCGGCTTCTTCCAGCAACTTGTTGATCTTAATTCGCGCTTTAGCTTCCTTTTCCGCCATGTGGGTTATTCCTTATCCCTGTAAAAAGTTTACAGTCCTAATATTTGACTCACATTGTCAGTGCTTACCATTGATGCCTTTCAGATGCTTTGCTTCCGTGCGGTTATCCTTGCAGCAGAGAGGATTTCAACTTATCTGCCACTGATTGTAGGTGAACAATTACTAAAGACTCAATTCTCTGCGTTTGTTTCAGATGTGGCAAATTGTTTCACGTTTGGGTTATTTTATGCAAGATTATTTAGTAATCTAATACTGATTTAGCGAGGTAAGAAAGTGGACATTAATTATCCTGATCGAGACACTATCGCTGCAATGTTTGAGGGTGAAGAGCTATCGGAATTTACTCCAGAAGTAGACTCGATAGACATGCTTGATATGGGCGTTCAAGCATTAAAAATTGCTATTGAAGAATCATCACTGGAAGAATACAAACCGCTCGAATATTACTTCGAGTATGGCAAGAACATACCTTATTACAAGCTTGACCCGGATGTATTGAAGGAGTTGAACATTCCACGCGTGACCGTGAAAAGTGATGAGGATGGTGTGCCGCTGTTAGTTCTTCGACTTATTACCAAAGAAGGCGAATGGATTGGTGAATCCGTATGCTGTCCATTGAGGGTTAGTGGATATTTCGCCGGAAGAGCACTTGCCATCGTGAATGACTTGAAAGCTGGCGGATTGACTATGACGGATGATGACTTTCGAGCATTCATCATCAGAAAAACAGCCAATATGTTAAAGAGTGCGTTTGCTAAAATAAACGAACGTATCGAGATAATGGTTAACAGTTTCCTCAGTGAGGTTTTTTTGGACTGGGCAGAACTCTGGTACGAATATCACGCTGAATACAACAGTTTACTTGGCTACAAAATGGGACGGCTTCATGTGAGGAAGCAGTTGAGTAAAGAGATAGAGGTACACCGAAACGATATTGAGACTTTCTGGAAGGATGGCAGTCAGAAGGAGTTGCTTGACTTAAAAAAGATGCGATTAGCTCTTGAATACCAGAAGACTTATGAGCATTGGAAAGAAATGGAACGATTGCAGGCTGAAGGAAAGAATTGGCGTAGATATGTTAAAGCAGATGATATGGCGGACGTTTCGGACGATTTGATCGATGTTTTTATAAACAAAGATAATATTAGTGGCTTGGCGCTCGAACATGCCGCGCGGCGCGTGGGGCTTTTCAATATCTATGATGTGAGCGACACGAACCTTGAGAAACGCAAACAAGGAATTATGGTTTCAGGGTATAGCCGCCCTACTCTTTTTAACTATAAAAGGGAAGGCGAAGAATTACTGCATCAACGGTATGACAATTCTCAGTCTAACGATCTGACAAACAGTTAGACTGGAAAGGCGTATTCAGTCTAACGATCTGATAAACAGTTAGACTGAATACGCCTTTCCAGTCTAGCTAAAATACACAGAAAATTTTCTCGAAGACGAATCGCGCTTTGAGTTTATCTTGGACTCGGTGAGTAATTCACCGAGTTTTTTATTCTCAGGAGCGAAAAGAAATGGACAAACAGATTTTAGTTGCCGATGAAGTGGCAGAAATGCTGAGAATTGATCGCCAGCGCGTTTATGAACTTGCACGAAGAAATGCAATCCCCGTGATTCGACTCGGTGAGCGGCAGTACCGATTTGATGCTGAGGCTATCCGCCAATGGATGACGCGGGGAGGAAGTAGGGCAGAAGAAGGCACGATGAGGGCAAAAGACAGGTAAGCGGAGATTTGGCCGTGACTAAATTAACTGACTTTCTTGCAGCGTTCTTTCAAAGCGAAGACGAAACGATTTACCTTCGTGCCTTCAAAGCCAAAGATGTTCCAGACGCACCGCACAATTACCCGCTTATCGAAGTGGTAACACGACGAGCAGTAGCCACCGACGAGAAATTACAAAACAGGATGATGGCCGGAAACAAGTCTCGCGGCTGGTATTTCGTCGTCAACACAGGCGGTAACGTAGATGCCGAAATTACACGCTTCAACGCGTTCTTCCTCGAAAGCGACCAACTACCAATTGAGGAACAACACCGTTGTCTCGATTCCGCCCCGCTTCAGCCTTCGATACGGCTAGAGACGAGAAAGAGCGTTCACGCTTATTGGTTGATTAAGGGAGTGTGTGACGCGAACGCTTGGCGCGACATGCAAGAAAGGCTCGTCTCTCATTTCGACAGTGACAGGTCAATTAAGAATCCGTCTCGCGTAATGCGGTTGCCGTTCTTCAATCATGTTCACTATGACAGACGAACAGGGAGGTATGAATACAAACGAATTGAACTACATACGTTTGAGCCAGAAAGCTGCTTCACTCTAGCGGAAATGCAGATGGCATTCCCACTGCCTAAATCAATAAGTGCGCCAAGCGATTCTGAGAGTAGGAATGAGGATGGAGCGCAGAATGTGATCAGAACGCACATGGTCGCGGACATAGTTTTAAACGGCTCGCGGCATAAGGAGCTATTGAGTTTGGCTGGTTCTATGCGTCGTCGCGGGATGAGTGCTGAAGAAATGTATGCGGCGCTAAAGGTGACGAACCAATTGCGCTGCCACCCTCCTCTTGATGAAGCTGAAGTATTCGAGTTATGCAAAGACATATCCCAGAGATATGCACCTGATGAAGTAATACCTCCTCATAATGTTTCAACTAAGCAAACAAATGGCAGGTTGGCTTGGGCGAGCGAGTTCAAATTCACATCGCTAGGCGAGTTGCTTGCAGAGCCGGAAGAAAACGTTTCATTCGTTTGGGAGAAGACTTTACCCGTTGGCGGTTTCTCCATCTGTTCGGCCAAACCTAAAGTTGGTAAATCAACTCTCGGCCGCAATCTCGCCCTCTGTATTTCACGCGGCGAGCCATTTCTTGGGCGTGAAACCGTCCAGGGCAAAGTTCTATATCTGTGCCTTGAAGAAAAGCGTGCTGAAGTCGCCAAACACTTTCGCCGCATGAACGCCTCCGACGACAACATCCAAGTAGCTTTCGTGACGCCTGAAAATGCCATCACAGCCCTACAAATAGCAATCGCTGAATATGAGCCTGTATTGACAATTATTGATCCTCTTTCGCGGGTCGTGCGTGTTCGAGATTTTAATGACTATGGCGCGATGAGCCGTGCGCTTGAGCCTTTGATTGATCTGGCGCGGAAGACCGCTTGCCACGTCCTCGCTCTGCATCATGATGGTAAAGGAGAGCGAGAAGGTGGCGATGCTCTACTCGGTTCGACCGCGCTCTTCGGAGCCGTTGATTGCCACATTCAAATGAAAAAGCGCGAGCGCGGCCGCACTATCCTAACTACGCAACGTTACGGCGAGGATATGCCAGAAACAGTCGTAGAGTTGGAAGCAGAAACCGGCCTTGTGTTAGCGCAGGGAGATTTGCAGACGGTTTTATTTGAAGGCAAGAAAGAGGAAATCTTGGCCTCGATGAATGAGACGGAAGAATTGACTGAAGCCGATCTAAAAGAACGTACCGGCGGAAAACAAGGCTTAATCTCGAAAGCTATACGTTCGCTAGTTGATGAACTGAAACTTACCCGCAACGGTGCAGGCAAAAGAGGCGATCCATACACCTATCGTAAAACCCTAACAACCCCAACGAACCTAGAAACCCTAATAAACCTAGAAAATACAACTTCTGAGGAGAGCACAAAAACTAGGTTATCTAGGTCTGTATATATAGAAGAACCTAGAAACCTACAAACCCTAGAAACAAATGCCAACCGCTGGCCGGATGGGCAACTATTCAACGCATCGCCCTTACACATTCATGAAAACCAGATGAGTGAAAGCCCGCAAAGTTCTTACAGCTATCCGTGCTGGTCTTGCTCAACGACAGTATTCAGCGAAAACACTACCTGTCCGAATTGTGAGCAAAATCTGAACGATCTGCCATTCTGATCGTTCTCAGTATCCATTTCGAGAAAAAAGATACTACGGGCTTGAATTGAGAGGCCGAGAGATGAAAACGAAAACTACGAATCCGTTACCTAAGACGATGCCGGGTACTGTCTGCGTGCAGATGGTTCGCTGTGGCAAGTCGAACTGCAAATGCGCTCGTGGTGAACTACACGGCCCCTACTTCTATCACTTCGTTCGCGTCAACGGCGCGCTCGTCAAGCGATACGTTAAAGCTAAAGATGCCCCGACACTACGCGCGGCCTGCCATGCTCGGCGAGAGGAAGATAAACAGCTAAGGGAGATACGCAACAATAGTCAGCGTCAGGTGAGCGAATTGATTAAGAAATTACGTGAGAGTGAGAAATTATTGCTGCAAGCAATAGAGGTGCGTCATGGGAAAAAGAACTAAGAAAACAGAGCAGCCCGAAATAAAGGCCATTGATGAATCGCAAGAAGATCAGGCGTTAGCCGCTGTTATCGAACAGGCACTATCTCCTGATCGGCCTGTGGAAGTAGCTGCCGACTCGCTTGAGGCAAAAATCGGCTACGGTTCGCTGCTGCGAGAGCTTCAACACGCCTACATCGAAAGGGTAGCTTTCTATCGCTCACAAGGCGGCGGTTCGCTCAGTCTGGAAGAGGCGAGGGCAAATGCTTATCACGCTTGTAAGGATGAAGAAGAGGCGGCGCAAATCTATGAAAAGATGATGCGCCAGCCAATCGACTACATTGATTTTAACGACCTGTATGAGATGTGGCCGGTCGCGCCGCGCGTCGCTGAAAGTATCTGGGAGATGCTGAAAGACGAAGCAGGTAACAAGTTCGAGAGCGGCCACTTGGCTACCGAGGCAATGTATCCGGTTCAGTATATGAGGTCAGCTTGGCAGGTAGCGAGCTATCTGGGATTAAGGGAATCGTTTATTGAGGAATGGCAGCCGAGAGGCGGCATTGAGTTAAGCCTCATAGACATGCTGGCGCAAGCCTTCTTCCAATATCAATTCTGGGTGAAACAGTCTGTGCTGAGATCAGAGACGAGAGAGCGTCATGTTCATCCTGAGTATGACAAGTGGCAGAGCCACAAAGACCCAAAGGCAAGGGATGTGAGCGGCTTTCTCGATGGCTATTGGTTTAGGCCATTTATCAGCGAGCGCAGCGCCATAGAACATGCGGCGCAGATGGCTGATCGCTGGAACAGAATTTATATGCGAACGCTGAGGAACATGCGCGATCTGCGGCGCTACTCCGTGCCTGTCACTATCAATAATCCGCAGCAGGTGAATATTGCGGCAGATGGCGGGCAGCAAGTGAACGTAACGAAGATTGAGTAGTGTTAACTACTCGTCGGCTTCAAATCTTAGCAAATCATTAGGTTTGCATTTGAGAGCCGCGCAGAGACGATCAAGCGAGTCAATGCCAATCATCTTTAGATCATTACGAAACCAACGCGCTGCTACTGTCGGTTGCACCCCTGTCGCCTTCTGTAATTGGTAAGCTGTTGTGATGCCGCGTTTTTCAGCTTGCTCTCGAATCGCTATTACAATCATAACTTCAAGATAGCACTGCACAAGATAATACTCAAGTGACAAATATTAGCTAACTAGGTATTATCTTACTTGACAATATATTATCTAGTAGAGTAATATCCTCTTACAGCTTGAACTGCACAGAAAAGAGGAATCTGGAGATGATGAACATAGACCAAAGCAGGATGCTGGAAGTGATTCAAGAGGCGTTCGACAAGGTTGCAAACTCTCGCAGATGGCAAATCGCAATTGCCAAAGCCAAACAGCAGATCGAAGAGAATCCCTACTTACACTTTGATGGTGATGCCTTATTGATCCTCTCTCCTTCTGGCGAAATTTACACCGCGAACGGCACATGTCAATGTAAGGCATACACGAATCATCAACCGTGCTGGCATCGTGCGGCAGCAAGACTTGTTGCGCGCTACATGCAGAGTTCGCACTAGAGCGAAATGGGATAGGTGAGCGCGCCAACGCTCCCTATCCCTTCACTCCATTCCTTCCGCCAAAGAAAGGCTAGAGTAATGAAAATAGTAGCACAGAAAATAGAACGCGCTGCTCGGACATGCAGGAGGCACAACTGATATGGCCGGACAAATCATTAAGCGCGGAGATCGGACATGGCTTGTTCGCATCTTCTTAGGGCGCGACGCTAAAGGCAAACAGCTATTTCACCGCAAGACTATTCACGGCACGAAAAAGGATGCGGAAACTTACCGCAACAAAGTAGTTCGAGACAGAGATATGGGGACATTTATCGAACCGGCGGCTATGGCTGTTAAGGATTATCTCGATAAGTGGCTCAAGACCGCCGCGCGGCCGCGTTTGCGCGAGCGGACTTATGATGACTATTCGGAGTTGCTTAAAAGATATGTGAGAGCAGACTTAGGTGAAAAGCGGTTGTGTGATGTGCGTCCGCTCGATATTCAAAATCTCTATGCTGATATGACTGGGCGGGGACTATCAGCACGCACTGTGCGTTATACGCACGCCATTCTATCCTCAGCCTTCAAGCAAGCGATTAGATGGCAAATGCTTATTCATAATCCGTGTGAAGCTATTGAATTGCCGCGCGCTGAGCGGCGCGAAATGAGCGCTTTTTCGCCAAATGAAGCTGAAGAATTTCTGAAAGCAGCAAAAGAGAACGAGCATGGTGTGATATTCGCCTTTGCCCTTGCAACAGGTATGCGACCAGAAGAGTATCTTGGGTTGAAATGGTCTGATTTGGATATGGAGAAAGACACTGCGATTGTTCGTCGTGTACTTGTTCGACGTAAAGGTGGCGGTTGGTATTTTGGTGAGCCTAAAACATCACGGTCGCGCCGCACTGTTCCTTTACCAACTACTCTTGTAAAGATGCTAACTGACCATCGGCGCAAGCAAATAGAGAAGCGATTAAAGGCGGGCGCAGCATATCAGAATAATGATTTAGTATTCGCTACAGTCGAGGGCACTCCTCATAATTCCCGCAACCTCGCGCAAAGGCAGTTTCAATCAATTCTCAAAAGCGCCAAGCTCCCTCTAAATTTTCGGCTTTACGACCTACGCCATAGCTGTGCGACTCTACTTTTGGTAGCCGGTGAGAATCCAAAGGTCGTATCTGAGCGATTAGGTCATGCTTCGGTGGTTCTTACGCTCGATACATATTCTCACGTCCTGCCATCAATGCAGCGAGAGGCCACAGAGAAACTAGAGAAGATGTTATTCAGCAGATGAGTGTTGGGGGACATTACAGTTGAACAATCTAGCCTTATCCTTACAAAGATAATGAGACTATAGACTATCCATCAGAGTTGAGCGGCACAATATAGTTATATTGTGCTGTTATATGTTCGACACGATATGAATTTAGCGAATAGCAAGTAAACTTCCTGATCTAGCGTCTATAATGTAGGTTTGTGTTATAGCCTCCAGCTTCTTTGATTCTTCTGCTGGAAATACTATCTCTTTACCCTCTGAATTATCTTTCTGATCGCGCGGAATCACCTCGAATTGAACACTCCATACTGGCAACCCATAGAGTGATTCATCAACACCTTTTACCAATTCAACCTTATTGAGACGAACCCTCTGGCCTGCAATATCCAGATTTTTTTTCGCTTCCTCAACTGCTTGGAAGGCTGAAGAAATCTTATAATCGCTTGTACCGCGATTTAAAAAAAGTTTGTAATTAACAGCGGCAACTCCTCCTAAGGACAACATTCCTAACCCGAAAAGGATGACTGTTATAAGTACAGGTATTTGAGAATTTCTATTAGCACCCGCGGCAAAGGATGCGTTTGGTCTTTTTTTATTTATCCAGTCAAGATTATTTACATGGACGGCAATAGCATAAACGCCGAAACATATTGCTAAGCCTAAAAGCAGCCAGGAGACCGGTAAAAGCCAACTGGCTCTTAGCTGATCCCCTCTTGTCCCGACAATGTCTTTCAGAAAAGTTACTGTTACCGCTATAACAGCACTCGAAATAGTTATGATTTGCTTTAAATGCTCTTGAACAAAGTCATGAGCTTTCATTCTAGCGTCAAACACCTGCTGCGAAAGAGTAGCTGGTGGCAGGTCTTGAGAGGGGGACAGGAGGACATTGGTTATTTCCCCCTGAATCTGGGTAGGTGAAATCTGTTCTACTTGATTAGTAGCTATATCTGCCAAATGCCCGGTTGAGGGAGTGGTGTTAGAGGGAGGTTGACTATTTTTAGTTAGAGGCTCTGTTTCTTTTTTAGGTGGGGGCTGATTGGCAGACATATATTAAACTCCATAAGCCTTGCCTTTAAGGTCTTAAAAATATTTTAAGGATTTGTATCACCAGTCGTTGTCCACGGATATTTCATAACAATTCCCCAGTCTGAAAGAATATGAAACGCACGATTAAAGTTGACTTCCTGTGTATTATACCGATCTTTGTAATAGTCAATAAGGCGATTATCTGCAAACTTTTCTGCCCGCTTATATAACTTGGTTTTGGTCATAGCATTTTCTGATACTTGCATTTGCATTGCTAAAGCAAATAGGTTGCGCGCATTATCCGTCACGATAATGCCTTCGTGCGAGAAGAGATCAACTATATTATCAGTAACCCATTTTGTGTATTCCTCATTAACCTGTATGTTAGCCATATTACACTCCACCTTTCTTTAGAGTTTTGTTCAAATTTTAGTGATTGAGGTGCTACTACCTTGTAATCGCATAAGGTGAAATAACTTCTGGCACACTTGAGAACTCAGTAATAGAACCATACCACCCGTACAACAATCAAGAGCCAGTGTTACCAACAAAGAGAATAGGAGCAATGTTAATTAAAATGTTACTACAGGTATTCTCATTTATTGATTAGGACTAATCTCTCATAACGCATAGCTCGCGTAACATAACGAACAGGACAGCAGAACTCAAGGGTCTCGTTCATCAATATCGCACTTATACCTTACACAGCAATTTACAACTGAGAAGACCGAAAAGAGGCTTTTCAAACGGGCGTGACACAATAGTGACTCTAACAACTTAGGGGCAGCCGCGCGGCTGCCCCTAAGTTGTTGTGGATATTGGTGGAGCCGAGGGGGATCGAACCCCTGACCTCATGACTGCCAGTCATGCGCTCTCCCAGCTGAGCTACGGCCCCTTGTTTGATTGTGTCGTGTGGGCGACGAAGGGAGAGAGTAGCTTAGGGCGCGAAAAGTCGTCAAGCGCGCGTTGGGAGAGGCGTCGGTGCGCGTCTGTGGGGAAAGAAATAGGGGCGATCTCTTTCGCGCAGAGGATGCCCCTGTTTCGAGTAGTGGTGAATTGTCTCGGCGTGCGGGGCTAGCGCCCTTTGAATTCGGGTTTGCGTTTTTCGAGGAAGGCTTTGACGCCTTCGTCTTTGTCTTCGCTGGAGAAGCAGAGGGCGAAGAGGTCTATCTCGCGGCGCAAGCCTTCGTCTAAGGGCGCGCGCGAAGCGGTCTTGACCGCTTCCTTCGCCATGCGCAGGGCGATGGGACTCTTCTCGGCGATGCGGTTGGCGATCTCCAAAGTCTTCGCTTCGAGTTCCTCGACGGCGACGACCATGTTGACGAGGCCGTAGCTGTAAGCCGTCTGCGCGTCGATGATCTCGCCCGTCAGGATCAACTCCATCGCCTTGCCTTCGCCGACCAGATGCGTGAGCCGCTGCGTGCCGCCGCCGCCGGGGATGATGCCGAGGTTGATTTCGGGTTGACCGAAGGAGGCGCGTTCGCTCGCGATGCGCAGGTCGCAGGCGAGCGCCAGTTCGCAGCCGCCGCCCAGGCAATAGCCGTTGATCATGGCGATGACGGGTTTCGGGAAAGTGTCGATAGCGGTGAAGAGTGAACGGCCGGTCATCACGTCGCGTTGCACGTTGGCCGTGCGCCCGGCAAATTCCGCGATGTCCGCGCCGGCGATGAAAGCCTTGTCGCCCGCGCCCGTAAAGACGACGACGCGAACCTCTTCGTCCGCGCGCAACTCTTCGAGCACCGCCGCGCCCTCCTCGCGCGTCTGGATGTTCAAAGCGTTACGTTTCTCCGGGCGATTGATCGTCACGATGGCGACGCGTTCGCGCCGTTCCACCAGCAAAGTTTCGTATGATTGCGCCATATCTTCTCCTAGTGACAAGTGACGAGTGACGAGTGACAAGTTGGAAGACAAGTTTTTGTTTTAACTTGTCACTTGTCGCTCGTCACTCGTCACTGTTTTTTATGCTTCTTCCGAAGGCGTGCCTTGATCGTCCGCGACCCACGAAACGAACAGGCGGAGCCAGTTCTCGGTGGGTTCGAGAATGGCGACGCCGATGCGCGCCGTGCCGTAGATGGCCGAGGCGATGCGGACGACGCGCGCGGTCACTTCGATGGGCCCACCATCCGGACGGTGGGCGCGCAGGTAAAGTTGCTCGCCGCGCGTCACCTTCTGATTGAGGTGAAAGAGTGCGCCGGTGGTGGAAATGTCGTCCGTCTCGGTCGGCTCGCTCCACGCCGCGCCGTCCTCCGCGCGACCGGAGACGACGATGGGCAGGCGCAGCGACATGCGCAGCGCGAAACGTCTCTCTTCGTTGGTCGGCGTCGTCATAGGGAAGCTGTTAGCGGTTAGCTATTATCAATTAGCCTTTAAAGCACGTACGGCGGCGATAGTGGCAATAAGTCTTCACGGTTTACTGCTCACACCTTCTTCCTCGTTCCAGTTGTAGAAACCTTCGCCGCTTTTTTTGCCGAGACGCCCCTCGGCAACCATGCGCCGCAGGATTTCCGGCGGGCGGAAAGTCTCTGACTGAAGCGTGCGATGCAGGTATTCGGCGATACTGAGGCGCACGTCGAGGCCGACCAGATCGGTCAGACGCAAAGGCCCCATCGGGTGATTGTAGCCGAGTTCCATCGCGGTATCTATATCTTTCGCGCTCGCCACCTCCTGCTCCAACATCCGCATCGCCTCCAATCCCAGAGCGACGCCCAGACGGCTCGACGCGAAACCCGGCACGTCGCGCACGGTGATCGGCTCTTTGCGCATCCGTCGCCCGACGGCGCGCACGGCTTCGACGGTCTCTTCGCTCGTCTCGGAGCCGACGACGATCTCGACCAGACGCATGATGTGGACGGGATTGAAGAAGTGCATGCCGACGACGCGTTCGGGGCGACGCGCGGCGCGTGCGATCTCCGTGATGGAGAGCGAGGAGGTGTTGGTGGCAAACAGAAAATCACGCTCGGCGATGCGCTCCACTTCGCTGAGCGTCTCCTGTTTCAACTCCATGCGTTCGGGGATGGCTTCGATGTAGAGGTCTGCGTGGGCAGTCTCGGCGAGGCTCGTCGCGCCGCGTATGCGTTGCAGCACGAGGTCGCGCTCGGCTTCGGTCGTCTTGCCGCGCCGGATGCCCTTTTCCAGATTGTCTTCGATGGCGCGCAGGCCGCGCATGAGGAATTCGCGCTCCACGTCGCGCAGGACGACGCGATAGCCGACCAGTGCGGCCACTTGCGCGATCCCGTGCCCCATCGTGCCCGCGCCGAGCACGGCGATGGTCTCGATGGCCGGACTAAAGTTGCTTGTGCTTCCCGGTGAGTCCAAAACTCTGTTCGCGCGGGTCTCAGTGTGACGCCGTAGACACTTCACTCACGCCCGCATGGTCTGATTCGACTACATCCAGCGCAGAGAGTTATACTACACGCGCAAGCGAAAAGGCCACATGCAAATGGGCGGACGGGGCGCGCACGGGCGCGCGGGACACCTCGAAGGAGAGCGACTAACAGCGAGATGACTCAAGAAATTTTGCACAAAGAAGTGGTGATCATCGGCTCAGGCCCGGCAGGACTCACGGCCGCCATCTACGCGGCGCGCGCCGACCTCAAACCCCTCGTCATCGAAGGGCCGCAGCCCGGCGGTCAACTCACCATCACGACCGAAGTGGAGAACTATCCGGGCTTCGCCAAAGGCATTCAGGGGCCGGAACTCATGGATCAGTTTCGCGCGCAGGCCGAACGCTTCGGCACGGAGTTTCTCGTCTCCTGGATCGACCGGGTCGACCTCTCCGAGCGCCCCTTCACGCTCTACACGACCGACCAGACGGTGAAGGCCGAAACGCTCATCATCGCTTCGGGCGCGTCGGCCAAATGGCTTGGCATTCCGGGCGAAGCGCCCGCGCCACACGGCCTCGGCGGATTAGGCGTTTCGGCCTGCGCCACCTGCGACGGCTTCTTCTTCAAAGGCAAAAAGATCGTCGTCGTCGGCGGCGGCGACACGGCGATGGAAGAGGCAACCTTCCTGACGCGCTATGCCTCGTCCGTCACCGTCATCCATCGACGCGACTCGCTTCGCGCCTCGAAGATCATGCAGGACAAGGCGCTCAAGAACGAGAAGATCAGTTTTATCTGGAACACGGACGTGCGCGAGATTTTAGGTGCGCCCGAATCGGGCGTCACGAGCGTGCGTCTCTTCAATAACGTGACGGGTGAAGAGAGCACGTTCGACTGCGAAGGCGTCTTCATCGCTATCGGCCACAAGCCGAACACGGACATGTTCAAAGGCTGGCTGGAGATGGACGACATCGGATACTTGAAGACGAACGGCCATTCGATGGCGACCAACATTCCCGGAGTCTTCGCCTGCGGCGACGCGCAGGATTCCTTCTATCGTCAGGCCATCACGGCCGCCGGGACGGGCTGCATGGCCGCCATCGACGCCGAACGCTTCCTCGACAATTTGCCCGTGCCGACGCTCTCCGGCGAAGAAGTGACCATCGAAGGCGAGATCGTCACGGCCGACCACGAAGCGATCATCATGCCCGACGGCGAAATCATCTCGAATCACCCGGACGGCAAAGTCGCCCCGGCCGGAGACTAAGACCGTCCGGCGAAATTTCAGGGGATGCAGTAGTCAAGGGCGCGAGGTGTGAAAGACCTCGTGCCCTTGATTTCGTGTTCAGGCGACGCGCCTCTAGCGCGCTCCGAGCCGCAAGCGGACGAGCAGATCGTCGAGCGCCGTTTTGGCCGAAGGCGCGTCGGGCAGACGGCTCGCAAGGTGCGCGTTCTCAAGCTCTCGACGGAGGCGTTGATATTCCTCTCGGTGAAATTCTATGTCGGCATCGTCCAGCACGGCCTTCTCCGTCCCTTCCAGTTTTCGCGCGACGAGTTCACCGATATATGCAAGTTTGAACTTCTCATTGAGCCGCAGTAGGTTGGCTTCGACCTCGCCCGTCTGCATCAGGTGGATTCCCGTCAGCAAAACTCTGTAGACGTAGAGCAGCGGCTTCACACGGCGCGGATGCTCTTTGTCGAAGAGTTTCCACTGCGTCTCTGCAAAGCCGAAATAATGGTGACTGTGATGGCGCGTCACACAACCGCGCGCGATCTCTTTCAACTCTTCGTGTTCCGGCATCGCATGGATGACGAGCGGCGACGTGAGTTGTTCCAACACGTAACCGTTCTTCTTAAGCAGGAGACCGAAGAATTTTTTAACGTCGTGTGTGACCAGATCGATCTCTAAATTGTTTCTCACTTCCGACACTTCAATCGTCTCGCGCCCCGGTTCGAGGCGCACGACTTCGCTGAGGGGAAGTATATGCGCGCCGCGCAGATCATAATCGGAATCAGGCGAGGGAAAGCCGTAGAGGTGCGCGCCGCTCAACGTGGCGAAGAGAAGCGTGTAAGGGTGACTCTCAACTTCGCGTCGCACGCGTTCATCTATGTTCAGGCTCAACGGATTTCACCTCCTGCGCCAGTGGCCGCGCGACGCGCCTTGATCAAAAATTCGTTGACTGCTTCGTAGTCCGGCCGTTCCGGTAAACGGGTCGCGTTGAAGGCGGCGTCAAACTCGCGGTGCAGCGCCAGCCGCCACTCGTTCGCTTCCGCCCACGCAATCTCGCCGCGACGCAGCGCCAGCAGCAGCTCGCGGTGCTCTTCTACGCGGACGGGAAGAGAACCTTCCCTGAGCACGCTCACGCCTTGCAGCAGAAGCCGGATCAAGTGCATGGCGTGCTTCCACTTGATCTCGCCGCGATTGCGCAGGTCTTGTTCGAGTTTCTTGAACTGCGACAGCACATAGCCGTTGTAAGTTTGATAGACGAGCTTGGACAGGAAGGCCGCGCGCATCTGTAGCAGTTCGGACGCGAGCGGAGTCGCGTGCTCGACGAGCGGCGTGTAGAGACACTCAAGCACGTTCGGGTTGGCCTTGAGCGCGAGCGTCAAAAACTTTTGTATCTCCCAGTAACATTCTTCCGTGTGCTTATTCTCCAACTGTTCGGGGACGCCGTAGAGCGACCAGTGCATCCGGGCGGGCGGCAGATAGATGCCGCGCCGGTCTGTGTCCGACGCTTCGTCGTCCAGCCCGTAAGCGCGTGAGCCGACGACGCAGACATAGATCACATGCGCGCGTAGATTGAAGTCCGCGAGATTGTCTTCGATCTCACGCAGCGCCCCGGCCTGATGATGTTTCCTGACGGCGAACTCGTGCCGCCTGAGCGCAGCCTGCGTGCCGTCAGGAAAACGCACATGGTAAGAATGAGAGTTGTCCTGCGGCGCGGCGAAGACTTCGCCGACCGCTCCGCGCGGGCACTTTTCGACGCCGCCATGTCCTCTGACTTCGACCAGCGCGACCACCTGCGTCCCGACCGGGATGATCAGATTCGGGTTGTCGGAATTATCTTCGTCCAACGATCCAAACTCCGAGTTGTCTCGCGCGCTGAATGCGCCGCAGGATGTCCAAACTCTGCTCCGCACACGACGCGCTCTCCGCGCCCATAGCTTTCTCGACGCGCACACAAATATACTTCGTGCGAGAGAAATTCTTTAATGCAGGCCGGAAATAACTTTAACGCAGGCCAGGATGAATTTTTACTTCCGCGGAGGGGACAACAGAAGATGAGGCGCAAACTTTTCCACGCTCTGATCATCCTCGCGCTCGGCGCGTCGGCCAGTTTCAGCCCGATACCGCCCGCGCGGGCGCAGGCGGGAGCGGCGCAGGCGACGAAGCGAAGCGGTGCGAAAGCGGAAGCGTTTTATTACCCGCCGCGCGGCGATGATGGCTGGCGGCGCAAGCAGCCCGCAGAGGTCGGGATGGACGCCGCGTTGCTCGAAGCGGCCGTGGCTTACGCGCGGACGCAGGAGAGCAAAGTGCCGCGCGACTTCTCCACACAGGTTGAAACCTTCGGCGCGGTGCTTGGCCCTCTGCCGAAAGAGCGCGGCGAGACGAACGGCATCATCATGCGTCACGGCTACATCGTCGGCGAGTGGGGCGACACAGAGAGAATTGATCCCACTTACAGCGTCGCCAAGAGTTTTCTCTCCGCCCTGTTAGGTCTGACGATTGATCGCGGCTTAATCAAAAACGTGAGCGACCCCGTGCGTCTCTATGTCAAGGACGGCGGCTACGATTCGACGCAGAACGCAGCCGTCACCTGGGAACAGCACGCGCGGCAGACGAGCGAGTGGGAAGGTGTGATGTGGGGCAAGTCGCACGACTTCATCGGCGTCGAAGCGTTCGGCCGAGGCCGCCGCCAGCCGCGCGCCCTGCGCCCGCCCGGCACTTACTACGAATACAACGACGTGCGGATCAACCGTCTCGCCCTCTCGCTCCTGCGCCTGTGGCGCAAGCCCCTGCCGGAAGTTTTGCGCGCGGAGATCATGCGTCCCATCGGCGCGTCCGATGCGTGGCGTTATCACGGCTACGCAAACTCGGACGTGTTGATTGACGGCAAGCGTATGCCTTCTGTGAGCGGCGGCACGCGCTGGGGCGGCGGCCTCTGGATCAGCACGCGCGACGAGGCGCGCTTCGGTTATCTCTTCCTGCGCAATGGTCGCTGGCGCAATCGGCAGATCATCTCGGAGCGCTGGGTGCGCGAGGCGACCGCGCCGGGCAAGGTCAAAACGGACTACGGCTATTTGTGGTGGCTGAACACGGGGCGAAAGGCCTGGCCGAGCGCGCCGGAGACGAGCTACGCCGCGCTCGGCTACGGCTCGAATACGATCTGGATCGACCCGGAACACGACCTCGTTATCGTCTGGCGCTGGCACGAAGCGAACCCCGAAGAGTTGATCAAGCGCGTGCTGGCTTCGCTCAAGTCGTAACTTGAAGACGATTGCCCGGCGGAAGAGGCTCGGAATCGGCTATTACAAGAGGACGATTGAGTCGTCGTGCCGCTGGCGTGCGGGGGCGGCGGGCGTGTGTTCGCGTGTGTCTCTCCGGCGCGGGCAGGCGTCGCAGTAGTCGCCGAGGTGTGCGCGGCGGTCTTCGCATTCGTTACAGCCGAGCGCGAGGCCAAGCTGGCGCAAACTATCGAGCATGGGCAGCAGGAGTCGGCCGCGCGCCGTCAGTGCGTATTCGACGTGCGGAGGGCTGCCGCCGTAGTCGCGCCGTTCGACCAGAGAGTCCTGTTCCATGTCGCGGAGTCGGCCGACGAGCGTGCGGCTGCTGATGGGATGAAGCGCGGCGATCAGTTCGGTCGTGCGACGCGGCGCGCGCGCCAGATCGCGCACGATAAGCAGCGTCCATTTGTCGCCAACCACCTGTAGAGCCCCGGCCACCGGGCAACCGTCGCCTTCGCGTCGTCGCATAGCTCGCCTCTCTCCCAAACAGCGCGCCAAGATTAACACAAAGCGAAGTTGAACTCCTGTCGATTTATCGCTTCCGGCAGCGGGCGCAATAGAAACTAGACAAGAGACAGAAATTCCGGCGCGCGTCTTCCGATGCGGCGACGCGCTCTGCGGCCGTTGACGCGGAAGTTCGCCGATGTTCGCGTGCTGTGTGAATTGGCACGAGGGTTGCCGATAGAGTTATGTGGGAATCTGAAATTATATTGAGGAGTAAAGATCGTGTTTAGAAAAACTCTCGCATTCATACTTTCGGGAATAATTTTGCAGGTGGCCTTTGGCCTCCAATACGTTCGAGCGCAGACGGACGAAGGTGCACGCCTCGCCGAGCAAGCCCGCGTCGTCGTGTTGAAAGCGGGCACGGGCGAGCGTGCGCGCGTCGAGGTCAAACTGCGGGACGAGACGAAACTCAAGGGCTACGTCAGCGCGGCCGGAGCAGACTCGTTCACCGTCGCGGATGCCCGGACGGGCGCATCGCGCGTCGTCGCTTACAAAGAAGTGGCGCAGGTGAAGCGACAGGGCAACGGTCTTTCGACGATGACAAAAGTGCTCATCGGCGGAGCCGTCGCCGCCGGTGCGATCATCGGATGGCAAGTTCTCAAACCCGCAGTCTGTGACGGCGGCGCGCAAACTCGCGGCATATGCTGATCGAAGCGGTGAATGGTAAATGGTGAATGGTAAATGGTGAATGGAAGAAGACAGTTCTGATCCATTCTCCATTCACCATTGACCATTTACCATTTACCAGCCTTCATTCATTGTTCAGCTTGTAGTCTCCGGCGATGATGACGGTGAGGTGGTCTGGGCGGAAGTATCTGCGAATGGCGGCGTTGGCTTCTTCGAGCGTGACTGCTTGAATAAGTTCGGGGAAGCGGTCGAGATAGTCTGTGCCGAGACGGAAGAACTCGGCGTTCCAGAGCGCTTCGGCGAGTCCGGCGTTGGTCGAAAGCGAGACTTTGAACGAGCCGATGGCGGAGGATTTTTCGTCGGCCAGTTCGTCCGCCGTCATGCCGTTCGAGACGTAATCGCGCAGGACTGTGAGCGCAGACTGGATCGCGCGTTCGACGTTGCCGGGGTTGACCGAGACGGCGATGTACCAGGGGCCTGCGGCGAGCGAGGGCGCGCGGAAACGCGAGCCGATGCCGTAGGTCAATCCTTCGCGGTCGCGCACCTGAAGGCCGAGCCGCGAGGAGAGCGTAGATTCGCCGAGCGCGCCGTTGGCGAGTGTGGCCGCGTAGTAGTCGCGCGCGTCGCGTCTGAGCGGTGCGGCCGTGCCGAGCAGCACGTCGACGTTGGCCTTCTCTTTGAGCAAAACTAATTCGCGGCGCGTGCCCGTCTGCGGTTCGGGGTCTTGGACGCTCACCTCGACGCTCGCGCGCGGCCCCGCGAACGCGCCGAACGCTTCGGCAAATAATCTCTGCACCTCCGACGTCTCTACGTCTCCGACCACGGAAACGACGAGCGAACGCCCGCCGTAACGTTCCTCGTAGAAGCGGCGCACATCTTCGACCGTGATCGAATTGATGCTGCGGATCAGTTGCTCGCCCGTGTGGACGTAGAAAGGGTTGGCCGGGTCGTAGATGAGTTGCGAAAACTTTTCGTAGGCGCGCTGTCGCGTGTTGGCCTGTTGCTCCTGCACGGCGGCGATGGCCTGCTGTTTGAGCTTTTCGAGTTCTTCCGAAGGGAACGCAGGTTCGCGCAGTTGTTCGGCGAGCGTGCTCAGGAGCAGCGACAAATCTTTGGCGAGCGCGCGCCCGGCGATCTCCACGGCGAACGGGTCGGCTGTAAATTCCAGTTGCGCGCCGACGGCTTCGAGGTCGCCCGCCAGTTGCAACTTCGTGCGCCGGAGCGTGCCGCGTTCGAGCATGTCCGCGGTGAGACGCGCGAGGCCGGGCTTATCGCGCGGCTCGAAATACGAACCGGCGCGCAAGCTCCCGCGCAAAGCGATGGTTGGCGTGGCGCGGTTTTCGAGGACGAGCAGAACCGCGCCCGTCGGCAGTTCTGTGCGTGCGATGCGCGCGGCGAAGTTTGAGCGGCCGCCCGTGCCCGACGTGGGCGTGTTCGGCGTGACGGCATCCGAAGATTTTTCGTCGTGCCCGCCCGCGAGCGCCTGCTGTCCCAACTCCTGCGGCGTCGTGCTACCGCCCGCTGCGCTCGACACGCTCTCCGCCTCGCCTTCCCGTTTCGCCATCTCTTTCACTCCCATCCTGCCGTCCGTCTCAAAGAAATTATCTTGTCGAGCGAAGGTCATGCGCCGTCTGATCCGTTCGCGTCGTTGGTCTGTGCGCCGTTCGTGGTCTTCGGGATGAAGTAGCCGACGGTGCGGTTGTCTTCCGTGAAGTATGTGCGCGCGACGCGCTGCACGTCCGACGCCGTCACGCGCGCGATGTTGGCCGCGTAGTCTTTGTAGAAACGCCAGTCGGCGACGGCTTCGGCCTCTGACATCTGCGAGGCGATGTCCGACGTGCCGTCGCGGTTGTAGGCCACCTGCGCCATGATCTGCTGCCTGGCCTTTTCAACTTCAGCCGCGGGCACTTCTCCCGTGCCGACGCTTTCCAACACGGCAAGGATCGCTGCTTCAACTTCCGTGGGCGCGACGCCGGGGCTCACGGTCGCATAGACGTTGAACAGGCCGGGGTCTCGAAACTGATCGCAGTTTGAATTGACCGTGACGGCGAGTTCCGTCTCGACAAGCGCCTGATAGAGTCGGCTCGTGACGCCGTTCGACAAAAGCGCGGAGAGCACGACGAGTGGGTAGATGTCGTTTTCGGCGGGCGGGTTGGCGGCGCGTGCGGCGAGTTCGGCATTCGAGAGCACGCCGAGTTGACCGAGTACGGCGGGCGTGTGGAAGGCGATCTGCACGAGCGCCAGTTCGCCCGCGCGTTTGATCGTCAGGCGGCGCTCGCCCTGTTGCGGCGGTTCGTCCGTGTAGACTTCTGGGATGGATTCTTCGGTGGCGGGGAATGCGCCGAAGTGTTCGTCGATCAAGCGAAGCGTGGAGTCGCGTTCGAAGTCGCCGACGACGATGACGGTCGCATTGTTCGGATGATAGAAAGTGTCGTAGAAGGCTTTGAGCCGTGCGGTGGGCACGTTCTCCACGTCCGCACGCCAGCCGATGGTCGGATGATGATATGGGTGCTCGCGGAAAGCCGTGGCGTAGACGGCTTCGTCGAGCACCATCATGGGTTCGTTCTGCCCGCGTTCGAGTTCGTTGCGCACGACGGTCATCTCCGATTGGCGGTCTGAGTCGGCGATGAAAGAGTTGCGCATGCGGTCGGCTTCGAGCCGGATGGCGAGTTCGAGTTTGTCGCTCGGCACGGTCTCGAAATAGTTCGTGCGGTCGTACCAGGTGGTGGCGTTAAACTCCGCGCCGATCTTTTGGAGCGTGGCGGCGATCTGCGTGTTGCGATCTTTGTTGAAGGTGGGCGTGCCCTTGAACATCATGTGTTCGAGCAGATGCGTCGAGCCTGTGTAGCCGACGGCCTCGTTGCGCGAGCCGACGCGATAGAGCACACAGACGGTCGCTACGGGCGCGACGTGATTCTCCACGAGCAACGCTTTCAAGTTGTTGGCGAGCCGGTACTCGCGTATGCCTTCGCCTTCGGCGACGAAAGTGACTCGGCCGGGAAGTTTCTCGTCCTGCAAACTTCTCTCTTCTCCTTAAACGGGGATGTGGGGCGGCAGGTATGCTAACAAACTTGGCGACCGAGTGCGAAACAGGAGTGGACGAATCATCAACCTAATTTGTTGCCGGAAAGTTTCGTCTTCGTCTTTGCATTACAAAGTACTTGACGAAATTTCGGGAAAGGCGTATCGTGCCTGCGATGTCCGTCGTCAAACTCACACGACCGCGCCCGGTTGAAGAGAGCGAGCCGCCCGCCCTGCATGCGCGTGCGATGGACAACCTGCGCTTCATACGCGAGACGATGGAGAGCGCCGCGTCGTTTACGGCCGTTTCCGGCTGGGGCTTGTGCGCCGTGGGCTTGACGGCGCTCGTGGCCTGTTACTCGGCCGTGCGTGCCACGGGGCGCGGTACGTGGCTCAGAATCTGGGTGGCGGAGGCCGTCGTGTCGGTGCTCATCATGGTCTGGGCGATGCGGCGCAAGGCGCGCGCCGCGAGCCAGCCGCTACTGTCGAAGCCGGGTCGCAAACTTCTCTTCAACCTCGCCCCGCCGCTCGTCGTCGGCGCGCTGTTGACCGTGGTGCTCTCGCGCTACGGGACGGTGAACGTGATCCGCCCCGTGTGGCTTTTGCTCTACGGGGCGGGCGTGGTAACGGGCGGCGCGTTCTCCGTCAAGAGCGTGCCGGTGATGGGCTTGTGCTTCATGCTGCTGGGGACGCTTGCACTCTTTAGTCCGGCCGCGTGGGCGGACGCCTATATGGCCGCGGGGTTCGGCGGTCTGCATCTGGTCTTCGGCGTGATCATCGCAAGGAGGCACGGTGGCTAAAGGAAACGCACAGAGAAAAGGACGCGAGGGCGGTAGCTCGGCTGCGGCGCGACGCAACGCTTTGCGCGCCGTTGGCGAAGCGTCGGCCGAGAGCGGCGCAGATGTGACGCCCGCGGCGAAGGCAGCCGAACTTGACCGCCTGATCCACGAACGCCTGCGGCTCGGCATCGTCAGCGCGCTCGCGGGCAACGCCTCGCTCACCTTCAACGAACTCAAAGAGATTTTGAAGACGACGGACGGCAACCTGAGCGTCCACGCGCGCAAACTCGAAGACGCGGAGTACATCACCTGCGAGAAGTCTTTCGACGGGCGCACGCCGAAGACCGAGTTTCGTCTGACGGACGCGGGGCGGCGCGCGCTCGCGCGCTACCTGGATCACATGGAATCAATCATCCGCACGGCGCGTGTCGGGTCGGAATAAACTTCACGGACTAAATTTTTTTGCGTGGTGACTTTATGAAGCAAAGGGCTTTGCAAATCTCGAAATTCGACGATTCACAGGTCGCCTCCGGCGACTCTCTATCCATCGCAACCGACGGGCGTTTGCGCGTCGCAACCGGAGAGGGTTTACGACACGTCGCCTCCGGCGAGTCTTTACGCGCGGCGGCTGATGAGGGTTTGCGATGCGTCGCTGCGGGCGAGCATCTGCGCGTTGTGCCTGAAGGGGGAGCGGAGGCTACAGCGGCCGAAGATGGTTTGCACGTCGCCATCATCATGGACGGCAACGGGCGCTGGGCGCAGGCGCGTGGCCTGGCGCGCACGGCGGGGCACAGGGCGGGCGCACAGTCCGTGCGGCGCGTGGTCGAGGCCGCGCCCGCGTGCGGCATCGGGACGTTGACGCTCTATGCGTTCTCTGCGGACAACTGGGGGCGGCCGTCGCGCGAGGTCTCACTGCTGATGCGACTGCTCAAGCATTACCTGTCGGCGGAGACCGAGAGACTCAGAGAAAACGGCGTGCGTCTTTCGGTCGTCGGGCGGCGCGACCGTCTGTCGCTGCCCCTGCGTGCGGCTATCGAGACGGCGGAGAGGAAGACGGCTGCGGGGCGCGCTCTGCGTCTGCGGCTCGCGGTTGACTACTCCGCGCGCGAGGCGATCCTGCGCGCGGCGAAAGTGTTGACCTCGGAGCGGCGTTCGAACAGCACCGTGACGCGCGAGGAATTCGCCTCGGTGCTCGGCCGCGCCTTGAACGACGACGCGCCCGCGCGCGACGTTGACTTGCTGATACGCACGGGCGGCGAACAGCGCGTCAGCGATTTCCTATTGTGGGAGAGCGCCTACGCCGAACTCTATTTCACACGGCGGATGTGGCCTGATTTCACGGCCGACGATCTGGCGTCGGCGGTGGCGGAGTTTCACGGGCGCGAGAGACGTTTCGGCGGCGTGCCCGTTGCCAGGACGACGAATGTGTGAAGACACGACTGTGGGAATTTGAGAACATGGCTGGCGAAAATGAAAGCGGCGGCGATGAAAGTTGTTTGATAAAAGTGGCGTCGGTGAAAGCAGCGTCGGGCGAGCGTGTGGAACAAGCGCGGATGGGCGGCGTTTAAGCTTGTGTGTGAAGTTGAATGAGCGTGCGTAGTCGAATGGGAGGCGCGTGATGAACAGTCGGACGAAGTTGGGTTTGAAGGTTCTGGAAGCGGCGTTGTTGTTAGGGGTGCTCGGCGATGCGCTGTTGCGCGAGACGCCCTGGGGCTTGAACGTCTTCCTGTGGACGGGCGCGCTCGTGGCGGCGATGTATGCGCTGCACGCGCGCGGGGAGGGGCGTGCGAGCTGGCGCGCGGATGGTGGGTGGTTGTTCTTGCCGCTCCTCTTCTTTGCGGCGGCGTTCGCGTGGCGTGATTCGCCCACGTTGAACTTCCTCGACGGGCTCGCGCTCTTTTTCTCGCTCGCACTGCTGGCGTGGCGTGCGCGCGGGCGGAGCATACGGCTCGCGGGTCTGACCGATTATGTTTTGGGGTTGGGACACGCGGCGTTCGACGCGCTGTTTGCAAGTTTGCCGCTCGTCTTCACGGACGTGCAGTGGGGAACGATTCCGAGAGGCGGCGCGATGCGCCACGTGTGGGCTGTGGTGCGCGGGCTGGTGATCGCCGTGCCGCTGCTGTTCATCTTCGGCGCGCTCCTGATGGCGGCCGACGCGGTGTTCGAAGGCATCATGGAGCGGACGTTTCAGTTCGATTCGGGCGCGCTGTTCTCGCACATCTTCCTGATGCTTCTGTTCGCCTGGATGGCGGGCGGCTTCCTGCGCGGCATGTCGCTCGGCGAAGCGACCACAACGGCGGCGTCCGTGCCGGTTGCGCCGCCCGCGCCTGCGTCCGCGCCGTTTGTGCCGACCACTTACACTTCGATCACGATTGACGACAGGAAAGACGCAGGGGCGGACGCGCCGCGCGTGGACGAGCCGGGTGGGCACAGGCAACCGCCGGAGAGCGTCGTAGTCGAAGGCGGCGCTGTGGCGTCGGCCGATGGCAAGAGCGTTGAAGATGCAGTGCACGCGCGCGTTGAAGAGGAGTCGCAAGTAAAGAGCGGCGGGACGTCGCAGGGCGTCCGTGAGGTTGAGACACAGCAGAGCGGCGAGAGCGTGCGTGCGGAGTACGGGGCAAGCGCGCCCTCTCAGACGAGTGAGCCGCCGGTGTTCGCGGCGCAAGAGGCCGTGCGCGGGTTTTCGCTCGGCGCGGTCGAAGTGGGCGTGGTGCTCGGACTCTTGAACCTTTTGTTCGCGTCGTTCGTCGTCGTGCAGTTTCGTTACTTCTTCGGCGGCGCGGAGCGCGTCATGTCGATCACGGAGTTGACTTACTCGGAATACGCGCGGCGCGGCTTCTTCGAGTTGACGTGGGTGGCCGGTCTGGTGCTGCCGCTCCTGCTCGGCGCACATGCATTGCTCAGGCGAGACAGTGCGGTGTCCGCGCGCATCTTTCGCTTGTTGGCCGGGGCGCAGATCGGGTTGCTGTTCGTCATCATGGCTTCGGCCATCGCGCGCATGCGTCTCTATCAGAGCGAGTACGGGTTGACGGAACTGCGCGTCTATACGACGGCCTTCATGTTGTGGCTCGGCCTCGTCTTCGTCTGGTTCGGCTGGACGGTGCTGGTGCGCAACAGTCGGCAGCGTTTCGCCTGCGGCGCGCTCGTCGCGGCCTTCGTCACGGTCGGAATCTTGCACCTCGTCAACCCGGACGCATACATCGTGCGCGCCAACGCAGCGCACGCGCGGGCGGGGCGTTCGTTCGACGCGGTCTATGCCGCATCGCTGAGTGCCGACGCCGTGCCCGCGCTCATCTCCACGCTGCCCGCGCTCAGCCGCAACGAACGTTGCGCAGCCGCGCGCGAGATTTCGCAACGCTGGACGCAGACCATGTTCGACGAGGACTGGCGCGGATGGAACCTCGCGCGCTGGCGCGCACGCCGCGCAGTCCAGACGCACCGCGACGCTTTGAGCGAAGCGAACTGCCCGTCGCCCTTTACCAGCAACACGCCCGATACGACGAGCACGGTCGTCAGTACGTCAACCGATACAACCGAGCCGCCACCGCCGCCCCGCCCGCTCGCCCCGACAAATGCGCCGCCGACCGCGACGGCTGACAGCGCGCGCTCTGCGACGAGTGCGGACACTTCCGCCGCGACGAACAGCAACAAGGTCGCTGCGCCCAACAATGCCGCGCCGGCCACAACGCCCGACAACGCGACGATGCGCATGATCACCGAAACCGGAGCGGCTGCGACGGGCGTGTCCGGCACGAGGCAAGCTGCGCGGCAGGATAAACGCCGGACGAAACGACATGAACGCACGCAGGCCGCGCGAAAGAAGAAGACGCGTTAACGGCCCGGCGCGGGCGTGCTCACGCGTTGAAATTACGCGGGCGACGACGTTTGGCTGGCGGCCTCGATCTTGAGATTCGCGGAACTCGTCTCGACGCCCGTGACGGTCTTGGACTTCTTCAAGACGATGGGCAGTTCGATCAGTTCGGGCGCGGTCGCGTCGGGGTCGTCCGAAACAAGGGCTGGCCCCGCCGCTTTGTCCGTGCGCGGTTTCCATTTGCGTGGCACGCGCCTGATGCCGACGGGATAGATCGTCAGGTCGCCGCTCTCGTTGATGTGCAGGCGCAGAAAGTTTTTCCAGTCTTCGATAGCGAGAGACGAGAAGGCTTCGTTGCTGTGCCGTCCGAAAAAGTTCATCGAGAACAGCAGGTAAGCTCCCATGATGAACGGGCCGATCAGGAACCCTCCGAGCGCGATCAAAAGCAGGGCGAGCATGATGCGCGTGTCGAGATGAAAGTTGAAACCGCCCGGCCACGGCAGCGTCAGACGCCACCAGCCGGAGGTGCGCGCCGCCAGATCGGCCACGAACGAGACACTGATGAGCGCGATGGTAAACGCCGCGAGGATGTGTGCGACGGCATGCAGGCCGCCCATGATCCACCTGTAAAGGCGCGAATGCGTGTCGGTGAAGAACATGAACGCCACGATTGTCAGCGCGGCGAAGAACATGGTGACGGGGCTGCCGAGGATGCTCTCTATCGCCATGCCGCTGATGCTGCCGAACCTGTAACGAAGCGTGCGCAGCGCCGCGTCGTCGATGCGCGAAACAACGCTCAGCGTCATGAGAACGTACAGGGCGGCGGTGGCGAACCCGAACGTCCAACTCTCGTTTCCTTTCAGATAAGGGAAGATGAGATTGCGCCAGCACTGCCAGCTCGATTCGGAGGTGGACGGAAAGCAACCTTTGAGATGGAAGTTTCGCTCTTGTTTCTCTCCTTCCAGCCCCTTCTCCTTGATGTGGTCGAGTTTCCGCCCGAGCAATCCGGCGTGCGTGGGATGTAGAAAAGCGCCGCCGCCTCCGGCAGTGATCTTCTGCGTCAACTTGTCTTCAGATTCGTGGCGGCGGTAGTGATGCAGGTCGCCCGCGATGAAGACGGCCACGTTTTTACCCAGACGCTTTTCCAACAGCTTGAGATTGCTCTCGTTGTAGTTGGGATCGAAGCCGCCGTACTGCGCCGCCCTGATCCAGTGCGGCTCTGCGTGGCAGAGGATGATGCTGGCCGGAAGACCGTTGTTCTTCGACTCGTCCATGTCTGCGACGAGGCTCTCGAAATATCTCATCTGCGGCGCGTCGATGTCTGAGCCGAGTTGCACGTCCGTGCCGAGCAGCCACCAGTTGTGCGGTAGCTTGAGAGCGAAGTAACTGCGCGATTGACGCGTGCGCCAGCCTGCGAACCAGGGGCGCGCGGTGAAGAGGCGCGTGAAGGCGACGAGACTGTCGTACCAATCGTGGTTGCCGGGTACGGCGAAGACGTGCGGCGGCTGTGCGCCGCTGTGCTGAAGCGCCGTGCGGTACGGTGCTACCAGACGCTCCTCGTACATTTTGCGGCTCGCCGTCGGGTACACCTCGTCGCCGCCGAAGACGAGCAGGTCGCCTCTTTTCGTCTCGGCCCGGTGCGTGCGGTTCGAGTCCTGATCTTTGTAGTTGAAGGTGCGCCCCGATTCGGCGAGGTGGTAGGCGACGGCGTAGGTGGAATTCCAACCGTCGCCCACGTCGCCGACGTAATCGATCCAGATCGACTTGCGCGGCCTCGACTCGTCCAGCTTGCAGACCTCTTTGCCGTCGTCCGTGTAATGATAAGAGTAGTCGTAGAACTTCTTGTCCGCGTCGCCGAAGGCCATCGCCTCGACCAGACGATGATCGGAATGACGTCCGAAGATGGTTGAGACGGCAACCTCGATGCCCGTTTTGGCGAGCTGGCGCGGGTCGTACCAGCCGACCATCGGCCAACGCTTAATCTTCTCCGGCGGCGGGGCGGCGTTCTCCTGCGCAGTTACCCGATTCCCTAATACTTCCGTCCTTACATTTTGAGCGGGTGCGGTCATCTCTTTTATCCTTCCCCGGCCGCTGCTTGTGGCCGTCCGAGCTGACATTCAGGCCGGCAATTCCACGCGCCGGGCGATGCCTGAGTTTGCGAATTCAGCCGCTTGAAGATTTATTGCGCTTAAGAAACTTAACGTGAGGTTCAAGGGTTTGAGCGTCTGAGCGTTGGATACTGTTCGGAGCGGCAAGGGCGAACGAAACGTCGTCACGATATGCCCCGACAAGTGAATTGTCAATAACCTTCTGCGGCCACGATTACAACGAAACGTCAAAGTAGATAAATCAACAGGTAGAGGCCGAAGGCCAGTACGATGAGGAAGAAGAGACAGCCCACCAGAGCGATCAAGACCGGCGGTCGTCCCTGTGAAGCGGGGGCAGGTGGTGACATCGGCATCGGCATCGACTGGGAAGGCGAAGGGCTGAAACGTCCCTGCTCGCTCTGTTGCTTTTGCCAAAATACGTCGAGCGCATCCTCGGTTTGCTGTGCGGTGGCGGTCGCCGACCCGGCTTGAACGGGAGAATGTGCGCGCGTGTCCAACGCCGCACCGCAGGTCAGGCAAAAGGCATATTCGGCGGAATTGCGCGAGCCACACGCGCGGCACGAAACTTCTCTTCCGACTTCTCTTTCGACAGGCGTTGACGCAACCGCTTCGTCGCCGGGCGCGGCGCGCTCTTGCTGTTCCTCTGCGGCGGGCGCGTCGTCTTCGACGTATGCGGGGTGCTGCGCGACGTTGCTCGACTGTAAGTATTGGAAATGGAGTCGGCGCAGTTCGTCGGGCGGCAGATTCTCTGTGGGGCTTTCGGGCAGGGGAAATTCCCAGTAGGTCGGGCGGACGAAGTTCGGGCGGCCGAGCGACAGCGCGTATTCCCATTCCTCGCGCACGTAAACGGAGCGCATCGAGTTGTGCGACCAGAAGAGTTGGAACACGTCTGCCTCCCGGATCGCATCGCGCATCCAGCGTTGCCAGTCTTGCCCGGCGCGCAACTCCGTCACGTCGCGCAGGTACTTATCGCCGAGCGCATGAACGTGCTGCTCGATCTGTTCGACGACCGTGCGATCTTTGTGTGAATAAGAGGGGAAGATTTTGCGATAGGGCGAGACGGACTGAGGCACGGCAGGCTGCGACTCTCTCTGAGAACTGACGCCCGCGGCGGCGCTGTCTACGCGAACGACCAGAGGCACATCCGCGAGGATGAGACTGCCGAGGAAGACCGTCAGACGACCGCGCGCCACTTGCCCTTCGAGCCTCTGCGCCGCGCGCAATTCAAACTCGACCTTATGCACACTCTTCTGCCACGAAAAACTCTGGCGCGGCGGATTGAATTCGCAGCCCGCCATCTCCGGCACAAAAGTGATCTCCCCTGCGCGCGGCACGGCGTGCTGGCTGTTCTGCTTCGACGCGTCGTACTCGGCCGGTTGATCCGCCAGCACGCGCTCGGCGATGCGCTTCACCTCGGCCAACGGTTCGGGTTCGTCGGGCGGCGCATCCTCACGTCGCTTCGACAAGTGCGCGAAGGCCAGCAACGTGTACCAACGCGCGGGCGCAATCCGTTCCGGTTGATAGACCGTAAACTGCACGTTCTCGTCCAGGTGGATCGGCTTCTCCGCAACGGCAGCCTCCGCAGACGTGACAGGCGTAGCATCTGCATCGGGACGACGACTCTCGGCCGATCTGGTTTGAAGATCTCCGCCTGAACGGCTGCTGCTTGAAGCCGCGCCAGCCGAGACGTTCAACGTGCTCCCCGGCGACTGAAGAGGCGAGTGCTCGGTCGAAGTCCTTTCGATTCCGAGCGCAACTTTAAACTCGGACACAAACTTTCCGGCGGTCGCCGGACGATCCCGCGCATCTCCGTCCAGCGCGCGTTCGACGAGGCGTGCCAGCGAAGGAGGCACATCTGTGACAAGTTCGGTTAAAGGGATGAGCTGTGCCGTCGCTTGTTCGGGCGGCTTATCGTAGGCTGCCTGCGCATCGTAAGGCTTCCGGCCGGTCAACATCTCGTGGGCGATGACTCCTAAACTATAGACGAGGGCGCGTTCGTCAAGTTCGGGCGGCTTATCGTCCGTCCACAGTTCGGGCGCTAGGTAAGCCGCTCCGGCTGCATTTTTCACCGTCCGTCTGAACAGACGACGGCCTGTATCGCTCTCACCGAATCGGCGGTTGAAGATCAAGGGCAGCAGTTTGACGAACGGGCGATAATCTTTCGTCTGCTCAAGCATAATGTCGGCCGGTGTCAGAAACTCACAGACGATGCCGAGCGCAGACGCCGCCTCAAGCACACTGCCGACGGGCGCAAGCACTTCCGCCGCCTCCTGCGGAGTGAAGCGGCCACGCTCTCGCAACACTCTGTCCAGCGGCTTCCCTTCGATCCATTCCATCACCATGAAGTCGGCCGTGAAGTCGTAGACGGTGACGACGTTCGGATGCCGGAATCTGCGTGCGGCTTGCAAGTCGCGCTCAAGTTGTTCTCGCCATGCGGGAACGTCTCGCAATAGCTCCGCTTTGAATATCTTCAGAGCGACAAACTCGCCGAGCAGAATGTGGCGCGCGCGATAGAGCCGGGCGCTGGCGGTCTCCTTGATGAAAGTTTCGATCTCGTATTTGCCGTGGAAGCGATGTCCGGCGGGCAAAAGGTCGTACGCTTGTTGTAAGCGCGTTCCGTCGTTCGTGCAGAAGGTGATGTCATCTACGTATGTGCGCTGGCAGGTGGGGCAAACTTTCATGGCGTCAAACTCGGGCGTCGTGGATGTGGGCGAGAACCTGGAGGCGTTCCCGTTAGAGGCGTTTGCGAGGCGAAGCGGACGAGCCGGGATTATAGAGCGTGCATAGGTGAAATGAAATAGGATTGTTCGCGTTGGCGAGTTGGCGTTGGCGAGTTAACCGGCGGTTGGTCTAAGATAGCGTGCAGCTAAACGAAAGCGTGCGACAGTTGAATCGGCAGAGGGCGTAGCAACGGAAGACGCACACGCGCGTCTTCCGTTGCTACGGACGCGCAAGTTGTCATGGAGGGCGTTGAAGATGTTGAAGCGTGGGCGAAAAAGTCTGGTCTTCGTGTTGGCCTCTGTGTTTGTCTTCGGACAGTTAGCGTGCAGCAACCTGTTTTCGGGACGCGGCGGTTCGAGCGGCGGCGGCACGCCCGCGCCGCACTTCGAACCCGGCTTCAACCTCTTCAGTCCCGAACAGGACATCGAACTCGGTCGTCGTTCAGCCCAACAGATCGCGCAGGAGATGCCTCTGTTGAACGACGAACCCATCGTTAATTACGTCCGCCAGATCGGCGCGAATCTCGCCGCACGCGCGCCCGGCCACAAGTTTCCTTACCAGTTCAACGTCGTGGCGACGAAAGAGTTGAACGCCTTCGCCTTGCCGGGCGGCTTCATCTTCATCAATGCGGGCGCAATTGCCGCAGCCAAGAACGAGGGCGAACTCGCCGGCGTCATCGCGCACGAGATCACACACGTCGCCCTGCGCCACGGCACGAATCAGGCCTCGAAGGCTTACATCGCGCAAAAAGGTCTGGGCGTGATCGGCGCAATCACGGGCGAAGACTCCGACCTCGGCCAGGTCATCAACTCTATCGGCGGTGCGGGCGCGAACATGCTCTTTCTGCGTTTCGGTCGCACGGCCGAGAAGCAGGCCGACCTCGAAGGCGCGCGCATCATGGCTGAATCAGGCTACGACCCGCGCGACATGGCGAACTTCTTCAAGACGCTGCAAGCGCAGGACGGACAGCGCACGCCCGAATTTTTGAGCGACCATCCAGACCCCGGCAACCGCGTCGCCGCCATCACGAACGCGCTGCCCTCTCTGCCCGTCAGCGACAAGCCGGTGCGCGACACGGATGCTTTCAACACGGTCAAGGCGCGTCTCGAAGGACGCCGCGCCGCAGGTTCGCTCGCCTCCACGGCCGAGCCTGCGCGCACAGGGCCGCGCGACCCGACGACGAACACTTCCGGCGCAGCGCGCCCCGCGCCGCCCGCCGCCTCCTTCCAACCTTTCCGCGCCGCCGACGACTCTTTCGCCTTCCAGTACCCGGCCAACTGGGACGCGCTCTCGGCCGGTAACGACGGCGACGCGAACATGATCTTCGCGCCGCAAGGCGCATACGGAAAACTCGGCGACGCGCTCGTCGTCACGCACGGCATCTTCATCGGCGCCGTCCAGCCCGCCTCAAGCGATCTGGCACGCGCCAACGAGGCTTACGTCCAACAGCAACTCGACATCAACGCAGACTTCCGCGTCGTCCGCCCGCCGCAGCGCATCAGTATCGGCGGACGCGAAGGCTACGCCACCATCATGCAAGGGCCTTCGGTCGTCACGGGCGTCACCGAAGTTGACATCATCTACACGACGGCCACGGCCGACGGCCGACTCTTCTACCTCATCACGATGGCTCCCGAAGACGAATTCGAATCCTACCAACCCGCCTTCCGCCAGATCATAGACAGCCTGCAACTGGCGAGGTAAGAGAATGAGACATGAAAAAGCGCGCGC
>DASZCS010000094.1:0-39973 GCA_035942855.1 Pyrinomonadaceae bacterium | reverse complement strand
GCGCATCGCCTTCGTCCGCGGCGCCGCGCGCCAGTACGGCGGCAACTTCCTCTACTACCACGCGCCCAACTTCGGCGACACGGCCACGACGTTCACGAAGGAGCAGAACTTCGCCGGCCCCGACCACTTCTTCCACTCGCGCTACGGCGCGACGATGGGGCCGTCGCTCTCCTGGTATCGCAAAACTTACTACCTCTATTACATGGCGGGCGCATCGGCCATCTATCTCGAACAAGGCCACGACCAGTTTTTCAAACCCGCGCCCGGCGAGCATCCCTTTCAACTCAACCCGCTCGGCCGCATCACAGACGAATTTCTACGCTTCGCCGCACGCCACACCGAACGCGGCACGCCCTACACGCCCGTCGCCTTCCTGCTCGACCCCGCGCACGGTTGGGACATGACCGACTACCCGCAATGGGCTTTCGGCGTCTCGCCGCCGACGCGCCACGACCGCGCTCTGCGCGAACTGTTCGGCGCGGCCTACTACCCCGCGCCCGTCACAGAGGGCGAACCGGCAACGGCCGACCGGCAGTTTTTCACGAACGGCGTCTTCGGAGACATCTTCGACGTGCTCGTCGCCTCGGACGAAAGACGAGAAGCGATCAACTCTTACCGCACCGTCGTCGCGGGCGGGCGCATCGCGTGGACGCCCGCGTGGGTCGAACAACTCAAGAGCTACGTCCGGCGCGGCGGCGTCATCCTGCTCAACTCCGCGCAGGTCGAAGGCTTGCCGGAAGATTTACTCGGCGTGCGCCTGCGCGGCACGACGGCCGAAGCGGACGCGGCAGAGTGTCTTTTGCCGGACGAAGCGCGCACGAACTTGCGCGGCGGCGTCTACCGATACGAACGCGTCGAAACGCGCGGCGCGCGTGTCCTGTTGAAGACGCCTGCGGGCGACCCGCTCGTCACCTCTTTCGAACACGGGCGCGGGCGCGTCATCTTTTGCGCCGTTCCCGATCTGCTCGGACTAGACGAACGGCTCGTGCCCGCCGCCGCACATCTCTTCGCGCATCTCTTCGCGGACACCGCGCCCGTGCGCGTCAAAGGCGACGTGCAACGTCTCTTCAACCGGACGGAGCGCGGCTGGCTTGTCACGCTCATCAACAATCAAGGCGTCTACAAGCCGCAGCAAGGGCTGGCGCAAGTCGATCGGAACGCTGTGGTTGAAGTTACGCTCTCGCTCCCGCGCGGCCGCGCGATCCGGCAGGCGCGCGAGTTGACGATGGAGACTCAACTTCCGGTCACGCGCGAAGCGAGCGAGAGCGCCGTTAAACTCAATATCCCACCCGGCGACTTGAAGATCGTCGAACTCGTCGAAGGACGTTAGATTAGACGGGCGATTGCATTTCTTCGGACAGTTCTTTTAGGATAGCGCGTTTTACAAATCTCAACGTTTCAAATTTTTTCGAGCATGAGGGTTGCGCGTAAATATTTCGTCAGCGGGGAAGTGCAGGGCGTCGGCTATCGTTTCTTCGCGCAGCGCGTGGCGGCGCGGCATCAGGTGGTCGGCTACGTACGCAACCTCTCGGACGGGCGCGTCGAAGTCTTGGCCGAAGGGTTGCTGGAGAGCGTCGAGAACTTCAAAGACGACCTCGCCGCCGGCCCCGACAACGGCCGCGTCGAACAGGTCGAAGAACTCAGCCTCGAACCGACGGGTCTGTATCCCGCCTTCCGCATCGAAAGGTGAAGAGAAGCTGTTAGCTGTTAGCCATTAGCTGTTAGCCAAAACAGACCGACTGATTGACGGATCGATTGGCTCTAACAGTTCTTAGCTAACAGCTAATAGCCAACAGCTAATAGCTCACTCATCATGGACAATCTCAAAAAACTGATCCGCGAAGTGCCTGACTTTCCGAAGCCGGGCATCAATTTCTACGACATCACGACGCTCTTGAAGCACCCGGAGGGCTTGCGTCTGACGGTTGACGCGCTCGCCGCGCAATTCAGAGACGAGAAGGTTGACGTGGTGCTCGGCATAGAGGCGCGCGGCTTCATCTTCGCGCCCGCTTTGGCCTATCACCTCGGCGCGGGCTTCGTGCCCGTGCGCAAGCCCTCGAAACTTCCGGCCGAGACGGCGCGCGTCTCTTACGCGCTTGAATACGGCGAGGACACACTGGAGATACACCGCGACGCAGTGACGGCAGGCCAGCGCGTCATCATCGCAGACGACCTGCTCGCCACCGGCGGCACGGCCAAAGCGGCGGTCGATCTGGTTGAAAGTCTAGGCGGCGAGGTGGCCGGCCTCGTCTTCGTCATCGAACTCGAATTTCTCCCCGGTCGCCAAAAACTCGCCGACTACGACGTGCGCTCGCTCATCAAGTATCAATCCTGAGCGCGCTGGACGGAGATTGAGACATCTGCTAAGTTCCTGTGCATGCTCCCGTAGCTCAGCTGTATAGAGCGTCCGCCTCCTAAGCGGAAGGTCGCGCGTTAGAATCGCGCCGGGAGCACCAGTCTTCTTCTCTCTTGATCAAACTGATAGAACGCGCTGACTGGAGTTTCATTCTTTGCTCGCGCCGCTGCCCGCGCCGATGTGCGAGACGGCGGAGGCGGAGAGGAAGCCGAGCAGCGAGCCGAGCACTATGTTGAAGGATTGTTGGCCGAGCGCCTCCTTCTTCTTGTGCTCGGCCGCTTCGTCTTTGAGCACGTCGATGATGAAGGCTTTCGAGGCTTCGTCCGTGATGGAGACGGCGTAGGAGTCCGTCGAACGGTTCAGGGCAGGATTCACGTCGCGGCTGAAGAAGGCGACGTAGCCCGTGCCGACGAACAGCGCGAGATAGACTGCGAGAATCGCCCACCACAACTTGCTGCGCGTGCTCACATTCATCTCCGGCACTTTGGCTTCCGTGATGGCATTGTCGGGTTCGGGTTGCGGCGCATTCTCGTCGGGCATCTTCTCCTCAGGCATCCGGCGTCCTCCTTGGGCGCGTGCGTTAAAGTTACTGGTCTGAAACGGGAGTCGGGAAAAGTGAGGCTCGTTGAAACCGGCTGAATGTTATCCTATCGAACGTCCATGTCAATATTTTTCTCCCGTGAGCGCGCAAGAGTGGTGCGCCCGAAAGTGAGAGACTTCTCGTGTTAGAGATGCGAGCGGCAACGATCAGGGAGTCATGGGAGGCTCAAGGCTTCGTCGTCGTCCCGCGCCTGTTCGACGCAGCGCGCGTCCACGCGTTGCGAACTGTCTGCGACGACGTGCTGACCGAGTGGCTCAACAATTCCCCCGCGCCTGACGAAGCGGCCAACTACACCAACATGGCTTTCCTGACCGAGCCGCATTACTTCGCCGACAACCCCGCGCGGCTGCGCCTGTTGCTCGAAACCATCACGGACGAAAAAATCTTGAGCATCGTGCGTGAAATTTTAGGCGGCGAGCCGCTCTTTCATAACACGCAATACTTCTTCAATCCGGCGACAGACACGCGCGCGGGCGACTGGCATCGGGATCAACAGTTCGACGCACCGGACGAAGAGACGGAGCGTGCGCGTATGTCAGGCCACGCGGGAGTCCACATCCACATCGCTCTCGTGCCGGACGACAAGCTGGAGTTCGTACCGGGAACGCACCGTCGCTCAGACACGCCGGAGGAACAACGTATACGCAAAGGCTTGGACGGGCGCGCGAAAAATTCCGACGCCATGCCCGGCGCGCACAGGCTCTCGCTCGCGGCAGGCGACGCGGTCTTCTTCAGCGCGTGGGCGATTCATCGCGGCCATTACGTGGCGCACACTTTGCGCCGCACCTTCGACATTATTTACGGCGACAAGGTCTGCGATTGGTCTATACCGCCGCCCACCTGTTTCCTACAGCCCGGCCTGCTCGACAGTCTCAACGAACCGGCGCGCCGTTTCTTTCAAAGATTCGTCGATGCCTATCGCGACAGGTGGGCGCGCGGCGAAGGGCTGAATTGGTAACGAGCGCCTGACCGCGAGCCAAAAAAAGCTCTCGTCTCAAGCAATAACCCGACTGAAAATAATTTTCTTGTCTTCGCGCGGGGCGCGGGCTTAGAATCGCGTCCACCTTTCATTCGACATCATGCAGCGAGCCGACGGGGTGAATTCTCTTGAATACAATTGTTGAATCCGTGCTATGGCCGGAGCGCTCGACGAAGTGGGCGCGGCCTCTGTTTCTGGCCTCCGTCTCGGCGGGCTTTCCTTCGCCCGCAGAGGACTACATCGAAGGCCGACTCGATCTCAATCGCCATCTCATCAAGCATCCGGCGGCCACCTTCTTCGTGCGCGTGGCGGGCGACTCGATGATCGGCGCCGGCATCCATCCCGGCGACATCCTCGTCGTTGACCGCGCGCTCGAACCGCAGGACTCGAACGTCGTCATCGCCGTCATCGACGGCGAACTCACCGTCAAACGCATCTCGCAGCGCCACGGCAAACTCTTTCTCGTGCCCGACAATCAGGCCTACGAGCCGCTCGAAATTCTGGAAGAGATGGAGTTTGAAGTGTGGGGCGTCGTCACCAGCGTTATCCACAATCTCTGAACGCGCGAACGTCGCGAGCGATGTCGCAGACGTTCGAGTTCGAGTGAGACGGTTACGCGTCGCTCGCGCCCGAAGGATCGTTTTCCTCTTCCGCCAGTGTGAAGTGTGCGACGGTTGCGCCCCAACCGCCGGATTGCGGCGGCGCGTCCGTCCAGTCGCGTATGTCAGCCGTCTCGGCGAGAATTTTGTGAACGAGCTTGCGCTGCACGCCGCGTCCCTTGCCGTGGATGATGCGGACGCTCGGAAAACGTGCGCGCCGCGCTTCCTGTAAATAAGCGCGCACGGCGCGTTCCACGTCGCGCGGTGCGATGGCATGCAGGTCGAACACGTCCGTGATCTCTAATGTGACGGGTTCGGGGAAGGGATTTTCAGGGTCGTACTCGTCTTCGTCCGTGTCGTCCTGTGCATCGTCTGCGTCGCGTGCTGCGTCGCCCGCTACGTCGTATGTCTCGCCCCCGTGCTTAGTGCGGCGACGCGCGGCGGAGAGAGTTTTTAACCAGTCGAGTAACGGCATGATGTGCACCTCGGGCGCGTCTCGTGCTTGACTGTTAGCATACCTTGACACCGCTCGTCACGCGCCATACACTCGCTGTCTTCCAAGTCATACAAAATTTTCGTGTGGTTCGACCGGCGGGCGCTTGGTTCGGTCGGCGCTGATTTCTACCGGCAAAAATTCTGTCTCAAAAGTGGAAAGGATGAAAAGCGATGGGTAAGCGAAACAAGATCACTGTGGTGGGCGCGGGCAACGTCGGCGCGACCGCCGCGCACTGGCTGGCGAGCAAGGAACTGGGCGACGTGGTGCTCGTGGACATCATCGAAGGCATGCCGCAGGGGAAGGCGCTCGATCTGGCGCAGGCCGCCCCCGTCGAGGGCTTCGACGCGCGCATGCTCGGCTCGACGAACGACTACTCGCTGACGAAAGATTCGGACGTGGTGATCATCACTTCGGGCCTGGCGCGCAAGCCGGGCATGAGCCGCGACGACCTGCTCAAGACAAACGCCGGGATCGTCTCGTCGGTCGTTGACGAAGTGGTCAAGTATTCGCCCGATTCGATCCTGATCATCGTCTCCAACCCGCTCGACGCCATGTGCCAGGTCGCCCTCAGGCGTTCGGGCTTCCCGAAGCATCGCGTGATCGGCATGGCGGGCGTTTTGGATTCGGCGCGTATGCGCTGCTTTCTGGCCGAAGCGTTGGACGTGTCGGTCGAGAACGTGACGGCCTTCGTGCTCGGCGGCCACGGCGACACGATGGTTCCGCTGCCGCGCTATTCGACCTGCGCCGGAATCCCCGTCACCGAGTTGCTGCCGAAAGACCAACTCGAAGCCATCGTCAAACGCACGGCCAACGGCGGCGCGGAGATCGTCGGCTTACTCAAGACCGGTTCGGCCTACTACGCGCCCTCTGCGGCGAGCGTCGAGATGACCGAAGCGATCTTGAAGGACAAGAAGAAAATCCTTCCGTGCGCCGCCTACCTCGAAGGCGAGTACGGCATCAACGGTCTCTACGTCGGCGTGCCCTGCAAACTCGGCGCGCGCGGCCTCGAACAGATCATCGAGATCAACCTCACGGCCGAAGAACGCATCGCCCTGCAAAAGAGCGCCGCCTCCGTGCAGGAACTCGTTGACGTGCTCGGCATCTAAAGACCGTTCGTGCGTTGAGCATGCGTTAATAATCGAGGCGACGGTGAAAGTTCGGTCGTTAGCTTTCACCGTCGCCTCTTTTCAAGTTCTTCTGTCATATATGCCTCTTCCGTCGTTTGACGAGCGGGGTGACTTACCCGAAGGCGTGCATCCGGCTTCGCTCGAAGAAGTTCTCGTGCGATTCGGGCACGACACGCCGCAGCGACAACTCGTGGCTGCCAGACTCGCACATATCTACGAACTCGCACAAGGAACGGGCAAACTCGAACGTTTCGTCGTCTTTGGCAGTTTCGTTACGGCCAAGCCCGAGCCAAATGACGTTGACATAATTCTCGTGATGCGTGACGATTTCGGGGAAGAGGATTACGAACCTGACGTTTTTCCCGTATTCGATCATCTACGCGCGCAACGAGAACTTGGAGCCAGTCTCTTTGTCATTCGCCCGGCTTTCATCATCGGCGAATCTGTTGACGAGTTTATCGAACACTGGCAAATCAAACGCGATTCGAAGCGGCGCGGAATTGTCGAAGTCGTTTGAGGAGGGACGGCAATGATTGCAAACGATCAAGAACTACAGGGCACGCGGGAACGCATTGAGTTCTTCTACAAGACCGTAGCGCAGATGCGCGAAGAATGTCGGACGCCGGAAGAGTATCGCTTGTATGCAAACGCCTACCTCACAGAAATCGAGACGATGAACGCGGAAGTCCTCGATTACCTTAAGCGCCATCCAACCGAGAGCGCCCCGGCCGAAGCAGCATGAAGAGCATCATGCCCTTTTACTTCTCCCTCCGTCTGGCGTGTTGCCTGTTGTTCTTCTCTCAACTTGTTTGCCTCGCACGCGCCGGAGAGGCGCAGGAAGGCCGCGCAGGTTTCGTTCCAAAATTTCCTTTGAGCAGGAGCGGGCTGGAACTGGAACGCTCGTCGCGCGCGGGAGCGTTCTACGCCGTGACGGGACGACGCGCGGCGGCCTTCGGTTATGAGCATCGCGCGCTTGAAGCGTGGGTTTATCCTTTGAAGATTCTGGACGACTTCCGTCTGTCGTTTCAACTCGAAGGTTATCCTCTGGAGTTCAACGGCGCGGACACGCTCGTGCGCATCAACGTGCGCCCCGAAGCAACGACCTTCATCTATTCTCACGCGGCCTTCACCGTTCGCCAGATTGTCTTTGCGCCGCTGGACGAACCGGGGATAGTCATGCTGCTCTCGGTCGAGAGTGCCCTGCCGCTCACAGTTAACGTCTCGTTCCGGCCGCGCCTGCGCCTGTCTTGGCCGGCCGGGTTGATGACCGGCAGCCTTAGTTGGAACGAGCGTGCGCAGGTCTATTACATCACGGAAGAGTCGAAGCGATTCGCGGGCGTGGTCGGCTCGCCCGCCGCGCGCGACGTGTCCGTCATGCCGTATCAAGAGGAGCCGCGCGATGTGCCCGCGCGTTTCCGCGTCCAGGTTCCGGCGGGCGCAAAGGGTGCAGGGGGCGCGCAGTTCATCCCCATCGTCATCGCGGGCAGCGTCGAAGGGCGCGAGCGCGCGAAGGCCGCATATGACCGTCTGCTCGCCAACGTCCCTGCGCTCTACGAAGCGACCGCCGCGCACTATCGACGGCTCGAAGAAGAGTCGCTCAAACTCTCGACGCCGAACCGGGAACTAGACGAAGCGTTCGCTTGGGCGAAGGTCGGCGTGGACAAGGGTGTAGTGACGAATCCACTGCTCGGCACGGGACTCGTCGCGGGCTATCGCACATCGGGCGAGTCGGAGCGACCGGGCTTCGCCTGGTTCTTCGGCCGCGATGCGCTCTGGACTGCTCTCGCACTCAATTCTTACGGCGACTTTGAGACGACGCGCACCGCACTCGAATTCCTGAAAAAGTTCCAACGCGCCGACGGCAAAATCCCGCACGAGATTTCGCAGAGCGCAACGCTTATCCCCTGGTTCACGGACTACGAGTACCCCTGGGCGAGCGCCGACGCCACGCCGCTCTACGTCATCGCGCACGCAGACTACTTTCGCGCGAGCGGCGATCTCAAATTCCTGCAAGCCAACTGGGAGTCGATACTTCGTGCCTATCGTTTCTCGGAGGCGACCGACACGGACTCGAACGGTCTCGTCGAAAACACGAAGTTCGGCCACGGCTGGGTCGAAGGCAGCGGACTCTACCCGGCGCACGAAGAGATTTACATGCAGGGACTCTGGGTGGCCGCCTCGCGCGATCTGTCCGAGTTGGCCGGCGTGTTGAAGGACGCGCGCACGGCCGCACGCGCACGAACGAACGCCGAGCGCACGCGCGCCGCCACGGAGCAAACTTACTGGCTCGCCCCGCCGCGCGGCTTCTACGCTTTCGCCACCAAGCGCAGGGCGACGGAAGCGCCCGAAGCCGACCCCGGCCCCAACCGTGCCGTGCGTCAGGCGCGCTTGAACGCGCTCAAAGATGCGGTCATCTACGATGAAGACACGGTACTTCCGGCCGTCCCGCTCTGGTTCAAAACTCTGTTGGACGAACGCGCGCAAGTAGAACTCGACCGTCTCGGCGCGGGCGCGCTCGCAACCGACTGGGGCGCGCGTCTCCTGTCGTCCGAGAGTCAACTCTACGACCCGCTCTCTTATCACAGCGGCTCGGTGTGGCCGCTCTTTACAGGTTGGGCGAGTATGGCCGCGTATCGTTACGGCCGCCCGCACATCGGCTTTCAGGCGCTCGCCGCCAACGCCCTGCTCACGCGGCACGGCGCGGAAGGCTACGTGACGGAACTGCTGTCGGGCGACTTCAACGCGCCCTTCGGCCGTTCCTCGCATCATCAAGTATGGTCGGAGGCGATGATTGTCACCCCCGCCGTGCGCGGCCTGCTCGGACTCGAAACGTCGAACGCAGGACGCGCTCTGCGCTTCGCTCCGCAACTTCCAGCCGACTGGAATCAACTCTCCGTGCGAAACGTACGCGCGGGCGACGCACGCTACACGCTCACTTACGAACGCACCGACGGGCGCATCAAGATCAACATCAGGCGACAACCGGCAGGCGCGGCTGTCTCCACGAAACCTGCGAGCGGCGCGACTGTCTCGGCTAAATCTGTGAGCGACGCGGCGGCCACCACCGTCACACTCGCGCCGTCTTTGCCTCTGGATGCGCGCTTGCGCGGCGTGACCTTGCAGGGGCGCTCGGTCACTTTCGCTCCGCCCGCGCAGAGCGGCGACGTGCAGCAAGCCGAAATCTCCTTCAAGGCCGAACTGCCCGACACCGAAGTCGTCTTCGACTACGACGAAGGGACGGACGTTTATCAACTCGAAACGCGCATTCCGCCCGTGGGTGACACGAGCCGCGGCCTGCGCCTACTGCGCTCGCGTGCCGAAGGGGGGGCGCTCCGCTTGCTCGTCGAAGGAGTGAGCGGGCACGCTTACGCGCTCGGCGTCCGCACGCCGCACAAACTCTCCGGCGTGCCCGGCGCATCGGTCAAAGACGACGCACGCGGCGGCGACGCGCAACTGCTCATTCAGTTCAACGAACCATCACTGAAATACTTGAGACGCGAGGTAGTCGTCCCGTTGCGCGCGCCGGGCAGGTGAATGTCCTGAGACAAAACTAAGAGTCGAACCACGAAAGGACACGAAACACACGAAGAAGAGGTTCGTGTGTTTCGTGTCCTTTCGTGGTTTCCTGCTTTTGTTAGTTGCTCTTAGCGTGTTTTGAGAAGAAGGCGAAAATGTCGTCGAAGATTTCTTTCGTGATGGAGTGCTTGACGTTCGGATAAAGCCTGAAGTCGGCGTTCAGCTTGTTATCCAGATAAAGTTTTTTTGAAATCTCCCAACGCTCGACCGGCGTTTTGCCGAACAGCGCGAAGATTAACTCTTCGTCTTCCTTTTCGTAGCTGTCTCTGAAGACAACAGAATCGTTATCGTCCTTGTCGCCCAGAAACACAAACAGCGGAACTTTCCGCAAGTTTTCCATGTCGAACTTTTCGCCCGAAACTGTTTTGAAGTCGCTTATCCCGATCGGATAGCGCAGAGGTTTCTCCTTAAAGTCAGCCACGGGCGCAATCGCCCAACCGCCCGGCGAGCCGACGACAGCGGCCTTCACGCGTTTCGGATGCAGGAACGTGAAACGATTGGTGAACATTGCCGCAGCCGACCAGCCAAGCATCAAAACCCGCTTGTCGAATTTCAGTTTTTCCCCGGCAAGCCTCGCACGCGCATCGTCAATCATGGCGACCAGTTGTAGATCGAACCGCGCGAACTCTTTTTTGTCGGTCGTCATCGTGTCGCGGTCGAGTGCGTGCGTGTAGATCTGCCAATGAGTTTGCGGGCGCGGGAAGACGGGCGTTAACAGGGCGACTCCGAGCCGGTCGGCGATTTGAGCGTTCTGCTTGAATTTTCGCTTGACATCTTCTTCGTGAACGTTGAGATCGTCGCTGTTTTTGCCGGCGTTGTTCGGAATGACGAGGATCGTGTGCGTCTTCTTCTCTCCGCCACGAGCTTCTTCGCGCATGGCCTTCGGCACGTGCAGATAATACGGATAAGCAAAACCTCTGGCAGGGTTCGCTTCAATCTTGTTGAGTTCGGATGAAGCATCGGCAGGGGCGATCTTCTGCGCCGAGGCGATGCCGGGGACTAATAAAATCAACAAGAAAAAATAGAGCACATTTTTAATCACAACTTTTACGCTCCAACGCTCAGGGTTCTCGTTCTTACGATAACCTTAAATGTCTTGTTCCTTCTCTAGAGCAAAAAAATCTTTCGGAGAATAAGTTCGGCCAGACGGGTATATTTAAAAATCGCTACGGTAAGAGGGAAGGCGGCAGGAGTTTCATTCTCCCGCCGCCTTCTTGTTTGACGGTCGTTCGTGATCGTCTGGCGCGTCCGCTCTGAGTTTGCCGCCATGCGGGCGAAACTGCGGCGGGCGTCCCGACGGCCCCCAGTAGTATTTCTTCACCATCAGCAGCAGCCCGACGAGCGAGACGGCCGTGAGCAGCAAGATCAACAGAACGTAATAGAGCACGTTCGACATTCCTTGTTCAGCCATCCCACACCTCCTCGCTGTCTGCTGCCCGCCGTTATGCCTCTATCTCTTGAGCCAGCCAAACAGACCGTGCCAGACCGTCTCGCGGTTCTCTTCGTAGATAGCTTTCGTCAGAGGGATGGACATCGGGCAGACGCGTACGCAGTTTTGGGCGTTGCCGCAGTTGGTGATGCCGTCGTCGCCCATGATGCCTTCGAGGCGTTCGTCGCGCGTCATGCGTCCCGAAGGGTGCATGTTCTGATAGCGCACCTGCGCGATGGCCTGCGGCCCGATGTACTGGTCGCCATCATACTGCGGGCAGGCTTCCAGACAGCAGCCGCACGTCATGCAGCGCGAGTAGGCGTAACGCTCGGCCACTTCGTCCTGCGTCATCTTTGGGCCGGGGCCGAGGTCGTGCGTGCCGTCGATCTCAATCCATGCCTTGACCTGTTTCAAGTGCTCGAACATGCGCGAGCGGTCGACGGCGAGGTCGCGGATGTTCGGAAACTTCGTCATCGGCTCCAAAGTGATCGGTTGTTCCAACTGATCTACGAGCGCGGAGCACGACTGGCGCACCTTGCCGTTGATGATCATGGTGCAGATGCCGCAGACCTGTTCCAGACAGTTCATGTCCCAGACGACGGGCGTGGTTTTCGCGCCGTCTTTCGTGACGGGATTCTTCTGTATGTCCATCAGGCACGAGATGATGTTGAGGTTGGGGCGATAGGGAACCTGGAATTCTTCCCAACGCTGCGGAGCGTCGGGACGGTCGCGTCGCTTGATGCGAATCTCGACATACTTCTGCTCGCGCTGTTGTTCGGGCGCGGGCGTGAAAGAGGCGTCCGCCGTCGTTCCAGTGCTGTGCGTTTGGTTGGTGTGTGCGCTCATAGCTTGTCCGATTTGCCCCCCGCGTCCTTGAGTTCCTTGTCCTGTTCGCGCCGCGTCTCGGCCTCGCCGTTCATCACGTCGCGCACCTGTTCTTTGTCCTGTCCCCAGACGCGCGGCCCGGTCAGGTCGCGCGGCTTCTGTTCCCAACCCTCGACGGGAATCTGCTCCGCGCCGTCTTTCGTCGGCAGGCCGGAAGCGGCCGCCTGCACGGCGATTGCGCCGCCGGTCTTCTGCTCCTGCTTGCCCTTGCTGTAATCGCGCTTGCGCGGCACGATCAGCGACACGTCTACGTCTTCGTAAGAGAGTACAGGGCCTTCGCCGGAATACTCTGCGATGGTGGTTTTCAGGAAACGCTCATCGTCGCGGTTCGGGAAGTCGGGCTTGTAATGCGCGCCGCGCGATTCGTCGCGTGCGAGCGCGCCGAGCGTGATGACGCGTGCCAGTTGCAACATGTTCCAGAGTTGACGCGCGTGCGGCAAGGCCATCGTCGCCCACATGTTCGAGTCGCTGATGGAGATCTGCTTGTAGCGGTCGATGAGTTCGAGCAACTTGTTGTCGGTCGCCTTCAAACGGTCGTTGTAGCGCACGACCGTCACGTTGTCCGTCATCCACTTGCCCATCTCGTCGTGGATGACATACTGGTTCTCGCCGCCGCGCTGCTTGAGCAGTTCGTCGTTGAAACTCTTTTGCAGCTTCAACTCTTCGTCGTAAATCCGCGAACCGTTCGCGCCGTTGCCGCGCTCGACGTTCTTGGCGTATTCGAGCGCCGCCGGGGCGGCGATGAAACCGCCGTAGACGCAACTGACGAGCGAGTTCGCGCCGAGGCGGTTCGCGCCGTGGATCGAATAGTCGCACTCTCCGGCAGCGAGCAGGCCGGGGATGTTCGTGCGTTGATTTCCGTCAACCCAGAGGCCGCCCATCGAATAATGGACGCCCGGAAAAATTCGCATCGGCACGTGGCGCGGGTCGTCGCCGACGAACATCTCGTAGATTTCGAGAATCGCGCCGAGCTTGCGGTCGAGCGTGGCGGCGTCGATGTGCGTCAGGTCCAGATAGACCTGATTCTCGCCGTTGATGCCCATGCCGTCGAGACACACCTGGAAGATTTCGCGCGTGGCGATGTCGCGCGGAACGAGATTGCCGTAGGCCGGATATTTCTCTTCGAGAAAATAGAGACGCTCTTTTTCGGGAATCGAAGCGGGCGCGCGTGCGTCGCCCTTCTGGCGCGGAACCCAGACGCGTCCGCCCTCGCCGCGCGCCGATTCGGACATCAAACGCAACTTATCTTCGCCCGGTATAGAGGTCGGGTGCACCTGTATGAATTCGCCGTTCGCGTAGCGCGCGCCCTGCTGGTAGCAGGCCGAGACGGCGCTGCCCGTGCAGACCATCGAGTTAGTAGACTTGCCGAAGATCAGGCCGGGGCCGCCCGTCGCCATGATCACTGCGTCGGCCGGAAACGCCTGTAGTTCGAGCGTATGTCGGTTCATGGCGACGAGGCCGCGGCAGACCTGATGATCGTCGAGGACGAGCGACATCATCTCCCAGCCTTCGTACTTCTTGACCTTGCCCGCGACTTCGTAGCGGCGCACCTGTTCGTCGAGCGCGTAGAGAAGTTGTTGCCCGGTGGACGCGCCCGCAAACGCGGTGCGGTGGTGCTTCGTGCCGCCGAAGCGCCGGAAGTCGAGCAAGCCTTCCTTGGTGCGCGAGAAGGGAACGCCCATGCGGTCGAAGAGGTAGATGATGGCCGGAGCCATCTCGCACATGGCTTTGGCGGGCGGCTGGTTGGCGAGAAAATCGCCGCCGTACACGGTGTCGTCGAAGTGTTCCCAGGTGGAATCGCCTTCGCCCTTGGTGTTGACCGCGCCGTTGATGCCCCCTTGCGCGCAGACCGAATGAGAACGCTTGACGGGCACGACCGAGAAGAGATCAACTTCGTGACCGGCCTCTGCGATCTTCATCGCCGCAGCAAGGCCGGCGAGTCCGCCGCCGACAATCGCAATCTTGGTTCCTTTTGAAATGGCCGCCATTAGTAAAGTAGTCCTCCCAGAAGTCCGCCGGGGCGCAGGAATGCAAACGTCACGTTGATCCACAGCACGTAGAGCAGGATGCCGAACGCGATGCAGGCGTAGCCCGTAGCGCGCTGCGCGCGTTCGCCGATGACGATGCCCCAGTCAACCAAAAAGAGCCAGATGCCGTTGGCGAAGTGCCAGATGGTCGAAGCGATGCCGATGATGTAGACGATCAGGATCGGCAGCATTTGAAACTCGGCGGAGACGATCTCGAACGCCTCGTTCGGATGATGCGCGACGGAGCGTTCGTTCAAGCCGGGGACGAGGCCGAAGCGGAAATTGAGCAGGTGAAAGAGAATGAAGAAGAAGAGAATCACGCCCGTGATGCGCTGGATGGTGTAGAACCAGTTGCGCGGGTAGGGGTAGCTCAGATTGTTGGCGCGCGTCTCGCGCGTGATGTACAACCCGTAGACCGCGTGGAACAGCAGCGGGATGAAGATGAACGTGATCTCTATGAAGAGGACGTAAGGGATCGCCTGCAAGTCTGCGACCGCCTTGTTGAAGTCCTCCACGCCGCGCTCCGGGTGCGCTGCCTTCGAGTTGGTGTAGAGATGTTCCAACAGAAACGCGCCGAGCGGGACGATGCCCGACAACTGGTGCAGCTTGCGCAACACGAAAGTTTTACTCAGACGAACAGCCATAACTTAGCAAAGACCCCTTTCGCCGCTTGCGGACACCGCACTAGCGCGCGTGTCGCCATGTCGGAGGCGGGCGGAGCAAAAGCGCTTGAAGTGCGCCGGACGCTCAAGATTATTTGGAACGTACATGATTATAAATGGCGCGGCCAGAAATGCAATCGGCGCGTCTCGGAAAAACTCCGAATTAAAAACCCCACAAACCCAAGCACTTGTTATTCACAAGGACGAACACGAGCAACGCGAACACGGCCACGGGCGCGAGCACCGCCGCCCAGACGCCCGCGTAAGTGGTCGCGCTCACGAGCGACCAGAAGACGAAAGCCCTGCGGTCGGCCGAAGTGGGCGGCGCAGCGTCCGACTTATCCAACGCCAACTCGCGGCGCACATCGCCCACCCTGCGCGCCAGCAGTTCGTCGGAAAAGACCGTGCGATACAGGTTGCGCGTGCGCCGCCCGCGCATGAAGGCGAGGTAAACGCCGCGCGGGTTGATGGCGAGTCCGATGGCGAAGGCCAGCAGGTCGAGCAGCCACGCTTGATAATGCGCGGCGCAACCCGTCGCCACTTCCCACGCGCCGATCTCCGCCTCGCCGCGCCAGGTCGTCGGGTATTCCGTCAGGACGTGGTGCAGATCGTGAAACTTGACGGCCTTGACGCGCGCCACCGTGTTCGGAAACCACACGGGGAAGGGGCCTGCCTTCATCTTCACCCAGCCCTCTTCGTAGCCACCGTCAGCAAAACGGTTGATCTCGAAATAACGCTCGCGGGCGGCGCGCAAGCTGAGTTCCGGACTATATAGACTCATCACACAAGCCCTCTCGGCCGGAAGCCGTTAGTCCAAGTCTGCCATGAACACCAACCGAAAATTCGCCATTTTCGTCAGTCAGTGTAGCGCGCTTCGGATATTAGGTAAAATGAAAAAAGTTGCGCGCAAGGGTGAGAGTTTCTTATAATACGAATCATGCAATTAGAAACCCTGAAAATCTTTTGCGATCTGGTCGAGACGAAGAGTCTGTCGCGTGCGGCCGAGAGGAATTTCGTCACGCAGTCGGCCGTCAGCCAGCAGGTGCGCGGGCTGGAAGAGAAGTTCAAACGCCGCCTGTTGGAACGCACGCGCGGCGGGCGCGAGGTGGGATTGACCGAGGCGGGCGAGGTCTTCTACCGAGAGAGCCTTCAAATCGTGAGCGCTTACGCGCAACTCAAAGAGCGTATGCGGACGCTGACCGGAACGGTGAGCGGCACGGTGCACGTCGCCACGGTCTACAGCATCGGGCTGCACGAACTGCCCGCCGTCATACGCCGCTTCATGGCCGAACACCCGGAAGCGAAGATCGATCTCGAATACAGCCGCACGACGCGCATCGTGCGCGACGTGTTGGCCGGGACGGTCGAACTGGGCATCGTGGCCTACCCGGAGAAGAAGCGCGGCCTGTCGGTCGTGCCGCTCGGCGGCGACCGTCTCGTCCTCATCTGCCCGCCCGGCCACGCGCTCGCGAAACACAAAAAGGTGCGGGCGCGCGATCTGAACAATCAGGACTTCGTCCTTTTCGAGCGCGACATCCCGACGCGCCGTGCGACCGACAAAATTTTGCGGGCGCACGGCGTCACAGTCCGACGCGTGGCCGAGTTCGACAACATCGAGACGATTAAGCGCGCGGTCGAGGTCGGCATCGGCGTGGCGATTGTGCCGGGGCCGAGCGTGATCGACGAGGCGCGGGTGGGCAGTCTTGCCGTCGTCCAACTGGCCGAGGCCGAATGGACGCGCACGGTCGGCGTCATCTATCGCAGCGACCGCACGCCGAGCACGGCGGCGAAAAAGTTCGTCCAACTGCTGAAGGAAAAGAAGTGAGAAGTAGCGGCGGCGAGGCGTCGAGAAAAGCAAGAGAGGCAGGCGACTGAACACAGGTGCGAAGTAGCGACGACGAAATCACCGCGATGTCGGCGGCGCGCCTGTGTGAACTCACGCGACGCCGTGCGCTGTCGCCCGTTGAGATTATGGAGGCGCACTTGCGCCGCGCGGAAGAGTTGAACGGGGCGTTGAACGCTATCGTCGCCTTTGCGCCGGACGCGCTCGCGCAGGCGCGTGCGGCCGAGAGCGCAGTGATGTGTGGAGATGATTTGTCGCCGCTGCACGGCCTGCCTGTGACGATCAAAGACACCATCGATACGGACGGCTTGCGCACGACGAGCGGCGCGAGCACGCGCGCCGAACGCGTGCCCGGCGCGGATGCAACGGCCGTCGCACGACTGCGCGCGGCGGGCGCAATCGTCTACGGCAAAACGAACTGCTCCGAGTTGGCTATCGACTACAATGCGGACAATCCAGTCCACGGGCGCACGAACAACCCGCACGACTTCGCACGCACGCCGGGAGGATCGAGCGGCGGCTGTGCGGCGGCCGTCAGCGCGTGTTTGTCGCCCGCGAGTCTGGGCAGCGATCTCGTCGGCTCGATTCGCATTCCGGCACACTTCTGCGGCGTGGCGGGTCTGTTTCCCACGCCGGGGCGCGTGTCTACAAGCGGCCACTTTCCGCCAACCGAAGGCGTGCTCGCTGCGGCCGCGAGCCTCGGCCCGCTCGCACGCACGGTTGAAGACCTCGCGCTTCTCTTCGACGCGCTCACGCGCGAAGACGACGCACAGACTGTTTCCGGCACGAGCGGACGCAACCGGATTGCGACTGTGGAAGGCGACTGCCTCGCGTCTGACATTCAACTGCGCGGCTTGCGCGTCGCCGCTTACGCGGACGACGGCCGCGTGCGCGTGTCGGAGGAGACGGAGCTTGCGCTTGAGTCGGCCGCCGGTGCGCTCGCTGCGGCCGGGATGGAGATCGTCCGTTCGCGCCCGCCCGAAGTTGAAGGGGCGAGCGAGTTGTGGCTCGCGCTTTTTCCGCACGCCGTTGCGGAGATCGTGCGCGCGGAGTTTGCGGGGCGCGAAGAGTTGGCGGGCGCGGCTGCGGGCGCGATCCTGCGGCGCGGCGAACGCACTCACGCAAGCGCATTTGAAGAGACGCGAGAGGCGTGGGCGCGGCGTGAGCGTTTGCGCCTGTCTCTGCTCGAACGCATGCGCGAGACGCCGCTCATGCTCGCGCCGGTCGGCGCGGTCGCGGCCTACGCGCACGGCACGCGCAAGTTGGAAGTGCACGGCGAAGAGATAAACGCATTTCGCGCGTTTGGTTTCGCGCAAGTTTGTAACGTGTTCGGGCTGCCCGCCGTCACCGTCCCGGCCGGGCGCACGCGCGAAGGGTTGCCCGTCGGCGTGCAACTTATCGGGCGGCCGCGCGAAGAATGGCTGGTGCTGGCGGCCGCGCGCGTCGTCGAAAGCGCGTGCGGCGGGTGGCAACGTCCGCCTTTGCCTCTTCCATCCTGATGCGACAATCCGCTATAGTCTGCGCGCACAACCCAGACGGCCGCCGCGCCGCTTTCACATATAAGCTCTGGCTTCGACTTCGCTAGCTCAATCTTTCGGAGGCACACATACACATGGACTTCATTTTCCTGACCTTCTTTTTCATCATTGCAATCTTCCTCCTGGTTGTCGCCGCCAAGACGATCAAGATCGTGCCGCAGGCGACCGTGCTGCTCATCGAACGGCTCGGCAGTTTCAACCGCCTTGCCAGCAACGGCCTAAACATCATCATTCCTTTCCTGGACAAGCCGCGCGCCGTCTACTGGACGAACGTGCGCCCCGGCCTCACTTCGATTGACCTGCGCGAGCAGTACATAGACCTGCCGCCGCAGCCCGTCATCACGCGCGACAACGTGACGATTCACGTCGATTCGGTCGTCTACTGGCAGGTGATGGATCCGATCAAGGCCGTCTATGAAGTGGCCGACCTCGTGGGCGGACTCGTGCAGTTGACCATCACGGGCATGCGCTCGGTGATGGGCGAGATGGACTTGGATCACACGCTCTCTTCGCGTGATCAGATCAACGCGAAGCTGCGCTTGATTCTCGACGAGGCGACGGACAAGTGGGGCGTGAAGGTGACGCGCGTTGACGTGAAGAACATCAACCCGCCGGAAGACGTGCGCCTGACGATGGAGAAGCAGATGACTGCGGAACGCAACCGCCGCGCGCTCGTCCTGCAAGCGGAGGGCGACAAGCAGGCCGCCATCACGCGCGCCGAAGGCGAGAAGCAGGCTTCGGTGACTCGTTCGGAAGGCGAGAAGCAATCGGCCATCTTGCAGGCGGAGGGCGCGGCGCAGGCGCGTCTGCGCGCGGCTGAAGCGGAGGCCGAGGCCATCGCACGCATCGGCGATGCGATGCGCGAGCAGGGCGAATCGGCGCAGTATCTCATCACGCAACGTTACATCGAGAGTTTCAAAGAGATGGCGCGCGGCAACAACACGAAGGTCATCTTTATGCCGATGGAGACTTCGGCCATGCTCTCAAGCGTCGGCGCGATCAAAGAGATGTTCGCGGAGACGGGCGAGCGCAGCGCGCGCAAGGCGGACGGCAACAACCCGCCCCCGCCGCGCCAATTGCCGACCTAGCACCTAGAGCGCACCGGCGAAAGTCTTCTTTGACCAAACACGAACGCGTGCAAACGGCAGTCAAAGTAGAGAGTTGAGCTTTCACGTCTCAACTCTCTACTTTGAAATTTCACACCTCACATTCGACAAACACATGTTTGATCCACTAAATGCAGCTATGACTAATCGGACTTAGCTCAGAAGCAGCGACCTTTCCACAGTTGTTTCCGTGCCCGTTTAATTCGGGCGTCAGGAGCGTGCAGGAGGTTTGAAAATCCTTGCTATCTTTCCCTGTAGGGTATAGAGTTTGCCCCCTACGCAGCCGAGACCCCTTCGAGGAAAGACATATGCACAAACTGACTCCATCACTCAAAACGCTCGTTCTGACACTGTTTGTCTTCGCCATCCTCGCGCTCGCAGGAGGCGAGGCACAAGCCGATCCGCTTGAGATAACCCTTGATAATCCCGTCAGAACCATCCCCTACGACAGCCTCGCGGTCTTCAACATTACGCTGACGAACACAACGGGCGACACCATCTTTATCGGCAGGCCGGGTTTCCCCTTATCTGAACCTCACGCCTACGAACTTAGGAGGCTTCCACCCTTCGACGGCGGAGCCTTGAGAATAATGGGGCCGTTCAATTTTAATAACGCGCTCCTCCCCGCTTCGCTAGGGGCGATGTCGTCCGTTGGCCCCACGCCAATCTTCTCCCTCGCCGTCACTCCCGGCGGTACTTACAACGGGGTCTTTATCGTCTACTACTATCTGGCGAATGAACCCGGAGTAATCAGGAGCGCGTCGGCAAACTTCACGCTCACCACCACAGAGACGCCCGAACCCGCCACGCTGCTTTTGTTCGGAACTGGCATCGCCGGGCTGTTCGGCGTAGTCAACAGGAAGCGCAAGTCACGCGTTACAAATTGAAGCTAACATCTACGCAGGCTCGCCCCCTCGCCTAGTTTGCGCCTCACAACGGCGTGCACCCGACGCCTTCATAGCCTCTCTTTACATCGTTGTGTCATAGCTTCGGCTCGGATGCTGCATGCTCTGCGCGCCTCTTAAGTTCTATGTCGGCGGCTCGCGGCTTAGGTGCGCAGAGCATAAGCCCGCCCGGTAAGACGGACTTCGGTTCACGCGAATATCATGTCCGTGATGTTGAGGGACATTTATGGACGTTCGGCACATTTCTCCCCGCGACGGATCGTGGCTGACGGTATGAGTGAAGAATGAAGGTGCGCCGCTTGAATTTGCGCGCTTAAGCTTTCAACTCGTGGCGCGACAGGGGCGTGTAGCGCGAACCGCCCGCGCCGAGTTGGCTCTGCATGACGACGAGTTCGCGCACGCCGAACGTCGCGGGCGCAAACGCCGTCTCGCGGTGCACTTTGGCGACGTGGCGTGCGGCTGCGTTGGCGAGGCGGATGCGGGCTATCGTGATGTGCGGGCGAAAAGGGCGCGTCTCGCGCGCAAAGCCTTCGCGCTCGCATTCAATTTCGAGACGTTCCTGAAGCTGCGAGAGATGCCCGCTGTCGTCTTGCAGGCCGAGCCAGAGGACGCGCGGGTTGCCGTGCGTGGGAAACGCTCCGGCCTCGCGCAAGGTCACTTCGAATTTACCGGACGCACCGGCCGCGCGTTCGACCGCGCGGGTCAAGGCTTCCAGCCGCGGCGGTTCGATCTCGCCGAGAAATTTCAAAGTGAGATGCAATTTCTCCGTCCGCTCCCAACTGATTTTAAGCGTTGACTCGGCCGCCGCGCGCACGTCCGAAATGTGCGCGGCGATACGTGCACGCACCTCTTCGGGCAGTTCCACCGCGCAAAAAATCCGCATTCGTTGTCTCGCTTCCAACTCGCTCATGGCCGTGCCTCACGAACTCGCTCCCACATCTGCACCTGACATTGTGCGTTAGGAAATGGCGCAAAGCAAAGCGCCTCCGATCCGAATTCTCGGACAGACGACACGCAACGGGTGAATAAAAAACTTAATGAGCACGATTAGATAGTTTCATACAACGCGCGGGCTTGAATGTGAAACTAACTGCTTCGACTCGGCGCTTGCCCTGACTTGTCTCGCACGTCCTTCCTGACGGGACGGCGTCCGGCAAGTTCGGAAAATCAGATGGGCGCGCGCACGGTCGAAAACTTGGCGAGGGGATTCTAAGTGAACATCTCTCGTCACATTTCTATAGGCTCACAAGGAAGGATATTTAACATGCGTAAAGCATTATTCATGGCTTTGTTCTTCGTCTTCTGCGCGCCTCTGGCGTTTGCGCAGGACGACTTCAAGCGCGGCGAGTTCGGCGTTATGTTCTCGCACAATCGCGTCGATACGGACGGCGCGTTCAGCCCGAACGTTAACGACACCGGCCGCGACGGCTTCCACGGCGTGAACATCGACGCCGGTTACAACTTCACGCGCTACGTGGGCGCGAAGGCCGATTTCTCGTACCACCGGAAATCACAGGACTTCGGCCCCCTCGTCCCCGGCGGCGAGAGCGTGAATGTTGAAGGCAGACTGACCCAGTTCATGGGCGGCATCAAGATTCAGGACAACTCGACGGAGACGCGTGTTCGTCCGTTCGCGCAGGCGCTCATCGGTCTCGGGCACGTTTCGGCTGATGTCACGGGGAACGTTACCGGCCTGCCGAATACCAACCTCAGCGATAGCGAGACTGGCTTGGCCGGAGCCATCGGCGGCGGTCTCGACATACGCATCCACCGCAACGTGGATTTCCGCGCGATCAAGGTTGAATACAACCCTGTCCGCATCGATGGCGAAACCGGCAACAACATCCGCCTCGGCGTCGGCCTCAACTTCCGCTTCTAAGCGCGAACTGTCAGACCAACGCACAAACGAACCGCCCGCGTCTCGAAAGGCGCGGGCGGTTTTCTTTTGGGAGAAAAGGATGAACGATGAACGATGAAGTGAAAGCGACTGTGCGGCCGGTTCGTTGAATCGGTGAATCGATCTTCGTGAATCAATCTTCGTCAATCTCACTTCGGCGTAAGTGTGAGCGTCTCGCGCGTGTGGGCGGCGACGGTGCGCGCGTTGAAGGGAAGCGGTCGGGGCGTGACGGCGCGCCAGTCCGCGAGTTGATCAGACCAGTGCGGGCTGGACGGATCGCCTGAGACGCCGAGCGCGATGCCTTGCTCGGTCTTGTCCCAGTCGCTCAGGTCTGCGATGAGTCGCATCGAGACGAACGCGCCGACGTTGACCGTCGCGCCCGCGCTATATCCGCTGCCATTCACCGGAAACGGTTCAATCGTGAACCGGCTGCCGATAAAGGGGACGACCGCGAGCGGGTGCGGAAACTGCGCCGGAGAATAGCGCCCCCACGTCCAGGTGCTTTCATCCGCGCCGAGGCGTTTCGTCAAAGCGGCGCGCGCATCCCGCAGGCATGCGCGCATCAGTTCATCGTAGCTCGCAAACTCTTTCGGCAGCCATCCGGCCGGACGCTCGGCCACGACGCGATTGAAGAACAGATCGTAGCTCGCCCAACGAAACGAGCGCGCACGCGCCTCGCCGAGCGCCGAGTTCAGGATGTACCCGCGAAAGGCCGTGCTCATCTCGGCCACGAGCGGCGCGACGGTGGAGTCGGCCGTCACGCGCCCGTCCCAACTTGCGAGCGATGTAGCAGCCGCCGCGCGCAACTTGCTTTCATCCGAATTTGTTTGAGCGGTGATGCCGGGGCGCGACGCGAGACCGCGCAAAAGCTGTGCGGCCGAGCGCGCGAACTCTACGCCGCCGATTGAGTAGACGTCCGCCTGCACAGAGCGAAAGTCGGCGGCCGTCAACTTTCGTTTACGGTTCAGCAGATCGTAAATGCGTCGCGCGCGATAAGGCGCAGACCACTGGTGCGTGAGGTGGTGCGGGTAGCTGCGCCCGACGACGCGGCTGTTGGCCGTGACGATCAAGCCGGACGGCGGGTCGTAAGAGTGCGGCAATTCGTCGAAGGGGATGAAGGTTGTCCACTCGCCCGCTTCGCCAGCGCCGTCATAAGGGAGGCTCCCGTCGCCGCTGCGTCTGACGGGAATCAGTCCCGCGCCGTAATAGCCGATGTGGCCTGCGGTGTCTGCGTAGACGAAATTCTGCGTAGGGCCGCTGTAGCCGCTGAGCGCGTCGCGGAATTCGTTCCAGTCGCGCGCGCGGTTGATCTTGTAGAAGGCGTCAAACTCGGTGCGCGTCGGGTCGAGCGCAGTCCAGCGCAGTGCATAACGCTTGCCCTCGCGTTCGAGGATGATGGGGCCGTGGCGCGTCACAGTCACTTCGTGCATGACCGTTTCGGTCGAGGCATCCGTCAAACCTTTACGCACCTTGATCTCTTCGCGGCGCACTTCGGCTTCGCGCAAGCCCGTGGGCGTTTCGTAGAAATTCTTTCGGTCGGCGCTGAATCGTTCGAGGTACAAGTCCTGCACGTCGGGGTCGAGGTTGGTCATGCCCCACGCGATGCGTTCGTTGTGGCCGATGATGATGCCGGGCGCACCGGGCGCGGTGACGCCCGCAACGTTCAGGCCGGGTGCGGTGAGATGCGCCATGTGCCAGATGGAAGGGGCGGAAGCGGGCAGGTGCGGGTCGTTGGCGAGCAGAGGCTTGCCGGAGGCTGTGCGCCGCCCGCTCACCACCCAGTTGTTGCTCACCGCGCGCCCTTCCATGTAGAGCCCGACCCGTTCCAGAGAACTTTTCGACAGGGACGAGATGCGTTCGACTTCGGCGAGCAGTTCGACACGCTCGCGCTCGTCGAAGGACGCAGGACTCAACGCACTATTTTTCGCCGTGTCGATTCTCAAGGCGCTGACTTTCGCCGCACGAGTTTTCTGTTGAGGAGTTTTCGTGGCTGGCTTTCGTCTGTTATTCGTCGGCGACTGCGATGGCTGCGTGTTGTCGCTGCCCACGACGAGCACGTCGAGCGGGGAACTGTCTGGGAGAAGCGCGGCGCGGCGCGCGGGCGGGAGGTCTGCAAGGAGCGCGCGCGAGATGTCTGTCGGCCATGTGGTCGAGAGCATTTCGGCAAACAGCTTGGCGATGACGAGCGAGTCGGCCGTACGCCACGGACGCGGACGGTAGCCGATGATCTGAAACTCTGCGGGCAGAGGCGTCTCCTTCGTGCCGCGCGATTCGATGTATGCGTTGACGCCGCGCGCGTAATCTTCGAGCGCGGCGCGCGTGGCGGCGGAGACGCGCGGGATGAGAGCTTCGGAGAGTGCGGCGAAGCCATAGACGCGTCGCCGCTTGTCCTCTTCGAGCGCGGGGCGGCCGAAAATTTCGGCCAGTTCACCGCGCGCCGTGCGTCTGAGCAAATCCATCTGCCACAGGCGGTCGGCCGCGGTCGCGTAGCCTTGCGCGAAATACAAGTCCGACTCGTGCGTCGCCTCTATGTGCGGGATGCCGCGTTCGTCGCGACGGATGCGGACGGGCGCGCGCAAGCCCGCGACGGCGAGCGTCTGCGAGTTTGACGTTGACGAAGAGGCCGCAGGTGTTTGCGCGTAAACGGTCGTGTTCGGCGTCGAAGCGTGCGTGAGAAAAAGCGAGAGCAGCAGGCAGTGTGCGAGCAGTTGTTTTTTCATGTGGACAGTTGGGGCACATCTGTTGGAGTTTGGCTGTCGATAGAGCATGCGCGGGTTTGCAAACGTGCGGCGGGATGGTAACGGAGATGGAGGGGAAAGGGAAAGGGGTAAAGGTTCAAAGGTGAAGACGGAAACTCGCAGCGGTCGTCGCGCCCTATGACCGGCATGGCGAGAAAAGGGAACTCGAAGAGGCGACGAGCACGACGAGGAAAAGGTTGAAGGCACAGAGCCGACGGGCGTTTATCCTTTTCCCGTTTCCCTTTCCCTTTTTCCCCGATTCGCTTCCCGACTCATCCGGTCGCGTTCCGTCTGCGACCACGCGCAGAGAGTTTGCACGTCGGCGGGTGAGAGTTTGGCCGCGTGGTGCAGGCGCGTGTAGGAGTCGAGCGGCATCGAGCCGCGCGTGGCGGTCATGCAGATCGCGCCGAGCAGCCAGTCGGCCTGCTCTTGGTCGTAAGTTGACCATTCGGAAAAGTTCAGATTCCTGCGTCCGTGTTCGACATGATCGGCGACGTACCAGGAGACGGGCGCGACGTGTGTATACCAGGGCCACGCGGTTCGATTGGAATGGCAATCTTTGCAGGCGCGCTCGAAGACCTGCGCGACCTCCGGCGTGATGCGCGTGTGCGCTTCGATGGTTCGTCCTTGCTCGACCGGCGGGTTCGTCCGGTTCGGGCGCACGAACTGCACAGAGATGAAGAGAGCCGCCAGCGCAAGCGCCGTGAACTTGAGAACTCTTCGCATCAACCTTCACCTCCGTCACTCAAGATTGCATTTATTTAGACGGAGATGAAGGTTGATTTCTTTCATCTCTGATCGAGTGGATGAAGAAAGAAACCGAGTGATTAAGAGCGCCTAACAAAACCCTGAAACCACGAAGACACGCGAAACAACACGAAGGAGATCTTAGTGTGGTTTCGTGTCTGTTCGTGGTTCCAATCTTAGTCTTGTTAGACGCTCTAAGGTCACTTGAGATAGGGAGTGGCGGCGGGGCGCGGGGCGTTGTGCGTCCAGAGTGTGCGCCAGGCGCGGCGGATGGTGGGCATGCTCTCTGTGAGCCACGTCTGCTCCATCTGCGCTTTCCATTCGTAGAGCATTGCGGGGTCGAGGAGCATGATGCCCTCGCGCGTGACGCCTGCGGGCGGGGGGGCGAGCGCGGCGAGTCGTTCGTAGACGCGCAGGCGTTCGTCGCCCGCAGTGCGCGCGAGCAGATGCCAGAGCGTGAGCGTATCGCGCGGGCGCGCTTCCGAGATGACGATGTTCAAGGCTTCCGGGCCGCCGTCCGCGAAGTCGAACTTGGCGAGCGAGGCGAGAAAGAGTTCCGAGGCGTCTTCGAAGAAGGGCGTGCCGGGGCCTCTGCCCGGTTCGGTCACGCAGGCCGCACCGGCCGGGACGATCGATTCGCGCTCCGCAGTCTCGAACGCCACCCAGCCGGAAGTGACGTGCAGGAGACTGCGCCCTGCGTCGTCAACTTCGAGCGTGTAGGCGCAGCCGAGGTCTGCGGCGACGGCCGAAGGCGTCTCGACGAAGAAGAGCCGGGGCGGCGCGAAGATGGTGGCGTGCATGCGGCCGCGCGCGAGTTCCAGACGATGCTCCGTCAGGCGCGTCTCGACGAGGCGGACGCGCGTGCCCGGATCGATCTCCACCTGTCCGATGTCCGCGACCTTGATCTGCGCGCGCGAGTCTGCGTCCGTCTCCAACCATTCGCCGATGCCGAGTCGTCCCGTTGAACCGATGCGATCAGCGTCGATCAGAGGAGCGCCCGCCAGCCGCGCCACCTCCCAACTCGTGCGCGTCGAACGCAGATAGAGCCAGGACGCACCGCCCGCGCCGAGCACGAACAGCAACACGAGAGACGTTGCGAAAGCCGTCCGCCAATTGTTGAAGCGGACGGGGCTGAAACTGCCGAGCCAGCCGCGCCGCGCATCTTTCTCAGGCCCGGCATGCCTCACATCTGTTTCTCGTGGCGCACGCCGCGCGCCTTTCTCTCCGGTCGCGTGCGGCATCGCGCGTTCCGTTTGAACTTCAAGCGATGACTCCTGTGCGAGTGCGGCTTCGATGTTGTCCCACAAACTCGCGGGCGCGGCTTGCGTCGAGAGACTTTCGAGCAGGCGCATGCCGTGAGTGATCTTTTCAAACTCCGTGCGGCAGCGCACGCACGCGTCGAGGTGCACGGCGACGCGTGCCGCCTGCTCGGCCGTCAATTCGCCGTGAGCGTAAGCCGTCAGTTGATCTTGAAAGTGCTGCTGTCCGAACATCTCTGCTGCTTAAGTCTTTCTTCTCGGTCTTCCCGGTCAGTCTCCGCTCAAAGCGTCGGCGCGCAAGTGGCCGAGCCGTTCGGCCAGTATGCGATGGCCTCGATTGAGACGCGAAGCCACCGTCCCCTTCGAGCAGTTGAGGACGGCGGCGATCTCTTCATAAGACATCTCTTCGAAATATTTCAAGAGGATGGCGATGCGCAGTTTGGGCTTGAGCGAGGCGATGGCCGCGCGCACCGAATCGGCCATCTCAAGGCGCATGAAGCGCGCCTCGGCCGCCGGAAGCGTCGCCGCCGCCGCGACGTGGTGCGCCCGCGCCGGGGCGCACGCCGGGTCGGGCAGAGGGGTGAAGCGGCGTCGCTTGCGTTGCTCGTCGATGCAGGTGTTGGTCGTCAGGCGATAGAGCCACGTCGTAAACTCCGACTGGTGGCGAAACTGTCCGATGCGCGTGAAGAGTTTGAGAAAGACCTGCTGCGTGATGTCTGAGGCGAGCGTCGCGTCGCCGCCGAAGAAGTAGAGCGCGATGGAATAGACTCTGTCCTTGTGCGTCTCGAACAGCAGGCGGAAGGCTTCACGGTCGCCCTGCTGGCAGGATGCGACCGTGCGCGCGTCAACCGGACGTTCATCTGCCACCGCCGTTAGCTCCATCCCCCACGCTACATTCGCCGTGAAAACCACACACGTTTAGACGAAGCAGCCCCCGCCTTTCTTCCAAAAAATTCCGTCAATGAAGTTGAAACGTTGACGCTTCGCAAACCTTGCCACTACAATCCGCCCTGAGTTCGCATGCCGCATATTGAAATCACAAACGGCACTCATCAACTTTTGAAACAGACAATGCCCGACGCCCAACTGCCTATGCCGCATCGCCCTGTTCAACTTATACGTTTTTCGGTTGCGCTCTTGTTCATCTTTGCTTGCGCTCTCTCGTCCGCAGCGCAGCAGCGCCCGCTCATCACCGAAGACGTTGACATCATCCCGCCCGGGTCGGCGCGCATCGAAGCGGGCATCGAGTTTTTTCAGGACGCGAGATTTCCCGTCTCCGGCCTGCGCGGCGATTTGACGCGCGTGGGCGTCGTCGGCGTCAACATCGGCCTGTCGCCGAACGTCGAATTTCAGATCGAAGGCGTGCTGCAAAACTTCCTGAGCATCAACTCGGCCTCGCCCAACCCGGCCGTCCCGCTCACCACCGCGCGCACCGATTCGACGAACGACACGGGCGATTTTCGTCTCGCCACCAAGATTAAACTGCGCAACGAGACGAGGCGCGGCCCCTCGCTAGGCTTCCGCTTCGGCGTCGAACTGCCGAACTCCAGCGAAGGGCGCGGCATCGGCATCAACCAGACGAACGCCTTCGGCACCATCCTCGTCGGCAAGAAGTTCGGGCGCGAAGATCGCGTCAACCTCTTCGGCAATCTGGGCATCGGCATCTTCACCGCGCCGACTCAAGCCTTCACGCAGAACGACATGCTGCTCTACGGCGTCGCAGGTATCGTCCGGCTCAACCGCCAGATCAACCTTGCGGGCGAGATCAACGGTCGTGCCAACACGCGCGGCGGAACCGCTCCGCTCGGCACTGAGTCGCAATCCGAAGCCCGCCTCGGCTTGCAGATCAAAGCCTCCGGCCTGCGCTTCGATTTCGCCGGAATCGCCGGTTTGACCGACTTCAGCCCGCGCTCCGGCGTCACCTTCGGCGTCACCTACGACACGCCCTCGATCTTTACGCCCGTCAAGTAAAAGTCTCTAAGTAGATTTTTCGTCGCCGCGTAGATTTTTCGTCGCCGCGCGGCGGCCGTTCGAGAACAGGTTCAGCTTCGTCTGAGCCTGTTTTTTTCGCGTGCGAATTATTTAACCTGACGAAGGCTCGCCGGGCGGCGTAGAATGTTCACGCCCTTGTCATGCCGAAAAATAAGTACAAGTTGCAGTCCGTGCTCGACGTGCGCGACCGCGCCAAGCAGGAGGCGATGCGACACGTCGCCGCGCGCCGCGCGCAATTGGCGGAGGCCGAAGCTGAACTCGCGCGTCGCCTCGGCGCGCTCGAAGATTGTCGCCGACGGCAACGGGAAGCGCGCGAGGCGATGTTGCGCGAGATCGAGCCGGGGGCCGAAGCGCGCCGCCTCGTCGCGCACCGCACGCACCTGGCCGACCTGCGCAACATGGAGGGCGAGTTGACGGAGCGCGTCGAGGAGCAGCGTGCCGCGGTCGTGCGCGCTGAAGGCGAGTTGGAACAGGCGCTCGCGGCTCTGGTCGAAGCGTCAAAGGAAGTGCAGGCCATCGAAAAGCATCGTGAGGAATGGGGACGGCAGGAACGCCGCGTCGAACAAAGGCGCGAACAGAAGTTGACGGACGAGATCGGAGCGATCATGCACGGCCGGAAGCGCAACGAGAAGCGCGACGAGTGAAGGGCGCGGGCGGGAAGGGAAATAAGGACGGAGAGAGAAGAGTCTCGCGTCGCCGTGTGGGTGCTCGCGTCGTGTACGACTCCTTGCCCGCCGACCTTTAGTTGTTGCCTGTGTGCGCTATTGAAATTATAATGGCGCTCGATTCCCCGTGCAGCCGAAGTTGAGTGTGAGACGACAACGCGGAATGAAGCATCCCGCCGCGGCGGGAGTCCCTGCACCGGAATTGAGTTCATTCTGTCGCACCCGGAGATAACTCATGCCTCCAGCGCCGCCTCGCACAACTTCGCGTCTGAAAGCACCGGCTGCTGTGCCGTCGCGTCTAGTGCCGCTCTCGGTCGCGGGAGTCACCTGTTTTCTCGTCGCGCTCATTCTCGGCTGCACCGCCTGGTATTTTTTCGGCACGCACCGTCGGCAGGCTGCCGCAGACAAGCAGGCGCTCGTGCAGACGCCGCGCGCAGGTACTACAGCGACTACAGCCACGCCCGAGGCGACGCCCACGCCTCAGGTCAGACGCGCTCCGGCCGGTGAGTTGCCGGTCACGGCGGGCGAGGTTGCGCTCGGCGGCGAAGGCACGGGCATGCCCCTTCGCCGCGAGTTGGTTTCAGCCTTCCACGTCGCCGAGACGGAAGTGACCAACGCGCAGTATCGTGAGTTTGTGCGTGCGACCAAACGCAAAGCGCCGCCGCACTGGAAGGGCGACGACTTCCCGCCCGGAACGGCCGCCGAGCCTGTGACGAACGTGACGTGGCAGGACGCCGTGGATTATTGCGAGTGGTTGTCGAAAGAGACGGGGGCGACCGTGCGCCTGCCGACCGAGGCCGAATGGGAGCGCGCCGCGCGCGGCGACGAGAACTTCAAATACCCATGGGGAAACGAATTCAACGAGCGCGCGGTGGTCAGTTCGGAGACGAACGGGCGCATCCGTCCGGTCAAAAGTTTCGACGAAAACAGGTCGCCCTTCGGCGCGTATGACATGGCGGGCAACGTCTGGGAATGGGTGTCGGACGAAGCGCGCGACGAGACGGGACAGCCCGTCCTCCTGCACGGTTTAAGACAGCGCGTCATCAAGGGCGGCACGGCCGTCGACTCGCGCAAATTCATGACGGCGCAGACGCACTACCAGTTTCCCGAAGAACAAGGTTCGGAGAAACTGGGCTTTCGCTACGTTGTCGTGCGCGAGAACGAAACCGCGCCGAACGCCAATCGCTGAGATCGAAACTCGAACGGGAACGAAATCGCATGACGGGTGTTCAGTTCAAAATTAGAACGTGGCCGAAACGGCGAGCGCGCACTGCGACGCTGTTCGCGCTGTTGCTGCTGTGCGTTGCAGCGTCGGCCGGGTCGGCCGCGGCGCAGGACACGCCGAACATCGCGGGCGACGTGAAGGACTCCGGTAAAAAGCCGCGGGCTGCCGCCTCTTCATCCAATGGCAGCGGAAGACGCGCCCCGGCGACGCCGCGCACGCCGCGCCGCACGTCGGCCGCTCCTCCCGCCGCCGCGACCACGCCGCCGCGCACGCCCGTCCTGCTCGACGTAACCTTCGTGACGGGCGTGGCCGAATCGGACATCTTCGTGCACGCTCCGGGCGGTAAACTCCAGAGCCTCGGGCGGACGGGCGCTGACGGCAAACTCCGTACGCGTATGCCGCGCGGCGCATATATCGTCACGGCAAGCCGCGCCGGTTACAACGCACAGCGACAACAGATCAACGTGCAGACCGGGAGCGCCAATTTCTTCCTCAACTTGTCGGGGATGCCTCTGCCCGGCACGGTTGCGTCTCCGGCCGAGATACTGAGGCGCTTCTCCGATCCGCGACAGACCGACAGCGTGACGGCCGACGAATGGCAGTCCGTTCAACAGCAGACGGCCGCAGCGTTCGCCGCCAATCCCGGCGACGCACAGGTGCGCGCGCAGTCGCTTTTCGCGGAGGGGCAGTTGGCCTACCTTAAACGCGATTATGCGGGCGCGCTCGTCGCCTTCAACAACTCCGCGCTCGCGCTGCCCACGTCCGCGCTTGCCTATTACGGTTTGGGCAACGCATACCTCGCCACCAATCAGTTGCCGGAAGCCGCGCGCGCCTACAGCCGTGCCGTCGAGTTGGATGGTCAGTTGGCGATGGCTTACCGTGGGGTCGGCGATGTGCTCACACGTCAGGGCAAGAACAAGGACGCGTTGGCTTACTACGAACGCGCGAAGGCGCTCGGCTACTTCTCGCCCGGCGCGGCCTTGAACACGGGGCGCAACCTGATGCGGCTCGGGCGTTGGACGGAGGCCGCACGCGAACTGGCCGCCGTCGCGAAGGCGCAGCCCACGGCCGAAGTCTTCATCGCGCTCGGCGACTGTTACGCGCAGCTTAAGCAACCGCTCAGCGCCGCGCCCGCCTATCGACGCGCCATCGAACTCGACCCGCAATCGGCGCAGGCGCACGCGCGCTACGGAGAGGTGATGTACGAGTCGCGAGAATACGCGGCCGCCGCCGAAGCACTGGAGCGCGCGCTGGCGCTCGACCGTGCGGGCGCTTCGATCAATCGCGCACGCGCGCGCAAGATGGCCGACGAGGCGGCTTCAAAAGCGCGCCGTTGAAATGCGAACGGGAAAAGCAGAGCGAATTGAAAGTTTATAGAGTTTATGTCGATGGAGCGTCCGAACAGATGACAAATATGTACCGGAAAACATTTATCGAAATTTCGACTATCCAGCGTCTTGCGGCGTGCGCGAGTCTGCTTCTGGCGTCGCTCGTCTATGAAGTGCCGGCTGCGGCGGCGCAGAACCGGCCGAACATCGCCAACGACGCCGTCACGACCGAGAAGAAGAACGGCGCGGAGAAAGACAAAGACGCGGGCAAGCAGGCGGATGACAAGCGCGTCGGCGGCAGCGGCGGAAACCGTCGCCGCCAGCGCTCGACGCCGCCCGCCGTGCCGCTCGAAGTCGTGTTCACGACCGACCTGCCCGAGTCGGACATCTTCCTCAACTCGCCCGGCGGCCGTCCGCAGAAACTCGGCAAGACCGACGCCGAGGGCAAACTCGCCGTCAAACTGCCGCGCGGCACGCACAGCGTCACCGTCTCGCACATAGGCCATCGCACGGAGCGCTCCGAGATCGAGGTGCGCCCCGGCAACACTAATTTCAGTTTCAGCGTCGCGCTGCCCGAACCCAAGGCCGACACCGTCGCGGCCAAGGCCGAGCCGACGCCCACGCCCGCCGAAGACCCGGCCGAGAAAGAGGCCGCAGCCGCAGCCGCAGCCGAAGAGACGGCCAAGCGTTTTCTCGACGCACAGAAAACCGAGAGCGTGACGGCAAACGATTGGCAACTCTTTGCGACGCACACCAACGCCGCGCTGGAGAAAGACCCCGGCAACGCTCTGCTCAAGGCGCAATCGCTCTTTGCGCAGGGACAGTTGGACTACCTGCGCGGCGACTATCCGAGCGCGCTCGTCGCCTTCAACAAGGCCGTGCTGGCTGCGCCCGAGTTGATTTCGGCTCACTACGGTCTCGGCAACGCATACCTCGCCACCAACCAGCCCGCGCAGGCCATCAAAGCATATCAACGTGCCGCCGAGTTGAATCCCGACCTCGTACTCGCCTACAAGGGGATCGGCGATGCCTACACCAAGCAGGGCAAGAACAAAGAGGCGAACGTCTATTACCAGCGCGCCAAGAGGTTCGGCCCGTTGCCTTCTTCCAGCAACATGGACACCGCGCTTCTCTCTATGAAGCGCAAGCGTTGGGCGGAGGCACTCAAGGAGTTACTGGAAATCTCCAAGACGCAGCCGTCGGCCGACGTTTACATCTACATCGGCGACAGCTACGACGGGATGAAGCAGCCGCTCAGCGCATCGGAGGCTTACCAGAAAGCGTCGGAACTCGATCCGAAGTCTGCGCTTGCAGCCTATCGCTACGGCGAGAAGATGTTTGAACTGCGCGAGTACCCGAAGGCTATGGAAGCGTTGGAGCGCGCACTGGCGCTCGACCAAACCGGCATCACTATCAACCGCAAGCGCGCACGCGAGATGGCCGACAAGGCCGCCGAGCAACTGCGCAAGTTGAAGTAAAGCCGACGGCTGCGGACGCAGCTGCCGTTGCTGCTGTCGCACGCGAAGGAGTGAGTTATGAAAGTCACGCCGCCAACACACGCGACCGAACAGCCGCCCGCGAACCCTGCGAACAAAGTCGCCACGCGCCGCACTGTGTCGAACTCAACTGCCCCGCCGACGCATGAAGACGCGGTCGAATCCGCCGCGAACTCCGCGTACACACGCGACTTTGCCAGCGTGCTCGAAGACGTGACGCGCGCCGAAGAGAGTCGAGATGAGGGCGAAAGCGGTGAAGGCGACGACCGGACGGAGACGAAACCTTCTCAACAGGCCGACCGCGAACGCGAGACGAAGCGGCGTGAGGATCGCGACACTGGCAGCAACGCGGGCGGCGGTTTCGACGCGCGCGGGCAGGTGCGCGACGCGTCGCAGGTCGCCGATGCGGCCCCGGCGCGCGCCATCCTCCACATCGCCGATCTCGAACGCATCGTCGCCGCCGTCCGCACGCAACTTCTCAACAGCGGTCGTCAGGAAGTGACGCTCGAACTTCAACGCTCGGTGCTCGAAGGATTGCGCGTGCGTCTCACGACGGATACAGAGGGGCGCGTCCACGCCGAGTTTATCGCCGCCACCGAAAAAGTACGCGCTCAACTCGACGCACGCGCCGCAGACCTCTCAGACCTTCTGCGCTCGCGCGGCGTGGAACTCGCGGCCTTTCGCACCACGCTCGTCTCGGACGGTAATCAAACCGCTTCAGGCGACGAGCGCGGCCGACACGCGCACGATAGCGCGCCGCCGCTTGCGGCCGTCGGCGGCACGGAGGCCGCTCCCTTCGCCTCCGTGAGCGAAGCTGATGCCGGCGACGGTTACGCAGGAGACGAAAGCACTTCCAGTTATCGCGCCTGAAAGGTGAAGACGTGAAAGACGTGCGACAGGCCGCCGGGCGACGTTGATGCGCGCGCTCTTTACCTTTTCGACGTTCTGTTATGAAAGCTGATCCGACGGAAATGGCCGGGGCGGAAGCCGTGGCGACCGAGCGCGAGCAGGCGGAGGCGGACGATCCTTTTGCCGTCGATCTGTTCGCGCGGGAACGCAGGGACGCGGCCACTTCTGTATCGTCCGCGTCCTTGCGCGCCGAGCCGGGACTCGCCGTCGGGGCGGAGGAAGTCGCCTCCTGGGCGGCGAGCTTGCCGCGTGTGTCGCGCGCACAGTTGCTTCTGTCAGGTGCGCTCGGCACGTCTCTGCCGAATTTGTCCGAGCGTGCGCGTGCGGCGCTCGCGCGCTCTCTGTCGCAATACCTGCGAGTGCCGGAGGGTGAGGTCTCCGTCTCAGGCACGGACGTGCGCGAGACGGAATTTCCGCCGGACGCGCCACGCGTCGAGAACGCTAGACGCGTGTGGGCGACGCTCGCGCTCGCGCCGGGCGGTGAACGCTTCGCCGCAGCCTTGCAGACGGACTTCGCGGCTGCCCTCGTGGATCGCATGCTCGGCGGCGATGGTCGGCCGCCGGAAACCTTGCGAACGCTCTCGCACACGGAATTGGCGGCCATCGAATTTCTCTGGCTCTGCCTGATCCGCGAACTGCATCTGGAAGCCGCCGCGCCGCTCTGGCGGCTCGAAGGCGTCTCGGCCGATCCGCCCGCGTGGCGCGCGAGCGGCGATGAAGCCACTGCACCAGCGCGCGCCGTCGCGGCGACCATCGCCGTGCGTGTCGGCGCGCTCAAGGGACTGGTCAGTTTCTACTTCGAACGAACGTCGCTCGCGGCCTTCGCAAATTTAAGCCGCTCGCCGCTCTTGATGAACGACGGCGACGAGACAGAGAAGTTGTACGGACGCGTCGCGCCTGTCGTTCGACTCAGACCCGCGATCGGCGAGACGGAAGTTGGAGCAGTCGATCTCGCAGGATTGGAAGCGGGCGACGTGGTCGTTGTCTCGCGCCCCTGGGCGCGACTCGAAGCGGGCGAGTTGAAGGGGCGCGTGGAGGTGCGCGTCGGCGCGGGCACGGGCGCGATCCTGTCGGGCACGATTGCACATGTTGGCGCGAGCGCCAACGGCCGCGCGGGCGATGCACCGCAGGGCGGCGGCGCGGAGATGCAACTGTTAATTGAGCAGATCAGGCGGGCGGCGGAACTTCAAGGCACGGAGCGTTGGGACATGGAACAAGAGCACACGGGCGAAGAAGGAGACGCGGGCGCGATTGCGCTCGAAGAGATTTTGCTGACGGTGCACGTCGAGTTGGCGCAGCGCCGCCTGAGTCTGGACGAACTGGCGCGTCTGCGCGTCGGCCAACTGCTGCCGCTCGGCTGTCGGCCGACTGACCCGGTCGATCTCGTGGCCGATGGTCGTCGCGTCGCGCGCGGCGAATTGGTGGACATCGAAGGACAACTCGGCGTGCGCATCACGCAGGTGACGGGCGGATGATCACGTTCGCAACAGTCGTGTGCGCGGCTGCGGCGGGGGAAGCGTTGTTCGCCGCGCTGCAAGCCCCGACGCCTTTCGACCCGACGCGCTACGACAACGGCGGCGCGAGTTTCTTCTCCATGCTCGCGCAGACCATACTCGCTCTGGCTCTGGTGTGCGGGCTGGCCTACGCACTCTTCCGTTGGGTGCTGCCGCGTTTGCAGCAGGTAACGGGCGCGGCGGGCAGCATGGTGCGGATCGTCGATCGCGCAGGGCTGGATGCGCGCAAGAGCCTCTACGTGATCGAAGTGGCGGGGCGCTGGCTGCTCATCGCTTCTTCGGAAGCGGGCGTGCAACTGATCAGCGAATTGGATGCGGCCAGTGCCGAAGAGGCCGCGCTCGAAGTCGAGCGCCTGCGGCCTAACTTCAAACAATCAACCGCCACGGCGCGCGATGCCGTGGCCGAACGCTTCTCGCGTCTGCTCGGCAAGAGGAAGTGAACTATGAACCAGCCCGCCGTCCTGAACAGTCCGACGCACAAAAATTCGACGCACAAAAATTCGACGCGGAAAAGTTCGATGTGGAAGCGGTTGTTCGTCGTCTGTCTCGTCAGCTTTGCGGCGACCATTGCCCTCGCGGCCTGCGCGACGGTGAGCGCGCAGGAGGCGGCGGCAGAGATGGCGCAACCGGTGCGGCCGGCGGTCGGTGATCGCGGAACGGCAAACCCGGTCGTCCTCGTCATCGTGCTCGGGGCGCTCGCGCTCGCGCCCTTCGCGCTCATCATGCTCACGTCGTTCGTGAAAATCTCCGTGGTGCTCTCGATCTTGCGCAACGCGCTCGGCACGCAGCAGGTTCCGCCCAATCAGGTCATCACGGGCATCTCGCTCATCCTCACGATCTTCATCATGTCGCCCGTCGTCGAGAAGATGTACGCGGAGGCGGGCAACATCGGCGACTCGCAGGCGATCTTCTCCGAAGTCTCCGTGCGCACGATCTTCGAGGCGGCGCAGCGCGGGCGCGAGCCCTTGCGCGCCTTCCTCGAACGGCACGCGCACGAGCGCGACCGCAAGATGTTTTTCGATCTGGCGCGGCGCATGGCGGTCAAGAACGGCAACGACCCGAACGAGATCAACGTCAGCGACTTTCGCACCGTCATCCCGGCCTTCGTCACCAGCCAGTTGAGCGAGGCGTTTCAGATCGGCTTTCTACTCTTCATCCCGTTCCTCATCATCGACATGGTGGTGGCGAACATCCTGCAAGCGATGGGCATGTTCATGCTCTCGCCCGTGATGATCTCTCTGCCGTTCAAGTTGCTGCTGTTCGTTTTGATCGACGGCTGGGTGCTCTTGATTCAAAACCTCGTGCTCAGCTACACCTGACGGCGCGGGGAAGTTTGGAGGTGGAAACGATATGGGAACTTATGTCGCGCTCGCTGCGGAAGCGTTGTGGCTGATCCTTCTGCTCTCGCTGCCTCCGCTCATCGCTAGCCTCGTCGTCGGCCTCGTCATCAGTCTCCTGCAAGCGCTGACGCAGGTGCAGGAACAGACTCTCACCTTCGTGCCGAAGATCATCGTCACGCTGCTCGTGCTGATGATCAGCGCCAACTGGATGCTCGACCGCCTGCTCATCTTCGGCCACAAAGTCTTCGCCATGATGCCCTACGTGGGCAAGGGCATGTAGGTGATGAGGGATGAAGGATGAGGGCGGAGGGATGAACAAGAGAGGATGTTGAAGCGAGAGCTTTTCTGATTCATCCCTCATCCCTCCGCCCTCATCCCTTTTTTATGGACGAGTTTCTCAAACTCTTAGAGACGATCCTGCGCACGTTTGAGGTAGGGCAGAGTCCGCAAGCGTTTCTGGTGCTGATCGGGCTGGCGTTTGCGCGGATGCTCTCGTTTCTGGCGGTCGTGCCGTTCTTCGGCGGCGCGGCCGTGCCCGCGCGCGTCAAGGTGGCGACGGCCACGGCCTTCGTCATAATCCTCTACCCGTCGCTCGAAGCCGGGTTGCCGAAAGACGGTGCGCCGCTCGGCTTCGGCCCCGTCGGCTTTATGGCGCTGCTCGTCAAAGAGGCGTTCGTCGGTTTCACTTTGGGCTTCGTCGCCTCGCTCGTCTTCGAGGCTATTCAGGTGGCCGGGCGCATCATAGACTTCCAACGCGGCTCGACGCTCGCGGAGATGTTCGCGCCGCAACTACAGACGCGCGTTTCCGAACTCGGCCAGTTCAAACTGCAACTCGCCATCGTCATCTTCTTTCTCATCGGTGCGCACCACGTCTTCATCGCGTCGCTTCTGCGCAGCTTCGAGATGATCCCGGCGATGGGCTTCCCGCGCCTGCAAGCGGGTTGGTCGCCCGCCGCCGCCTTCATCACGCAATTGACGGGAGGCGTGCTGGCCGTCGGAATTCAACTGGCCGCCCCCGCCATGATCGCGCTCCTGTTGACCGATCTCTTTTTCGGACTCGTTAACCGCGTCGCGCCGCAGATCAACGTCTTCTTCCTCAGCCTGCCGGTGAAAATGGCCGTCGGCCTCGTCGTCGTCCTCGTCGCGCTCCCGCTCTACCGCGAACGCTACATCTATTATTTCAAAGAAGCATACAGGGCATTCGAGGCGATGCTCAGAGCCATCGGCGGAGGATAGGACGGAGGATAGTGCGGCGTCGTTGATGGCGACTGACGGGAGACGCGCGAGGTGCGTACGACGATGCACACATGTACGCGAAAGGGGCGGCCGATTCAAGTCGGCCGCCCCTTTTTTTGATCGTAGTTTCGAGCCTTGTTTTAAAACTCTATTCCGCGCTCAGTGATGCGAATGCTTGGAGCGGGCGCGCCGAGGAGTTTTTCGAGATTGTCTTTCGCCATCGCGCGCGTGGCCTCGGCCAGTTGTTTGTTGCCGTGCTCGTCGGCCACGCTCATGTTGAGCGCGACGAACTCGGCCAGCACGGCCATAGTCTCGTAGATTTGCTGCTTCTCTCGATCAGACAGGCGTTGGAAACTTTCGTCTTCGCCGAGCGCGCTTCGCACGTCGGCGCGCAGAGCCGTGCCCTCGGCGGGCGAGACGCTCGCGCCGCCGTGCAGCACGTTGTAATTGACGCCGATGAAGTAGCTGACGGCGCGCGCCACGTCTTTGACGGGCTGGCTCTGGCGACGCATGTTCGCTTCATAGTTGCGCAGGCACATGCGGAAGACCGCTTCCATCTCCTTGCGCTCGGCGTCGCTCGTCGCAGCCTCGCGCGCCAACTGTTGCGGATAGATCGAATCTGCGACGGGGCGAAATGCCGTCCCCGCGCCGCTCGCGGGCGAGTTCGCGGTGGCGTCCGTGCGGCGCGGCGTGGCGACAGGGTTGGCTTTAGTGTTCGCGGGACGCACGCTGTGCGACGGGGCGTTCAGTGATCCGCGTGCGGACTGCCGACGACGTATGCTCTGGCTCAGGATGTTCCGGTTGAGCATGCGGTCGAGGCTGGCGGAGACGGGATTGTTCCAGCGTGTTGCTTTCGCGCCGGTGTACGTGCCACGACTGTAGGTCTGCGCATCGGCATGCGCCGTCAGAAACGCGAGACAGAGGAGAATTGAGAGCAGAGCGCGCGACGCGAGAAAGTTGTGCGCTGCGTGTGGCGTGAGAAAGTTGTGCGCTTCGTTCTTCATCTCGCCAAAACCTTCGGCCGCCGGTTAGCGGTGCGTGTGTTGCTGAGTTCGATGTGCCTGGCGTCGCTTGGCGGCGATGGCGCGTGCGCGTTGCCGTCGAATCTGCGCGCGCCGGATGCTGTTGCGCAGGATCAGGCTCGACGTGGCCGACGACGGGCGACGGTAGGTAGTGCCTCCGCCTCCGCGATAGCGTCCCCCGTATTGCGCCGGCGCGACGCTCGCCAGTGCTGCGACCAGCACGCAACTCAAAGCGATGGCTCGGATAAGTTTCGTCATCTCTTCAACCTCGAAGTAGCTCGTCGTTCGCTTCGCCGGGCGAGGGTGCGCGCCCGCGACGTGGTGATGATAAGCCGGGGAGGGGAAGTCGGCCAACACCTGTCTTAGGGATGAGTAACACAAGGGGGCGGGTTGCTCGGGCCGCCGCCGAAAGATGCGCCGAAAGATGCGCCGGACAAACGCGCGGAAACGATGCGCGCCCGGCATCGGCCGCGCAT
>DASZCS010000093.1:0-23627 GCA_035942855.1 Pyrinomonadaceae bacterium | reverse complement strand
CGTAGGCTGAGAGCGGCCTGACTCTGTGCGCTCGCCGCCGAAATTTTTACAGTCGCCCGTGAATGCTGCTTGGCACTGCGGATATTCTGACAAACTCCATTCACCGCACGGCAGCTTCCGCGAACAACTTATCGAGCCACAGGTTCGCCAGTTTCTCCTGCACGGTGTTGGCGCGCAGGCGGTCGTTGAGGTTCTTGAAGTCAACTTCGTCCAGGAGTTGGTCTTGATTGAAGCAGGAGAAGACGAACGACTCCGCGCCCGTCCGCGGATCGACGTGCCGCTGCAAACACTGCGCGCAGACCTCTTTCATCATGCACTGCATCGGGCTGTTGATCGAGCCGACGCCGACGTGCGCCGGGTTGAAGTGCGCGGCGAGCGCGCCGTGTCGCGCAGCCTTCACGGCCGCCATCATGCGGTCTGAGCCGATGGCGATGAGGCGTTGGATATCACGCAAGTCGAACATCCGCTCGCCCAGTTCGCCTTCGGCGTAAGCCTTCATGGCCTCGACGATGTTGCCGCGAAAGTGCCGGTCTTGTGTGCGACGCGGTTCTATCTCGGCTCCCATGTCGGTCGCCCAGATGATCTGATCCGTGGCCGCTTCGATCTCCTCGCGCTTGAAGAGGTCTTCGCCTTTTTTGTAGCCCGCGAAATAGATGACGCGGCAGTCGTTCTCCCTGAGCGCGCGCGCAATCGAAAAGAGCACGGCGTTACCAAGTCCGCCGCCCGCCAGAAGCACCGACTCGCCCGCAGGTATCTCCGTCGGCGTCCCCGTCGGCCCCATCACGACGACCTGTTCGCCGGGACTCAACAGAGCGCACTGCCGCGACGACGCACCCATCTCAAGCACGATGAGACTGAGCAACCCCTGCTCCTTGTCAACCCACGCGCCCGTCAAGGCCAAACCTTCCATCGTCAACTTCGTCCCGGCGACGATTGATGCGCTCGTCTCGTAATTTTGCAGACGATAGAACTGGCCGGGATGAAACTTGCGCGCCTGCATCGGCGCGCGCACGACCACATCCACAATCGTCGGCGTCAAACGTTCGACTCTGACCACGCGCGCGATCAACTCGTCGTCCAGTCGCTCCACCAGACGCTCGAACCGCTCCGCGCGTTCGACAGTGCCCACCAACGCCCTCCTGATTTCATTCTCGACAGCGTTGATCTCATCCGCGAACAGCGCGCACACTTCTTCGTAACCGAACTTGGCAGAGGCCATCGCCTTGACGACGTTTCCGGCGTAGACCGGATGGTTGTCGCCGTAATAAGAGATGAAGCGCCCCGCGTTTTCGTAAGACGTGAAAAAGCCGCGCTCTCCCTTTGCCGCCGGGACGAGACGAAACTTGCCGCCGCTGCTCGCTGAGTCGCCGTTATTACTACTTGATGCGTCGCCGTTATTACCGCTCACACGCTCAAGCTTGTGCGGCGCGAAGAACTCGCCCCACTCGTCTAGTTTGAACGTGCCCGGCTGTTCGCGTTCGTAGATCGTGTTCGGGCTTGTGCCCGCCGCCACGCAGACCGTGCGTGCGGGCAGCCTGACCAGTTCGCCCGAAGCGCGCCACTTGCGCGTCTCCGCGTCCCTTTGCATGCGCTCGAACACTACGCCTGCCACCGCGCCGTGCTCATCCGCCACCGCTTCGACGGGACTCATGTTCTCGATGTAGCTGATGCCCTCTTCGAGCGACTTCACCACCTCTTCGTGGTTGAGGCGGTAGGCGGGCGAATCCTGCAAGCGTTTGCGATAGACGATTGAGACGCCGCCCCACTCGCGCACGAGCGGCACGAAGTTCGGCAATTCGCTCGCCGCACGCGCGCGTTCGCGCTCCGCACGCACCGCGCGCCCGTGTGCGAGAAATTCTTCGTACACAGCGCGTTCCTCCGCGTCGAACCGCGCGAAAATTTCCTCTTCGCCAAACTCCGCGCTCAGGCTCTCGTGGCGCGTGAGCATCTTCTCGACCTGCACCGGGTAATAAGCGAACAACTCCGTCGCCGTGTCTATCGCCGTCAACCCGCCGCCGATGACGACGGCAGGCAGGCGCACTTGCAGGTTAGCGAGCGCGTCCTGTTTGAACGCTCCCGTCAGTTGCAAGGCCATCAGAAAATCCGACGCCTTGCGTATGCCGCGCATGAGGTTGTTGCGCATCTCGACGATGGTTGGCCGCCCCGCGCCTGTCGCGATGGCGATGTGATCGAAGCCGAGCGCCCATGCGTCCGCGATGTCGAGCGTTCCGCCGAAACGCACGCCGCCGTAGAAACGGAAGCCCGCGCGCCGCGCGAGCGCCATATGAATCAACGTCAGAAAATTCTTGTCCCAACGCACCGTGATGCCGTACTCGGAGACGCCGCCGAAGCCCGCGAGCACGCGCTCGTCCAGAGGCGCTTCGATCTCGCCGACATCCCTGACGGCGCGCGGCACGCGTCGTCCGCCGTCGCCCGTCAACTCCGCGTTCAGCGGTTCGATCTTCAACCCGTCGATGCCGACGACGCCGAAACCTTCGTTGAGAAGGTAATGCGCGAGCGTGTAACCGGCCGGGCCGAGGCCGACGACGAGGACGTTCCGCCCGTTGTAGGGAAGCGCGTGCGTGCGCTTGGCGTTCAGCGGATTCCAGCGTGTGAGCAGCGAGTAGATTTCAAAACCGTAAGGCAGCGCGAGCACGTCCGTGAGCACGCCCGTCTCGGCCTGCGGGATGTTGACCGGCTCCTGCTTCTGGAAGATGCACGACTTCATGCAGTCGTTGCAGATGCGATGACCCGTGCCCGGACACATCGGGTTATCGATCATCACGACGGCGAGCGCGGCCAGAGAGTCGCCGTCGCGTTGCAGAACGTGCATCTCGGAAATCTTCTCGTCGAGCGGGCAGCCTTCGAGCGCGATGCCGAGCGGGTTACGCTTCAGCGTTCCGTCGCGCTCGTAGAGTCCCTTCGAGCAGGAATCCTTGTCGCGCTCGTGGCAATAGAGACAGTAGTTGACTTCGTCCAACACCTCGCGCCCGCTGGCACGCGCGTCCGTCAAACCGAAGCCGTCGCGGCGGCGCAAGTTCTGATCAAGGCCGCGCATGCGCTCGGGCAATTCCGCGTCGTGCCGCTCGATCTGCACCAGATGTTCGTAGTTCAAAGGATGCGGCACACGAAAACTGACCCAACCACGAACGCGCGCCTTCGCCGCCGATTGCGTGCTGTGCACCGAAGCCCACGTCTCCAACAGCCTCAGCGCCGACTTCACAAACCTCGCATCCTCGTCCAACGCCTCATTGGTGCCAGCGTCGCTCTCAAATTCCTTCAAGGCCGCGTCCGCCTCCGTGTGCGCGGCGCGCACGCGCGCTTCCCCGATCTCTACGCGGAAATTTTCAACCTCTCGCCCCTCGCCCGTCGCTTCCGCTTTAGTTAAACGTTCCTCCCACGCGAGCAGACGCACGCACAGGCGCGCGACCGTGAGTTCCGCATCTTCCGTCTCGCTTACTTCAATCGTTTCGGGAGAGACGGCGCGCATCAGGCGCGTGAGCGCATCGTGCACGGCCTCCGCGTCGAAGGTGAGAGCGCGCTCCGGCGGCACGCGTTTCAGGGCGCGGCGCGAGATGAACGTCTTGAATTGAAAGACCGCATCCTGCGCCCTGATGCTTTCGGCGTGCGCCGCGCGCTCCGTGTCCACACGGAACAGACGCGCCACAAAACGCGACACGTGCGGCGCGACGGCGATGAGCAATTCCGACTCGGCGCGCGTCCCGCGCAAATTCGCGCCGCGTGCCGCCGTATACTCCTTGAACGACCCGTACAGCGTTGCGTCCGCCGCTTGCAGTTCGGCGTAGAACGCCGATGTCAGTTGAGCGAGCCGCTCCGGTTTGTAGAGATCACCGTAACTGAAATCTCCGATGCCGAGCGGGAAGTCCGCGCCCGCTCCTGCCTCTTCAGCGCGCGCCTCGCCCGGCACACTCGTCCTGCTATTCACTGAAATGTCCTGCATAAGTTCTGGCTGCTGTTGATGTGAATGAAAAATATCAAAGGAGAGACTTTCAAGACCGGCTCAAAGAATCTATCACGCCGCGCCGCTACAGCCGCCAGCGCCTTTACCGGGAAGTATAGCACCGGCCGTACGCCGCGCGGCAAACACCTCCGCCGCACTTTAAATCCGGCGCGCTTGCCAACTGCGCAAAGGCAAACTTATAATTCAACCCGCTTCCGAGGCGCTATGGTGTAATTGGTTAACACGCTGCCCTCTCAAGGCAGAGAGTACGGGTTCGATCCCCGTTAGCGCTATGAAAAAAGGAGCGGCCACTCACCATCGAGTGGCCGCTCCTTTTTTGTTTGCCGTGAAGGAGAATTATTTACCTTGCGCGACGCCGGGGCTTGCCGCCGTGCCCGCGCCTTTCAGGTGTTTGTCGAGGAAGTCGAGGATCGATTTGTAGGCGCGAATCTCGTTGGCCTTTTTGGAGAAGCCATGGCCTTCGTCTTCGAAGACGATGTATTCGACCACTCCGCCGCTGCGCTTGACCGCTTCGACGATCTCGTCGGATTCGGGCTTGATGACGCGCGGATCGTTCTTGCCTTGCAGGACGATGAGCGGGCGGCGAATCTTGTCCGCGTGGAAGAGCGGGGAGATGGCGCGCAGGTTGTCCAGATCGGTTTCGGGATTGCCCATCTCTTTGTAGAGGGCTTTGCGGAACGATTCCCAGTAGGGCGGAATGGATTGCAGCGTGCGCACCCAGTTTGAGACGCCGAAGATGTCCACGCCGACGGCGAACTCTTCGGGCTTGAAGGCGAGCGCGGCCAAGACCATGTAGCCGCCGTAAGAGCCGCCGATGATGCCGATCTTTCGTTCGTCAACGTAGCCGAGCGAGGCGAGATACTTTTTGGCCTCGATGCAATCCCACAAGGGTTCGCGCCCGTGCTTGCCGTCGTCGGCGGCGTAGAAGGTCTTGCCGTAGCCGCTCGAACCGCGATTGTTGACGCCTAAGACGACGTAGCCGTGGTTGGCGAGATACTGCATGAAGGCGCTGTAGCCGGTGCGCGTCTGCCCGCCGGGGCCGCCGTGCACCCAGACGAGCGCGGGCACTTTCTGTTGCGCCGTCGCACCGTGCGGCTTGTAGAGGATTGAAGGAATTTCCAGACCATCGAACGATTTGTAGCGGATGACCTGCGCATCGACGAGGTCGGCCGGGTTGATCTCCGGGTTGAGGCTCGAAGTCAGCTTCGTCACTTTGCGCGACGCGAAATCGTAGACGTGCAGATCGCTCGGGCTGCGGTCGCCGTTCAAATAGAAGGCCATCTTCTGTTCGCTGCGCGAGATTTGGACACCTGTGATGTCGCCGTTCGGCAGGCGCGGCAGGTCGACGGGTTTGCCCGTGGCGTGATCGTAAATCTTGATGACGGTGCGCGCGTCCTGATTGATGGCCAGGACGCGGTACTTACCGTTGCGCGAAAAATAGGTGTACATCACGTCCCAAGGCGCGCGTTCGACCACTTCGCTTTTGCCCGTCGTCAACTCGTAGCGCGCGACGTGTGCGAATTCGCTGTTCTCGTCCGTCAGGTAATAGAGATAGCGCGAGGCGGGGTCGAACGATTGCGGGTTGAAACTGATCTCGCCCTTGTGCGGCGTGAGATGTTTCAACTCTTTCGTCGCCACGTTGTAGAGATACATGTCGGTGTCGGTGGTCGTGTTCGACTTGCTGAAGGCGAGATATTTTTCGTCAGGCGAGATGTCGCCGAGGTCGTAGCCCACTTCGTCTTTGAAGAGGAGCGTCGACTTGTAATCGTCGATACTCATTTTGAAGATGTCGAAGTAGCGCGCGTCGCGCTCGTTCGTCGAGTAATAAAACGATTTCAGATCGTGGCTCCAGCCGAGGAAGTTGGCTTTGACTTTTTCGCCGGGCGTCAGGTCGCGCTCCTGCCCGTCGGCCGTCAGGACGTAGAGGTGATTGTTTTCGTTGCCGCCGCGGTCGTAGGTGTAGAGGATGCGCGAGTCGTTGGGGAAATAGGAGACGGCGTAGGTGCTCTCTTTGGTCGAGCGCGTGAGTTGCTGCGGCTCGCCGCCGGTCGCAGGGACGGTGTAGACGTTGAAGATGCCCGTCTTGTTGCTGGCGAAGAGAATCTGCCGTTCGTCGGGCGAGAAGGACGCGCCGGTGATGCGCGTCGTGCCCATAAACTGCTCGATGGTGTATTGCTTGACCTGACGAGCGGGCGCAGCCGTTTTGCGCGCCTGTTGAGCGGACGCGGCGAGGGGCGCGACGAACGCGAGCAGCACGGCGAGCGCAAAGAGCGACGTGCGCCGGAAACGATAATTATCGACGCGGGAGAACGTGGCTGTATTCATAAAATCCTTCCTTCAAACAAGGTGTCGTGTCCGCAGGGTATACGAGGAACAGGGAGCGCAAGTTTGAAACACAAGTAAGGAAACCGTCAAGAAATCTCAAACACGCCGGTTATATGCGGCGCGTGCAAAAACGAAAACGGCCGCCCGCGCGTGGGGCAGCCGTTTTTCGTTTAAGGCGTGTGCGCCAACGCCGGGCGCGTCTCTATTGAACAACGTCGCCGTAGGGTGTCAGTTGGGTGGTGACTTGCGATTTGTCGCCGACGACGACGATTGCCATCTGCTCGCTCTTGAGATACTGGCGCGCGATGCGCTGCACGTCCTGCGGCGTGACGGCCAAGACGTTCTGGACGTAGTTGGTCAGATAGGTGTCCGGCAGTTTGTGCAGGTCGAGGAAGGCGAGCTGGCCGATGATGCCTGCGCGCGAAGAGTTCTGGATGGTGAACACTCCGGCGAGGTAGTTCTTGATGCCCTGCAATTCGTCTTCGGTCGGCGGCTCTTTTTGCAGCCGCTCGATCTCGAAGAAAATCTCTTTGAGCGAGGGGCCGGTGACGGCCGTGGTCACGTCTGCGACCTGCACCCAATGTGCGTCGCGGTAGTGGGTCGAGATGGAACTGTTCGGCGAGTAAGTGTAGCCCTTCTGCTCGCGTATGTTCGAGGTGATGCGCGAGGCGAACGAGCCGCCGAGCAGCGAGTTGGTGACGATCATCGCCACGTAATCCCTGTGGCTCGGATCGACGACCGGCAGACCGAGATAGAGCGTCGACTGCGGCGCGCCCGGACGGTCAATCAAATGAATCTTGCGCGCCGAGGTCGGTTTCGGAATGTTCTCGAACGGCTCAGCGCCGCGCGCCCACGTGCCGAAGGCTTGCGTGATCTGGCGGCGCATGGCGGCCGCGTCGAAACGCCCCGCGACGTAGACGTGCGTGCGCGCCGCGCCGTAGTTCTCTTTGTAGAACTTCTGCACGTCGGCGATGGTGTAGCCGCGCAGCATCGCTTCGGTCGGGAAATAGCGTCCGTAAGGATGTTCGCCGTAGAGCAGTTTGCTGAAGCGCTCGGCGGCGAGCGAACCGGGCTGCGAACGCGAGATGGTCAGATTGCGGATGCGGTCGTTCTTGAGGCGTTCGAGTTGCGAGGCGGGCAGCAATGGTCGCTGCACCACGTCGGCGATGAGCGAGACGAGTTGCGGGCCGTATTCGGAGAGCACGTCCGCGCTGATGCTCGTCTGATCCGTGCCGACGCTGATGCCGAGCCGACCGCCCATCTGCGCGGCCTGTTCGGCGACCGCTTCGGCCGTGCGCGTGGTTGTGCCTTCCTTCATCAAGTCGCCGGTGAGATCGGCCAGCCAGACCTGCTCGGCCGTCTCGTTGATGTTGCCGACGCGGACGACCGCCGAGACCGTCACTTTCGGAATCGAGCCGTAAGGAACGAGCGTCACGCGCGTCCCGTTCTTTAGGGTGAAAGTCTCTTTGCGCGGCAGCGCGAAGGGTTTCGGCGTGCCGCCTGCGGGCGGTGGTTGCTTCTGCGCCGTGACGGACGGCGTGAAGGCCAACAGTCCGAAGACGAGCGCCAGAGCGTTTACGAGGGCGAAAAACTTTTTCGAGTTCATATCACAATCTCCATTGAATCTGCTTTAGCGTGCGCCTCCGCTCGCGGGTTTCGGGGCTGCTTCGCCCGCCGGTTTCGGGACGATGGTGAGCACGGTGCGGTTGCCGCGTCGCAGGTATTCGCGCGCGGTGCGCTGAATGATCTGCGGCGTCACCTTACGAAACTCTGCTTCGAGCGTGTTGATGCGCGCCGGGTTGTCATCAAAGAGCGCGAAACTGGCGAGCAGGTCGGCGCGGCCGAAGCCGTTCAACTGGCCGAGGATGTTGTAGAAGTTCGAGCGCACTTTCGTCAGCGCGCGGTCGAGCGTCTTCTGATCGATGGGCTTGTCCTGCACGCCCTGAATTACCGTATCGACGGCCGCCATGATCTCTTCGGGCTTCGTCTTCGCATCGTGGAAGAGATAGCCGAGCCAGAGCATCGGCCCCTGATAGTTGTACATGTTGCCGAGCAGGTTCGTGCCGCCGAGGACGCTGTCCGTGTAGGCGCGGCGCTTGACGAGTTCCTGCCGGAGCAGGCTGTCGTCGCCTTGCAGGAGCAACTGGTCGAGCAAGCCCATCGCGTAATATTCGGGCGTGTTGCGCGGCGGCATGTGATAAGCGAAGGAGAGCGCGGGCTGGCGCGCGAGCGAGTCTTGCTTGACGGCGTTGCGCTCGGTCTCCTGTCGCGGCTCAGTCAGGTCGGGCATGGCCGGGAGTTTAGACGAAGGGATGCCGCCGAAATACTTTTCGATCATCCCTCGCGCTTCCATCTCGTTGAAGTCGCCGACGACGACGAGCGCGGCGTTGTTCGGCGCATAGTAGGTTTTGAAGAACTGGCTCACGTCTTCGAGCGTGGCGGCTTCGATGTCCGCGAGGTCGCCGTAGAAGTTGTGCGCGTTGTACCAGTTGGTGTTGGCATACTGCGGCATGTCGAGCCAGGGGAAACCGCCGTAAGGCGCGTTCAGGACGTTGACCTTGACTTCGTTGCCGACGACGCCTTGCTGGTTCTTCAAGTTCTCTTCGGTGATGGCGAGTCCGCGCATGCGGTCGGCCTCAGCCCACAAGCCCGTCTCCAGTTTGTGCGCGGGCATGATCTCGAAGTAGTTGGTGAAGTCGAAGCGCGTCGAGCCGTTCAGGATGCCGCCGTTCTGCTGGACGAGACGGATAAACTCCATCTTGCCGAGGTTCTGCGAACCCTGAAACATCATGTGCTCGAAGAGGTGCGCGAAGCCGGTGCGTTCGCGCGGTTCGATGCGGAAACCGATCTGGTAATAGACGGCGATGGCGACCGTCGGCGCGCTCGTGTCCTGCGAGAGCACAACCTTGAGGCCGTTCGGCAGTTTGTAATAAGTGACGGGCACGTTGAAGCTGTTCTTCGACGGCGCGGCGGCCGAGCGAGACGCGGCCGCGCCTCTTCTCTGCGCCTGCGATGCGGGCGCGAAGGCCGAGAGCAGGAGCGCCAAGGCGACGGCCGCAGGCGTGATGCGGTGGACAAGATTTCTCATAGAGCCTCCAAACACGAAACAGACTGGATGCAAGACTGACGGCGCACGCGCACTCTTTCAAAAGCGCGTCGCGCCGGAAACATTTCTGAATACTTTTCTGAAGCGTTAAGGTGTCAAACGCACTGCCGGTCGTCCGTTGACACGCGGGCAAAGGCTTCCGCTGTAGCGTCCCTTCGACGGACAAACACGACCGGGCGGTTGAAAAGTTTGCGTGCCTATTTTACAGAAGCCCACCTGCTAACGGAAAGCCCCCGCCGAAAGTTTCAAAGTCCCGGCGAAGGCGACACGAGCGCAACGCGCCATCGTGTCGCCTCCGCCGGGACTTCATCAGTTTAGGGCTTCGGACGCAGTAGTTCTCTCTCTAAAGACGCGCGAGGGCACGCTCGGCGAGCGTCTTCATCTTTTTCATGCGCGTCTCTTCATTGTCCGTGCCGCCGATGCTGATGCGGATGAGGGCATCTTTTTTGAAGGCGTAGAGCGTGCTGTTGGCGTTGGTGCTGACCCAGTAGGCTTCGTCGCCGATGCCTTCGAGGGGGCGTGCCGGTTCGCCCGCAAGCGGTTTGTTCTGTTTCTTGCGCCGCTCGTTTTTACGCTCGCGCTTGTCGGACGCGGCGGCGAAATTGGCCTTCCAGAAATCGCGGACGCTCTGTGTGCTCGTGCCCTTCTGCGTCACTTCGAGGCTGACAGACTTGGTGAAGGTCGGCGTGGTGTAGAAGCAGGAACTGACGGCGAACTCCGTCCCTGCGCGGCGGCTCGGCTTCGACTCTCTGACGGCCTCGCCCTGCACGTCCTTGATGTCGTCCGAAGTGAGCAGGGCACACACGTCGAAAGCCGTGGCGGGAGACGCGCCGGGCGCACTCGCGTTGTTGGCCGCGGCGGCCGGAATAGCGGCGGCGTTCGTGTTGCCGGCGGCGTTCGTCTGCCTGGCGCTTGATTGCTGCGCGCCGCCGGAGGTGTCGTTGCAGGCGGACGAGGCCACGACCGCGAGACATAGTGCGAAGATGAAATGTGGGAGATGTTGGCGCATGCCTGAATCTTCCTCCTCAGTGATGATGGAATGATGCTTGAATAGCGAGTTGCTCTTACAAAATCCGTTGAACGAAGCGGCCGCCGGGCGTGCGCGTATCCTAACATCATTCAAACTCAATGAAGCAACTCTGCAAAGAGACGAATCGAGCAATTCTTCGAGAGAGACGGAGGCGCTTGTGTCTCTCAAACCGCGCGTAAAAAGACGGCTCGCGTCTGCATGGAGCGACGCGAGCCGTGAGAGTCGCCAACAGGCGCGGGCGGCGCGCGCGTGTGAGAGCGGCCGCCCTTTCCAGCGTCCTCAGAGCGTGAAGTTGAAGACCCGCGCCGCCATCTGCCATGCGACCGACTCGAACCGCCCGGCCGTCGCATCGTTCGTGCCCGCCGCCGAAGCCGAAGCCGCGCCGCCCGCGCACGAAGCGTTGCCGACGAGCGTGTAAGTGCCGTCGCCGGTGATGTCGGATGCGGTGGCCGCGTTGCGTATGCCCGCCTCGGGGCGCGCGAAGAACGAGCGCGCGTTGACGGCGTTCAAAGATTGCCCGGCCACGACACCTTCCGCGTCGGCGGTCGGGAGCGTGATGGTGATCGTGCCGTTGGCGGCGTCGTAGTTGCCCTGTGCGTCGCCGAGTTTCGTCGGCTGGTTGGTGTTCGGGCTGGGGATGGCGCTGCCGTCGAGCGGCGTGGCCGCGCCGAACTTGCCGTACTCGAACCTGACGTTGCCGGAAGCGTCGGACAACATCGCCACGTAGCGGCGGTCGAAATCAACGGTCGGCTGTCGGCTGTTCCAGATGACGAACCACTGGCTCGAAGGAGGCGCGGCGTTGCCGGAAGTCGAGGGCGCGACCTTCAGCGTGAAGACCAGTTTGCTGACTCCCGCGCCGAGATACGGCTCGCTGATCGAGAGCGATCTGATGTTGACGCGCGGGTCGGGCGGCGTGTTCTGCTGCGTGTCCAGATCGGCGCCGTCGTTGTTCACGTCGTTGACGACAAGTAGACCCGCGCCCTCGCATGCGCTCGCTGACGTAGCGCCCGACGGGTTGAACTCCTTGTAGGCGCTTTCGCCCGCGCTGTTGACGGCCGTGACGCGATAGACCTGCCCGGCGGTGTAAGCCGTATCGGTGAAGCTCGTAGCCGTCGGCGTGCCGAGCAGGGAGACGTTCGCGCCGTCGCGCCGATAGACCTTGTAAGAAGTGATGCTCGCGCCGCCGTTATCCGGAGTTGACCAGGAGAGATTGACGGTTGCCCCGCTGCGGCTGCCGTTGACGGCGGGCGCGGCCGGATGCGTCGAAGTCGGATCGTAGGCGGCGAACATGCGCTTGCCGCCGGATTGACGCGCGATGTATGCCTTGGCCGAGAACGAATTGGGCGGCCCCTGTACGCACGCGCCGATGCAGCCGTCGTCATAGCCGACGAGGACGCGACCGCGCTTGTCAATCGTCGCGTCGAAGAAGTCGAGCATGTTGCGTCCCGGGTCTTCGTGCGTAATGCCGCCGCGCTGGATCGGATCGTTCGGCGTGGCGTTCGTGACGCTCCAGGTCTTCCCGCCGTCGTAAGTGGTGGCGATGTAGAGATGCCAGATGCCGGGGAAGTTCACGTCCGTGTCGAGGCCGTCAGTGGTCGAGCCGTAGAAGGCGAAGGCCGCGCGCCCCGTATTGACGCCGCCGTCTCCGGCGACGACGGCCGGGAAGGCGATCTTCTTGATGCCGAGCGAAGTGCCGATCTCTTGATCGTTCAACCACGTTACGCCCTTGTCGTGCGAGACGGCGGCGCGTGCGCGGCCGTTGATGTCGCGGTAGCCGAAGTAGACGGACTTACCGTCGGCCGTGACACCGACAGACGGATCCCAGTCCTGACTAAGCCCCGCGCTCGTCGAATTCGTGACGGGGCGAATCTTCCACGTCACGCCGTTGTCTTCAGAGACGATGAGCGCCTGCTTGCCGCCATCGTGGAACGGAAGCGAGCCGCCGCAGCCCTTGTTCGGGATGTAGGCCGTGCCGTCCGCGCCGATCTTGATGTGGCCGTGGAGGCCGACGCAATCGGCGAGCGTGAACATCGGCACAGAGGGGCCGAAGGTGATGCCGCCGTCGAGCGAGAGCGCGCACACGGCGTCGGCGATTGACTGCGAGCAATACCAGACGCCGTGCGGGTAAGCCGGATTGACGCCCGCCGGGATCGGCTGCGCGTACGGGCCGCCGCCGACCGTCTGATGGTCGATGCCGGAAGGTGCGCCCGATCCGGTTGAAGGCGTAAAGGTGCGGCCGTCGTCGTCCGTGAATTCCATCGTCGAGCCGAGCGGCGTCAAGCCCAACTCCTGCGAGACGAAGGTGCGCCCGGTCTTCGAGTCGGTGAAGAGGATCGGGTCGCCGAAGACGCGCGGCGCATTCGCCACAGTCAAGTTGGCCTGATCCCAAGTGACGCGCGCGGGCGAGACGGAATCATCGAAGGTGACGCGCAGCATGTAGGGCAGGAAGCCGCCGAAGTAAGTGACCGTGCCGCCGTTCGGAATCAGCCCGCTGCTGTTGCCGAAGGTGCGCTCGGTCTTCCAGTTGACGCCGATTGAAGGTTCGCCCGCCGATTCGGCCACACCTGCCGGAGCGGCGAAGACGTGGAAGCGCGCCGGGTCGCTCTCGGTCGTGCCGCCGCCGGGTGTGGGCGTCGGAGTTGCGGCAACGAACGGGCAAGTGGCCGCGCCCGCCATCGTGTAGTTGCCCTGACCCGTGGAATCGACGTTGACATTAAGCCCCGTGCCGAGCGCGCCGACGAGCACGCTCGTCGCGGCGTTGATTGCGCCGAGAGACTTGCCCGCGGAGAGATCGACCTGCGCGCCCGTCAAGGTCTGCCCGGCTGTCCCGGCGACGGGTTTGCGCAGCTTGTTCAAATTGAGCACGACGGTGAACGTGTCTTTGTCGGCTGACATCGAGCCGCCATCGGCCGTGCCGACCGTGGAACTAATGTTGCGCGACGTATCGACGAACCCGTAGTTGTAAGAGATGCCGGTGGCGTTCGCCGTAGAGTTGTTCGCCACGGTGACGAAGTAAGTCGTGAACGTGTTGTCGGCGTGCGTCGCGTTGAAGGAGATGCGCCAGGAGGCGTTCGGCGTCAGCGTCGAAGTCAGATCGCCGACCTTCAACGTGAAGACGAGCTGGCCGCCCGTGGCCGAATACTGTTCGGCGATGGAGACCGACTTGATGTCCTGCGACGCGTTGGCGTTCGGCGCACCCGTCTGATCGCCCGCCGCGTCGGTCAAGACTTCGAGGCCGGGCACGGTGCAGCGCGCGTCGTTCGTGGGCGTCGGAGTTGCGGTCGGCGTAGGTGTTGGTGTGGCTGTAGGCGTCGGGGTAGGCGTGGCCGCGCCGCAGACAGACCAGCGCGCGTTGGCCGCGGCGCGATCCACAGGCGTGGTGAAGATCAGTCCTGCGCCGAGCACGCCGTTGCCCGCGACGGTCGCGCCGCCGGGTTCGTTCACCGCCGCCGTGCCCGTCGGCGAGACGGGGATGGCCGGGTTGCCGATGCCGGAGAGCGGCACGCTGACGGTGATGGTTCCGTTTGCGCCGGGAGTGAATGTGCCGGTCGCGCTGTTGTAGGTGCTGATCTGGCTGCCATCGTAAGGGCCGTAGCCGTAGGAGACGAGACCCGTCGGATCAACGTCGGCCTGCGTGGCATAGACCGTTCCGTTCGCGCCTTTCCAGGAGACGTAGTAGGTGGTGAAGGTCGTGCCGGGCGAAGGCGTGTTGCTCAAATTCTTGAGCGTCATCTTCGTCACCAGATTGCTCCCGACCTTCTCGAAAGAGATGGCCGTGATGTCTGCCTGATCGGTCGGCCCCTGACCGCCGGGCGCGGGATTCTTTGCGTCGCCCGCAGCATCCGTGACGAGGTTCGCGCCGTCGCAAGCCTCCAAAGTCGGGATGGGCGTGGGCGTCGGCGTGGGCGTCGGATTTCCGCCACCGCCGCAGTCGTCTGTGGCCGGGTCGTATTGTTTGAAGAGGCGACGGCCGCAAGTCTGCCGTGCGATGGTCGCGAGCTTCGCGCGCGAACCCGATGGGCTGGTGCAGCCGACGCAGCCGTCTGCGTAACCGACGAGGACGCGCCCCTGTTTGTCCACCTGAATGTCCATGAAGTCGAGCAGGTTGCGGTCGCCTTTGGCGCAGGCATCGACGCCGAAGCCTTCGGTGCAGATCGAGCCGCGCTGGACGGGATCGTTCGGCGTGGCGTTGACGACGTTCCAGGTCTTGCCGCGGTCATAGGTGGTGGCGACGTAGAGATGCCAGACGCCGTTGTCCGTGTTGTCGGGGTCGGTCGAGCCGTGGAAGGCGAAGGCCGCGCGGTCGTCGTCTCCGGCGATGACGGTCGGGAAGGCCGTGTTGCGGATGCCGAAGGGGATGCCGACGTTTTGATCGTCAACCCAGGTCTTGCCCTGATCGTGCGAGACGGCGATGTGCGGCGTGCCGTCGCCGTTCTCGTAGCCGAAATAGACCGTGCCGCCGCTGCCGACGCCGACGGCCGGATCCCAGTCGCCGGGAATGCTGTCGTAAGTCGAGGTGGTCGTGTCCGTGTCGGCCACGGTGCGCACCGCCCAGGTGATGCCGTTGTCTTCCGAGACGACGACGGCCTGGTTCGAGTTGCACTGGCGATGCGGGACGTAGACCGTGCCGTCCGGGGCGACCTGCACGTGGCCGTGGATGCCGCCGCAGGTGAGTATCTGCATCGGGACGGTGGGGCCGTAGGTCAAACCGCCGTCGTCGGAGCGCGCGCAGAAGGCCGTGACCAAATCCTGCGAGCAGTAGTAGACGGCGTTCGGGTAGACGGCCGTGCCGCCGGTGAGCGGTGCGTGATAGGGGCCGCCGCCGATGGTCTGGTGATCGACGCCGGAAGTGAGCGGGCCGCCTTCGTTCGGAATCCACGTCTCGCCATCGTCATCGGTCAAAGCGGAGAGACTGTTCGTGCCCGCGAGTTGCGAGATGATGGTGCGCCCGGTCTGGCGGTCTGTGTAGAGAATTGGATCGAGCGTCTGGAGCGAGGTCAGGAGGAAGCTCTTGTTTTCCCACGTCGCCGTGGCCGGGTTCGCCGTGTCGTTGAAGGTGACGCGCAGGGTTTCGAGACCGGCGATGAACATCACCTTGCCGGTTTTCCAGTTGACGCCGAGCGTCGGCTCGGCCGCGTCCGCGCCGAGACCGCCCGTCGGCTGATAGTTCGCGTAGCGCGGCGACGTGCCCGTACCCTGATTGAAACGGCCCGTTTTCGGCTCCACCGTGATCGCCATCGAGATGCTCTGCCCGAGCGGCGCAAACGGAACCACACGCACGACGTAAGAACGTTTGACGGCGGGCAGCACGCCCACTTCCGGGTCGGCCGAACTGCCGATTGAAAGCACCTCCGCGCCCGCCGTGCCGTCCGCATTGCGCAGGTAGACGCGATAGTCGAAGTCGGCCGTCGGGTTCGGCCAGGACATCGCGATGCGTACCTGATGCGTGTCGATGAGACCGTCGGGCACGTCCACGTTCAGCGCGTAGTCGTCGCAGGGCATGGCGGCGTTGCACTGGAGCACGCCGGCAAAGCCCGTCACGTTCGGGACGTTGAACGGCCCGGCCGTGTAGCGCAGCGGATTGGAAGACGTGTTGGCCGTCGTGACCGTGCCGCTCGCGGGCGTCGCGGCCGCGCCGCCGCGCGTAAAGAGCGCAACGGCCGCAACAACTACGAAGGCCGATAGTACAAAGAGGCGAAAAAATTTCGGGGCGGCGAATCGAGTGGGCAGCGGACGAATCATGTTCATTCTCCTTGCAGTCGCGCTTGGCGTCAGTTAAGTCTCCGGGGCTTCGTCAGCGGCGGCGCATCGGCGTATGAGCGCGCGCTCTAGTGAGCCGGACGTTTCAAAGCTACTTGGGAACGCGTACAGGATAGACAGGCGACTTGAGAAATTCTTGAGGAATACTTGAGGCGGGCGGGACGAAGCGAGAAACGCGAAAACCCGGCTTTTTTCGTGGGAAACTGAGTGAAAAAAATTGAAAGCGCGGAGCGGAAACTTAACGCCCGCCCCCGCCGGAGCGGAAGCTTTTCAGCCTGCGGCGCGCACCGCAAGCTCTCAAGCTTCCGCCCACGCCGGGGGTCTCAACTTTCTTCTCCAACTCCACAGAGACTTTCAATTGGCCGCTTCCGCGCGCCTGCGGCGTTGGCGGCGCGAGCGTGCGAAGAGTCCGGCCAGCCCCGTCCCCAGCAGCAACATCGTCGCCGGTTCGGGCACGGCGGCGGGCGTCTCCGACGCTTCGGAGATGGTGGCGTTGATGGCGCGCGCGAAGTTCGGCGTGATGCCGAGCACGTCGTTGACCGTCAGGGTGAACGCTCCCGCAGAGCCGTCGGCGCGCGCGTAGGTGAAGGTCTGCACGGGATTGTCGAAGCGGACGTTGACGCTGTAGCTCTGCGTCGGGCCGACGCGTTCGACGAGGCCGGAGAGCGCGGCCGTGTAGGTCGTCATCTGCCCGCCCGCCAGCCCGGTGGGCGCGGCGAAATTGATGACGAGCGTGAAGGCGCTGCCGTTGTAGTTGTTGATGGTCGGGTCGGCGGGCGGCTGTATGTAGAACGAGCCGAGGTTGTTGAAGTTTGTCCCCGCAGGGTTGGCCGCCGCGCCGCTGAGAGTCCTCGTGCCGTTCGACGTGTTCACGTCGAAACTGGAATTGATGAACTGCAAGCCCATCAGGGTCGTGCCCGTGTTCGTGCCACCGAGACTCGTGAAACTGCCCGACGTTGTGCCTGCGATCCGAACTTCGTCGGCGCGCGCTTCCGTCGCGGCGACGAGCGCGACGGAGCACAGGAGACAGACGCCGCAGAGAATATTTTTCAGAGTTTCCGTGAACGATTTAAGCTCGAAGGTTTTCATCTCGCACCTCTCTGCTCCACAGCTTTAAGCCGCGCGTTTTGCTTCGACGCGCGCCGCCGCAATAGCAGCGTTCATCTCTGCTAGCGCGCTCTCAGCGAACAGGCGCAGGGCGAGAGGCATCGCCGCGGGCGGCGGCTCAACTTCGTGCGTCGCGCTTGGGGCGGCGTCGGCGACGGTCGCCGACTGTGCGAGCAGTGCGAGTTCAGCGCCGCAAAATTCGCACGCGGCGAGGTGCGAGGTGACCGCCGGGCGCGCAAGGAAAGAGAGCTTTCCGGCGGCGTAGGCTTCGAGCACAATGGTCGCGGGGCAGTTGGTCTGTTTGGCAAAGCGGGGCATGAGTTTCCGACTCCTTTCGGCAACGATTGCTGGATTCAACTCGGACAAGACTCTTAACGATTCAACTTCGGACGACACTCGTTCGGGGCGCATCGCAGGCGCGCACTCACGCGAGCGACGCGGCGGAGAGAATTTTTCCGGCGCGCACGACGACGGGGCAACAAAAGCCGTGCGCGCGTGTTTCGTTTCTTCGCGTGTGCGCCTGTTCTTCGCGGGGCGCTTTATCCTCGCGGCGGCAAGAGTTCTTACGCTTCGTCTCCTTCGCCGCCGCCGTTGCTGCCGCGACGACGTTTGCGCACGTAAGAAGCCACACCCGCGAGTCCCGTGCCGAGAAGCACCATCGTGGCCGGTTCGGGCACGGGTTCGGCCTGTGCGCTGAACGAGACGTTATCGATCAAGGGCTGGCCGCCCGAAAGCGTGGCGATGGCGACCGAGGCGATGTCCATGTCGGGCGAACTGAAGCCGATGAAGCTGAAGTTGGTGTACGAAGGATTGGCGACGTTGACGGTGTGCGTGTCGCCGTTCGCGAGCGTGACGGTGATGCGATAAGAGGCGGTGCTTGCGCCGGGCACTTGCGTGCCGTTGCTGCCTTTGAAGTCGAAGCCGATGGCGCGCATCGCCGAAGAGGGCGTGATGGTCAGCGTGTTGAGATTGAAGTCCGCGCCTGACGCGTTGACGAACAGCGCGTTGTTATCGGGACTGAGGCCGAAGTTCGGGTTCGCGCCCGAAACGATGCCGACGCCGCATGCGCCGCACGTGGGTGCGCCCGTCCCCGTGAAGTTGAAGTTAAGCCCCGTGACGGAAATCGAATTGGCATAGCCGCTCGTGGGCGTCGAGCTTTGGAAATCGACGGTGGTGTTGGTCGGGGCGGCGGCGTTGAAAGTGGTGCGTTCAACGAAGGTCGGCAGGACGACCGTGTCGGCCTTCGCCGTCATAGCCGCACCAGCAAGCAACAGGAGCGTGGCCGAGGCCAGCAGCAGTTGGTTGAAACGAAACATAGATCTTTACTCTCCTTAAAAGTGTGGCGTCGTGGCGCTCTGTTTAGAGGTCGAACGCAGGGCTTGAACGAGGGTTGCCCGAAAGGTGTTGTTCAATCCTTGATCTGTTGAGCGTCTATCGGAACGCGTGCAGTCTAGAGAGGCGGCTTGAGAAATACTTGAGGCGATAGTAGATGAACTTGAGGAATACTTGAGACGTGTGACGGGGACGAAAGCCGAAGTTTCAAAGAGAAACTAACGAACCTTGAAACCGCGAAGTCCCACGCAATAACACGAAGAAGAGGTTCGTGTTGTGCGCGTGTGGCTTCGCGGTTTCCACGTTTTAGTTTTCTTAGGTGCTCTTGATTCCCGGCTCGCGAGGTTGCAGGCAGAACTGCTTGTTTAGAATTTGTATCGGTAGCGCAACGTCACGCCGCGCCCCGCGCCGTCGACGCCCCAACTGATGCCGCGATATTGCTTGTCGGCGATGTTCTCGAAATCGAAGAGGACTTCCGAGTGTTCGTCGAAGCGGAAAGCGCCGCGCACGCCGACGAGTCCGTAGCCGGGCACGTAGGGATAACGCGGAACGGTCGTGTCGTTGTTGATGACGGTCACGCCGTTAATGGTCGCGCCGATGGGGAGAAGCCGGTTCTGCACCTGCGCCAGCGTCTCGCCCGTCGGGATCAGAATGCCGCCCGCGGAGCCGCACTGCCCGTTAGCGCCGGGCGTCGTCACGCCGCGCACGCAAGCGCCGCGTCGGAAGAAGTTCTGGATTGACGCGCGGGAGATAGCCCCGCCCGTCCGCCGGTCGGCCAGGTCGAGCGACGAGAGACGGTTCTGCCGCGCCGCGAGAATCGCGTAAGGCTCGACGTAGAAACGCGAAGCACCGCGCGGTTGATAACGCAGCGAGACGAAGCCCGTGGCGGGCGGAACGCCGCCTTCGACGTTTGGCGGCGCACCGTTGAGCAAGCTGTGTGCGCGTATGTAGGTGAAGTTGCCGCGAGTTGTGAAGGCACGACCGAGACGCGCCTCTGTGTCGAACTCGACGCCGTTGAAGCGCGCGTCGTCGTAGTTGACGCGGACGAGCACAGGACTCGTGGCGGCGGCGACGAAGACAAGGCCGTTCGCGTTCTGTCTGATGATCTGCTCGCTTCCCAAAAATTGTCCGACCGCGCCCGGTGGCAAGACGAGCGCCTGATCGAAATAAACGTCGGACAGTTTATTCGTGAAGCCCGTCAACTCGGCGCGCAGGCGTGTGCTCGTGTAGCGGAAGCTGAGGTCGAAGCTGTTGCTTTTCTCCGGCCCCAAGCCTGCCGTGATGGGGATGCCGGAAGAGACTGCATCAGCACCGGCCGTCGTGCCGATGAAGCCGCCGAGTTGCGAAGCGGTCGTAGCGTCAACCTCGAAGCCCGTGCCGACGAGTCCGATGATGCCGAGGTCGGTCGTGTTCGGGGCACGGAAGCCGCGCGTGTATCTCCCGGCGATGTCGAAGCCGCCGCCGACGTTGATGACTGCGCCGATACGACCTGACAGAGCGTCGAAGCGGGCGCTATCGTCCGGAAAGAGCGGGCGACCGTTAACCACGGGGGCGTTCGCGGCGCGCGACTTGTAAGAGGCAACGCTGTAGCGCAGTGCGCCGCTCAGACGCAGACGCTCGGGGATAAGCGTGAGCACGTTCTGCGCGAAGAAGCCGTAGGAGAGATAACGCGCGCCGTTCGGGATGCGCGGGCGTGAAGGCACGACCACTCCGGTCACGGGGTCTGTGGTGAAAGCCGGGGCGCTGATCTTGTCGCGGTACACGTCAGCGCCGAAGGTGAGCGTGTTCAACTCGCCGATGCGTTTATCGACGTGGAAGTTGAAGCCGAGGACGTTCGTGCGCTCGCGCTGGTTCGTGATCGCCGCGACGGGGTTACCTTGCCCGCCCTGATTGACGCGTTCTTCGCGCTGGCCGTTGTATGAGAAGGTGAACTGCGAGTTGTCGAAGATGCCGAGTTTCTGTTTGACGAGACGCGCGTAGAAGAGATCGCTCATCAGGTTACGCAGGTCTGCGATGAGATTGCCGTCGCCACCCGCCAACTGGTCGTAGCGACGACCGCCGTCCTGATGGTTGCGCGCATAGCTCAAAAGTATCTGGGTCGTGTCGTCGAGGTTGAAACTGGCGCGCAGCAATCCACCGTACTGCGTGAAGGCCGTATCCGGCAGACGCTCGCCGAGCACGTCTGAAGGGATGTCGAAGAAACGCGTGACGGCCGCGTGCGTGTCGAGTCCTGCGGCGGGGCGCAGGCGGTTGATGCGGCGCGCGGCCACGTTCATGAGCAGGCCGTAGCGCCGCGTGCCGTAGGTCACGTGAGTGTTGCCGCCGAAGCCGTTCGTGGGCGAGGTGTAGAAGACGCTCGTGCTGCCGTGCCACTCCGGGTCGCTGCCGTAGACGGGCGCGCGCGAGATGAAGTTGACGACGCCGCCGAGCACGTCAGAGCCGTACTGCGAACTGTTCGGCCCGCGCAGGATTTCAACCGTCTCAAGGCTCGAAGGTTCGATCAAGCTGAAGAACGTGCCGACGCCGCCGCGCTGCGCGCTCGTCGTGTAGCGCACGCCGTCCACGTAGACGGCGACGTTTCTTCCCGTCAAGCCACGCACGAAGACGGCGCTCAAGCTCGGACTCGTGCGCTGCAAGTTGACGCCCTTCTCTTCGTCCACCACCTGCGCGACGACCTCCGGCGCGCGCTCCATGATCTCTTCTTCTCTGATCACGTTGATCGGCTGCGCGGTGCTGCGCGCGTCGGAGACTTGCCCGGCCTCGGCCGTCACCGTCACCTGCTCGCTCACCTGAGTCGGCTGCAACACCACGTTCAACTCCGCGGTGCTTCCTTCCGTTACCTGAACGGCTTCGCGCCAGCGACCGAAATCATCGCGATAGATCGTGACCGCGTACGAGCCGACGGGAACGTCCGTGAACTGGAAGCGGCCTTCCGCGTCTGTCCGCGTGTCGCGCAACACGGCCTGTTGCGCGTTGACGAGCGACACTTCCGTATTAACGACAATCGCGCCGGAAGAATCTCTGACCACGCCGGAGATTTGGCCGCGCCCTTCTCGATTTTGCGCGTAGGCCGACGGCAGCGCGAAGGTCAGCGAGAGACTAATGGCGAAGGCGAGCGCCGCAAAGGATGTTAGTCTATAAGCCCGTCCGTGTTTCATCATGTCGTCCTAATTTCGTTCCTGTTTGAAAAATTTCGCAGCCGACGAATCCTGAAGCAAGTGATTCTCGCTTCGGACTTCTCCAAATTAACGTTGCGGCCAGATTGGTGTTTGACGAAGAGTGCCGGCAAACGGCGAGAGTAGCGCCACGCATGAATTACTACCAGTCCTCGTAATTCGGATGGGGACTTAGCGGGGAAAGTTCTTCTTACTTGAAGACTGAGGAGCGGCGTCTATTCGAGCGCGCTGACGAAGTGTTCAATCGCGCCGTGCAGGGGGGCGAGGAAGTGCGGCTGGCTGAAAGAGGCGGTGGCCGAGATGATGAGCGCGGCGGCGAGCGCGCCCACAAGCGCGTAATTCAAGACGGCGCTTGAGGCTTCAAGCGGGGGCGGTTCGTTCGTCGTCGCCAGACGCGCGAGTCGCCGGACGCGCCAGGCGAGTCCGCCCCGGCCGCCTTCGCCGATGAGAAACACCCCGGCAGGCATGCGCGGCGTCGCGCCAACCGCAGGGACCAGGCGCGCGATCTTGACGAGCGCCGAGGCCAGATCGAGAGCACGCGCTGCGCCGCCCGCACGCGCGGCGTGTTCGTCGGCCGCCGCCTCGGATTGTTCGAGCCACGCGTTGTCGAGCGTACGCCCGGCGGGCACGAGCATCAACACGTCGCGGCAGGCGCGCATCGCGGCGCGCTTCAAGTTGTCTCGCGCCGCCAGATGTCCTTGTTCATGTAAGACGGCGGCCTGCAACTCTTCCGCGCTCAATTCGTCGAACAGGTGCGCGGCGATAAACAGACGCGGGCGCATGACGCCGACGACGGCGATCACCGGGAAGCGATGTTGCAAGCGATAGACGGGCACGCCGAGACTTGCGAGTTCCACTGGTTCGGAGTGGCTGAGCCAGTCTGCGACGAGACGGCGCGTGGCGATCCACGAAGAGACGCCGCGCCAAACGGCGAGCAGGAGACCCGCGAAGCAGAAGAGTGCGAAGAATGCGAGTTTGAGACTGACGGTTTCCTCCGTCGGGTGCGGCTCGTGATGGAGGTAGGCGGGAACGATGAAGCCGCAGACGAACACGAGCGCGCACGCGAAGGGCAGGAGCCGGAGGTAGAGCAGAATTTGCGCCTGCGCGGCGGGCGAAGCGCCGAGAGCGAACCTGCGCTGGATGGCACGCCACAGGGCAACGCTCACGAACGTCGCCAACACGTTCGTGCAGAGCAGCGCCGCGAGCGCGAGGCACAATCCGAGCAAGTTATACATCGAGAGACTCCTTAACTAGCGCCGGGTGCGCCGCGAGTCAGTCGCGGCGCAGTTCCTTTCGCTTCTCGCGCACGAGGCGTTCGAGTTCGTCCAGCAGTTCGCGGTCGCGTTCGCCGACGGCGTCCACGATGCAGGCCAGCACAGGTTCGGCCGCGCCGCCGAGGAGCGCGTCGATCACGTCTTCGGCGATGCCCTGCTCCAACTCCGCGGCCGAGACGCGCGGCACGTAGACGAAAGCGCGACCGCTTTTTGTGCGGTCGAGCAGTCGCTTTTTGTAGAGACGGTCGAGCGTCGTCATCAGAGTGGTGTAGGCAACGCGCCCCTCGAAGTGCTCGTACACGTCGCGGACGCTCATCTGCCCGCGCCGCCACGCTTCGTCCATCACCTCGCGCTCAAGTTTTCCGAGCGCCGGGACGGCAACCTCGCGCGGCCGTTTGAAGCCGAGCAATTTAAACTGCGGAACTTTCATAGCGGTGAGTATAAATTCCCGAAAGATTCTGTCAAATGGCGCCCGCCCGATTGAGCAGAAAAGATGGCGCGCGCCGGGCACGCAAAAAAAGTTGGCCGCCGACGT
>DASZCS010000092.1:0-41797 GCA_035942855.1 Pyrinomonadaceae bacterium | reverse complement strand
GTTGAACATGGGGCGGCCTTCTCTCTTCAACGAAAATCTCTCTTCGCGCGTTTGTTCTCAGTCCGTTTTCAACTGCCAGAGGCCGACCGTTTTGTCTTCGCTCGCGCTCGCAAACCAACGGCCCTCAGGACTGAAGGCGACCGAGTACACGTCGTTTGAATGATGCGCGAACGTTTGCAGCAAGCGGCCGTCATCCGCGTTCCACAGGCGGACGGTCACGTTCTTGTCGGCATCCGACGCGCCGAAGAAATTCTGCCACAACTCTCCGAGCATGCTTCGGTCGCGTCCGCTGCTCAAGATTCGCCTGCCGTCCGGACTGAAAGTCACGGAGTAGATGTGTTCGGAATCGCCGCCGAATGAACGCACCAAACTGCCGTCGTCAGCTTTCCACAACTTAACGGTCGAATCGTCGCCGCCGCTCACTAGGTATCTTCCGTCTCGACTGAACTCGACACACAACACCGCCTGCGTGTGTTCCGTGAGCGTCCTCGTCAGTCGGCCGTCGCTCGCATTCCAGATATTGATCTTCTCGTCAAAACTCCCGCTCGCCAGTTGGCCGCCGTCGGGGCTGAAGGCGACCGACCAGACGTTTAGCGTATGACCCGCGAGGTTCTGTCGCAGGTTACCTTGTGCGACATCCCACAGCTTGACGGTCTTGTCTTCGCCGCCGCTTGCTAAAGTCTTCCCGTCGGGACTGAACGCGACAGTCCAGACGGTGTTTTCATGCCCGGAGAAAGTTTTGACCAGCGCGCCGTCCGCCACGCGCCAGAGCCTGACGTTCGAGTCGTAGCTCGTCGTGGCGAGCGAACTCCCGTCGGGGCTAAAGGCCAGAGCTGTGACGCCGTTCGGATGTTCGAGCGTGCGCACGACGCGGCCGTCCGCTTTGCGCCAGATTTTGACCGCGCCGTCAACGCCGCCGCTCGCGAGCAGTTCGCCGTCGGGGCTGAATCGAACTTCGAAGAGACGCTCCGCATGCCCGGTAAACGTCAAGTGATGTTTCGCCAAGCCGCCGTCAACCGCGATAGATTTTTTCCAGACTTGAAAATAAAGCGCGCCCGCCGCCACGACGAACGACAGCAAGAGAGCCGCCGCTAAAATTCTTTTCCCCCGGCCGCGTCTTCTCGTCTCAATCTCCATAGACAACTCTTTCGCAAAAACATTCGCTCTCAAGCAAACTTCCTCTGCGAGCAAATAACTAACGCGCGCGAACGGATTTCATTAACAAACGAGAGTCGTCCGCGATGCGACTGTTCCAGTCGCCGTTGTCGCCGGCTGAAACTTTTCGTTGTCGACTATTAAGAGATGGTGATGGGGAAGAGAACGAAGGAGAGCAGGAAGACCGTAAGCGTGAGGATGGCGACGATGGTGCGCGCGCGGCCGAGCGGGGCGCTCTCGTCCATGGCTTGCGGGTGCGGGACGCGCAGCATGACGAACAGAAGGAGCGCGTAGAGAAAGCCGCCGGGCGAGTTGTGCCAGTACCAGCCGAGCACGGCGAGAAGCGCCATCGAGACGAAACCAAGGCGGCCGATCCAGGCGTGCATGCGCTTACCGAAGAGTGCGTAGACGGCGTGGCCTCCGTCCAGTTGTCCGACGGGCAGCAAGTTCAAACTCGTCACGAGCAGTCCGATCCACGCGGCGAAGTAGAAAGGGTTCGGGGCGATGTTCGTAAGATCGATGCCGAGCGCGCGTGCGCAGAGGCGCAGGAGCAGCGGGTCGTTGAAGGTGATGAACGTTCCCGTCGTGGCGGCAGTCTCCGGCAGAGGCGGCGCGGGTTGCGAGGTCAGGACGGCGAGCAGTGCGACGGGGATGATCAAGACGAAGCCCGCGAGCGGCCCGGCCACGCCGATGTCGAAGAGTGCGCGGCGCGTCGGGATGGGCGATTTGATCTTGATGAACGCGCCGAACGTGCCCGCCAGAAAGAGCGGCGGCGCGGGGATGAAGAACGGCAGCGTGGCGTTGACGCCGTAGCGGCGGCAGGCGACGTAGTGCCCGGCCTCGTGCGCGAGCAGGATGGAGAGCAGAGAGGCGGCGAAGGTCGCGCCCTGTGCGATCAGTTCCGTGTGCAGGAGCGCTTGCCTGAGCAGTTCGCGGACGGAGAGAAAGTAATAGGCCGGAACGTAAAAGAGATAACCGATCCAACTTGAAGGCGCGGCGAGCGAGGGTTCGACTTCGGGAATTCCGGCGGCCATCGCTGCCTGCATGATCCCTGCCAGCGTGGCCGTCAGCGCGGTCAGCGCAAATAGCCCCGCGTGGCGCATCCACTCGCGCGCCGTCGGGCGCGTCGCCTGCCGCACCCAGGCCGTGCGGTGTTCGACGAGAGGCGGCAGCGGATGAAGTGTCTCAGACATTGCTGGTGAATAGTGAATGGTAAATGGCGAATGGAAAAAATGGTGAATGGAGAAAAATGGTGAATGGTAAATAGTAAATGGTGAATGGAGCAGAACTGTCTTTCTCCATTCACCATTTACTATTTACTATTTACTAGCCTTCACTCGTCGCTGGTCGCTGTCGGAACGTCCGTGTCGTGCCCGGCGTCGTCTTCGGTGTCGAAGCCGTGGGCCTGGAGTTCTTTGCCGGGTTTGAAGCGGATGGTCTTGCCCGTGGGGATGGCGACCTCTTCGCCGGTGCGCGGGTTGCGTCCCACGCCGCGCTTGCGCGGTTTGACGACGAAGACGCCGAAGCCGCGCAACTCGATGCGTTCGCCGCGCGCGAGCGCCTCCTTCATCGAGTGGAACAGAGCATCGACGGCCTGCTCGGCCTTCATCTTCGGCACGCCCGTGCGGTCGGCTACACGGTTCACGATGTCGAGTTTAATCACGCTGGTTTCGAGCCTCCGTTGGCGTCCACGGGACGGAAATTGGTCTGAAAAGTGTAGACGCCGTTTGACGAACGATAATAGAGACGCGCCGCGAACGCTGTCAAGCAAGCATCCCGGCGCACCCTGCCGCGCCCCGCGTTGACAAAGCGCGCGGCGCGCGGCTAACCTCGAATGACTTGCATATTCCGGGTAGAAGAAAGACTGTCCGCTAGCGTTATCGCGTAGAAAGATATGTTCAAGCGTCAGAGAACGCGCAGCCCGCAATTCGGCGATATAGGCATCGAAGACGACCGCGACATCGAAGTGCAGCGGCTCGATCAGGAATCGCGCAAACACTTCTGGTCGGAGGCGCGTCTGCTCCTGCGCGACCTCGTGTTCGCGCTGCTCGTCGCGGCGCTGTTCGTCGTCTTCGTCGTGCAGCCCGTCAAAGTCGAAGGCACTTCGATGCTGCCGCGCCTGCACGACGGCGAGCGCATCTTCGTCAACAAACTCGTCTACTATCATTGGCCGAAACTCGACCGCGGCGACATCGTCGTCTTCTGGTTTCCGGACGACCCGGACAAAAGTTACATCAAACGCGTCATCGGTCTGCCGGGCGAGATCGTGGAGGTGCGCGGCGGGCGCATACAGATCAACGGGCAGGAGTTGAACGAGCCTTATCTCGATCCGCAACTCAACGTCGGGCGCATGACCTTGCCGCCCGCGCTCGTCAAACCGCACTACTATTTCGTGATGGGTGACAACCGCGACAATTCTTCGGATTCGCGCATCTGGGGACAAGTGCCCGAAAAATACATCTACGGCAAGGCGCTCCTGCGTTACTGGCCGCTCTCTTCCGCGACCGTCATCCGCCACGAAACCGACTACGCGCTCACCGCGCCGTCCGCGCCGCTGCCGACGCCTTTCGTCGAACCGGAAGAGGACGAGGAAAGTGAGCCATGAACAGCGGGCGTCAAGCGCCCGGCAGCAAGCCGTTGAAACAATCTTCTTACTGCTCACTGTTTACTGCTCGCTGCTCACCGAATCGAAATGCTTGATTGGCTGAACTGGTTCCTGATGTTGTTCTACCGGCCGGTGCGCGCGTTCGGCCTGGTGCGCGACCACGCGCCGCTCGCCTTCGCTGCCGCGCTCGCGCTCGGCGCGAAAATCGCCTACGCGTTCTATGCGTTGTGGCCTTTTCTGGCCGCACAGTTCGCAGAGGGCGGCGCGTTCGTCGCTTACGGTGTTTTGAGCGGGACGGTCGGCAGCCTCCTGCTCGTCGCCGTGATCTTCGTGCCGGGTCTCATCTTCTTCGCCAATTTGTTCGAGCGGCGGGGCAGTTTCGGCCTCGTGTTGCAACAGGAGTTTGCGCCCGCCGCTTCCGCCGTCTTCTACGCCTGGGCGGCCGCGCACATCGTCGCCTTGCCGCTCGCCTTGCTCACGCGCTTGAGCGGATTAGAAGCCAGTTTGATAACGGGCTTTCAAAGGTTCTGGCAGGCGCTCGGACGGCAGCAGCCGAACGTGTCGCCCGAAGACCTGGCGCAACTGACAGACCCGCAACAAGTCTCTCTCTTTATCTCGGCCATGATCGTGCTGCCGTTCTTTCTCGTGTGGACGCTCGTGGGCGTGCGCGAAGTGTTTCGCCTCTCCTGGCCGCGCGCGGTTGCGACACTCATCGGGGGCGGGCTCGCCATGATCCTGCTTTCGCCTCTGGTGGGCATGCTCGGTCGTTTTCTCGCTTCGCCCTTCCTGCTCATCATGCTGTTTCTTTTGCTGCGCGGCTACTTCGGCGAAGTCATGCGCACGCAACGCGCCCGCGCCTCTTTCCGTCAGAATCTCGAAGCCGCCACGCTCAACCCGGCCGACGCTTCCGCACACTACAATCTCGGCCTCATACACCTCCAACGCAAAGAACTCGACGAGGCCAAACAATCTTTCACACGCGCCGTCGAGATCGATTCCGAAGAGATTGACGCACATTTTCAACTCGGCCGCATCGCCCTCATGCAGAACGATCTGGCGGGCGCAATCGCGCGTTTCGAGCAGGTCGTCGCGCGCGACGAGAGCCATTCGCAGCACGAAATCTGGCGCGAGATCGGCGCGACCTATCTCGCCGCCGGGCAATACTCCGACGCATACGACGCGCTCGAACGCTTTCTCGAACGCCGCCAATCAGACCCCGAAGGCTTGTACCTGATGGGGCGCGCACTCTTCGGCATGGGGCGCACGCGCGAAGCCGCCGATTCCATGCGCGCCTGCATCGAAGCCGTCAAGACCGCGCCCGCCTACAAATATCGCGCCGAGAAACGCTGGCTCAACGAAGCGCAGCAGTTTCTACGAACACAGGCCACGAATTGATTATGACTGAAGCTAAAGGGGCGCTGCTCGCGCTCGAAGATGGACGCACGTTTCGTGGTCGCTCGTGGGGAGCGGAAGGCGAAGTGTGCGGCGAGATGGTCTTCAACACTTCGATGTCCGGTTATCAGGAAGTTTTGACCGACCCGTCCTACGCCGGACAGATCGTCTGCATGACCTATCCGCTCATCGGCAACTACGGCGTCAACGCTGCGGACGCGGAATCAAGTCGCCCCTGGGTTGAAGGCTTCGTCGTGCGCGAGGCGAGCCGCACCGTCTCCAACTGGCGCGCGGAAGAGACGCTCGATGCCTATCTCAAGCGCTGGCGGATCGTCGCCATCGACCATATCGACACGCGCGCGCTCGTCCGACACATACGCGACCGCGGCGCGATGCGCGCCTGCCTCTCGACGGTCGAACTCGACGCGGAAACTCTGGTCGCGCGTGCACGCGCCTCCGAAGCGATGGAGAACCGCGAACTGGCGAGCGTCGTGACGACGAAAGAGCCTTACACCGTCGCGGCCGAAGGCGCGGAGCGTTTCCATGTCGTCTGCTACGACTTCGGCGTGAAGTTGAATTCATTGCGCGAGTTTGCGCGCCTCGGCTGTCGTCTGACGGTCGTGCCCGCCTCGATGCCCGCCGCAGAGGTGTTGGCCTTGCGGCCGGACGGCATCTTTCTGTCGAACGGGCCGGGCGACCCGGCTTCGATGACGAAGGTGGTCGAAGAGATCGCGCGCGTAGCAGGGTCGGGCGTGCCCACATTCGGCATCTGTTTCGGTCATCAACTCCTGGGACGCGCCTTCGGCGGTTCGACCTATAAACTGCGTTTCGGCCACAGGGGCGGCAACCAACCCGTCCGCGACGAGGCGACGGGCACAATCGAAATCACTTCGCACAACCACGGCTTCGCCGTCCAGGCCGACACGCTGCCGCCCGAAGTCGAAGTCACACACATCAACCTCAACGACAACTGCGTCGAAGGCATGCGCCACACACGCCTCCCCGTCTTCTCCGTCCAATACCACCCCGAAGCCGCCCCCGGCCCGCACGACGCCGCGCACCACTTCCGACGCTTCATCGAACTCATGGAACAAACGGCGCGTCAGAAGAACTAAGAATGTCTCAGTCGCTCTCAAACACGAGATACTTCGCGGGCACGTGTTCTGTCAGCCACACACCGTTCTCTGAGAGATAAAACTCGCAGCCGTCCGCGTGCATCCGTCCGCTCTCCACTTCGATCACGCGCGGTCTGCCGTGGCGCGCGCCGACTTTCATGGCCGTTGCCGCATCGACCGAAAGATGTACGTGCTGGCGTCGCCCGCGCACCAGGCCGCGCTCCTTGATCGAAGCGATCAGGTGCGCGGCCGTTCCGTGATAGAGCACGGCGGGCGGCACTCGCGGCGCATATCCGAGTTCGACGCGCACGCTATGACCCTGACTCGCCCTGATCCGCGCGCCGTCCTCGCTCAAGGCGAAACGCTGCTTATCGTTTTCCCTCACTACCATCTCCAACTCTTCGCGCGTGAGCGGAAAACCGTGCGCCCCGCAAGCCGCGAGCAGATCGGCGACCGCCACCCACCCCGCACCGTCCAACTCAACTCCGATCCGTTCCGGCTGATGACGCAACACGAGGCTCAAAAATTTACTGACGCGAACAAGTCGGCTGTGCATGCGTGTGGAATTCAGAGGCAGCGAATGGATTCCGGTTCAACCCACGTCAAAATCTTTAACTTTCCCGCTGTCATTTACCCGGCGAACTTGTCGGTGCAACTTGCACGGGCGTAGTTGCGGGAGCGGGCGTTGCCGCTGCCGTGGCGGCTTCGTCGGGTTTGAGGAGGCTGGCGACGATGCCTTCATCTTTGCCGCGATGTTCGAGCCAATGGCGGTAGGCGACGGAGATAATGGCGATGACGGGGATGGCGAGGAAGATGCCGGCCACTCCTGCGAGTTCCGCGCCGCAGAGGATGGCGAGGATGACCGCGAGCGGGTGCAGGTGTATGCCCTGACCGATGATGCGCGGGTAGGTCACGTAGTCGTGTACGATGCGCAACACGCCGAGGAAGATAAAGACGCCGAGCGCCTGCCCCGGCGAGTAAAAGCTCGACACGGCGACGGCCAGCACGCCCACTACGAGCGGCCCCGCAAGCGGGATGAATTCCAGAAACCCAGCAAGGATGCCGAGCACCAGAGCATAAGGCACGCCGATCAGGATGAAGCCGAGCGTGCAGAGGATGCCGATCAAAAGGCACGCGATGAGTTGCGCGCGGATGTATGCGGCGAGCGTGCTGTTGACATCCTGGAACAGTTCGTCGCCGCGCCAGCGGATGCGCCCGCGCGGGAGCATCTGCAAGGCAGAGCGGCGAAAACTGTCTGCGTCTTTCAACAGGAAGAAGGCGAGAATCGGGATCAGGACGAGCCACGGCGCGTAGGCGAGCGCGAAGGTGGCCGTCGTGACGGCAGTATTTTGAATGTATTCGCCGAGCGTGTGAAACGTCTCGGAGACGGTCTGCCTGACGGACTCGCGCGCGGGCGGCGGGATGCGCTGGTAGACGCGTTCCAACTTCTGCGCGCGCTCCGAGATGCCTTTGTAATAAGTCGGCGCTTGCTGGCCGAGTCCGGTCAACTGCTCGCCCACCTGCGGCAAGAGCAGATAGACTGCAAGGCCGAGTCCGCCGAAGAGGACGAGGTAGACGACGCCGATGGCGAGCGTGCGCGGGATGACGTGTTCTCGCTTGCCGCGTCGCAGCCAGCGCGGGCGATGTACGAGTTCGACGAGCGGCGCGATCAGGTAAGCGAAAAAGATCGAGAGCACGAGCAAGAGGATGACGCCTTCGAGCAAATAGAGCGCCCAGATCACCGCCGCCACGCCGAGCACGATCAAGATCAGACGCAGCACCGCGCGCGTCTGCGGCCAGGAAGCCTCTGCCGCCGCGACAGCCGCCGTCTCCGCCACCTCAGCCACCTGTCTCTTCTGCTCACTCTTCCGCTCAGCCATAATGTCTAAGGGATGAGGGCGGCAGTGTGAGGGATGAATGAAGAAATCACTTGCTTACGTTGCGTGGTTTCCTGATTCATCCCTTATCCCTCCGCCCTCATCCCTTCCCCTCAGTAGTCTTCGATGTCGTATTCGTAATGCTGCAAGTGTGGGGCGGAAGGCTCCCAGACGAGGCCGCGCCATTCGTCGCTGGCGTTCATCAGTTGGAGCGCGGCGAGCGGCTGCGCCGGGTTGCGCTCGATGCGCAACACCTCTGCGACGGCCGACACCTTCGGCGCGCCCTCGCGCAGCACCGCGATCTGCACGCGGCTGCCGACGTTCGGCAGGTGCTCCAAATGCACCAGCGCGCCCATCGGCCCCACGTTAGTTGTCTGCCCTTCGACGACGACGTGCTCGCCCGATGCGTCGTCGTCCCACTCGGCGCGCACCGGCAAACTGATCACATAACGCGGCCCCGTCCGCTGCTCGGTCGTGTATTGTCGAGACATAAGCGAAACCAGTGATGAGTGAAGAGTGACGAGTGACAAGAGAAGCAAGTAAATCGTGAATCGTAAATCGTGAATAGATTAAAACAGTCTTTCTCTATTCACGATTTACGATTCACGATTCACGGTTTTTCCCGTCACTCGTCACTTGTCACCTGTCACTTCCTCCTTTTCATTCTTCTTCCTGCGCGCGCAGTTTTTCGAGTACGGAGAAATCTTCGAGCGTCGTCGTGTCGCCGGCGACCGCGCCGGATGACGCGATCTCGCGGAGCAGGCGGCGCATGATCTTGCCGGAGCGCGTCTTGGGCAGCGCGTCCGTGAACCTGATCTCGTCCGGCCGCGCCAGCGCGCCGATTTCGCGCGTGACGTGGCGACGCAACTCCTCTTTCAACTCTTCCGAAGTCTGCCGCGAGCCTTCCAGCGTGACGAAGGCCACGATGCCTGAACCCTTGATCTCGTCGGGGCGCGCGACGACGGCCGCTTCGGCCACCGCCTCGTGCGAAACGAGCGCGCTCTCGATCTCCATTGTGCCCAGACGATGTCCGCTTACATTTATGACATCATCAACGCGCCCCATTATCCAGTAATAACCGTCTTGGTCGCGCCGCGCGCCGTCGCCCGCGAAATAGACGCCTTCGATCTCAGACCAGTAGGCTTTGCGATAGCGTTCGTCGTCGCCCCAGAGCGTGCGCAGCATCGCAGGCCAGGGGCGTTTGATGACGAGATAACCGCCCGCGCCTTCCGTCACCGGTTCGCCCGTCTTCGTCATAATGTCAACTTCGATGCCGGGCAAAGGTTTCGTCGCAGAGCCGGGTTTCGTCGGCGTCGCACCGGGCAGGGGCGAGATCATGATGCCGCCCGTCTCCGTCTGCCACCACGTATCGACGATGGGGCAGCGCCCGCCGCCGACCACCTCCCTGTACCACATCCACGCTTCCGGGTTGATCGGCTCGCCGACCGTGCCCAAGAGACGCAGACTGGAAAGATCGTGTTTCAAGACCCACTGCTCGCCCCACTTGATGAAGGCGCGTATGGCCGTCGGCGCGGTGTAGAAGATTTGGACGCGGTGGCGTTCGATGATGCGCCAGAAGCGATCCGGCTCAGGCCAGTTGGGCGCGCCTTCGTACATCAAGGTCGTCGCGCCGTTGGAAAGCGGCCCGTAGACGACGTAGGAATGACCCGTCACCCAGCCGATGTCGGCCGTGCACCAGTAGGTGTCTTCGTCTTTGAGATCGAAGACCCACTTCGTCGTCAGGTGCGCCCAGAGCAGGTAGCCTGCGGTCGTGTGCAGGATGCCTTTGGGTTTGCCGGTCGTGCCCGACGTGTAGAGGATAAAGAGCGGATGTTCGCTGTCGAGTTCGGCCGGAGGGCAGTCGGTCGAAACCGTCTCCACGAGTTCGTGCCACCAATGGTCGCGCCCGGCGCGCATGTTAACTTTCGACCCCGTGCGCCTGACCACGATGCAATGCTCGACGGTCGGCGTTGATTTCAGAGCCGCGTCAACCGTCTCTTTCAACTTCACCTCCGTGCCGCGTCGCCAAGCGCCGTCGGCCGTGACGACGACGCGACAGCCCGCGTCGTTGACGCGATCCACGATGGCCGTCGAAGAGAAGCCGCCGAAGATGATCGAGTGCGTCGCGCCGATGCGCGCGCAGGCGAGCATGGCGATGGCGAGTTCGGGGACGAGCGGCATGTAGAGCGCCACGCGGTCGCCCGCCACGACGCCCATGCGTTTGAGGACGTTCGCAAAGCGGCACACTTCGCGGTGCAGTTGCAGATAGGTGAGCGTGCGCTGCTCGCCCGGTTCGCCCTCCCAGATGATCGCGGCCTTGTTGCGTCGCCACGTTTCGAGATGGCGGTCGAGACAGTTGTAGGAGATGTTCGTCCGTCCGCCCACGAACCACTCGGCGTGCGGTGCGTCCCACTTCAAGACCGTGTCCCAACGTTTGAACCAGTGAATCTCTTCGGCCATGCGCGCCCAAAACGCCTCGGGCGCTGACTCAGCCTCGGCGCGCAACTCTTCGTAATCGGAGAGCGACTTGATGTGCGCGCCCCTTGAAAAACTCTCCGCGGGCGGAAAGACGCGCTCCTCATGCAGCACCGATTCGATGTTCGTCGTCGGGGAAGACATAAACTTCGGCTCGCATCTCCTGAGAATGAAAATTGGGTTTCCCGGTAACGTCACTGTGTATCACAGAACCGCTTGAGCCGACAACGGCTGTGCGACCGAGCGCACGCGCCGCCAGAGTCGCCGTCGCGCCCGGCGCATCCCGGCTGCGGCTTGTCTGCCGCTAAGGCTCTCCGTTAAAGTACGCTGACATTCAGTCAAACTCCTTAGAAAACCGGAAGCCGCTTAACAACATGAACCAGACGAAAACTTTTCTCAGCGGCGCGTTCGCCGTGCTTTTACTCGCCGCCTTCGCTGCGAACGCACACGCGCAGACGAAAGAGACGACGAAGGCCGCGCCCGTGACAGACACTTTGCGCGCTTCGAACGTTGCACCCGGCGCACGAGATGAGCGCTTGTGGCAGCGTGCGCTCAAGCTGCAACGCTCATCAATCGTCGTCGACACGCACAACGACATTCTCTCGATCATGTTCGACGAGAATTACGACCTCGGGCAGTCGTCCGTCGGCAAGTACCACACGGACATCGCGCGCATGAAAGAGGGCGGACTCTCGGCCGAGTTCTTTTCCGTCTACGTGGATCGCACCTACGCGGCGCGCGGCGGTTCGGCGCGTCGCGCTCTGGATTTGATCGATTCGGTCTATCGCGCGGCCGAGAAGTATCCGAACGATCTCATGATGGCCTATTCGACGGCCGACATCCGGCGCGCGAAGAAGGCGAAGAAGATCGCCGCGCTGATGGGCATCGAAGGCGGCCACGCGATTGAAAATTCCCTGTCGGCCTTGCGCGACTTCTACCGCCTCGGCATACGCTACATGACCCTGACGCACAACAACACGAACGACTGGGCTGACGCCTGCTGCGACACATCAAAGCACAACGGTCTGTCGGATTTCGGCAAAGAGGTCGTGCGCGAGATGAACCGCATCGGCATGCTCGTAGACGTGTCGCACGTCTCTGACAAAACCATGTCGGACGTGCTCGACATCTCGACCGCTCCCGTCATCGCCTCACACTCTTCGGCGCGCGCGCTCGCCAATCGCCCGCGCAACATCCCGGACGAACTGCTCCGCCGCTTTGCCAAGAACGGCGGCGTCGTGATGATCAACTTCTATCCGGTCTTCATCGATCAGAAGGCGATTGAGGCGAGCGAAGCACGCAACGCGCGTCTCAAACCGCAGCGCGACGCGCTGAACGAGCGCTACAAAAACGATCCGAAGCGGCTCGACGAAGAGTTGACGAAACTGAACGAGGCGAACCCGCTGCCGCCGACGCCTCTGTCCGTCCTCGTCGATCATTTCGATCACGTGGCGAAGGTTGCAGGGATAGATCACGTCGGCATCGGTTCGGACTTCGACGGCGTGCCCTACCTCCCCGAAGGCATGAAAGACATCTCGCAGCTACCGAATCTCACATACGAACTGCTGCGGCGCGGCTACAGCGAACGCGACGTGCGCAAAGTGCTCGGCGAAAATTTCCTGCGCGCTTTCGCAGAGGCCGAACGCGTCGCGCAGCGCGCCTCCGGCGGCCACGTCAGCCGCGACGGAAGCTTGCGGCGCATAGAGGAAGGGAAGAAGTAAGAGGAAACGTGAAGGATGAACGGAAGACCAGTGAATTCGTGAATCGTAAATCGTGAATAGACGAAGACGGAGCTTCTTTATTTTGGTAGATACCCGTAACGATAATAAGCCTCGTAGCCTCACTTGCCGCACAACGAATAGTTGTCAATATGGACTGAAATCCGTACCATGCGCTCCTGGCTTTAGAACTTGCCCGCCCGGGCGAGCGCCTTACTGTTCATAACATTGAAGGTCACCTAGCGAGAGGGTACAACCATACGTGGGTAACATTAGCGCGGCAGAGACAAAAATTGGCAAGCAGAAGCACCTGTTCCGGCGCAATGACCTGTTGCAGCCGTTTTTGAAGTGGGCTGGAGGGAAGCGGCAGTTACTACCGGAAATCCGTAAGTATGTTCCCAAGCGATATAAGCTCTATTTCGAGCCGTTCGTCGGCGCGGCCGCGGTGCTGTTCGACGTTCAGCCCCAAACGGCCATCATCAATGATGCCAACCCGGAACTGGTTAACTGCTACCGTGTCATCAAGCGCGACCCCGAAGGGCTGATAGATCTACTGCGTGAGCATAGAGACAAGAATGACAAAAAGTATTTCTACAGCCTGCGCCAACTCGACCGCGATCCGAGCTTTGCGTCCCTCGGCGACCTGGAGCGAGCCGCCCGCATCATCTACCTTAATAAGACCTGCTACAACGGCCTGTTTCGCGTGAATAGTCAGGGACAATTCAACGTCCCCTTCGGTAACTACGCGAACCCGAATATCGTTGACGAGATAGTGATCCGCGCCGTCAGCCGCTATCTCAACGGGGCGCAGGTAGAAATCTCAAACGATGATTTTGCAGCAGCAGTAAGCGGAGCGGCGCGAGGGGATTTTGTCTACCTTGACCCTCCGTATGATCCAATTTCCGACACCTCATCCTTCACCGGCTACAACCTCAATAACTTCGACAAGAACGAGCAGCGCCGGCTTAAGTCCGTGTGCGACGATCTCACCCGCCGCGGCAGCAAAGTGCTGCTGAGTAATTCGGCGACGGACTTTATTCGTGACCTCTACAGCGATAAGACCCGGTACACCATCGTCGAAGTAACAGCCAGCCGCAATATCAATTCAGTCTCGACCGGACGCGGGAAGATCAACGAGCTTTTGATCTTCAATAACTACAATGTCGGCTAAACCTCAATCAAAGAATGATACAGCCTGGGAAATACTCTTTGATACGCATCGCATTCTAAACCACATTGAAGATCGGGGCGTGTATGAGATATCGGCTGCGGCTATCAATAAGCAGCGCGAAGCACGGCTGATGACGAAGTTTGATCACCAGATCAATCTTCCGAGCATTTTCAAAGAGCATGATTTAACTATCCAGCCGAATACCCGCGGCACTTATCTGATAGGCCACTTCGAGAGCTATAAGTCGCTTATCCCGCCCCCGGAGGAAGAGGACGAAGGCATAGAGGTAGTTCCCTTTCCCACCGAGATCGAGACGATTGATCCTACTAACCTCTACTCGGAATCCGCGGCGATCCTCTGTGCGTTGAATAGCGGTATCGTTAACAGCGTTTTAGAGGAGGAAACAACCACGCTCACAGTGTTGGGTCGTATGTCCACCGGAAAGTTCAACTACCGCATTAACGACACGCGACGTGCCACGCCATACGAGGTCAGAGTAGAAAACGCGCAGCTTGAAATTGACAGCGGCATCGAGGGCGAGCGCAGCTTTGCCGTGATCGAGGCAAAGAACACGAACGTCGAAGATTTTCTTATACGGCAGCTTTATTACCCGTACCGGCTGTGGGCAGGTAAGACGAGAAAAGACGTTGTGCCTGTCTTTATGACGTTCTCAAACGATATCTTCTCGTTCTACGTTTACCGCTTCACAGACGATAGCCTCTATAACTCGATTGAACTTGTGCGCCGCAAACGGTATCAGATTGGCGAGCTTGATATTGAGCTAAGCGACATTGTAAAGGCTCTGGCTGCCACGCGCATCGGCTCGGAGCCGGATAAGGTTCCTTTCCCGCAGGCCGATAGCTTTGATCGGATCGTTGACTTACTCACACGCCTGAAAGGTGAGGGCGTACTTTCGCGGGATGAGATCACGAACTACTACGCTTTTGACCCACGGCAGACGAGCTATTACACGAGCGCCGCCAAGTACCTCGGCTTGGTTGATAGCAGGCTAGATAAGGAACTGGGCGCGGTTTTCTATCTTACAAGGGAGGGCGCTGCCATCATGGGAATGAAGCAGACCCGGCAGCGTAACCTTGCGCTGGTCAACGCCATTCTCGCGCGCAGGGTTTTTAACAGAGCCATGCGCGAGACGATTGATCAAGGTAGCCCGGTCACGACCGAGCAAGCGATAGCTATCATGCAGGCGGCGAGGTTGGACAATATCAGTAAGTCAACAATTCCACGCCGTGCGAGTACTGTTACCGGATGGATTAACTGGATCGTGCGCCTCCAAAAGCGTTAGACAATCGGCAGGCTCTGAGCAGGCTTGGGTTATGTAGAATAGGTTACTGACTTTAATGCGGCGTCGATCACGAAAGATCGACGCCGCATTGGTTTGAGGTGCGAGGGTTAGTTGTTGGAGTTAGCGCGTGTGATGCAGGCGTTAACTAGCTGCCGGAGCCTCCGCCCGAACCGCTGCCCGAGCCGCTGCCGCTTCCCCCGGCCGCGCCGCCACCGCTCCCGCCGCTGCTGCCGCCGTAGCCGCCACCGCTTCCGGTGCCGCCACCGCCTTCGCCGCCGCCGCTGCCCGAACCACCGCCCGAGCCGCCAGTGGAGCCGCCGCCGCCGCTGCCACCGGTCGAGCCGCCGCCACCACCGCTGCCGCCCGAACCCGAACCGCCGCCGCTGCCGCCCGAGCCGCTACCGCCGCCCGAACCGCTGCCGCCACCGGAACCACTGCCGCCGCCTGATCCTGATTCGTCAATCATCGCAATCTATCCTCCATATTAGTTTGTCGAGGGGTTGCGTCTACCAATGAACACGCGTCTGCTTCAGCTAGAGGCAAAAGCTGTATCGCATTCATCCGAAACTTCTGTGCTAAACCTTTTGCCAGTCAATCTTCGTGCCGTGCGGCGGGCGGAAAACTTGCGCGACGAACTTTTCGGATATTTGCTCGGCAAGCCGAATGAAAAACGCGTTCAACGCCCCGGCCCGCGTGCGATGCCGGCTCATGCAAAAGTCGTACACGTTATTATAAAAATAATACACGGCCGCGCCCGCACGCTTTCGTCAAACTCACTTGTGCCGCGGCATCAGCGCGTCGCCCACGCGCGGTCGCGTGCTATAATTTTTTCTTCCAATGAAGCGCGCCGGAATCTACATACACATCCCCTTCTGTCGTTCGCGTTGCTCCTACTGCGACTTCGCCACGGGCGCATACGAGGGCCGACTCGCGGAGCGCTATGTCTCCGCGCTCATCAGCGAGATTTCGACTTTCACAGGCGCACCCCACACGCGCGACACTACGAACACGTACGCCGATGCCCGTATGCCTTCGTGCGCAGACGTTGACACGATCTACTTCGGCGGCGGCACGCCCTCTCTGCTTAGCCCCTCGCAAGTCGAGCGCATCATGCGCGCCGTCAGAGATCGCTTTCGCGTCGCACGTGATGCGGAAGTGACGCTTGAGTTGAACCCCGGCACGGTGACGCGTGACAGTGTTGAAGGCTTTCGCGCCGCAGGCATCAACCGTGCGAGCTTCGGCCTGCAAACATTCGACGACGACGAACTGCGTCGCTTGGGGCGCACGCACACGGCCGAAGACGCGCGGCGCACGCTCTCGCTTCTGCGCGCCGCAGGGTTCGACAACGTGAGTTTCGATCTCATCGCCGGGCTACCCGGCCAGACGCTCTCTCAGTGGGCGCACAACATGGACGAAGCGCTCGCACTCTGTCCCGCGCATCTCTCGCTCTACCTGCTCGAAGTTCACGAAGGCACGCCGCTCGCCGCGCAGCTACGCGAAGGCCGCTGGCCGCAGCCCGACCCGGACACGGCCGCAGAGATGTATCGTCTGCTCGTCGAGCGCACGCGCGCGGCTGGTTACGAGCACTACGAGATTTCCAACTTCTGCCTGCCGGGACGCGAAGCGCGTCACAACCTGAAATACTGGACGAACGCGCCCTATTACGGCTTCGGCTCGTCGGCACATTCTTACGACGGCGCGCGCCTGCGCTGGTCAAACGAGAGAGACGCCGCGCGCTACGTCGAACTGTTGGAGACGCGCGGCACGTCAATAGTCGAGACGCACGAACTGACGGCGCGCGACGCGGGCGCGGAAGCACTCTTCCTCGGCCTGCGCCTCATGCGCGGCGTAGACCTCGAAGCGCACCGCGAAGCATTCGGGGCAGACGTGCGCGCCGTCTACGAGACGGACTTGCGACGTTTCAGCGAGGCCGGACTGGTCGAGTTGGACGGCGCATCTTTGAGACTGACGCCGCAGGGCGTGCTGCTCTCAAACGAAGTCTTCGCAGCGTTCGTCTAGGCGACATGCGCACGCGAAGCGAGCAGGTGCGAAAGAACGCGTCGAACAAGCGGCGCGATAGCGAAGTAAATTACCCAGCAGGATTGTCAGGCGACTTTTATGAAGTTGATCGACTTGCGCAGTGATACCGTGACGAAACCGACGCCCGCGATGCGGCGTGCGATGGCCGAGGCCGAAGTGGGCGACGACGTGTACGGCGAAGACCCGACCGTCAATCGCTTGCAGGAGCGCGCCGCCGAGATGTTCGACAAAGAGGCCGCGCTGTTTGTGCCGACAGGTTCGATGGGCAACCAGATCGCAGTCAAGTTGCACACACGGCCGGGCACGGAAGTCGTCATAGAGGAACGCGGCCACATCTACAACTACGAGATGGCCGCCATGGCTGCCGTCGCAGGCACGCTCGCGCGTCCCGTCAAGAGCGCCGACGGCACGGGCGTCTTGCGTTGGGCGGAGATCGAGGCGGCCATTCACGCCAACGACGCGCCCTACTACGTCGCACCCACGGGACTCGTCGCCCTTGAGAATTCGCACAACCTCGCGGGCGGGACGCTGCTCACGAGAGAACGCACCGAGGAGATTTGCGAAGGCGCGCACGCGAAAGGCATCCCCGTCCACCTCGACGGCGCGCGCATCTTCAACGCCGCTGCGGCGCTCAATGAAACGGTCGCCGCGCTCTCCGCGCCGTGCGATTCCGTGATGTTCTGTCTGTCGAAAGGCTTAGGCGCACCTGTCGGCTCGATGCTGCTCGGCCGGCGCGACTTTATCGCGGAGGCTCGCCGCTGGCGCAAACTGCTTGGCGGCGGGATGCGGCAAGCGGGCGTCATCGCCGCCGCCGGACTGGTCGCGCTTGAAGAGTCGCCGCAGTTGTTGCAGGAGGATCATAAAAACGCGCGCCGCCTGGCCGAAGGAGTCGCAGAACTGCCGGGCGTGAAGATCGACCCCGAACGCGTCGTCACCAACATCGTCATCTTCGACGTGGCCGAGACACGCCGCGCGGCCGACGAAATCTGCGCCCGCCTCGCGGAGCGCCGGATTCTCGCCTCCGGCTTCGGCACGTCCATTCGCATGGTCACACACTACGACGTGTCCACCGCAGACATCGACGCGGCCGTCTCGGCGCTCCGCGAAGTGCTCGGCGAAAGATAATCAGTTGTCCGTTGTCAGTTGTTCTTTGTCAGTTGTTCAAATCAACTTTTAGTCGCGCACAGCGTCGCCATCTGCAACTAACAGCTAACAGCTAATCGCTAACAGCTTCCTATGAAACCTTTGATCATCGCCATCGACGGCCCTTCGGGGGCGGGGAAGTCTACTTTGGGGCGCAGGCTCGCGCGCAGGCTCGGCCTGCTCTACGTGGACACGGGCGCGATGTATCGCGCCGCCGCGCTCGCCGTCGTCCGCGCGGGCGTCGGCGCAACCGACGCGGATGAGGTGTCGCGCGTCGCCGCCGGGGCACGCATCGAACTTGAGGGCGATCCCGAAAGTTTGCGCGTCCTGCTCGAAGGAGAGGACGTGTCCGCGGAGATTCGCACCGAACAGATCACGCGCCTGTCTTCCGTCATCTCGACCATCCCGGCCGTGCGCCGCGACCTCGTGCGCCGCCAGCGCGAGATGGGCACACGGGGCGCAGGCGTCGTCCTCGACGGGCGCGACATCGGCACGGTCGTCTTCCCCGCAGCGGACGTGAAATTCTTTCTTACCGCCGTGCCGGAAGAACGCGCCAAGCGGCGTTTCGACGAAGACCACGCAAGAGAACCCGACCTCACTTTTCAGGAGACGCTCGCCGACATCAACGCGCGCGACACGCGCGACTCGACGCGCGCCGACTCCCCCTTGCGCATCGCCGAAGACGCAGTCGTCATCGACACCACCGACCTCAACATCGAACAGGTCTTCGCACGCATGCTCGAAGTCATACGCGAGCGTCAATCGAGCATCACGTAAATAGACCGTCGAACGTCGCATCGATAAACTTATGTTTACAGGAATCATCGAAGAGTTGGGGCGCGTGCGCGGCGTTGAGCGGCGCGGCGAGGGCGTGCGGATGACGGTCGAGGCGCGCGTGGTGACGGAAGGGACGCGCGAGGGCGATTCCATCTCGGTCAACGGCGTGTGTCTGACGGCGCTCGAAGTGGCGCGCACGAGCTTCGCGGCCGACGGTTCGCGCGAGACTTTGCAGCGCTCCACGCTCGGCACTCTGCGCGCAGGTTCGGTCGTCAACCTTGAGCGCGCCGTGACGCCCGCAACAAGGCTCGGCGGCCACATCGTACAGGGACACGTAGACGGGCGCGGGCGTTTTCTGTCGGCCGAGGAACACGGCGGCTCCTGGACGGTGCGGATCGGTTACCCGCCGGAACTGGCGCGCTATCTCGTCTTCAAAGGTTCGGTCACGGTCGAGGGCATCAGCCTGACGGTGGCCGCGCTCGCCGACGACTACTTCGAGATCGCCGTCATCCCCAAGACCTGGGCTGTGACTAACCTCTCGCACCTGCGCGCGGGCGACGCGGTCAACCTCGAAGCCGACATCATCGCCAAGTACGTCGAGCGCATCCTCTCCGTCGGCGCGCGGCAAGGCGACGCGGGGCACACGGGAGGGCTGACCGTAGAGAAACTGGCCGACCTCGGTTACAGGTGAGCAGTGAGCGCGGCAAAATCGGAGAGAAATTATGAAGTTCAAATCGCCGACCGTCGAACGCTTTATGACGCGCCTGTCTCAATCCGTACTGGGCGGCGTTTTCATACCTTTCTTCATAATGTTTCTCATATCGATGACGGATACGGGCGGGTCTGAGCATCCTTTGATAAAGAGCCGTTCGTTCGTATACATTTTGTCGTGGCCGTTTGCGCTCTGGGAGCAGCTTCTGCCGCCTTTCGAGGCATTTCTGGCGACAGTCTTCACAAACTTCGTTATTTATTCTCTGCTGACATACCGTTTTATCCTGTGGCGTGCTGGTTTGAAACGGCTGCCTTAAGTGGTTTGGCCGGACGCGAGGCTGTCGTAAATTTCTATCAAACGGCGCAGCCTCGCGGCGTCTTACAAGTCCACCTGCCGTTTGTCTCTTCCGGCTTTTCCGCACACACGAATGCGGCATCCCGTTTGCCATCAAATTGTGAGTCGCAAAATGGGCGGCTTTCGGGTAACATAAGCGCCGGTTCACCCACTCCCCGACAGACGAGTTGCCGTGATAGGATTTTTGGATGCCTTTTTCCTCCATTGAAGAAGCCGCCGCCGATATACGTGATGGCCGCATGGTCATCATCGTGGATGACGAAGATCGCGAGAACGAGGGCGACCTCGTCTGCGCCGCCGAAAAGGTGACGCCCGAGATCATCAACTTCATGGCGACCCATGCGCGCGGCCTGATCTGCATGCCGCTCACAGAGGAGCGCTGCGACGAACTGCATCTCACCATGCAGGTCGCCGACAACACCTCTTTCCTCGGCACGGCCTTTACAGTCTCCATCGAAGCGCGCAAAGGCGTCACGACAGGCATCTCCGCGGCCGACCGCGCCACCACCATCCTGACGGCCGTTGACCCGAAAACCAAACCGTCCGATCTGGCTCGCCCCGGCCACATCTTTCCGTTGCGCGCTCGAAAAGGGGGCGTCCTCGTGCGTCCCGGTCAGACGGAAGCGAGCGTCGATCTGGCGCGCATCGCAGGGCTGTACCCGGCCGGAGTGATCTGCGAGATCATGAACCCGGACGGCACGATGGCACGCCTGCCTGAGCTGCGCGAGTTCGCGCGCGAGCATGACTTGAAGATCATCTCGGTGGCCGATCTCGTCCGCTATCGCATGCACAAGGAGACGCTCGTGCGCCGCGCCGCCGAGGCGGAGATCAAGACGGTCTACGGCCTGTTCCACGCCGTCGCCTTCGAGAACGTGATGAACTCTGAAGTGCATCTCGCGATGGTGATGGGCGACGTGCGGACGGAGGAACCCGTCCTCGTGCGCGTGCACACGGCCAACATCACGGGCGACGTGTTCGGCTCGCTCATGGACGACACCAATTTCCAGTTGCACACGGCGCTCGAACGGATCGCGGCGGTGGGCCGAGGCGTCGTGCTCTACCTGAAACAGCACCAGCACGGCCTCGACCTCATGCACCAACTGCGCACCTACGCCCTGATGCATGAACGCGCGTTGACTTTCGAAGAGGCGAGCATCGAGACGGGCTATGGCGCAAACCGCGACTACGGCGTCGGCGCGCAAATCCTCCACGAGCTGGGTCTGCGCCGCATCATGCTGTTGACGAATCATCCCCCCAAAGTGACCGCGCTCGAAGGCTTCGAGCTTGAAGTTGTCGGCCACGTACCGCTGGGTTCACCGGCGAAAGAAACCTCGAACGCGGAGCGTTGAACGTCGCAAGAGTTCGCTGCCCGCGTCCGGTCGTCCGTTGTTTAGTAATGAGCACGCACCAGTGAGATCAAGGAGGGTTGAACAACGTCCGACGGGCAACTCCCGCCGCTGTCGCCAGAGTTCATCGTTCCACCTTCAAAGCAGGGTTTTCAAGTTTCAGGCTTCAGGGTTCAAGTTTAAAAGCCTCGAACCCGTCAGTCCTGAAACTCGAAACCTGAAACCTGAAACTTTGCATTATGCCTGTTGACGACAGGGACGAACGTTCCACCGGGTCTTCACCTGACACAGAAGCGACCGCAGCGTCCGACAGCGGAGAAGGCCAGGAGCCTTCCGCGCCGGAGCAAGGGGCGACGCCCGCCGCAGAGCGCCGTCGCCACGGCGGCGTGCGTCGCTTCGTCAACCGGCGCAACGCGACCGTGGCGGCCGTCGGCCTCGTCGCCCTTGTCGTGCTGCTCGTCGTCATCGCCTTTTTGCTCTACCGCACGGGGCGCGTGGACGCTCTCATTGCGCGGCAGATCGTCTCGACGCTCAGCGAGTACAACATCCGCGCCGAGATCAGGGAGTTTCACACGAAGTTCGGGCCGCGCACGGTCGAGATACAGGGACTCGACCTCTATGATCAGACGACGGGCGAGCGGCTTGGTCGCGTCGAGAACATCCTCGCCACCATCCGCGTCGAAGACATGTTCGCGCTCAATCTGCGGCGCAACATCAATCTCGAATCGTTGCAGATCAAAGGGCTGGAAGCATGGGTTAAGTTTGACGAAGAAGGGCGTTCCAACTTCCGCAACATCACGCTGCCGCCGCCCGCCGAAAATCAACGCATCACCTTCTCCTACTCCACTGCGCGAATCTCTCTGGAAGGCGGCGTCATACACTACGGCGACGAGCGGCACGAGCTTGCGGGCGAAGCGCGAAATTTGCGCGCCCTCATCGAGCCGGACGATCCGAACGCGCCCGCCGAGAGCCGCATGAACCGCGTCCACGTCGCGCTCTCGGATTCCACTTTCACTTACGACGGCCGACCCATCGAACGCATCGACATCGAAGCACGCGCGCGCATCAACCAGACGCGCGCAGAGATTCAGGAGTTGACCTTGCGCTCGCCCGTCGCCGAAGCGCGCCTGACGGGCACGATGGACGACTGGCGGAACCTCCGTTACCAGATGAAGGTCTCGTCCACCGTTGACCTGACGCAAATCTCAAGCACTTTGCAAACGGCGACGCCCCTGCGCGGCGCGGGCAAGTTCGAGGGCACGGTTGTCGGCGAGGGCGACAAGTTTCAGGTTGACGGTCAGGTGCAATCGGATGCGCTCGCCGCCGGAAACATTCGCCTCAAAGGTTTGACGGCGACGGCGCGCGGCACGGCGCAAGGGGTGGAGAACTACGAAGCGCAAGGGCAGGCCGTGGCCGAGATGCTATCGGCGGGCGACTTCACTTTGAACCTGATACAGGTGCGCGGCGGCGTGATGGGCACGGGCAGCGACTTCCGCTTCCTCGGCGAACTGCGCGCGGCCGCAGCGCGCTCCGGCGCGGCCTCAATCGCCAACTTGATCCTGAGCGACGCGGCGGCCGAATACCGTGACGGCCGCATCGACGCACGCGTGCCTCGCGTCTCCGTGGGCAACATCAAAACGCCCGACGTGCAGGTTGCGGGTGCGCAAGCTTCGGACGTGCGCGTCAACGCTTCGGACGATGGAAAAGAGTTCACGGGTTCGGTCGGGACGTTCAACGCGGGCACGCTCACGGCCAACGACACACGCGTCAACGGTGTGACGGTGAATGGCATCACGGCCGTCGGGCAGAACGGTGTGACGAACGTGTTGGCGCGCAGCGTTGTCGTGCGCGGCGGCACGGCGGCCGGGGCGACGGTCGGCCAGATCAACGTCGCGGGCGTGCGTCTCTCGATTCAGGACAATGGGCGCGTCGCGGGCAGTTCGGGCGACATCAACGTGGGCACGGTCGCCTTCAAGACCGGCAACGCGAAGACGGGCGTGACCGAAGGCCGCGCCGAACGCGTCCGTCTCGCGCGTCCGGCCTTCGTCCTTGAGCCTTCGGGTCGTTATCGCGCGAGCGCGGATTTGAGTCTCGGCGGCGGCGTGCTCGGCGACATCGCGCTCGGCGCGGCGCGCAGCAACGTGGTCGCTACGAACAGCGAAATTCAACTCAACAACTTCACGGCCGAAGCATTGAACGGCCGCGCGAGCGGCAACGCCGTCATTGCCACGACGCGGGGCGGCACGTCGCGCGTCCGCGCTGCGTTCGAAGGCCTGGACGTGGGCGGCCTGCTCGCCGTCGCCACGGGGCGTGCCGTGCCGATTGCGGGCGCGGCCACGGGCACGGTCGATCTACAGATGCCGGGCACGCGCTTTGAAGCCGCGAGCGGCACGCTCGACGCGCGCTTCGAGGGCGAGACCGGCAACGACACGCAGGGGCGCACGCCTCTCACGGGTGAACTCGCACTGCGCGCCGAACGCGGCCAGTTCCGGCTCGACCGCGCGAACCTGCGCACGGGCGCGACCGAACTGACGGCCAGCGGCGACTTCTCCTTCAACGGCGACTCCAACCTGAACGTCAACCTTGCCTCCGCAGACGCGGCCGAACTACAGCGCGTGCTCGTCGCTTCCAATTTGATCCCGGCGCTCGAAGAGAGTTTGACGAATTACGGCGTCGGCCTCGCCGGTCGTCTCGATTTCAACGGCACGATTCGCGGCTCGCTTAATGAACCGAAAGTGTCCGGTCGCGCCTCGCTCGCCTCGCTCCTCGTCAATGGCCGCGAACTCGGCGCGCTCACCGCTTCAGTCGAAACTACCGGGACGGAAGTTCGCGTGCCCGACGGACGACTCGTGCAGCGCGACGGCGGCAACGCGCAGTTTGCGCTCACCTATCCGCTCGACAACTCGAACACGGGCACGCTCGAAGCGACGCTCGAACGCATCGACATCGGCAGTCTCATCGCAGCCATCCCGACAGGAGCGCAACCCGTCGGGCATGGGGGGATTAGTACCCAATCTCTCAGTTCGCAGCTTGCCACCGTCGGCCCTACTTCGGGGCGCATCAGCGTGCGCGGCATCCCCTCGGCCTTGAGCGGCAGCGCGGATATACGCTCCGGCCCTGGCAGCATTCAGGGCGAGCCGTTTGAAGAGATCGCGGCGCGCGCCACCTTTAGCGGCACGACCGTCACGCTCGAAAATCTCGACGCGCGTTTCCGCGCCGGCCGCCTCACGGCCAAAGGAACTATCGACACCGAGACGCAAGCGTTCGACTTGCAGGCCGAAGGGCGCGGCGTCAATCTCGGCGTCGTCGCGGGACTCGCCGCGGGGGGCGGCGCGACAGCGCCGAACGTTTCCGGCACGGCCGATTTCACCGCCACAGCCCGCGGCAATCTCAACGACCCGCGCAGCTTCAACGTGCAGATCGACGGGCAGGGGCGCGACGTGATGATCAACGGGCAGAGCGCGGGCACGCTCGCTCTCGTCGGCCGCACCGAAAATCAACAGTTCAATTTGCAACTGACGACCGGCATTCTCGGCCAGCCGCAAGTCGTCAACGCCACGGTCAACCTCGCCAGCGAAGGCTTGACGACGACCGTGGAGACGACTCTGACGAACCAAGACCTGACGCAACTCTTTGCCACGCTGCTGCCCAATTCCGGCGTGCGCGTGACGGGACGCGCGACGGGCACGCTGCGCGCGACGGGCGAACTCTACGGCGAGAACGCAGAGGGCGAACGCGCCTTCTCGCTCGCAGGTCTGCGCGGCACGGCGCAGTTCTCCCAACTCGTCTTTCAGATCGCAGACGTGCAACTCGTCGCCGCCGATCCGCTCATCGTGCAGTTTTCGCCGAACGAGATCGTCTTCGACAAGACGCAGTTCACGGGGCCGGGCACAAACGTCGTCTTCGGCGGTTCGGCCGCGCTCGGCGCGGGCGGTCGTCAAAACTTCACGGTCGTCGGCGACCTCAACCTGCGCGTCCTGAACGGTCTGTCGCCCGATGTCTTCCTCGCGGGCACGGCACGTCTGGAAGTGCGCGTCGCCGGGACGTTCGAAGACCCGCGCCTGACGGGCACGGCGTCGCTCGCGGGCGCTTCCGTCTCGACGCTTTTGACTGAAGAGCGTTTGACCATCCAGAACATTCAAGGCAGCGTGCGCTTCACGGCCGACCGCGCGCAGATCGACTCTCTGACCGGCACGCTCGGCGGCGGTCGCATCGCCGTCACGGGCGGCGCGCTGCTCGCCGGTTTCTCGCCCACCGATTTCCGCTTCAACGTGCGCGCCGACAACGTCACCGTGCCGCTGCCGCAGGACATACGCGCCACGGCCGACGCCGACCTCGTTCTGCAAGGCCGCGCGCAGGCGCAGATTCTCTCCGGCCTCGTCAACCTGCGCCGCGCCGAATACACCGAAGACATCGAACTCGCAGATTTCATCAACCGACGCCGCGACCCGACCATCAGCGAAGGCGGCGGAGGCGGCGAAGGCGGCGGTATGGCCGGAAACCTGCGGCTCGACCTGCGCGTCGAAGGGCGCGACGCGCTGGTCGTCCGCAACAACCTGGCCGATATCGTCGGCTCGGTCAACCTACAGGTGCGCGGCTCGGCCGAAGAACCCGTTATCGGCGGGCGCGTCACCGTGGCGCGCGGCACGCTCAACTTCCGCAACGACCGTTACGAACTGACGCGTGCCTACATCGACCTGCCCGCGCGCGTCGATGCCGACCCGATCCTGAACATACAGGCCGAGGCCGAGATCAAAGGCTATCGCGTCATCGTTAGTTTGACCGGGCCGCTCTCTTCGCCGAACGCGGTGGTGAGAAGCGACCCGGCGCTCCCGCAGTCGGACGTGGTGGCGCTGATTACGACCGGCGACCTCAATCGCAGCGAGGAAGGCGGTGCGACTTTAGCGCAGACCGGCTTCGGCACGGCGACGAGTCTGTTGACCGACACGCTCATCAACAGTCAGGTGCAGAAGGCGACGGACAAATTGTTCGGCTTGAACCGCTTCGAGATCGATCCGCTCATCGCCGGGCGTGGCGGCGCAAGCCCGACGGCGCGGCTCACCGTCGGCCGACAGATCAATCGCAACCTGAGTCTGACTTACTCGACCAACGTGACGACGGATCAAAATCAAGTGCTCGCGCTCGAATACCGCGTCTCCGACCGGCTCTCTTTCATCGCGCAATACGAGCAGGGCGCAACTAACACCCTGCGCTCGTCGCGCGACAACTTCAGTTTCGAGATTCGTTTCAGGAAGAGATTTTGATGAGCTATTAGCTGTTAGCTATTAGCTATTAGCTTTATGCCGCTCCCATAGTGAATGAATTGATCGCTGATAACTGATTGCTGAAAATTAAAAGCTGATAGCTAACAGCTAACAGCTAATAGCTAACAGCTACTGCTAACACCGTGCTTTCTCGTCGTTTCATCATGGTTTTGTTTCTGCTCGCGGCGTTCGGCGTGCACGCGGCGGGTGCGCCCGTTGTTGTCCGTGCGTCTGAGGGCGTGACGGATTTGAGCCGTTACGAGGGGCGGACGGTGGCGTCCGTCGAAGTGGTGTACGAGGGCGCGGCGCGCAATCAGACGGGCGAGGGCGAGTTGCGCCGTCTGCTCCTGGTCGCGCCGAACACGCCTTTCTCGGCCGTGCGCGTGCGCGAGTCTTTGCAGGCGCTGTTCGATTCGGGGCGCGTGGAGAACGCGCGCGTCGAGGCCACGGAAGTGCGCACAGCACCGGGCACGGGCGGCGCGTCCGTCCCCGTCGCCCTGCGCTTCGTCGTCCGCCCGCAGGTGCGCGTCACGGATGTGCGGCTCGATCTCACCGGAGTGCCGCCCGATGCTCCGCTGACCGCAGACGAACTGCGTGCGCGCCTCAACCTGCTCGACCCCGGCGCGCGCGTCTCCGATCAAGCCATGCGCGCGGGCGCTGATGCCATTCAGATTTACCTGCGCGACCGCGGCTTCTTCCGCGCCGAAGTGACCTACACGCGCACGCTCGACGCGGCGGGCACGGGCGCAATCGTCGCCTACACGGTGACGCCCGGCGAACAGGCGCGCGTAGAGGCTTTCAACATCCAGATCAACGGCTTCAGCGACGCCACCGTGCGACCCGAACTGCGTCTCGCGCCCGGCTCGCCCTTCACGCGTACCGCGCTCGGCGAAGACGTGGGGCGCATTCGCCGCGCGATCATGGAGACGGGTTTCCTCGCGCCCCAACTCTCAGACCCGCAGACGATCATCGATTCAGCGCGCAACACGATCACAGTGAATCTGACGGGCGGCATCGGCCCCCGCGTCAACGTCGAAGTGACGGGCTTCGAGGTGAGCGACGACAGGCAGCGAGAACTCATGCCCGTCAAACGCGAGGGCAGCATCGATCAGGCCGCCATCACCGAAGGCGCGCGGCGTCTGGAAAATCACTTGCAGGAACAGGGCTACTTTTTCGCAGACGTAACGTCGGCCTGTGCCGTCGACCGCCCCGCGCCATCCGCCGCGACGGCAGGGACGGCGACTAACACGGCCGTCACGCCGGACACGGCGGCGAATACGACGACAACGCCGCCCGCGAACCAGAACCCGCCCGCCGTAACAACTGCGAATCCGAACACAACTGCCGGAACGCAGCCCGCCGCTCAGAACACAACCGGAACGCAGACGCCTACCGCTCCCGGCACAACTCCTGAGAGAGCGAACCCGAACGTCGTCACCTCCGATCCGCTTGCGCAACCCGACACGACCGCGTCTGTCGTCGTCGGCGCGTGCGACAACCTGAACCCGCGCGAACTCAGTGGTCGCACCGTCAACATCAACTACACGGTCGAGCGCGGTCGTCGCTTCCGTCTCGCCGAGATTCGTATCGAGGGCACGGAGAAGTTGACCTACGACGACCTCGCCGACGAACTACGCTCCGAACCTTCCAGCGGCATCCTCGGCATTATCCCTTTTCTCGGCTCGCGCCGCGGCTACACGAGCCGCGAACTTCTGGTGCGCGACCGCCGCACGGTTGAAGCGCGCATGCGTGATCTCGGTTATCGCCGCGCGGCGGTCGAGGTGCGTCAGGGCGTCGCCATCGACAGCGAGGATTTGATCATCACTTTCGCCGTCACCGAAGGGCCTCTGACGCGCGTGGCGGGCGTCGACTTTCGCGGCAACCAGCTTTACACGACCGACCGCCTGCGCCAGGAGCCTTGCCGCGCCGCCAACTTCCGCAGCGAACCCTGCACCATCGTCGAAGGGCCTTTCGCGCGCACGCTCGCACGCGCCGACGCCGAACGCATACGCAATCTCTACGCGCGCAACGGCTACATCGACGCCGAAGTTCGCGTCGATGTCGTAGAGCTTCCGCGCAAAGGCGACGACGAACAGGTGCGCCTCGTCTACAACGTCACAGAGGGCGAGAAGGTCTTCATCAATCGCATCATCATCAACGGCAACGAAGGCACAGCGCCCGACGCACGCATGCGCACCAAGCGCGAGGCCATCCTCGAAGCCATCCCGCTCAAGCCCGGCGATGTGCTGCGCTCCGACCGTCTCGCCGAAGCCGAGCGCGTGCTCTACGAGACGAACGCCTTCCGTCAGGTCATCATTCGCACAGAGGCGGCGGGCGAGACGGCCGCGGGCTTTCGTCGCCGCGACGTGATCATCGACCTCGAAGAACTAAAACCCCGGCGCATGGACTACGGCGGCGGCTATTCGACCGACAGCGGCCCGCTCGGTCTCTTCGAGCTACGCAACAGCAACCTCTTCGGCCAACTCCGTCAGGGCGCTTTGCGCACGCGCGCCAGCCGTCGTCAACAACTTTTCCGTCTCGAATATTTCGACCCGCGTTTCCGCACCTACGGCCGACAGCGCTTCTCGCCGCTGACAGTCTCCGCTCAGTATCAACGCGACATCAACGTCACGCGCTTCTTCCGCTCCACGATTGACCGCGGCAACTTCGGCATCGTCCAGCGACTCGACGAAGAGGGACGCCCGATTGACGAGTTTGGCGAGCGCACGGGCGAACCGACCATCAACCGTTTCACCATCAACGTCGAAACGCAGCGTGTCATCCAGCAACGTTCGCGCACCATCCTCTTCCTGCGCTACAACTACGAGGACGTGCGCCTCTTCAACATCCAGAGCCTTCTCGTCGCGCCGATCCTTCGCCCCGACAAGGCCGTGCGCCTCTCGCGCTTCGGTGCGACGCTCGCGCGCGACACGCGCGACCGCCAGTTCGATCCTTCGCGCGGCGAATTTTTAACGGTCGATTACGCCGTCGCCATCAAACAACTCGGCGGCAATCTCTCGTTCACGAAACTGCTCGCCACCTATCGACGCTATTTCCGTTTCGGCGGCCCGCCCGACACGGCTTTACTCCCGGGCGAGCGTGGCGGCATCCTCGGCAACTTGCAGAGCCGTGTGCGCGGCACTGTCTTCGCCATCAATCTCAACCTCGGCGTCGCCAGTCTCTTCAACCCGACCGACCGCAACGAAGATGGCGTGATCGACGACGTGGACGAGACGCTCCCGATCAGCGAAAGATTCTTCACCGGCGGCTCGACCACTCTGCGCGGCTTCGCTTTCGAAGAGGCCGGGCCGCGCCTCGCCGTCTGCCCGACGGGTTCGACACTCGGCAGCCAGATCAACGTCCAGAACTGCATGGGCGGCGTCTTCCGCAACTCGAACGGCGACCCCGTGACGCTCAACCCGTTCACCGTGCCCGTCGGCGGAAACGCGATGGCCGTCGCCAACCTTGAAGCGCGCGTGCCACTGACGAAGACTTTCCAGATCGTGCCCTTCTACGACGGCGGCAACGTCTTCCGCCGCATCGGCGACATCTTCGGCCGCAACGACCGACGCCCCGGCGACACCATCAACAACCGCAACCTGCGCGTCGAGTGGACGCACACCGTCGGCCTCGGCCTGCGCGTCCGCACGCCCATCGGCGCGCTCGGCGTTGACTACGGGTTTCTTCTGAACCCGCCGGAGTTCGAGTTGCCTCAGTTCGCAGGGCCGCCCGCCATCGTGCGCCTGCGACGCGCACAGTTGCACTTCCGCTTCGGCCAGGCGTTTTAAGACAGGGGAAAGGGAAAAGATAATTAAGGGGAAAGGTGATGTCGAAGGAACAGGGTTCAATGAAAAGATTAGAGAAGGGCGCGCGTCAAAAGTTTGTCGGGGCGGCGCGCATGCTGCTGCTCGTCTTCTCCCTTTTCCTTTTCCCCTTTTTCTTTTCCCCTACGCCCGCTACGGCGCAAGAGATCGTGGATCGTTGGGTGGCGACGATCAATAACCGAGAGTTGATCACTTACACGGACTTGCTCTGGCAGTTGGCCTTACAGCCCGATACGCCGATTGACCAGCCGCGCTCGGAAGATTTGCAGCGCGTCTTGAATCTCTTGATCGACCAGCGCCTCATCTCGCAAGAGGCCGGAAAGCTGCCGACCATCACGCCTTCGGACGCGGATGTGGATCGCGCGACGAACGAACTCGTCAAACGCTTCCCCTCACAGGCCGCCTTCTACGAACGGCTCGCGCGCGTCGGCCTCACGGCTGAAGGCTTGCGCGAGATCGTGCGCCAGCGCGTCGAGATCGAAAACTATCTCAACTTCCGTTTCCGCTCCTTCACCATCATCTCCACGCAGGAGATCGCGGACTACTATCGCGACGTGTATGTGCCGCGCCACCGACGCCTCTCGCCCGGCCGCATCGTTCCCACGCTCGAACAGGCCACGCCCGAAATCGAACGCACGCTCACCGAAGCCAAGATCGAATCCGACACCGACGCCTTCCTCGAAGACGCACGTACCCGTGCCGAGATCGTCATTCTCAATCAGGTATAATGCAGAGGTCAGAGGTCAGAGGTTAGAGGTCAGTTAAAACAAGAACTGTCTTCTCTAACCTCTAACTTCTAACCTCTGACCTCTTTTTCTATGTGGCGTAAAAGCACAGAGCAGCCGAAGAGATTGCGTGTGGGGCTGGCGTTGTCGGGCGGCGCGGCGCGGGGCGCGGCGCACGTGGGCGTGTTGAAGGTGCTGTTGGATGCGGGCGTGCCGGTGGATGTGTTGGCGGGTACGTCCGCAGGGGCGCTCGTCGGCGGTGCGTTCGCCGCCGGGATGAGCATCGGCGAACTCGAACAACTGGGGCGCGAGATGCGTTGGCGCAACTTCGGGCGCATGACCTTGTCGCGGCTGGGCGTGCAGTCGAACGCGCGCATGGAGGAATACATACGCGCGCGTTTTCCCGTCACGCGCTTTGAAGAGATGCGGATTCCTTTCGCCGCCGTCGCTACTGACTTGCACACAGGGCAGGCCGTCATCATGAGCGGAGAGGGCGACGCCGCTTTCGCCATCCGCGCCAGTTGCGCCGTGCCCGGCTGGTACGTCCCCGTGACCGACGCAGAGGGGCGTCAACTCGTCGATGGTGGACTCGTCGCCAATCTGCCTGCCTCGGCCGCACGCGCGCTCGGCCCCGACATCCTGATCGCCGTGGACGTGAATTTCGAGGGCGCGAAATTTTTGGGGCCGCCGCAGTCGGCTATCGGCGTCCTCTTCCAGTCGATCATGGTCGTGCAGCGCACAGTCTCCACGCACGAGGGGCGCAACGCAGACATCGTCATCCGCCCGAAGGTCGGCCACATCCGTTGGGACGAGATGACGCGCGCCGCCGAACTCATCGCCGCAGGCGAAGAGGCCGCGCGCGCCGCCCTCCCCGAAATAAAATCTCTGCTCACGCCGCCCGTCGAAGAACATCCGACGTGGATACAACGCCTCCTGCACCGCCCACACACCATTGAGAGAGGGAAACGGTAAATAGTGAATGGTAAATGGTGAATGGATGAAGACTGTTTTTCACCATTCACCATTTACTATTTACCATTCACCATTCCGAATCGTTTCCAGACAAAGGTACGCGCCTCGTCTCTCCGTGCGGCGTACTGAAAAGCGACGGACGCCGCTTGCGTCGAACCCGCGCAGTCTCTTCGTTAGCTCCAAGCCGAACTTCTAAAGTCTTCTCAAAGCAGAGCATAAGCGAGCGAGCCGCTTTGTTGCCGGGGGCGTCATGGCTGCTGGCACAAACATTGCTCAACAGTGGTGGCAGGAGATTTTACGAAGAGGGGAACCCGACGATGAAAGAGCTAGGCAACAATCTCGCACAACTGGCCGCCATCATCATGTTGATGATCACGCTCGCCATCTCGACGGCGGCTCTTTCGCTTTGGGCTGGTTCCGACGCGGACACGGGCGGCAACCAGAGCACCGAGAGCACGGCGACGACGAACACCATGAGCGCGTCCGTCAATCACTGACGACGCGCTCTCTTCATATCGGCAGCCGAAAACTCGTTCAAAGAATTCGCCGCCGATTAGTCGTTTACTCAACACATCACAAAGTTGCGTACCTGACGGCACGGGCGTGAGTCCCGAAGCGCGGGGCTACGTGTGTCTAAAAAACTTGTTCATAGTCGGTGAGCAGCGGGCACGTCCTTATCATGGCGATTGAGATCACATCGGAACGGCGAGAAGCGCACGGGTTGTCGCGTCTGTTGCAGGTGCATCGCGGCAGAGGACATGCCCGTGGCGGGATAACGCGCGACTGGCCGCGCCGCTTGCGTTATGCATGTGCGCTCTTGTTCGTCGTGTGCGTTACGGTCGTCGCGTCGCTCGTCTATTGCTATCGGGGCGCGGCGGAGACGATTGACCGGCGGCTCGCTTCGGGCTACCTGACGAGTCGTGCAGGGCTGTATGCCGCGCCGCGCGTGCTGCGCGCCGGGCAAAATTTTTCGCGCGAACGTCTCGTCGAAACTCTGCGCCGCGCCGGTTACGTCGAACAGTCTGCGAGCGACGTGTGGAGCGGCGCGTTTCGACTGACGCCGGACGGCGCAATCGAGATCAACCCGCGTCGCGCGTCCGTCGCCGAGCACGACGCGGCGGCGACGACGACACAGGGAACTTTCACGCCCGAAGTCGTGCGCGTTGAGTTTGAACGGCGCGGACGCATACGCGAGATCACGGGCGATGGCGTAACGCTCGACTCGTTCACACTCGAACCCGAAGCGTTGACGAACGACGCGGCCGAGAAGAACGGCACGCGCGACGCGCTCGCTTACGCGGACATTCCGCCCGTCGTCGCGAACGCCATCCGCGCCATCGAAGACCGGCGCTTCTTCGAGCATCACGGGCTGGACGTAACAGGTATCGGCCGCGCGCTTCTCAGTTGGACGGGCGGCGACGGCGACCGCAGCACGCCCGAACGCCAGGGCGGCTCGACCATCACGCAGCAACTCGTCAAGAACACCTATCTCACGCCGGAGCGCACGCTCCGACGCAAGTTCGACGAAGCGCTCCTTGCCGCCGCGCTCGAACGACGCCTGTCGAAAGAGGACATCTTCGCGCTCTACTGCAACGAAATTTATCTGGGACAGCGCGGCGCGTTCGCCGTGCGCGGCGTCAAGCAGGCAGCGCGCGTCTATTTCGGCAAAGAACTCGGCGCACTGTCGCTCGGCGAAGCGGCGACCATCGCCGGAATGATTCAAAGCCCCGCGCGCTATGCGCCCGACCGTCACCCGGAAGACGCGCGCCGACGGCGCGACGCAGTGCTCGCCGCCATGCTGCGCGACAACTCGATCACGGCCGAAGAGGCGCGCGCCGCCTCGCTTGAAGAGGTTAAAGTCGCACCCGCCGACCGTTCGGCACGCGCCTCCGCGCCCTACTTCGTCGATCACGTCAACCGCGCCGTCGAAGCGCAACTGCGAACGAACGATGCACGCGCGGACGAACGGAGTTTACGCGTCTACACCACCATCGACCTCGACCTGCAACAACTGGCTGAACAAGCCGTCGCACGTCAACTCGCGCGGCTCGAACGAACCGTCGCGTCCAAAGATAGACGACCACAAGCCGCGCTCGTCGCGCTCGACACGCAGACGGGTCACGTGCTCGCAATGGTGGGGGGGCGCAGCTACGCCGAGTCGCAACTCAATCGCGCCACGGATGCGCGCCGCCAGCCCGGCTCGGTCTTCAAACCTATTGTCTACGCGGCGGCGCTTGAGCGCGGCATCTCGCCTGTCCAAACTTTTGCAGACGCGCCGCGCGCCTTCACTTTCGACCGCTACGGCGCGGCCTATCGCCCGGCCAACTACGGCGGCGGCTACTCCATGCGCAACGTGACGATGCGCGAGGCGTTGACGAAATCTCTGAACGTCGTGACGGTTGATCTCGCCATGCAGACGGGATTAGAACGAGTAGCCGCGACGGCCGCCGTGTTCGGGCTACAGAAATCTCCCGCCTATCCTTCGCTCGCGCTCGGCACGACGGAAGCCACGCCGCTTGAGATCGCTTCGGCCTACACGGCGTTCGCGGGCGGCGGCACGCGCACGCGCCCTTCGGCGGTCGTGCGCGCCATCGACGGCACAGGCGTAAAACTCTTCGAAGAATTTCTTCCTTCCACCGAGCAGGTCGTGCAGCCTTCGACGGCTTACATGATCACGGACATGCTCGCGAACGTGGTCGAAGAGGGCACAGCACGCGCGGCGCGCGGGATGTTGAAAGTATCGGCCGTCGCGGGCAAGACCGGCACGTCGCGCGACGGCTGGTTCGTGGGCTACACACCGCGAATCGTCTGCGTCGTCTGGGTCGGCTTCGACGACAACCAACAACTCGGACTGACGGGCGCGGAGAGCGCGCTGCCCGTCTGGGAAGAATTCATGCGCGGCACACTCGAACTACGGCCGGAACTCGGCGGCGCGGCCTTCCTGCGCCCCGCGAATATCGAAACAGTAGAGATCGATCCGTTGACCGGACAACTCGCCTCGCCCTCTTGCCCCACGCGCGAACGCATCGCCGTCACCCACGCGCTCGCGCCGACCTTCGAATGCCTGACGCATCAGCCTCTCTTCACATCTCTCGCTGCGACCGACGCCGAGCAGCAACAACAACTCGCAGCTCAGACGACCAACGCACCGCCGTTTGATTCGACGCGCGCCACCGTCGCGCCGCGCACACACTTCGCGCAAGACGACACGGATGCGCCCGTCCGCCTCCCCGCGCCTTCGATTCAAACGACGCGCACCGAGCAAAGCCGCGCCGGTCGCCCACGTCTCACCAACGACCTGCAACTCAACCGCGAATGAGCCGCTTCCCAACTCGCTAAATTGATTTGAAGTCTTCCTCCGTGTCCTCTGTGGTTAATTTTCTGATATTCACCACAGAGGACACGGAAGATCACGGAGGAAAGATCAGTTCCCCTGTTCGCGGCGGCTTCAACTTGCGTCAGTCTGCGTTACAATTCCCGTGTTGCCTTAGTTAATGTGCGTCGCGGCGTTCGAGGATAACTTGTGCGATGGCGTGTTCGCTGGTGTGAGAGAGGGAGAGGTGTGCGGCGTTTGCGCCCGTGCGTTCGAAGAGTTCGCGCGCGAGCTTGTGAAAGACGATTGCGGGAGCGCCCGACTCTGCCGGGACTACTTCGACATCGTGCCAGGCCAGCCCGCCGCTCCAACCCGTGCCGAGCGCTTTCAGCGCCGCCTCTTTCGCGGCGAAGCGCGCGGCGAAGTGTTGCGCCGAAGCGACGCCGCGACTTTCGCAATAGCGGCGCTCAGCGTCCGTGAAGACGCGCGCGACGAAACGCGGCGTGCGTTCGAGCACCTGTCTGACGCGCGCCACTTCGATGATGTCTATGCCGATTGAGATGATCACGACCGATTCCGAAGAACTGCTCGCACGCGCGGGCTTTCACTGGCGCGTGCAGAATGGTGTGCGCCTGCTCGCCTGCGCGGAACTCGAAGCGGAAGGCTTCGTAGGCGGCTTCTCCACGCGCGTCGGCGGGTGCAGTCCCATCCCGCGCGATGCGCTCAACCTCGCGGGCTTCAACGAAGACGACGCGGCCAACATCCACGAAAACCGTCGCCGCTTCCTCTCTCTCTTCCCCGGCCGCTGGCGGCTCGCCACCTGCTGGCAAGTGCACGGCCGCGAAGTGCGCCTCGTCTGCGAAGATACGCCGGGCGCGCTCGACGCGAACGACCAACGCTGCGATGCGCTGACGACAAACGCTCGGCACATACTGCTCGGCGTCCAGACCGCAGACTGCGTGCCAATCCTCTTGGCCGACGCGCGCAATAAGGCTTGCGCCGCTGTCCACGCGGGCTGGCGCGGCACTGCGGCCGAAATCGCGACGGCCGCGCTCGCGCGTCTCAGCGCCGAGTATGGCACGCGCGCAGAGGACGTGCGCGCCTGCCTCGGCCCGGCGGCGCTTCAGTGCTGCTACGAAGTCGGCGGCGACGTGATCGAAACTTTCCGCTCACGCTTCGCTTACGCCGAAGAACTTCTCACCCCTACGCGCGAAGGGCACGCACGCATCGACCTGCACACGGCCAACCGGCGGCAACTCGAAGCCGCGGGCGTCTCAACCGCACGCATCCACGTCGCCCCGCTCTGCACCATCTGCCGCGAAGATCTCTTCTTCTCCTACCGCCGCGACAAAAAACTCCACGGCCGCACCGGTCGCCTGCTCGCAGTAATAGGGAAGGGATGAGGGCGGAGGGATGAGGGATGAATGAAAGCATTCAACTGTGTGAGTGCTTTTCTTCATCCCTCATCCCTCCGCCCTCATCCCTTTTAAAAGTATTGCCCGTTGATGCGACGGACGGATTCGTTTGCGCCGACGACGTTGATGCCGAGTTTGACTTCGCGCGTGGTGGGCGGGAAGCACACTTCGTCGTTGCAGCTTTGGTAGGTCACGCGCGCGCGCAGTTCGGTTAGTCCCGTCTGGTAGTTGGCGGGGACGCTCACGTTGAAGCGCATCACGGCGCGCCCTTCGTAGAGCGACAGAGCCTCTTTCGAGAAACTGAGACGACGGACGACGGCGCGCGGGTATGAAACGGGGCCGACGCGCAGTCCCTTCGGGGCATCGATCTTCACGACGGTCGGGATGGAGAACTTGGCAGCGCGGTTCGAGTTGACGTGAAAGCCGCGCGGGATGTCGAGCACGATGGCCGCACGGACGCTGCGCCCGCGCTGCGCTTTGTCTGCGGAGAAGAAACCGTTGACGCCGATGTTCGCTCCCTGCACGGCAGTCGCAATCGGCGCGGGTGGATTAGTCGATGTCGTCGCCGCAGTGCGATGCGCGGGCGTCGTGACGGAGACGAGCAGCGTGGCCGTGGCGACGGCGAGAAACAGTTTAAGACGTGTGGTAAATATTTTTCTGATCATTTCGGCTTTCAATTATGTTCGCGCAATTATGTTCACGGTAGAGACCGAGGGGGCGGCCGGTTCGTCGGTTGAAGCGTGATCTCGCGTTCAACCCGTTAGTTGATGCAGGGTTTGCGGGTTGAGGTTGTTTAAGGGGCGACGCGCGGCGAGTTGGCCGCAGGCGGCATAGATGTCGCGCCCGCGCGGACGACGCACGTAGGCGTGTACGCCCTTCGCTTCGAGGATGCTCTGAAAACGCTCGACGCGTTCGGGCGGCGATGGGCGATAGGGCAAAGGGTCGGCCGGGTTGTGCGGGATCAAGTTGACCTTGGCGCGCAGTTGATGCCGGTTGAGCAGGTTCGCCAACTGGCGCGCGTGCTCGTCCGAGTCGTTCACGCCGTCGAGCATCACGTATTCGAACGTGAAACGCTCGCCCGGCTTCAGAGACGACTCGAACTCCTTGCACGCCGCAAGCAACTCTTCGAGCGGCCACTTTTTGTTGATCGGCATCAGGACGTTGCGCTGCTCGTCCGTGGGCGCGGCGAGCGAGATGGCGAGGTGCGGCCGGTTGGGCACGTGCGCCAGTTCGCGTATGCGGGGGGCGATGCCTGCGGTCGAGACGGTTACGCGGTTCGGGACGATGTGCAGTCCCGCCGGGTCGGCCATAATCCGCAGGGCTTTCATCAAAGAGTCGAAGGCGAGGAAAGGCTCGCCCGCGCCCATCGCGACGAGGTTCGTGCCGCGCGGCGTTTTAGCACCCGCGCCGTACGCGTCGTTGAGCGCGACGACGATCTGCTCGACGATCTCTCCGGCCGTGAGCGTGCGCAGGAGTCCGAGTTTCGCCGTCAGGCAGAAATCGCACTGCAAGGGGCAGCCCGACTGCGACGAGAAACAGATCGTGTCGCGCCGTTCTTCGGGAATGAAGACGGTTTCGACCGGCAAGTTGTCATGCGTCTTCATCAGATAGCGCCGCGTGCCGTCTTCCGAGATGTAGCGCGATTCAACCTTCAAGGTCGAAGCGGTCGCGCGCTCCGTGAGCGTGGCGCGGAAGTTTTTGGGCAGGTCGCTCATCTCTTCGAACGAACGCAGACGCCGTTTGAAGAGTGCGCCGAACAACTGGCGTCCGCGATAAGCCGGCTCGCCCAAAGATTCGACGAACGCAGACAACTCGGCCGCGTCCAACCCCGTAAGATGTATTGCCTGATTCATTGCTTCGCTATTTTAACATCGCGTCACTGCAAGTCACAGTTGCAGAAGCGCCCTGCCAGGGGCGACGAGATCGTGTTTATAATGTGGCGCTCGAATGCGTGTGAATTAGATGCGCTGCTCCCACGCTTAGCTGTATAAACTGTCGGCTGCGCCGGAGGAAAAGAGGGACATCTTTCGTGAACGTGCTTGAAACGGAACGTCTGAATTTGCGCCGCCTCGACGCGGGCGACGCCGCGTTCATTCTCGAACTGCTGAACGACCCGTCGTTCGTGCGCAACATCGGCGACAAGGGCGTGCGCACGTTGGCGGATGCGGCGCGATACATCGCGGAGGGGCCGGTTGCGAGCTACGCGCGGCACGGGTTCGGATTATGGCTCGTCGAGTTGAAAGACGCCGGCCAGCGCACGCCCGCCGGAATCTGTGGTCTGGTGAAGCGCGACACGCTGCCCGACGCTGACATTGGCTATGCTTTCCTGCCGCGCTTTTGCGGCCGCGGTTACGCAACGGAGGCGGCTGCGGCCGTGTTGAATTACGCGCACGGCGCGCTCGGCCTGAAGCGCGTGCTGGCGATCACCGTCCCCGAGAACGACGGCTCGATCAAGGTGTTGGAAAAGATCGGGCTCAGGTTCGAGCGCCGCTTGAAGTTGTCTGAAGACGCGTCGGAGATTATGTTGTTCGCTTCCGGTGCGCGAAGTGAGAAATCGGAAGCGGACGCCGACGGAGAGGCATCCGTATCGGCTACAAGAGAAGGAGCATAAAGTTGAAAATTATGGACGAGCAGGAGAAACGCGGATTCATCTTTTCCGATCTGAATTTGGCGAGGCGTCTGGAGCGGACAGAAGGGTACACCAATGCCGAGTTCGTCGAGACGCGTGCGCGTCTGTTTCCCGACAGCCATGCGGAGTGGAAGGAGATCGCGGGCGCGTATGCGATGTTCGACGGCGCAGCTTCAATGTTGACGCAGACGTTCGGCCTCGGCCTCTTTCAAGAGATCACGGCGTCTGAAATGGATGCCCTCGAAAGTTTCTTCCAGGAGCGCGGCGCGCCGGTCTTTCACGAAGTCAGCCCGATGGCTCCGCCTGAATTGGCGGGCTTGTTGAACGAGCGCGGTTATCAGCCCATCGAGTTCACGAACGTGTTGTATCGCCCGATCAGTCTTGACAGAGATGACCTGCCCACGCCGACAAACGAGAAGATCAAGGTGCGCGTGGTTGGTGAAGACGAGCACGAACTGTGGGCGGACACGGCGGCGCACGGCTGGAGCGAGTTTACGGAGTATGCAGACCAGATACGCGAGTTGTCTCTACTCACCGCGAAGCGCCGGGGAACGTCCGCCTTCCTAGCGGAACTGGAAGGCGTGCCTATCGCCACGGGCGGCATCGGCATCCACGAAGGCGTGGTGCTCCTGGCCGGGGCGAGCACCGTGCCCGAAGGGCGCAGGCAGGGCGCACAACTCGCTTTACTCGGCACGCGCCTGCGCTTCGCCGCCGAACACGGCTGCGACATCGCCATGATGTGCGCACAACCGGGCAGCACCTCGCAACGCAACGCCGAGCGCCACGGCTTCCGCATCGCCTACACACGCATCAAGTGGCGACTGGCCTAGCAGACGATTGCAGTTATGATTCGGAATCAGTAATTCATCAGGTGACACATTGAGCGAAGAATTGATCTTCAGTGCGGAAGAGGTGCGCGTCGTCGGGGCGTTGATTGAGAAGCAGGTGACGACGCCGGAGTATTATCCTTTGACGTTGAACGCATTGAGGCAAGCGTGCAACCAGTTGTCGAACCGCGACCCGGTTGTGTCTTACGACGAGCGGACTGTTGTATGGGCGCTTGAAAGTTTGCGCGACCGGAAACTGGTGCGGGTGGTGACGACGGCGGACGGGCGCGTACCAAAGTACAGGCACGTGTTGGACGAGGCATTGGGATTGAAGTCGCCGGAGATGGCCGTGATGTGCGTGTTGATGCTGCGCGGAGCGCAGACGGTGGGCGAGATACGCACGCGCACGGAGCGCCTGTATCCTTTCTCGGCGCTGTCATTCGTCGAGACGACGCTCGAAGATTTAATGATGCGCGACGTGCCGCTCGTGGTGAAGTTACCGCGACAGGCGGGACAGAAGGAGTCGCGCTACGCGCACCTGCTCTCGGGCGCGGTGGAAGTGACGGCGGAGACGGAGGGCACGGCGATGGACACGGCGACTTCGGCGCCGCGCGGCGAGGCGGGCAGGGTGGCGCGTTTGGAGGAAGAGTTAAGAGCCGTGCGTGCGGAGTTGGCCGAGTTGCGCGAGCAGTTCGCGGAGTTCAGGAGACAGTTCGAGTAAGAGAGGGGAGATAGTTATGGACATCGAAAGCTTGCGCCGTTTCTGCCTGTCTATGCCGCACACGACCGAGGGCGTGCAGTGGGACAATGATCTGTTGTTTCGCGTCGGGGGCAAGATGTTCGCGGTGGCGAGTCTGGACGTGACGCCGACGCGCGTGTCGTTCAAGTGTACGCCGGAAAAGTTTGCGGAACTTGTCGAGCACGAAGGCATCACGCCCGCGGCCTACATGGCGCGCAATCATTGGGTGACGCTGCATCGTCTGGACGCGCTCGAAGAAGAGGAGACGGAGCGTTTGATCCGCGAGTCGTACGAGATGGTCTGGGCGAAGCTGACGAAGAAGCTGCGCGCGGAATTGGAGGCGGGTGTAAATTGAGCGCGAAGACGAAGACGAAACAGACGAGACGGGGCGACGGGCGGGAAGCCCGACCGACGAGAAAGATCGAACCGGCCGAGGGGATCGAGGCGCGCAGGTCGAAGATCGACGGGATGGGTTGTTTCGCCACGGTGGCGTTTCGTAAGGGGCGCAAGATCGCGGAACTCACGGGCGAGCGCGTGTCGCGCGTGGAGGCGGCGCGGCGGATGCGGGGCAAGGAGCGTTTGCACATCTGCGCCATAGACCCTTACTGGGGCATCGACAGCAGCGCGGGCGGCAACGCCTCGCAGTTCGTCAACCACTCGTGCCAGCCCAACAGCTTCGTGCGCATCATGCACGGCCACATCATCTTCTTCGCCCTGCGCGACATCCAACCCGGCGAAGAGATCACGCTCGACTACGTCGAATCCTATCACTCGGACGACAAACGCTGCGCGTGCGGCGCACCCAACTGTCGCGGCACAATCAACCTCATCAAGCGTTAGGCCGCGCCAACAAAGCATTATTCATTTACGTTGTAACTGAAAGCGGAACGGAGGAAAGGCCGCCCC
>DASZCS010000091.1:0-13351 GCA_035942855.1 Pyrinomonadaceae bacterium | reverse complement strand
ACAGTTAATAGCCCCGCGCTGACGCACGGGGCTATTAACTGTCGCCGCTCGCGCGGCTGATACATATTGTTGCTTGCCCGTCGGCTCTCAGTGTTCGCCTTCGTCAGTTAATCACTCGCAGAATTCCCCGCCCGCCTCAGTCGCCTGCGAGTTCGCCATCAATCCTTCCATGTGCTGCCGTGCCTTCCAAGCACCCGTGCGGTTGGCCGCTTCGATGCCGTCCATCCACGCGCGCCGCGCCTCTTCGCGCCGCCCCTGATTCACGAGAGCCGTGCCGAGCATCTGGTAGGCGGCCGTAAAGTCTCCGTTCAACTTCAAGACTTGCCGCAAGGCTTCCGCAGCCTCTGCCCAACGCTCCAATTTCAGATACTCGTTCGCCAGCCCGTACCAGACCATCTCCTGATTCGGCTCGGCGGCGACCATCGCCTTAAACGTCTCGATTCGCTCCTGTGACACCTTCGCCTTAAACCTCCCCGCCTCGACGCGCGTTGACGCGCCGCCCATCTTCTGACGCTCAGCGCGCACCCTCGAATTCGTTTTCCGTATGCTCGCCCGCCGCGCCTTCCAGCCTGATGCGCCTGCTCGGCAACAACTCCGCGACGCGAAACGTGCGCTCCGCCCGCCCGCGTCCCGGCATCAACTCGGCGCGAAACGTGACGCTCATGCCGGGACGCGCCCAGCGGTCGAGCGCGCGCCCGGCGTCGCGGTCTTTCGACTCGCGCCCCGTGCGCCTCATGCGTCCTCTGACGAGCGCCAACGCCCCGACGCCGCCCAATGCCAGCGCAATACCGCCCAACAGACGTTTCGCACTTTTTCTCATTCACTCAAACCGAGACGAACGTTCCGCGCCTTTTCTCAGTCGCTCAAGCCTTGCGGCCTGCTGTTGGCCGCGCGCCCCGTATATAACGAAGCGCAAGCCCCTCCGCGTATTTGAGAGACTTGCGCGCCGTCTTTGACTGCCTAAAGCGCCCATCGCCGCTGTCTTTCCGTAGCAACGCGGGTCGCTGCCGTTGTGCCCCTGCCGGGCTGTCAGCATAGCGGGTCGAGTTTTTCGCTCTGAATAGGCAAACCGGCTCGGAGCGAACGCTCGGCGTTGATCTCTGTATAGTGCGCCCATTCCTCCGGCACTTTGTCTTCGGCGAAGATGGCCTCGACGGGACATTCGGGCACGCACGCGTCGCAATCAATACAGGTCTCTGGATTGATCACGAGCGCGGCCATCTCGTCGTCGAGGTGAAAAGCCTCTACGGGACAGACGAGCGCGCAGTCCGTATAGCGGCAGCCGAAGCAGGGTTCGCACACAACGTAAGTCATTAAACTAGCCTCCTCAAAAAAGTGTATGACTGAAGCCGCGCGGAAAATTTCGCGGCACGCCGAGCGGGAGCGTGCGCGCCTGTGCGCGGCGGCAAAAGCACGGAAAATCTACGAGCGCGCTATATTAAGCACGAACCGGCAAGATTGAAAAGCAAAATTTTTACCGGCAGAAAACGTCGGTTGCCTGTTGTTAGTTGAGCGTTGTCAGTCGCCCTTTGGCAGTCGTTCGTCGCCGCTCGCGCATGTCCGTTGAGGGACGGACGAAGGGCGAAGTTCTTCAACTGCGACGCTCAGAGAACAACGGATAACTGACCACAGACAATCATTTTTCACCCGTCGTCGCCCGCGCGCCGTTTGTGTTTGACTTTGCGCTCGGCCGGGTGTGCGCGTTCCTCCGGTTTGGCGCGCGTGAGCGGGTGGCCGTGTGAGGTCTGGGGCGTGCGCTGGCTGGCGGGCGCGACGCTCAGAGGACGCTCGCCTTGCTTCTTCGACGGCTTCTTGGCGTTCGATGACATAAGGTTTGGTAAGCCTCTTTTCCGGGGATGGCGCGATGCTACGCGCGCACGCATCTCGGTGTCAATAGTTGCCTGATGGGCGTCGTTCGTTCTTTTGGCGACGGAGAGGTTCGGGTTGTTGCCGCCGTGCAGGGGCGCGGAAAAAAGTTTGCGCCCGACCGTCTCTGTGAGGAGAAGGTCGGGCGCAAGCTAACGCTTACATCTGTCGGAAAGTTACGCCTTGCTCGGCTGCGGCGCGCTGTCGCCGAAGAGAGTTTTCAAGGCCTGCGAAGTTTCGGTGCGGCGCTTCTGCTGGAACTCGTTGACCCATTCGGTCACCGTCGCCACCACCTCGCGCGCGGCTTCGTGCGTTGACTTCTTCGCTTCGTTGTTTGTGGTTTCGGCAGCGGCAATACTTTGCGCGGCGCGTTCCCCACGTTTGATGATCTTGATGGATTTATTGGTCGTCATGATTGCCTTATACCCGCCTTGTCGTTATTTTCTGTGCTTCACTATAGACGTTTGAAGTGCCGGAAAAGTTCCAATAACTTCACGCCTGTGCGGCATCTACGGAACACGCGCACAGATACAGCAAATCGAAGGCCACAAGTTCAAAGCGCGATCCTTCGGCCCGCACAGCCACAGCGCATATGAATCGCAAGCGCATTTTCTCAGCGTTTCAAATGCGCTTTACAAAGGCGCGACTTCGGCGTGACAATTCGACAATGAAAGCGGCCGTGCACCGGATAGTTTCTCAATCGTTCACTCTCACACCATCTGCGCCTTTTTCTGATACGCTTTCAAACACACGCCTCGCCCCTGCCTGTCTGCCAGCCGTTCCCCGTCCGCTATCAACATAAACGCCGCGCGAAGGTAAAAATAAACGTCGCGCGAGAAAGCGAAAGGTAGAACTCCCTTCGCCTCCTCACGCGACGTTGAACTTTTGCGTCGGCGAGACGGGCTGACGCGCGCTGTTAGCGACTCGCTTTGCGCTCGTGCCCGGCGGACGCCTCGCAGCCCCTCTAGTCTTTCTTGCCGAACATGCCGCCGATGCCGCCGAGCACGTTCTGCGCGGTGTCGGCCACGCCGCCCGCGACGTTCGCGCCGCTGCCGAGCGCGCCGTCAATTAAGCCGGAAGCGGAGGCGGGCAGTTTGTCGCGCATGTAGCCCATCACAGTCTCGATGGCCGTGCGCGCCTGTGTCTCGGTGATGCCGGTTCGTTCGGTCACTTGCTTGATCAACTCTTCCATTTTCTTCTCTCCTCCAGAGGGTTTAGATGAAGACGACCGACTGCGCGTTCGGGATGTCGAAACGGCGGCGGCAACGCGGGCAGTCGAGCATGTCGTCGATACGCACCATGTAATCGCGCGAATTGCGAAAGCGCGCTCGATCCTGTTCGCTCGCGCCGCGCGGCAACTCCTTCTTCTTCGTGCGCCGCAGCCAGCGCACCTCGTAATCGGCGCGCTCGCGGCAATGCGGGCAACTGTAAGTGGCGCGCTTGGCTTCCTGTTGTTCGTTGAAAAAATCTCTCTCGTTCATAAGTTAAAAATAACGCTAACCGCAAAGCTAACTCAAGTGTGCCGCGACGCGCTCAGGTGCGCCCAATCTTCAGGCTGCGCGCAGAGGTTTGCCCGCAGGCTTCGCCCCTTGCTGGCGGCGTTCGCGTCGGCGGTGATGCAGGACTATGAAAAGGCCTGCGAGCGCGTTCAAGAGCATGATGGCGTTCGTGACGACGAAGACCCAGTTGCCGACGAGCCAACTATAAATGGTGAAGCCGACGGACGCGGCCAATTGTCCTATAAATAACCACTTCGAGACGTTTTCGCTCGACCCTTCCTTCCACTGTTTGAAAACCTGTTTGCCGATCGTCAGCACGAGTATCAACGAACTGATCCAACCGATAGCTTCCTGCATCTTTAAAGCGCCCCTCTGTTCTTCAAGAATCTTCCGTTGCCGCTTAGCCGTCCACCACTTCTCCATCTGCGCTCGCTTCCGACAACAAACGCCGCACCGTCTCCAACAGGCTCACAGGATTGACGGGCTTCGGCTCGTAGGCGTCCGCGCCCACGGCGAGCGTGAAAGTGGCGCTCCCTGTGCCGAAGCCGGTTGTGACGACGATGGGCGTCTCCGCGATCTCGCTTGTGTCGCGCACGCGGCGAACGAGGTGTGTGCCGTCCGCGCCCGGCATAGAAACGTCCGTGATGATCAGATCGGGGCGCAGGCTCAAGGCGAGTTCGTAAGCCTTCAAGCCGTCCTCCGCCGTCAACACTTCGAAGCCCTGCCGCTCCAGCGTCATGCACATCAACTGACGCGCCACCTCGTCGTCTTCCGCCACCAGAATTTTCTTTTGTTCAGTCATAGCTGGTGAATGGTGAACGGTGAATGGTAAATGGTGAAAAAGGCTTTCCTCTATTTACCATTCGCCATTTATCGTTCACCGCCCTTCTTCCTGTTCGCACAATTCGCGGAGGAGACGAAAGCTGTAGATGCCTGTCTGGTGGCCGTCGCTCCAACGGAAGGTGAGCGCGTAGCGGCCGACGATCTCGACGCGCTCGATAACGAGGTCGTCAGGAATGGTCGCCGGATCGAGCATCCGCTGTCCGGTCATCTCGTTGACGCAATGCGCGCACGGGCAGACGCGTCTGAGAGCCGCCGCGCCGTAGCCACACACGCGCCCGTCGCCCCACTTTACGCGCAAGCCCGCGCCGCCCTCCTGTACAATCTCGTGCGGCTCAATCGCAGGCCCCAATCTTCGCGTCATCCCATTCATAAGAAAGCAGTGACAAGTGACAAGTGGCGAGCGAGGAACAAGTTCTCTGTCTTCAACTCGTCACTCGTCACTTGTCACTTTATTGATTCTCCCGCACGGCTGCTGCGACGGCTTCGGCCGTGATGTCGAAGTGAGAGGCCGACCAGACGGCCTGACCGTTGCGCAGGATGATGGCCTGCGGCGATTCGTGCCGGATGCCGGTTTCGTCGGCCACGCGGCGCGAGAGTTCGCGTGCGCGCTGGACGACGACGAGCGAAATTTGTTCGGCCACGTCCGCGGGCACGCGCTGCATCTGTTGATGCGCGCGTGCGCTGATGGGACAGGTCGTGCTGTGTTTGAAGAGGACGACGGGCGCTTCGTGCGAGCGCGCCACGAGTTCGTCGAGCGCCCCGGCGTCAGTCACGGGAGCGAAGTTCGTTTGTTTGTCCGAAGTCTCCGGCATTTGCAGATAGCCTCCGCCACGCAGAATTTGGCGCACCTTTTTCCACATAAAGTCGATTCGATTTTCTCCAAAGGGGAACGCGCCTGATATTAACGCACCCACGCGCGCCGAACAAACGGCGACGCCGAACGATAGACACAGACAGAGCGCGAGCGGCGACAGTAAATAGCCTACAGACTACTTACTGTCGCCGCTCGCGCGCTCTTACAACTTTGCTGTCGCCGTCTATCGCCAATCGCCGACGAGGACGAAGGGTGCCCAGTAAAACGGCGCGCTGAATTTCTTGCCCTCGATCATCGCCAACTGCGCGGCGCGCATGGCGGAGGGCGGCGTGGGCGCTTGCTTCGTCAGCAGGCGCTTGTAAAAGTCGGTCATCAAATCCGCCGTCGATTTGTCGGAGACAGACCACAGGCTGACGCCCACAGTCGGCGCGCCCGCGTACATGAAAGCGCGCGTGAGACCGATGACGCCTTCGCCGCGTCGCTCTTTGCCAAGTCCAGTCTCGCAGGCCGACAACATCACGAGCGGAGAGCCGAGCCGCAGGTTGAAGATTTCGTCCGTGCGCAGGAAGCCGTCGCCGTCGCGGTTGCCGACGAGCGAGAGGACGACGCCCGTAAACTGCGGCCGCTCCGTGTTCAGCAGGCCGTGCGTGGCGACGTGCAGGATGCGGTACTTGGTCACGTCCGCCGTCTTCACTTTCGCTTCGCTGGCGTCGAGGTCGAGCCAGATGTCGGGCGCGAGGCCGGACGTGCGCGCGAAGGTGGCGATCTGCTGCGCCTCCGCGCGTGTGCCGTTCAGGCGCGCGAGCCTGATGCTCGGTGTGCTCGCGGTCGTCGTGCCGGACGCGCCGGTCAAATCCGCGACCGCGCTGCCCACGGCGAGCAGTTCGCCCGTCTGCGCGCCGGACGCGACCGCACCCGCGCCCTGCAAAATTTTCGCGCGCGGGTCGGACGCGTCGAAGATCGGATCGGCGACGACGAGCAGGCCGCGCGAGTTGGCCGCCGACGCTGCTACAGCGCCCGCCGCCTGTTGCCTGATGGCGGCGACGACCGAGGCCGAAGGCGCGTAAGTGATTTCATTCGTGCGGACGAGATAGGGCAGTGTGGAATAGTCGCCCCCGCCGCCCACGGCCGTGACGAGCGATTCGAACGGGACGTAGTTGAGCGCACCGTCGGCGACGACGAGCAGGCGTTTGCCCGTCGTAAACTGCGCGGCGGGCGCGACCGTGTTCTGGTAAAGCGCGTGGGAAGATTCGGCGAAGGCTGCGACATTGGCCGTCGTCGCGTTGTTGGACAGGGCGAGGCCGCGTTCTTCCATCAGGCCGCGCGTCTGTGCCCCGGCGTCGAGCAAAGCGCGGCGCAAACTCTGCGGCACGACCTTATCGCGCAAGGCCATCGACAGCGCGTCGAGTTTGTCGCGCGGCGGCAACTGCCTGAGCGCGAGGCCGCCCGGTGTGATCACCCACAAATACGACTGCTCCCGGCCGAGACTGTATTCGAGCAAGACCGTGTCGGCGTCCAGAACCTTCTGCTGCACTTCTGCGACCGTCAAGGGTTGCGCGGCGGTAAGTGTGCCGTAGCGCGGGCTGGCCGCCCTGATCTGATTTTCCAGACTGTCGTATTCGACCGAGAGCGCGTCGAGTTGTTCTTCGATCTTCTCGATGCCCTCTTGCGGCGGCTCGCCCGTCAGGCTGACGCCCGAAACCTGCTGCGCGAGTTCCTGCTGGCGTTCGAGGTTCGCGCGCTTGCGCTCAAGCAGTTCGGCGGGGACGCCCGCCGTGATGGTCGTGCCCGTCTCGCTCAGCATGTCGAGGAGCGAACGCGCGCGTCCCTGTTCGACGATGCGAAACGCTTCGGAGGCAAGCGCGAGCGCGTCGCCCGCGAGCGGAGCGTTTTTGTCCGTGGCCGCGTTCAGTGCGGCGGCGGCCATCGCGCTCGAAGCCTCGTCGAAGACTTCGCGGGTGGTGGCGAGAAAAGTCGTGCGCGCTTCGTCCGCGCGGAGCGACCCTTGACGGATCGTCTCGATGGTTTGCAAAGCGGCGCGGTAAGAGATGAAGGCGTCCTGCAAAGCCTTCGCCTTCTTCGACGGCTCGGTCGCTTGCGCTGCGAGCAACAAATTCGCCTTGCCGATGCCGCGTTGCGCAGGCCATTGCAGGTCAAGGCGCTTGTCGGCCTGCGCGCCTTTGGCCGCGTCTGTGTAGAACTTGAGCGCGTCTTTCGTGTTGCCCTGACGCAAGGCCACGTCGCCGAGGCTCGTGTTGGCCGCCACGCGGAAGCGACGCATCTGCCCGATCTTGCCGATGAGTGGGACGTTGCCGCTCGTCGCTTCGAGCGCGTTCGCAAAGTGCTTGCGCGCGTCTGCGAATTCGTCGTTGAAATAGTTGACGCGCCCGAGTCCGAGTTCGTAGGTCGCGTAGAGGATGCTCTGGCGATAGAGTTCGAAAGTCTGTTGCACCTGACTGATCGTGCCGATGGCGCTCGTGCCCGTGGAGACTGACACGTCGCCGCGCGCGACGCTGCGTCCCAGACCGCTCAGGCCGCCGAACAAACCGCCGCCTTTTTTCGCCACGTTGAGCGGGCCAGTGTCAGGCTTCGTCACGCGCATCTGCGCGTAGGCCGTGCCCGACTCCGAGACGTTGCCCGCGCGATAGTGCGCCTCGCCGATCTTGGCGAGCATCAAGTTGGCATTAAACTCTTCGTCGCCGATGCCCACGACGCGCTTGACGAGCAGAGACCCCGGCTTGCTACCCGCCGCTTGAAACAGTTCGTGCGCCTTCTGGTAATTGGCGAGCGCCGTGCGATGTTGTCCCTGCCGCGAATAGAGGTCGCCGAGCGCGTCGTGCGTGGCGGCCTGTCCGCGCACCGCGCCCGCCGCAGTAAAACTCCTGAGCGCGGATTCCAACAGCGGGAGCGCCTGATCCGCCCTGCCCTGCTTCAACAACTTGCGTCCCTGCCTGAGCGCATCCGTGCCTCCCGCGCCCGCCTGCTCCCCCTGCGTCGTCGCGGTGCGTGCGAGCGCAGGAGGCATGACGAAATTGAGCGGCGCACAGACGAGCGCGCAGGCGAGTAGGAACGTCGAAATAACAGTTCGGGGTTTCATGTCGATCTCCGTGCTTAACTTATGAATGACGATCTGATTGCTTTACTTATGAATCAGGTCGATGGCCGTGACGAGCATCTTGGCATCGGGCGAGGCGGTCATGCGTATGACCGAGGGCGTCGGTGCGCCCGCCGCCAAACCGAGGCCGCGCGTGGTCGCTTCGCGCTCGTCCGCAGTCTGCGCGCGCCCCTGATCTCTGACTTTACTGACGGCCACCTGCTCGCGCTCCTGCGTCGCTTTGAGTTGCGTCCACACTGCCGGGGCGGGACGCCAAGGGCAAACGTTCTGCGCTTCGAAGCAATAGTTGGCGAGCGCCGCGCCCGCGGGCACGCCCGCGAGCGGCTGTCGCGCGAGCACGATGTAGAGGCGTTCGGCGGCGGGCGGGTCTTTGAAGACGAACCAGCGCATCTCTTCACTCTCCTCTTCGCTCGAAGGGATTTCGTAAGGGACGTGTGCGCGCACGAAATTGTCGCCGCCATTGAGGCGCGTGTCGGGGAAGATCATCTGCGGCTCGCCGTCGTTCTCCGTGTGGAAGATGTAGAGGTAGCCGTCGGTGTTGGTTTCGAGCGCGATGCGTATGGCCTCGCCCGTGCGAAACTGGCGCGACGAATCGGTGCGCACGGCCAGCCCGTTGTCGCCGAGCGTAAAGAAGGTGTAACCGAGTCCGATGGGGTGCGGCTTGGTTGTCGCACCCGCGGTAGTCGTGGCTGCTTCTCCCGCCCCGCTCGTAGTACCGACAGTGGACGTTTTAACAGCGGCCGTTTCATCTTTCGCGCTCGCTGCGCTCTTGCCCGCGTTCTTCTTCCCGCCCGATCTAGACGACGGTTTCGACACGTTCTTTTTCGCGTTCTTCGGCGGAGTGTTCGCGGCCACGGCCGGGGCGTTAGCCGTCCCCGGCGCAGTGACGGCCGCGCCCGCTCCGGCGCTCGCTTTCGCTCCCTCTTTGTTCTTCGGCCGCGTCGTGATAAACGCGCCGCGCGTCAAGACCTCTTCATCCTGCGGCGGTGGCTGTTGCGGCTGCTGCGCATCCTGCGCGCGTACCGCGACGACGAAGACGAGCGCGACGAAGAGAAGCGGTGAGAAAAGTTTGTAACGCATTTTTGTAATCACTCCTTTCGCAGCCAAAGCCGAGGCGCGCGGGGTTCAACTGAGGACTTGCCTAATGATGTTCGATCCGTATGTCGAAGACGACCGGCTCCGCAGGCACGCCGCGCGATTCGACGGCGACCGTCACCGCAGGGGCTCCCGTCGCGCCGCCGACACTCGTGCCCGAATCTTTTACGTCCGCCGAGGGGAGCGCGGTTTTGGCGCGTGCGCGCAGATCTTCCAGTTCTTTCAATTCGGCGGGCGTCAGTTCGTGCCCCGCCTCCGTGGCGAGGAACGCGGGCGCGAGCAAAGGCGTCCGCGAAAAGATGACGACGTACTCTTCCGTCCCCGGATTTTTGTCCAGTTCGAGCACCTGACCCTCGCCGTAAGGGAAAGTGAAATCCGCACCTGCGGGCGCGAGGTTCGTCTTCATGATGCCCGCCGGGCGTGCGGTCAAAAAGGTCGTCGGCGCATTGCCCACGCCGGGGCCGACGATGTAGAGATAGCCGCGCTCGCGCACGACGAAGTGAAACTTGAACTGCTGCCCCGACGGCAGAGACAACACGCTTGAAGCTACGCGTCGCCCCTCGCCCTGCTCCGTCTCGTCGAAGGCTTCGACCCAGTAGTTCATCAACTCGAACCGCGCGGGAGCCGAAGCGCCCGCGCCGTCCGTTTTCACCGCGCCTCTCTCTTCGACGTCGCCAGTGCTTCTTAACTTACTCCAGGCGAACCAACCGCCCGCGGCCAAGCCCACGACCAGCAACAACACGAGCACGCCCGCCACGACGAACTTCGCAGACGAACGCTTCTGCGCCGCCACGCCGGGCACGTTCGTCTGCGACACGAGCGGAGTGATCTTCGGCGTCGAAGTCGAGACGGCTGCACCTGACGTTGCCGCGCCTGATGTGTGTGCACCCGTCTGTTCCATCACGACGGTGGCCGCACCTTGCGGCGCGGGAACTTGCGGCGTGGTTTCCAGACCGGCGTGCGGCGCGCTCGTCGGCGTGGCCGGAGGATCGGCGTCTCCGCGTATGACCGTCTGCGACGATTCAAAGTCGGGGACGACTACGCCCGCATCCGGCCGGTTAAGATCAGTGCGGGTCGTCTCCGGCGGCGTGTGAATCCCCGATGCGAGACCTTCGTAAATTCCCGACGCGAGGCCGAGCGCGGCGCGCACCTCCGCAGCAAACTCGCCCGCCGTCGCCGGGCGTTCCGCGCGATCCTTCCGCATAGCACGTTCGACCGCGCGCGCGAACGCCTCCGGCACGCCTTCGACGACCGTGTGCAGCAGAGGCATCCGACGGCTCACGTGCCCCTGTCTGAGTTCGCCGAGCGTGTAGCCGACGTAGGGTTTCGCGCCCGTCGTGAGTTCGTAGAGGATGACGCCGAGGCTGTAGATGTCAGCGCGTCCGTCGATCTCCGCATTGCCGTCGCGCGTAGGCTCGCCCCACTGTTCGGGCGACATGTAATAAGGCGTGCCGAGAATCTGCCCGGCCATCGTCAAGGCCGCGCCGCCCTCGCCGACGTGCGTTTCGGCCACGTCGCGCAGTTTGGCGATTCCGAGGTCAAGGAGTTTTACATGTAGTTCGCCCGCGGCCGTGCGACTGATCATCACGTTCTCAGGTTTGAGATCGCGATGGACGACGCCCTGCGCGTGCGCCGCTTCGAGCGCGCCGACGATGGGTTCGAGAATCCGCCACGCCTCAATTGGCGTGAGACGCCCGCGCTGCTTCAACTCCTTGTCGAGCGAGTGGCCTTCGACGTATTCCATCACCATGTAGGTGAGGCCGTCCGCGCCCGTGCGCAGGTCGTAGACCGTGACTGCGTTCGGATGACGAAAGCGACGCGCGGCGCGGCCTTCGCGTTGGAAGCGACGCAGCCATTCGGTGTTGTTGCGCATCTCGGGCTTGAGCGTCTTGATCGCCACGCGGTCGCCCAGAAGGATGTGACGCGCGCGATAGAGCGTGCCCATGCCGCCGCGCGCGATGAAAGCTTCGATCTCGTATTGCCCGTCGAGGATGCGCCCGACCATCTCTTCGCCCGCCTCGGTCTCTTCCAATACCTCGCCGTCGCGCGAGCAGAACGTCACGGCGCTCTCGTAACTCGTTCCGCATTGTGGGCAGGTTTTCATTGCAGAAGGCTTTAAGGACAGACGACTCTTCGGGAAACTTGTCGCGCCAACCGGCACGCGCCAGGCGATAACAGCGACGACGAGCGACGGCCGCAAGATTTAGGCGCGAAAAGTCTAACACGCCCGCGCGGGCGCACGGAATCATTCGCAAGCGCCGTTAAGGTTCGATGCACGGAGAAAGCAGCGGATGCTCTGAAATTTCAAATTTCGAATCCGGGCGGGCGTGCGCTCTGAGGCGTTCGACAACCCAAAAACATGATGCGTACATCGAAGCAAAAGGTTAAACTCTGGCGCGTAGCTCCAGAACGTGCTCTCAGCGTTTACCCCCAGACCGCTCGGAGAAAATGTTTTTATGACGATCTTGGAACGTCTCGGCCAGCGTTCGCGTCCATTCCTGATCATTCTCGGTCTCCTCCTCGTCGCCCTGCAAAGCGTCATCAACTACCTGATCGGGCCGGACATCGCCTTCTACATCTTCTACCTGCTGCCCATCTCGCTCGTCGCGTGGCTGGTCGGGCGGCGCGCGGCCGTCTTAGTCTCCGTCGCCAGTGCGGCCAGCTATTTTTTCACCGAACAGATCACAGGCCACTTCGACGAGCGCCCCCTCATCCCCTACTTCAACGTCTTCGCGCAACTCGCAGCCTTTCTCTTCGTCACTTACTTCGTCTCAGCCCTGCGCCGCTCGCACGACCATGAGCGCGAACTAGCGCGCACGGACGATCTCACCGGCGTCATCAACCGTCGCTCATTCTTTGAAGCCTCGCAGCAGGAGATCAACCGCGCGCGGCGTCATCGGCATCCCTTCACCGTCGCCTACATGGACGTGGACAATTTCAAACTCATCAACGACAACTACGGTCACAGCATCGGCGACACGGTGCTCAGGAGCGTGACGCAGACGATCAAAAACAACATCCGCGAGATCGACGTGGTGGCACGGCTCGGCGGCGACGAGTTCGTCATCCTGATGCCGGAGACGGACGAAGAGGCGGCGCAAACAGTCGTCGCGCGTATCCATCAAAACATCATGAAGGCGATGCGCGAATACGGCTGGCCGATCACGTTCAGCATCGGCGTGGTGACTTGGACGACGCCGCCGCGCACCGTCGATATCATGTTGAAACTGGCCGACGATGCGATGTACGAAGTCAAAAACGGCGGCAAGAACCGCGTCACGCATCTCAAACTCTCGGGCGAACCCGTCGCGGCCACTTAAACTTTTGAAGCATGTCCGCGACCGACGTTATTCTACTTTCGCTGCTTGTCCTCGCCGCCGCCGCGCTCTATTCTTCGGTCGGCCACGGAGGCGCGTCCGGCTATCTGGCCGCGATGGCTCTCTTCGGCCTCGCGCCCGCGCAGATGAAACCGACCGCGCTCTGTCTCAACATTCTCGTCGCTTCAATCGCCACCTTTCGCTTTGGGCGCGCGGACTGTTTTCGCTGGCGTCTCTTCTGGCCTTTCGCCGTCGCCTCCATCCCGATGGCCTTCATCGGCGGCGCGCTCACTCTACCTACAACTGTCTACAAACAGATCGTCGGGCTGACGCTGCTCTACGCGGCCTTTCGTCTCTTTCGCTTCACGCGCACGACGGACGACGCGCGTGCACAGGCGACTGACGCGCCGCCGCTCGTTCCGGCGATGCTGCTCGGCGGACTCATCGGGTTGTTGTCCGGATTGACCGGGGTGGGCGGTGGAATTTTTTTGAGTCCGCTGTTGCTGCTCTTGAAGTGGGCTGACACGCGGCGCACGGCGGGTGTGTCCGCCGCTTTCATTCTCGTCAACTCAATCGCGGGGTTGTTGGGAAACTTGACGAACTTGCAGGCGCTCCCGGCGGCGCTTCCCTATCTTGCGCTCGCGGCTGTCGTCGGCGGCCTCGTCGGTTCGGAGTTCGGCAGCCGTCGCCTGGCGAGCGTCCATATCCGACGCCTGCTCGCACTCGTGCTCGTCGTCGCCGCCGTGAAGATGATCTTCGTTTGATTCGTCTAAGAAAAACAAGACACCACGCGCGTCACACG
>DASZCS010000090.1:0-42632 GCA_035942855.1 Pyrinomonadaceae bacterium | reverse complement strand
CCCGATGTTCCTCCCAAACTGCGCCGGTGCGAGCAGTGTGATCGCCTGATACTCCCTGATCGATTCTATCGGCTGCGGCACGAGCGAGACGAACCCTTGCCTTCTGACGCCGATGTCTTCGTCGTTGTTGTCCGAACCATCAACGGTGAAGTTGTTGGCACGTGAACGCAACCCGTTGACGGAGAACTGTCCCGCACTGCCCACGCCTGCGCCGACGCCGGGGCCTGCCACACTGCCAAGAGTCTGCGGCGGTGGTGCAACACCCGGTAACAACAACGTGAGTTCGTCGAAGGTGCGCGTGAATGTGGATGAACCGAGCGGCAGTGTCGAGACTTCTTCTTCTGTGAATGCTCCGCCCTGTCTCGCATCAGAGGCATTGGTGCGTGCGCGCACGTCCGTGTCCACTTCCGTCTGCGGCAGCGGGGTCGGTGTTGGTGAAGTAGGTGCGACCGCAGGCGCAGGGTCGAGTGCGACGGGGACGGGCACGACCTCGCCCGTGCGTGTGATGAAGAGACGCTGGCGCACTTCGCGTGTGACGTAACCTGTGGCCGAGACGCGGATGGTGTAGATGCCCGGACTGAGCAGTCCCTGATAGAAGCGGCCGCGCGCGTCTGATGTTTTGGGGATCACCTGTCCGGTCTGTTGATTGATGATCTGGACGCTTGCGCCGGGAATGACTGCGCCGGTCTGACTGTTGGAGACCGTGCCTTCGAACGCTCCCGTCACCGTGTCCTGCGCATGAGCGAGCCGGACGGTGACCCCTGTGGGCGCGACGATGCCGAGCAGTAAAAACCAGGTGACGAAGAGGCTCGAGGCTGTGCGCCCGCCTCGACTCCAAAGACGAGAAAACATAGCGACACGGTCGCGCCTGTGGGGGATGTGAAACATGGATCGTAACCTCTATGGCCGAAGAATTAGGAGAACGAGGAAATATGTGAGCTGTCGTGCCAGTTAATTCGCAGGAAAGGTGGCGGACTGACACGCTTTCTGTAAAGTTGTCATCTCAACCCTTAACTAACACTGAACGCGGGGGCGCGTCAATAGCGACCATAAAATTTATCGGAAGTAAAAGCGGTGAATGGTAAATAGTAAATGGAAAATGGTGAATGGAGCAGAAGCCATCTTCTTCCATTCACCATTGACCGTTTACCATTGACCGCTTTTTATCGGTAGACGTTCTCGCCGCGATGCGTGCGGAACTCGTTCTCGAAGTATTCGGCGTCTTCGTCCGAACGGGCGTTGACGCCCATCACGATGCCGCCGCTGCGCACGCCTTCGTCATAGACTTTGGCGCGGTCTTCGGGGATGCCCGAACCGATGAGCGCGCCGATCAGGCCGCCCGTCGCGCCGCCCGCGCCCGCGCCGGCCAGCGCCGCCGCCAGAGGCCCGGCCACCACCAGCCCGATGCCGGGCAAGACGACCGACGTGCCGATGGCCGCAATCGCCGCGAGCACCGCGCCTGTCGTGCCGCCGATGGCCGCGCCCGCGCCCAAGCCTTCGAGGGCTTTGCTGCCGAGGTCTGTGTCGGCCGCGTCGTCGGATGAGAAGTGCTTCTTGCGCGTCTCGTCAGACATCAAGAGGTTCACGTCGTCTTTGCCGTAGCCGCGCGTCGAGAGCGAACCATAGGCGCGCTCGGCGCTGTCGCGGTCGCGGAACAGACCCGTCACCATGCGGTTGGAACGCTGGCGAGCCGCGCCCGAAGCGCTCTCTGTCGCGCCCTCGGCGCGCAACGAACTGTCGCCTGTCACAGTGCCCGTCGCTTCTTTGATGTTGCCTTTGGTGCGTTCGCCGAAGGCCGAAACTTCTTCGCCGATACTATCTTTTCTGTTGTCGTCCATCTATGTGTCCCTTTCGTCTTTAGAACGGACTACTTTCGTAAGCCCGCGAATATATGCAACTAACCTGCCCGCTTGATTAGGAGAGTTAAATCGGCAGTCCCCGCTTGAAGTGTGACGCTGACGCTTTCGCCTTCGCCGCACACACGCTTCCACACGAACGTTGCGAATCAAACGCCGCGTCCCGGCCTGTGTACGATTTCGCGTCCTGAAAATTGCTGCCAAGCCACAAAGGGCAAAGCGCGTGCCGTTACGAAAAAACGTAAATCGTGAATCGTAAATCGTGAATAGAGAAAGACGGATTGAATCTATTTACGATTTACGATTCACGATTCAACGCTTTTGGGTATAATGCGCCGCGTCGAGTCCTGCTTCCACCCGCGTCTTGGTTATCGAAAAAAGGTTTGCGCTGTGACGGAGAAACGTGCGATTCTCTGGCATCTTTTTCGCCGTCTTGTGCAATCTCGGACGATAAACGCGCCGCAACGCCCCCGTGGCGCGTCGAAGTAACAAACTATCGCGGTCGTGTCGCTGCTGCTCGATGAGCGCCGAAGCGGCACGGATCAGGTCGCGGCGAAGCAGTCCGAAACTTGTGCATACATATCTCTAGAGGAGAACTATGGCCGAAGCGGAGACTTCCAACGGACAGACGCGCGAAGGATTTGTGCGCGGTCTGGGTCTGCTCGATTCCACAATGATCGTTGCCGGGTCGATGATCGGCTCCGGCATTTTTATCGTCTCTTCGATCATCGCGCGCCAAGTCGGCTCGCCCGGCTGGCTGCTCGTCGTCTGGATCGTGACGGGCTTACTGACGCTCATGGCGGCGCTCTCTTACGGCGAGCTGGCTGCGATGATGCCGAAGGCGGGCGGGCAGTACGTCTATCTGCGCGAGGCGTTTTCGCCGCTCTGGGGCTTCCTCTACGGATGGACGCTCTTTCTCGTCATCCAGACCGGAACGATTGCGGCCGTGGCCGTAGGCTTCGCGCGCTACACGGGCGTGCTGTTCCCCTGGGTGTCGGAGACGAACTACATCATCGAGCCAATCCGACTCGGCAGTTATGCGCTCTCGTTCTCAACCGCCCAACTCGTCGGCCTCCTGATGATCGCGCTCTTGACCTTTATGAACACGCGCGGTTTGAAACTCGGCAAACTCGTGCAGAACGTCTTCACCGTGGCGAAGACGGGCGCGCTCATCGCGCTCATCGCGCTCGGCATCATCGTCGGCCTGAATTCGGGCGCGGGCAGCGCGAACTTCTCGAACTTCTGGGAGGTGCGCGGCACGCTGCAAGAGGTGGGTGGCGGCTTGACGGCGGCGGTCGCCTTCGGACTCTTCGTCGGCATCTGCGTGGCGCAGACCAACTCACTATTCTCGGCCGACGCCTGGAACAACATCACTTTCACGGCCGGAGAGGTGAAGAACCCACGCCGCAACATCCCGCTCTCGCTCGCACTCGGTACGATTCTCGTCATCACGCTCTATCTGCTCGCCAACGTCGCATATCTCGTCGCGCTCCCGTTCGAGGCCATCCAGAACGCGCCGTCCGACCGTGTGGCATCAGAGACGGCCAACGTCATCTTTCCCGGCTTCGGCGCGGTGGTGATGGCCGTGGCGATCATGGTCTCGACTTTCGGTTGCAACAACGGTCTCATCCTCGCGGGCGCGCGCGCCTACTACGCGATGGCGCGCGACGGTCTGTTCTTCCGCGCCGCAGGGCAGTTGAACGAGAACCGCGTGCCCGCCTGGGGGCTGGTGATACAGGGCATCTGGGCGGCGCTGCTCGTGCTGCCGCGCACGGTGACGACGAATGCGGCGGGCGCGGTCTCTTACGGCAATCTCTACGGCAACCTGCTCGACTACGTGATCTCGGCCGCGCTCATCTTCTACATCCTGACGATCATCGGCATCTTCGTGCTGCGCCGGAAGCGTCCCGATGCCGAGCGGCCTTACAAAGCTTTTGGTTATCCGGTCGTCCCGGCGCTCTACGTCGTCGGCGCATCGGTGATTCTGGTCGTCCTCTTCATCTACCAGACGGCAACGACGTGGCCGGGTCTGCTGATCGTGCTGACGGGCATTCCCGTCTATTTCATCTGGCGACGCGTCGGCGTGCCGATGCCCGAAGCGCGCGAGGATGCGACGGCCGTACAGGAAGTTTAACTCTAGAGAATTTTAACTGTGACTGGCGGACACGCTTTGACCGGACATGCATCACTGCTGCTGATTGCGACCGCGCGGCGGCGCTCGCGGCAGAGTTGGTTTATACTTCGGGGCAAGATCGAATCCAGTCATCAACTTGAAACTACTGTGAACTCGCGGAGGTTGACTTAATGGCAACTAGACATACCGTTTTTACGACAAAGCCGCTCGGCATGCTGCTCGAAGAGGCGAGAGGCGATAACCGCCTGCGGCGCGTGCTTGGCCCCGTCCAACTGACGAGCCTCGGCGTCGGCGCGATTATCGGCGCGGGCATCTTCGTCGCCACCGGCGCGGCCGCACACAACACGGCCGGGCCGGCGCTGATGGTCTCTTACGCCGTCGCCGGTCTCACCTGCGTCTTCGCCGCGCTCTGCTACGCGGAGTTCGCTTCGATGGTTCCGGTGGCCGGTTCGGCCTACACCTACGCCTACGCCACGCTCGGCGAAATGATGGCTTGGATCATCGGCTGGGACTTGACGCTCGAATACGCAGTCGGCTCCGCGACGGTCGCCAACGGGTGGTCGAGCTACTTCCAATCGCTCCTGCCTAAAATAGGCATCCACCTGCCGGAGTCGATTTCGACCGCGCCGATTGTGTACGACGCAGTGAAAGGCGAGTTCGTCCGCACGGGTGGCTTCGTCAACTTGCCGGCGGTGATCATCGTCACCATCGTGACGGCGATTCTGGTGAAGGGCATTCAGGAGAGCGCGAGCTTCAACGCGCTGATGGTCGGCCTCAAACTCGCCGCCGTCCTCTTCGTCATCCTCGTCGGCGCGTTCTTCATCAACCCCGACAACTGGACGGCCGTTCACCCGACGACGGGGCGCGGCGGCTTCGCCCCCTACGGCTGGGGCGGCCTGACCTTCTTCGGCGCGACCATCTGGGGCGAGAGCGTCGGCGGCAACCCCGTCGGCATGCTCGCCGGGTCGGCCATCATCTTCTTCGCCTATATCGGCTTCGATTCGGTTTCCACGCACGCAGAGGAAGCCAAGCAGCCGAACCGCGACGTGCCCATCGGCATCATCGCCTCACTCGTGATCTGCACCATCCTCTACATCGCCGTGGTGGCGGTGCTGACGGGAATGGTTCCATACTTTCAGATCGACACCGGCGCGGGCGTCTCGATGGCCTTCAAGAGCGTCGGGTTGGCGTGGGCTGAGGCCATCATCGCGATTGCGGGCGTGGCCGGTATCACGTCTGTGCTTTTGGTGATGATGCTGTCGGCTCCGCGTGTCTTTCTCGCCATGTCGCGCGACGGCATGCTGCCGCACAGCTTCTTCGGCGCGGTGCACGAGAAATTCAAGACGCCGTACAAGAGCACGATTCTGGTCGGCGTGGCCGTCGCCATTATGACCGGATTTTTGCCCATCGACGCGCTCTTGCAGATGACCAACATCGGGACGCTCTTTGCCTTCGCCATCGTCTGCGCGGCGGTGCTCATCATGCGGCGGACGAACCCGGACGCCGAGCGCCCGTTCCGCGCGCCGCTCGTTCCGCTCATCCCGATCCTCGGCATCCTGTCGTGCCTGATGTTGATGTTCTCGCTGCCTGCGGAGAACTGGCTGCGACTGATCTTGTGGCTCGGCCTCGGCCTCGTGATCTACTTCGTCTACAGCCGCAAGCGCAGCGTCATGTCGCGCCATCTCGGCCACGAACTCGCGTCGCACGGCATCAGCCCGCGCGGGCAGGCCGTGGGCGACCCCGACGCTCCGCCCGATTCGCCGGATCGTCCGGTTGATACGGACGCCGACAAAAGAGACAGAGACAGGTAAGAGACTGTGAACGTATGAGGGCTGAGACGGCGTCGTCCGCAAGTTGTGGACGCTTGCCAGTCTCAGCCCTCTTCGTCTCTTCGCCCGGCTCGAAAATTCCTGCCGAGTTTATTCGCCCGACTCGAACACTTCGGCGTGCTCGTCTCTGTCATGACTATGCGACGAAACTTTGCGCGTTTGGTCGTCCTCGCCTGCGGCATCCTGTGCGTGCTGCTGCTGTCGCCGCTCGCGCGAACGAGCGGCGAGACGGGCGACGCGGCGCATACGTCGGGCGGCGCGGCGCACGGACTCGACCCGTTTGTTCTCGCAGGCATCGCGCTCGTCCTCGTCATCGCCAAACTCGGCGGGGAGCTCTTCGAGCGCTTCGGGCAGCCCGCCGTGCTCGGCGAGTTGATCGGCGGGATGCTCGTCGGCAATCTCTTTCTCTTCGGCATCACGGCCGTCGAACCGCTCAAGACAGACGTTGTGCTCGGCGCGCTCGCGGAGATCGGCGTCGTCCTGTTGCTCTTTGAAGTGGGGTTGGAATCGAACCTCGGCGAGATGTTGGAAGTCGGCTGGTCGTCTCTGCTGGTGGCGCTGGCGGGCGTCGTCGCGCCGTTCTTTCTCGGTTGGGGCGTGGCCGCTTATTTCATTCCCGGCGAGGCACGGCTCGGCCACATCTTCATCGGCGCGACGCTGTGCGCCACGTCGGTCGGCATCACGGCGCGCGTGCTCAAGGACATGGGGCGGCTCAACACGCGCGTGGCGCGCATCATCCTCGGCGCGGCCGTCATCGACGACGTGCTCGGCCTCGTCATACTCGCCGTCGTACAGGGCGCGATCAAAGCGACCGCGGCGGGCACAACGCTGTCGCTCATGAGTGTCGGCGTCATCACGCTCAAGGCCGTCGGCTTCCTCTTCGTCGCGCTGCTCGTCGGAAAGTTCGTGCTGCCGCACATCTTTCGCGGCGCGGGCAAACTCGAAGGGCGAGGGGTGCTGCTGGCGCTTGGCCTCTCCGTCTGCTTCCTGCTGTCGTGGGCGGCCGCCTTGATCGGGCTGGCGGCAATCGTCGGCGCGTTCACCGCCGGGTTGCTGCTGGAAGAAGCGCACTTCGAGAAAATACCCGGTCACTCGAAACACGATCTGCACGGTCTGCTAACGCCGTTGACCACGATTCTCGTCCCCATCTTCTTCGTCCTGATGGGTCTCAAGGTTGATCTGCGCTCCTTCGCCCGACTCGATATTCTCGGCTTCGCGGCGGCGCTCACCCTCGTCGCAATCATCGGCAAACAGGTCTGCTCGCTGGCCGCCGTCGAGCGCGGCATCAACCGTCTCGCCATCGGCCTCGGCATGATCCCGCGCGGCGAAGTCGGCCTCATCTTCGCAGGCATCGGTGCAACGCTCATGCTCCCGAACGCGGCGGGAGTCAATGAACCCGTCATCGGCAGCGCGACGTTCGCCGCCGTCGTCATCATGGTGATCGTCACCACGCTCGTCACGCCACCGCTGCTCAAGTGGTCGCTCGCGCGCACGCCGCCCGACGAACAACTCAACGCCGCCGCACGCGAAACGGCCGACGAAGCCGCCGAACGCACCTCGCGCTGATCCGCGACGCTTTCTTCGCATCTTTGTGCCTGTGTTTAGAGCAACTAACAAAACCCTGAAACCACGAATCAACACGAAATGACACGAAGAGGAGTTTAGTGTTGTTTCGTGTGACGCGCGTGGTTTCAGGGTTCTAGTTTTGCTGGCTGCTCTTAATCTCAGGGTTCGGATCAGTCGGCCAGAGAGGCACGCGCCGCGGAGAGCGCTTCGGCCACGCGCGCGGGCGAAGTGCCGCCCGCCTGCGACTTCGTAGCGAGCGTCTCTTCGAGCGAGAGCGCGGCGTACACGTCCGCGTCTACGAGCGGCGAGACGGCGCGCATCTCTTCGAGCGGGAGTTCGTGTAGCTCAAGGCCGCGCTCGATGCCTGCGAGCACGATGCGGCCGACCGTCTCGTGCGCCTCGCGAAAGGGCACACCCTTCCGTCGCGCCAGGTAGTCGGCCAGTTCCGTCGCGTTCATGTAACCGCGCTCCGCCGCCGAGCGAGCGCGTTCCTCTCTGAGGCGCACGTTGGCGAGCACGGTCGCTGTCACGTCGAGCGAAGCGCGCACCGTGTCGGCCGTGTCGAAGACGGCCTCTTTGTCCTCCTGCATGTCTTTGTTGTAGGCGAGCGGCAAGCCCTTCAACAGAGTCAGGAGCGCAGAGGCGTGGCCGAAGACGCGCGCCGCTTTGCCGCGCACCAGTTCCAAAGCGTCCGGGTTCTTCTTCTGCGGCATCAAACTCGACCCCGTCGAAATGGCGTCGCTGAGTTCGATAAAACCGAACTCTGTCGTCGCATAGACGATCAGGTCTTCGGCGAGGCGCGACAGGTGAACCATGACGAGACTCGACGCGCTCGTAAACTCGACGCAGAAGTCTCGGTCGCTCACCGCATCGAGACTGTTCCGCGAAACCCCATCGAAGCCGAGCGCGCGTGCCACCCTCTCGCGGTCAATCGCATAACTCGTCCCGGCGAGCGCCGCCGAACCGAGCGGCAAGACGTTCGTGCGACGCCTTGCGTCCGCGAGACGCTCGCGGTCGCGCCCGAACATCTCGAAATAGGCGAGACACCAGTGTGCCCACAAGATTGGCTGCGCGCGTTGCAGGTGCGTGTAACCGGGCAAGACCGCCCCCGCGTGCGACTCGGCCAAATCAAGCAGCGCCCTTTGCAACGCGCGCAGAGATGTTCCGATAGCGTCGATCTCATCGCGCAGCCAGAGACGCAAGGCCGTCGCCACCTGATCGTTGCGGCTGCGCCCCGCGTGGAGCTTGCGCCCCGCGTCGCCGATGAGCGCGACGAGGCGCGACTCGATGAACGAGTGAATGTCTTCGGCCGCGTCGTCCGCGAAAAAGTCGCTGTCGCGCTCGCTCTGTGCGAGCAAGGCGTCGAGTCCCGTCCTGATCTGTGCGAACTCTTCGTCGATCAACGCTCCGGCCGCGCGCAAGCCTTCGGCGTGGGCGAGGCTTCCGCGCACGTCCGCCGCAAACAACCTGCGGTCGAAATTGAACGAGCGGTTGTAGGCCGCAAAGCCGGCATCAGGCCGCCCCTTGAAACGCCCGCCCCATAATTTTTTCTCTTCGCTCATCGCCACCTCGATAATTGAATCCGCGTCTTCGCCGAGCATAGCAAATTCTATGTTCAGGAAGGGTCGGAAATTATTCAACGCGCTCTTGCTGATCGTCTCTGACTGGATTTCAACACCGGACGGGGAGTGGTATTATCCGGGGCACACGACAGCAACTATCAAATCATGCCGGGCTCGCCCGGCGAGTGTTAGGGGATGCGAGCGTAATCTAAACCGGGCGACGCTAGGGGAGATCGCATCCGCCATGCAAGGGTTTTCTTTATGCCGCTCCGTGCGAGGGGCGGTTCCGTACAGGCCACGCCGGCAGGTAAACGGACATGCTCGACCGGTTTGGACAAGTCAGGGGGTGAACCTTAAATGAGTGACGAATTCGACGAGAACTCGGGGCCCGAGTTGACGGACGACGAGGAGGCGCTGCTAAAGGAGATGCCGACGTTGACCGACGTGGGGCAGGCGCGGCGCACGTTCCTCGGGCAGACGTTCGCGGGCGGGATGGGGCTGTTCGCCCTGATGCTGTTGGAGAAGGAGCAGGCGCTGGCCGCGCTCGGCAGGGAGCCGGGTGCGGTGTTCGCCGCCGCGCCCGCCGTTGAAAACCCCGTCAGGGTCGCGTTGAAGATCAACGGGGCGACCAGGACGCTCGAACTTGATTCGCGCGTGGTGCTGCTCGACGCGTTGCGCGAACGGCTCGAACTGACGGGGACGAAGAAGGGATGCGATCAGGGACAGTGCGGCGCGTGCACGGTGCTCGTCGACGGCCGCCGCGTGCTGTCGTGCCTGACGCTCGCCGCGACGTGTGAGGGACGTGAGGTCACGACCGTCGAGGGGCTGGCGCGTGGCGACGAACTGCACCCCTTGCAGGCGGCCTTCATCAAGTACGACGGCTTCCAGTGCGGCTACTGCACGCCGGGTCAAATATGCTCCGCCGTCGGGATGCTCGCGGAGGCACGCCGCGGTGATGTGAGCCACGTCACGGAAGACGTGACCGCTTCGAACACGCGGCTGACGGACGACGAGATACGCGAGCGCATGAGCGGCAATATCTGTCGCTGCGGCGCTTACCCGGGGATAGTCGCGGCCATTCGCGAAGTTCACTCGGGCAGTGAGTCGGCGCGGACGTGGCGTTTCGTCGAGGAAGAGGAACTGGCGCGGGTCAGGAAGGAGTGGGAATCCGATGAGACCGTTTAAGTACGTGCGCGCGAGCGACGCGGCGACGGCAACGCGCGCTGTCGCTGCGAACCCGCGTGCGAAGTTTCTGGCGGGCGGGACGAACATCCTCGATCTGATGAAGGAGGACGTGGAGCGCCCGAACGAGTTGGTTGACCTGACCCGGCTGAAGCTCTCGGAGATCAAGGCCGCGCGCGACGGCGGCATCTCCATCGGCGCGCTGGCGAAGAACTCCGACACGGCCAACCACCCGCTGATACGCCGCGACTACCCGCTGCTGACGCAAGCAATTGTCGCGGGCGCGTCGGGGCAGTTGCGCAACATGGCGACGAACGGCGGAAACCTGATGCAGCGGACGCGCTGCCAGTATTTCTACGACACCGCAATGCCGTGCAACAAGCGCGAGCCGGGGACGGGCTGCGGCGCGCTCGAAGGTTTGAACCGCATCCACGCCATCTTCGGCTGGAGCGACAAGTGTGTCGCCACTTATCCCGGCGACATGGCGAACGCGCTCTACGCGCTCGACGCCGTCGTGAGGGTGCGGGGCGCGCAGGGGCGCGAGCGCACCATCCCCGTTAGTGACTTCCACCGCCTGCCGGGCGACACGCCTGAGAAGGATACCAACCTTCAGCACGGCGAACTCATCACGGCCATCGAACTGCCGAAGTCGAACTTCGCCAAAAACTCCTACTACCTGAAGGTGCGCGACCGCGCCTCCTACGCCTTCGCGCTCGTCGCCGTCGCGGCCGCGGTCGAACTCGACCGCGGCACGATCAAACAGGCGCGCGTCGTGCTCGGGAGCGTGGCACATAAGCCCTGGCGCAGCCGCGAGGCGGAAGTCGCACTGGTCGGCAAGCCCGCATCGGAGGAGAGCTTCCGGCGGGCGGCCGAGGCGGCGCTCGCGGGCGCGAAGCCGCTCGCTCATAACGCATACAAAGTCGAACTTGGGAAACGGGCGGTCGTGCGCGCTCTGATGCGCGCGAGCAGGCTGGCCTGACGGGACGGAGGTGACCGAGATGGCTAGATACATCGGGAAAGAGATGAGCCGCGTGGACGGCGTGGCGAAGGTGACGGGGAGGGCGAAGTACGCGGCCGAGTTTCGCGCGCCGAACCTCGCCTACGGCTTCATCGTGCTCGGATCGGTGGCGAAGGGCAGGATAAAAGAGATCGACACGCGCGAGGCGGAGCGAGCGCCCGGCGTCGTCCGCGTCTTCACGCACCTGAACGCGCCACGGCTCGGGCCGAAGGCTTCGCACGAGCAGGCACCGCCGCGCGCGCGGGAGGAGCAGGACAAGTCTTTTCGCGCGCTCCAGTCGGACAGGATTTACTTCAACATACAGCCTGTGGCGCTCGTCGTCGCGGAGACCTACGAGCAGGCACGCTACGCTGCGCGACTCGTCAACGTTACTTACAACGCGGAGAAACACACGACCGACACAGAGGCCGTGCGCGGGCGCGGGCGCTTCCCATCGCAGGGGCCGCCTCCGAAGCCGCGCGGTAACCCCGAGGCGGCCATGAAGAGTGCGCCGGTGAAGATCGAGGCCGAGTACCGCATCCCCATCGAGCACCACAACCCGATGGAGCCGCACGCGGCCGTCGCGGCCTGGCAGGGCGATAAGCTCACCGTCTTCGACAAGTCGCAGGAGGTCTTCAACGTGCGCAAGCACCTCGCCTCAAGCTTCGGCGTGCCGGAGGCGAACGTGCAGGTCATCTCCCCTTACGTCGGCGGGGCCTTCGGCTCCTCGCTGAGACCCAATTACTACCCGGCGCTGACGGCGATGGCCGCGCGCGAGTTGAAGCGCCCGGTGAAGATCGTCTACACGCGCACGCAAATGTACACGGGGCACGGCTACCGCCCGCACACCGTCCAAAAGATCGCGCTCGGCGCGGAGCGCAGCGGCAAGCTCACGGCGATGATCCACGAGGCCGTGCACAACACCTCCAACTTCGAGGAGTTCTCGGACGGTACCACCGGCTTCACCCGTCAGGTCTACGCCTGCCCGAACCTCTACGCCCCGCTCCGCATCACCGACACCGATCTCAACACCCCGACCTGGATGCGCGCGCCGGGTGCCGTCAGCGGCATGTTCGCGCTCGAATGCGCGATGGACGAGTTGGCCTACGCGCTCAAGATCGACCCGCTCGAACTGCGACTCATCAACTACGCCGAGACCGATCCGGAGAGCGGCAAGCCGTGGTCGAGCAAGGCGCTCAGGGAGTGCTACCGTTTGGGCGCGGAGAAGTTCGGCTGGAAGGAGCGCAAGTTCGAGCCGCGCTCGATGAGAGACGGGCGGCTCCTGGTCGGTTGGGGGACGGCCACGGGCATCTGGGGCGCGTTCCAGATGCCCGCCGCAGCCCGCATCACTTTCAAGGCGGACGGGACGGCGCACGTCGCCAGCGCGACGAGCGACATCGGCCCCGGCACTTACACCGTTATCACCATGATCGCCGCCGAGTACCTGGGTCTCAGGCCCGAGCAGGTGAAGTTCGAGCTGGGCGACACGGCGTTCCCGCGTGCCCCGGCGCAGGGCGGCTCCTGGACGACGGCCAGCGTCGGCTCGGCCGTGCACGGCGCGGCTCTCGCCGTCACTGCCAGGTTGCTGACGTTAGCGAATCAAGATGCCTCGTCGCCGCTGAAGGGGACGGCAGCCGCCGACGTGGAGATGCTCGACGGCAGGCTGCGTCTCAAGAGCGACCCGTCGCGGTTCGTGAACATCTCCGAAGTCATGAGGCGGAACAACCTCAACGAGGTCGCCGAGACCTTCGAGTCGAAGCCGTCGCAGGAGCGCCGGAAGTACGCGACGATGGCGCACGGCGCGCAGTTCGTCGAGGTCAAAGTCGATCCAGACATCGGGCAGGTGCGCGTCACGCGCGCCATCGAGGTGACCGCCTGCGGCCGTGTCATCAACCCGAAGGCGTCTCACAGTCAGGAGATCGGCGGCGTGGTCTGGGGCATCGGCATGGCCTTGCAGGAAGCGACCGAGATCGACCATCGCTACGGTCGCATCATGAACCCGAACCTCCAGCACTACCACGTTCCCGTCAACGCCGACGTTCATGAGATCGAAACGCTCTTCGTCGAGGAGGACGACAAAGTGGTCAACCCGCTCGGCGTGAAAGGCATGGGCGAGTTGGGGATGGTCGGCATCCCGGCGGCCATCGCCAACGCAGTCTTCCACGCCACGGGCAGGCGCGTGCGCGACCTGCCGATCACGCCGGAGAAGCTGCTGTAAGGGAGCACGAACGATGAATGAAGTGCGGGCTTTAGTCGAGGCGTTCGACGCGGCTACGCGCAGGGGCGAGCGGTGCGCCCTGGCGACCGTGGTGAGTGTCGAAGGCTCTTCGTACCGGCGGCCGGGCGCGCGGATGCTCGTTTGCGAAGGTGGAACGAGCACGGGCACGATCAGCGCCGGGTGTCTCGAAGCCGACGTCGTCGAGCACGCGAAGCGCGTCATACGTGGGGGCGACGAGGCTGTGCTCGTCGAGTACGACACGGCCTCGACAGGTGAAGAGATGGCGTGGGGGTTGGGGCTCGGCTGCAACGGCGTGGTGCGCGTGCTGGTCGAGCCGGTCGCCCCCGGCTCACTCTACGTCGAAGCACTCAGGCGTTCGTGCGAGGGACAGACGGACGCTGCCCCCATACAGGTCGCGACCGTGTACGGGCACACGCCTTCAAGCCCGTCCGCCGCCCGAATCGAAACAGGGGCGCGTCTCTTCATCGAAGAGGGCGGTGAGGTCGGCCGCGAGAAGTTGAGCGGCGAGGCGGCCGCGATGCTTGAAGGCGAGGTGCGCGCTCTGTCGTTCGGCGGTGTGATGTCCGGCGCACACATTTTTGATGTGGACGGCGCTGGCGTAAAAGTATTCGTCGAAACGCTTCTGCCTCCCGTCCCGCTCGTCATCTTTGGGGCGGGGCACGACGCGCTGCCAATCGTCGAGCTTGCGCGCGGCTTGGGCTGGTACACGGAGGTCGTTGACCCACAAACCCGCCCCGCAAGCCTCTCCCGGTTTGCCGCGGCCGACAGGGTCACGCTCGCGCGTCCCGAGGAGGTGTCGGCAGAGGTCAGCATTTCGTCGCGGACTCTGGCGCTGCTCATGTCGCACAACTACTCGCACGACCTCGTCCTGCTCAAATTCCTGCTCGCATCGCCCGCGCGCTACATCGGGGTCATGGGGCCGCGCAAACGCACCGAGCGGATGCTGAATGATCTGGCGGCGGCCGACGAAGCGTTCCGGCTCGGGGAAGAGGACAGGGAGCGCCTCTACTCACCGGCGGGCCTCGACATCGGTGCAAACTCGCCCGCCGAGATCGCCCTCTCAATCGTCGCCGAGATGCGTGCGGTTTTAGACGGGCGGCGCGGCGGAACCCTGCGCGAGCGCCGGGGCTCCATCCACGGCAGCCCGACCGACGGCGAGGGCGTCACGCTGACGGAGGAGTTTGCCCGGCCCGTGGTCGCGGCGTGATGGATCGAGGGCTAAGGTGTTTGATGAGTCTCGGGTAGTTGAAGGCGACCGGGAGAGAGTCGGCGCTGTTGTGCTGGCGGCGGGGTCGTCCTCGCGCATGGGCGTCCCGAAGCAGACTCTACAGTTCCGCGGCCAGTCTCTGCTGAGGCGCACCGCCCTCGCCGCGCTGGACGCAGGGTGTCGCCCCGTCGTTGTGGTGACCGGCGCGCATGCCGAACAATCCAGAGGCGAGTTGCGGGGGCTGAACGTGCTTGAGGTGTTGAATGGCCTCTGGGAAACCGGGATGGCTTCGTCTGTCCGCACGGGCGTCGAGGGTCTGGTCGGCGCGGAGCCAGAGGTGGCCGCCGTCGTCCTGATGCTGTGCGACCAACCTTACGTCAACGCCGACGTTGTTTCCGCGCTTATCGAGGCGCACCGCGCCACCCGCAAGCCTGTCGTCGCCTCGGAGTACGGCGGGAGCTTCGGCGTCCCGGCGTTATTCACCAGGGCACTCTTCGCCGAGCTGTCGCGTCTCGAAGGGGCGGCCGGCGCAAAGCAGGTTATTAAGAGACACGCCGCAGAGGCGCACTTCTTACCCTTCCGTGGCGGCGAGGTGGACGTTGATACTCCTGACGATCTCTCGCGCCTGATTGAATGTGAAAGCGCTTAGCGAACAGGGAAGAGCGCGTACGAGAAAATCACTTACCTTCTTACCAAGCATCACAATCTGCCTTGTTCGACTTATAGACAGCCGCCGACACGCTTCGCTTCCGGTTAAGCTAAAATTATTTCAGCCGCCTCGACTAAAAATCTGAATGGCGGTTTCCCGATCACTCGCGGAACGCTGGAGTTGACCTGAATGGCGAGAGCTATTCTGTGCTTCGGGAAATAAATCATTTCGGTGATGTAACCGGGGAAGAAGCCGCTATGCCCGTATGACACGCCGAACGTTGTGGGGCGTATGATCACGCCTAACCCGTATGCCGCCTCTTTCCCCAGCATCGGCGCGGGAACGCCCTTCAGCATGTCGGGAAGTAAGCGGGCGTCGAAAGGGCGGCCTTCGTACATCCCTTTAGCCCATCGCGCGAGGTCTTCGGTCGTCGAAGCGTAGCCCCCGCCCGTCCATTCGAATTGCGGGTTGATGGCGAATTTACCGTTGACGATCATCGCATCGGTGCCGCCGAAAGGATTTCCTTCGCCTGCGTAACCTTGCGCCAGCCCGCGAATCGTGCGGCGGTCGGACGGGATGGTGTTTCGCAGTTGCAAAGGTTGCAGGATTCGCTTGCCGACCAGATCGTAGTAACGTTTTCCCGTCACCTTCTCGATAATCATCCCTAGGACGATGTAGTTTGTATCGGAGTAGTCCCAGCCCTTCCCGGCTTCAAACGGCGCTTTCGTCTCAAAGATGTAGGCGATCAGTTCTTGCGGCTTCCAGACTTTATCGACGTTGGCGGTCAGGTCTTTGGTGAACTGATCCTTGAACTCGTAGCGCACCAAACCACTCGTGTGATTCATCAGCATCCGAACCGTAATGTCTTTGGCGTTAGGTAGGCGTGCGAACCACGGTTCTCGTCCAAGATGTTTTTCGATTTTATCGTCGAGGTTGATTTTGCCCTCTTTGACGAGTTGCAGCGCGAGAGCCGCCGCGTAGGTCTTGCCGACGCTGCCTTGCAGCATCAAGTTCGAAGGCTTCATCGGCGTTTTGGCTTCGCGGTCGGAAAATCCGGTCGCCAGACCAAAGCTTCTTCCGTCGGAGAGCGCCACGCCGAGCGTAGCGCCCGGAAACTTGCCGTTCCGATGCAACTCGTCGAGTTTCGCTTGCAGTTTTTCTCGTAAAGCGGCCACGCGCTCTTTGGGCGCAACCGTTTGAGCTTTCGCCAAAGTGCCGAATGCGAGCAGCAGTGCAAGGGCGGCAAGCGCACCGAATTTTGTCCTTTTTAATGAACCCGTCATTGTCTGAATCATAGGTCTCAATTTACCGCACGTTCTTTTCAGATAACAATTCCCACGAGCGTCGGATTGTTCAGGCGTTCCTCATCCCGCCTAACTGAAAGGTCTCGCGTCCGACCAGCCTGAACTCGGGCAGTGCGCCCGGTGCGTGTCCGGTTAACTAAAAAATACTTACAATCCGGAGCTTGTAACTGGTTGAAAGTATTAAGCCGCTTCCTATTATTAACTAAATAATTTGGTCGGGTTTCATTAACTAATTCTACTTACGGCACTAATATACTTGGCTGACCAAGCGCATATATAACAAGTCGAGTTACCTGATAGTTGGTAACATCTAAGTTTTGGGTATTAGTCGTATCAAGGGTTTCTCTGGCTTGTCCTGCGTGGCGTGTCGTTAAAGGACGCGGCACTAACAGCGTGGCATGCTAAGCTATGAGCGGTTTTTGACACGCATTCGGGCATGTTAGGCCGAATCAATCGGCTATTGCCGCTCTATTACGTAGTTAAACCGAACCCTTCGGCATTTCACGCTCTCCAGCGTAGTTAGGCCGATTCATTCGGCACAATATGCGTTGGGCGGCACCTGTTCTCAACTTGCAGCATAGCAGTCTAATCCTTGTCACGTTACTGGTGACAATCAAAAGGAAATTAGGAGGTGTTATGAGCGAGGAAGTTAAGAATAAAGCTGAGGCTAATGACAGGAGCACTTCTCTTGAACCGCTCTCAACAAAGCTGGATCTGCTTTCTCTGAAACTAGAGAAGTTAGAGGTGACGGCTGGGATTCCTGCCAAAGAAAAGCAATCTTGGTGGAGTGTAGCAACGCAATTCCTCGGACTACCAGCCTTGATTATTTTGATGATTCTTCAGTTGAGCCAAACGAAACAAACCACCTATGACACGGACAAATCCGTGGCTGAAGCCGCTAAGATACGTACGGAGGAGCTTAAAACACGTGCAGAACTACAAGAATTGCTCGACAAGCTGGCGGAGAAGAAAGCTATAGGGTTGGCAACGTACCAGCAGCAATTAAATGAAACATTGCCGAAGCTTGAGCAGACTATTGCCAAGCTAAGCGAGTTCAATCGGGCTGACACACAGCGCACAAATATGAACCTATTCTCGAAATATCTCATCCTTTGGATATTCCTTTACGCGGTAAGCCTGTTTTTTGAAATCATTTCGACTCTGTGGGCCTCTTTCATCACTATTTTCACGGCTACTGTCTATTCCAGGGAGTACACTAAAGATTCAAAATTTCAAAAAAGGCTTCGTAAATACACTCAACTCTTCGTGCCCATACTTAGCCCACTTCCTCAGATTTTGCGCCTTGCCGTAAATGCATTCTTACTCTTTGCAGTCCTAGCCCCGTTTTTTAATCAGCAATCCGGCTTACTGGGATCGCAGCTTACGTTCGACTCGATCATTGATAGTTTGAAGCATCTAAGTATAGGCGGAGCCGTGGAGAAGATAAGACAGATATTGTTTTCATAAGGTGATATTCATCTGTCTCACAATCCCTTCCGTCTCCTTAGCCTCGTGCAAACGCTATTTTGATCCATTGTTTCATGCTCTGCCTGTCGCCCAACAACGGCGTGCACCCGACCTGAATCAGCGTGGATGCCATTCGCAAGATTAGATACTGTTCGCAGTTGAATGCGGGCGGATGATGCCGGGCGTTAGGTGCTCGCGCTGGCAAGGTGCATAGAACAGAGTAATCTCAACCGTGATGCGACTTCCAACGATTACAGGAATCATACGAAGGCGAATGTTGGTCAACTTCAAGGTTGATCCTCAAGTCATGCAACGTCATTTGCCCAACCGCTTTCGTCCGAAGTTACAAAAAGGTTATGCGGTCGCTGGCATCTGCCTAATTCGCCTTGAGCACATTCGCCCTAAATTGCTGCCGCCGTTTGCAGGCTTGAGTAGCGAAAATGCCGCTCATCGAGTTGCGGTCTTATGGGAGGGTGAAAGTAATCAGCTTCAGGAAGGAGTCTTTATTCCGCGTCGGGACACGAACTCTCTGATGAACCATCTGGCGGGTGGCAGAATATTTCCCGGCTAACATCATCGTGCATCTTTTATAACTCATCAGTCGGATTCGGAAATCAGGCTTGAGATGAAATCAGAGGATGAAAGGGTCGCGGTTCGTATTGCAGGGGGTGTCACAGATAAGCTGCCTGAGAGTTCGATATTTTCTTCCTTGTCTGAAGCATCATCTTTCTTCGAGACCGGCTCGCTAGGCTATTCGGTGACAAGCAATCCTAATCGGCTTGATGGATTGATGCTGGAGAGGAAACAATGGCGCGTTGAAGCTCTCGATGTGCGGGATGTAAGTTCCAGCTATTTTGCTAATGAGTCTCTATTCCCGAAAGGCACCGTAGAGTTTGACCATGCGCTAATCATGCTGAATATCGAGCATGAGTGGCATGGTGCACCAGACCTATATGTTTAGGCGGTCGTGTTGTACGTGAAGGCGCACCTAACATCGGCATGCACCCGACCGCGAATAGCGTTGCTGTCATCCGCGAGACGTCCGCAATTCAATCTCTCGTCGCGGCGGGTGATGCCGGGCGTTAGGCCGCTATGTGGAGACTATGGGATTCATTCTCAAAGATAAGCAGTTCGCCATCAGGAGCGCCGAGCTGTCGGCGACCATCCCGGACCCGTGCTGGGTGCGCAAGTACGACCCCGCGCGCGACCCCCGGCCCTATTGGTCGCTGGAGGTGTGGGTCGAGGGAGACCTCGGAATCGAGGAAGAGGCGCGGGCGACCGCCGAAGAAATGCGCTTCCAGATCCGCCGGTGGACGGACATCGTCGGTCAGACGGTCGAGTGGACGGCACCGTCCGACAAGAAGGCCGGCAGACCCTACGGGCTACCCTACGGGAATTTCTATCTCGGAGAGCACGATATCATCAGCCGCGCCCGACTCCGCTTCACCGAGCGTGACGGCGTCCAGTTCAAGTTCGAGTGGGAAGGGGCTTGTAACGTGTACTTAGACGATGAAGACAGACGCGATGTGACCTTTTCAGCCGAGGGCTGGGCCCGGTTCAGCGGCGTCGGCGTTTTAGGGAGCGCGGCCGACACCGACGAGTCGCTGCGGAGCCGCCTCGCCTGGTACTTCGACCCGCACGACTTAGTTCAGGGGCCGCTGATTCGCCGGGAGTACCGCCGCGACTTTTTCCGCCGCTACAAGTTCTCAGAAGCGATATTCACGCCGTCGGAAGCGCATGCGGCCTAACAACGGCATACACCCGATCCGCAACAGCGCGGCTCTCAACCACAATCTTGCGAGCGGGCGGGTGATGCCGGGCGTTAGATTTTCGCAACTTTACATGAGTCAGCGGGTGTAATAACCAGACATTCAAATTACGGCGGGAGGCTGGAAATAATGATTAACTACTTGACCCTTATCCGTTGGGCATCAACAATATTACTCGTCGGCTCCCTCGCGTCTGTTGCTGTGTTCGCCCAGCAGCCGGGGCAGAAGGTGGTGAGCCAACACCCTCTAGAGCCGGGTATACAGTCGCCACTCGAAGTTGTCTCGGTCTGGGTGAAGGGCAAGGCTGTTGAGATGGGGCAACCATTCGAGTCTGGGGACAACTGGCTGGTGGGGCTGACCTTCAGGGTGAAGAACGTTTCGGGCAAGCCCATCTCGTTCGTCGACGTGCGCCTGCACTTCCCCACGCCCGCCGGGGATAATCGCAAGAGCGTCGGGTTCTCGAGGATGCTCAGGTTCGGGTGCTGGCAGGGTGGCGGCGGAGTTGCCCCGTACGCCGTGGGTTCCTGCAAGGAGATCATGCCCGAGCAGACGCAGGACATAGAACTGACGGAAGAGACGTACAAAAGGCTGGAGCGAGCGTTAGCAGAATTCAACCTCCAAAGGCCCGTCGAGTTGGTGCAGTTTGAAATCGCCGAGGTTGTCTTCGATCCCGACACGATGTGGAGTCGCGGATTGCTTTTCAAGAGAGACCCGGTAGAGGCAAACAAATTCAGAACAGTTGGTCGATACTTACTAACTAACAAGCCGGAATAGTCCGAGCCTGCGCGAAACAAGGCGCTAGGCAAAAACCTGACATCAAGTTAGAAGTGCAACACTGACTAAGATTCGTTAAAGCATTCGAGCGGCGTCCTGAAGTCGAGCCGCTTGCGTGGGCGAGTGTTCAGCTGCTGCGCGATGGCATTACATTGCTGCTGACTGAGTCCCGCCATGCTCATCCCTTTCGGTAGATACTGGCGGATCAACCCATTAGCATTCTCATTACTACCTCTCTCCCACGAGTGATAAGGCCGGGCGAAGTAGAAGGTCGTGCCCGTCGACTCCTCCACCCGGCGATAATCGTGGAACTCCGTGCCGTTGTCGGTCGTCACCGTCTCGCACTTCCCATCGTGTCGCCGGATGAGCCGCACTATTCTCTGCCTGAGGGAGTTGGCCGTCCGGTCGGCCAGCTTGCCGATGAGCACCAGACCAGTCTTGCGCTCGACCATGGTGACAATGCAGTCTTTAGTGCCTGTGCCCATGACGGTGTCAGCCTCCCAATGGCCGACTCGCTGGCGCGTCTCGACCTCGGCTGGTCTGTCACACATCAGACGTTTGTCGGCCAGTCGGCCACGGCTATCATAGCTGCCGTATCGCTTTCTGCGCCGCTTCTGTGCGCCTCTCAGGTGCGTGTAGAGCAGCCCGCCGGCCTTCTTGTCTCTCCAGATATGACGATAGATAGTCTCATGGCTGATGGAAAGATGGTTGTGTCGGGCGAGGTGGCCGCAGACCTGCTCGGGATTCCACTGGCGGCAGTAGCAACTCATCGACGACAGCGAAGTCCTCTGCCGAGAAGCGCAGGTTGCGGCGCGAACGCGAGCGGCGGCCGTTGGTGCGCTCCTGAGCGGTGAAGGCGCGGTAGCGACCATCGGCACGGGTGCTGTTGCGCAGGAGTTCGCGGCAGACGGTCGAGCGGTGGCGACTGAGTGCGCGTGCGATCTGTGACTGGTTGAAGCTTGCCTTCTGAGTGCGGCGAGCATATATCTCTCTTCTGGGGAGAGCTGGCGATACGTCATGACATAAGACCTCTTCGTGGTGGTTGAAGTCTTAGTCAGTATCGCCGCTCCTCCCACTTCAAGGAAGCGTGTTGCACTTAGTTTATGAATCCGCGAAGCCTAACAACGGCATGCGCCCGACCGGAATCAGCTTGCTTTTCATCCGCGAGACCCGGATGCCTGTTTCGTTGTTGTCCGGCGCGTAATGGCTGGCGTTATGGGAGAGGTTATTGACTTTGAGAAACTGACCGACGGCGAAAAGACGGCGCTGCTGAAAATCTACCGGCTCTGGGCGAAGCACCACGAGAAATCGTTCCCGCAGGTCTGTCGCGGCGAAATGATCAGGGGGATCGATTTAGACACCCTCCACCAGAATTTCTCCGGCTGCGTCTCTCTCTTCCTCACGCGTGGTGTCCTCACGGATGGACAGAAAGAATACCTGTACGCCTGCGACGACGATTTGGGTATAGTGACAATTGAGTTGCAAGGTTACGAGGGCTTCTACTTCCGGCAGATGAAAATGCTAACCTCAGCAATCGTAGAATATCTGACGACGCGCGCGACATAACAACGGCATGTACCCGGCCGCGAATAGCGCGGCCTTCATCCGCAAGACTTGCCGCTAATCACGGCTCTGCGCGGCGAGTGATGCCGAGCCTTAGATGCTTCTCGTGATCTGACGATGTGCTACTTCATTACAGTCGGGGTTGCCGAAGAGCACGCGGACGTGTTGCGGCAGCGCCTGTCCGATACCGTCGGCGCGTCTCCGGTGTCGAACGGCTCAATCCTGCGGCTCCTTCCCGCCGGCTACCTAACGTTCAATCTGGGCGGCCTGTGTTCCTGTCACCTCTATTCCGGGTCTGGCGCGGAGCCTTTGAACGTTGAGAAGCTGCGGAGTAAGTACAAGAGGAAAGGCTGGTCTGAGGGCAAGATCAACCGAGCCATCTCTGATAAGCTGTCGGCGCGTGAGGAGTCCTCCAAAGGATTGCGGCCAGACTTACGCGAACAGTTGTGTCGCATCGCCGGCGAGGCTGGGCGGCTATCAATCGTCGTGCACTTCTATGCGGGTGGGGAAGAGAGCGAGATCGTGCCGGTCGAGGGGAAGAAGGTTGTAACCTGTCACGGCTTAATGAGTGATGATGATAGCGTCCCTGAAGATACGCTCGTCGAGGTCGTGGCGTAGTAAGGGCGCTCGTATGCCGCACCGCATCTAACATCGGCATGCACCCGACCGCGAACAGCGTGGCTTCCATGCGCGAGATGCCCGCAAATCGAAGGTTCGTCGCGGCGGGTGATGCCTGGCGTTAGCCACCCTTGATGAGTGGTTTGCATGAAAAAGAAGAGATCAGATACTCAGTATTATTTCAAAGTGAAGCGTCCTGAATCGGAGTTACGTGGTGTTGCTCTTATGGGGTACCACGCCCAACTTTGTGATTAGACCCTAGGTCGGACATTCTCCCTCTAAACTACCTCTAGCATCAATCCGGCAACTCTAAAATAAAAGAATCGTCCGAGTTGTAGGTACTTTTACGTTACCAGACAACAACTGCGCCTTTGCTTTGATGCAACTATAGTGTTATTTTATTCATCTATGCACAAGTTATGCAAATCTTTTGCATAAGCAGTGAATTTATGGACAAGGAAAAGCGGCAGCAGAAATTGTTGAGCCTGATTCGTGCCAAGCCCGTCAGCACGCAGGGGGAACTGGCGGCGCAGCTCGAACGCGCTGGTTTTGCGGCCACGCAGTCGAGCATCTCGCGCGACCTGGAAGAGTTGGGCGTGGTCAAACAGCGCGGGCGTTACGTCGTGCCCACGGCGACGGCGGGAGCGGCGGCGCGCGGTCTGGTCAGTCTGGACGTGGCCGGCGATGCGCTCGTCGTCGCGCGTTGCGAGCCGGGGCTGGCCTCTGCCGTGGCGGTGCAGATCGACGGCGCGGCCATTAAAGAGATCGTCGGCACGATTGCGGGCGAAGACACGATCTTCGTCGCCGTCGCAGAGCGCAAGGCACAGCGCGCCGTGATCAAAAAAATCTGGGAACTGTTCGGATAAGATAAATCTCAAGTTTGATGATTGGGGTGTGGAGTGGCGGAGAAGATAAAAAAAGTTGTGTTGGCTTATTCGGGCGGCCTGGATACGTCCGTGATGTTGCACTGGCTGAAAGAGCGTTACGGGTGCGAGGTGGTCTGCTATTGCGCGGACGTGGGGCAGGGCGAAGAACTGGAGGGCTTGGAAGAGAAGGCGCGTCAGACGGGCGCGTCGAAGCTCTACGTGGAAGATTTGCGGCAGGAGTTCGTGTCGGATTACGTGTGGCAGGCGGTGAAGGCCAACGCGGTTTACGAAGGCGTGTACCTGCTCGGCACGTCTCTGGCACGCCCCGTCATCGCCAAGCGGCAGATCGAGATCGCGCGGCGCGAGGGCGCGGACGCCGTCGCACACGGGGCGACGGGCAAGGGCAACGATCAGGTGCGTTTCGAGTTGACTTACTACGCGCTTGAGCCCGAGATCAAGGTCGTCGCTCCGTGGCGTGAGTGGGAGTTCAAAGGGCGCAGCGACTTGATCGCTTACGCGGAGCAGCACGACATCGCCGTGACGGCGACGCACGCAAAGCCTTATTCGACCGATCGCAACCTGATGCACGTCTCTTATGAAGGCGGCATCCTCGAAGACCCCTGGGCAGAGCCGCCCGCGGACATTTTCCAGATGACGAAAGCGCCGGAAGAGGCGCGCGCCGAAGCCGAGTATGTAGTCGTCGGTTTCGAGGCGGGCGTGCCGGTGAGTTTGAACGGCGAGCGTCTGGGCGCGGTGGCGATGCTCGAAGAGTTGAACCGTGTGGGCGGGGCGCACGGCATCGGGCGCGTCGATCTGGTCGAGAACCGTTTCGTCGGGATGAAGTCGCGCGGCGTGTACGAGACGCCGGGCGTGACGATCTTGCAGGCGGCGCATCGCGCGCTTGAATCGATCACGATGGACAGGGAAGTCTTGAGGATGCGCGACGCCTTGAGTTTGAAGTTTGCAGAGAGCGTCTATTACGGCTTCTGGTTCGCGCCGGAGTCTGAGTTGATGCGGCGCATGATCGACGAGACGCAACGGGACGTGACGGGCGAGGTGCGCGTCAAACTCTATCGCGGCAACGTGACCATCGCCGGACGCCGCGCACCGCGCTCGCTCTACAACGAACGGCTCGCCACGTTTGAGGCCGACACGGTCTACAACCAGCGCGACGCCGAAGGCTTCATCAAACTCAACGCCCTGCGCCTGCGCTCGCGTGCGCAGCTTGAGAGAGGGAGTTGAACTGTTTCGAGATTTCAAGTCTCGAATGAACTGTTTGAGTGTTGACGGTTAAGGAGCAGGCCGATGACGAACGATACGGAAAAATTTGAGGGCGCGCAGGTGAAGGTGGTCGAGGCGGACAAGATCGGGTCGGCCACTTCGCCGCTTCAGTTGGCGAAGACACTGGCGGTCGTCGCGGAGCGCAAGACGGTGCGTGCGGGCGATGCGTTGGTCGTGCGCGCTCTGACCGAGAGCGCGACCTACAACCAGTTGGAACTGGGGTCGGGGCGTCTGGCGAAGATCAATCCGGGCGACGTGCTGGTGGGCGTCGTTGGCAGTCGCCGCGCGCTGAAAGGGTTCGTCGGCGATGTGCCGGAAGATGTGGCAGCGGGCGACGAGTTGCACCTGCTGAACATGGGCGGCGTCATCGGTCTATGCAAAGGTCATCATTCGAGTTTGAGCGACGCCATTCGCGTGGAGGTCGTCGGGCTGGTGACGGACGAGACGGGCAGCGTGCGAAACATCGGCGACGCGGCGTTGCCGTTGCGCGCGGAGTTGGGCGCGAGTGCGCCGCTCGTCGTCATCGCGGGCGCGTGTATGAACAGCGGGAAAACTTACGCGGCGACGGAGTTGATCCGGCGCGCGACCGCCGCAGGGATGCGCGTGGCGGCGGGCAAACTGTCGGGCGTGGCCTGCCTGCGCGATACGCTCAATATGGCAGACCACGGCGCGGTGGCGACGGCGAGTTTTCTCGACTGCGGTTTGCCTTCGACCGTCGGCGTGGGCGACCTTGCGCCCGTGGCGAAATCAATCGTCGGAAAGTTGAACGAGAGCGCGCCCGACATGATCGTGATCGAACTGGGCGACGGCATCCTCGGCGGCTATTCGGTCGAATCAGTTTTCGACGATGCTGAGTTGCGCGGGGCGATGCGGGCGCTCGTCTATTGCGCTTCGGATTACGTGGGCGCGTGGGGCGGCATCGAGTTGCTGCGTCGGCGCGGCCTTGTGGTTGACCTCGTGGCGGGTTCGGTGACGGACTCGCAGATGGGCGAAGACTACATCGAAGGCGAGTTCTCGGTCGCCGCAGGCAACGCGCGCAGGGACGGCGGGCGCATGTTTGAAATCATCAGGGCGAAAGTCTCAAGCCCCATGTCCCAAGTCTCAAGTCCGCTTCGCGCCGGCGAAGTTGAGACTGTGCTGGTTGAAGCGTGAGGCGACGGGAAGGACAAGCAGCCCTCCGATCTTTAACTTGAGACTTACAGTGTCAAACAAAAGCATGGAACCACGCGCGTCACACGAAACAACACGAAGAAGAGGTTCGTGCTCTTTAGTTTCGTGTGGCTTCGTGTCGCGCGCGTGGTTTCAGTTTTCTTAAGTGTTCTTAGAACTTGAGACTTGGGACATGAAAATTCGGGTCGGCATCTTTGGCGGGTCGGGGTATGGCGGGGCGGAGTTGCTGCGCATTTTGTTGGCGCGCGCGGATGTCGAGATCGCGTTTGTGACGGCGAACGAGTCGGTGGGGAAGCCCGTCGGCGAGGTGCATCGCAATCTGTACGGGTTGACGCAGTTGCGTTTCACGCCCGCGCCAGATGATCTGGATAGTTTGCCTGCGGTCGATTGCGTGTTTCTGGCTCTGCCGCATGGGCAGGCTTTGGAGATCGCACCGCGTCTGCCTGCAAACGTGCGCGTGATCGATCTGTCGGGCGATTTTCGCTTGAACGATGCGGCAGAGTTTTTGCAGCACTACGGGCGCGAGCACACGGCCGCGGAGTTGCAGCGCGAATTCGTCTACGGTTTGACGGAGACGAACCGCGAAGCGATCCGACGTGCACGTCTCGTCAGCAATCCCGGTTGCTTTGCGACGGCTACGTTGCTCGGTCTTGCGCCGCTCGTCGTCGCGGGGCAACTCATAGGGCGCGTCATCGTGGACGCCAAGACCGGGTCTTCGGGATCGGGCGTGAAGCCCGCGGCCAACACGCACCACCCGCAGCGCACAAACTCTTTCTACGCCTACAAGCCTTTCACGCACCAGCACGTGCCGGAGATCGAGCAGGAACTCAGGCGCGTCGGAGATTGGGCGAGCGAGTTCGTCTTCATGACGCATTCGCTACCGGTCGCGCGCGGCATCTTCGCCTCCATCTACGCGGAGACGAAAGACGCGTTGACGATTGCCGACGTGCGCGCGCGCTATGAAGACTTTTATCGAGAGAGTTTCTTCGTCCGGCTCGTCGAAGGCTCGCCGGACATCAACTGGGTGAAGACGACCAACTTTTGCGACCTCGGTTTCGCCGTGCGCGGCCGTTCGCTCGTCGTCTTTTCGGCCATCGACAATCTCGTCAAGGGCGCGGCCGGTCAGGCCGTCCAGAACATGAATCTCATGTTCGGCCTCGACGAACGCGCGGGTCTGATGTTGCTCGGCAGCAATCCTTGATATAAGTCCCAAGTCTCAAGTCCCAAAGTCCCAGGTCAAAATCTCGTTTTCAGACTTGGGACTTGGGACTTGGGACTTGAGACTTGGGACTTGAAAATGACGACCATTAACTTTGAGGACGTGGCGGCGCGCGAGGGCGAGTTTCAACTGGCGACTTATAAGAAGATGCCTGTGGCGGTGGTCAGCGGGCGCGGGTCGTGGGTTGAGACGGCGTCGGGCGAACGCTTCCTCGATCTCTACGGCGGGCATGCCGTGGCGGCGACAGGACATTGTCACCCACGCGTGGTCGAAGCTTTGAGAGCGCAAGCCGGTGAGTTGTTGTTCTATTCGAATCTGGTCTATTCGGAAGTGCGCGCACGCGCGGCGGAGAAGTTGGTCGGTTGCGCGCCGCGCGCCCTGTCGAAAGTCTTCTTCTGCAATTCGGGGACGGAGGCGAACGAGAACGCGATGCGCATGGCGCGCATGTGGACGGGGCGCGAGCGCATCATCACGTTCACGGGCGGCTTTCACGGGCGCACGGCCGATGCAATCAGCGCGACGTTCCTCGGCAAGTATCGTGAACTCGGACGGCCGAACGTGCCCGGTCATCTCTCAGCCGAGTTCGGTTCGATTGATTCGGTGGCGGCGCTCGCGGACGAGACGGTTGCGGCCGTGATGCTCGAACCCATCCAGTCGATGGCGGGCGTGCGGCAGGCGCAGCCGGAGTTTTACCGTAGCTTGCGCGAGTTGTGCGACGCGCGTGGGATGCTCTTGATTTACGACGAGGTGCAGACGGGCGTGGGGCGCACGGGCGAATGGTTCTTCGCCGGGAGTGAGGCGGGCGCGGGCGTCGTGCCGGACATCTCCACGCTGGCGAAAGCTCTGGGGAGCGGCGTGCCCGTGGGCGCGTGCCTGACGACGAACGCGGTCGCCGCGCGCATCAAGGAGAACGATCTCGGCACGACGTTCGGCGGCGGGATGCTGGCGATGGCGGCCGTTACGGCGACGCTCGAAGCCATCGAAGAGGACGGGATGCTGCGTAACACGCGCGAAGCCGAGCGCCACTTGCGCGCGTCGCTCGAAGGGATCGAGGGCGTCGCAGGCGTGCGCGGCGCGGGGCTTCTGCTCGGCATAGAGTTCGCGGAAGAGATCGCCGCCAAGGTGCATGAACTGTTACTGGCCGAACGTATCATCACGGGCACGTCGAGCGACAGGCGCGTGCTCAGGCTTCTTCCGCCGCTCTGCCTGAAGCGTGAAGAGATCGACCTGTTCATCGCGGCGCTCGTGAAAGTGTTGCCGTTTGCACGGCCATAGTTAAAGCTCCGTCTCGTAGTTGAAGCGTTGAAGCTGTAAGTCGTAAGTGTGAAGGGGGCGCGAGAGGATGACGATTTCTATTACGAAGGAAGACGTGCTGCGTATCTTCGACGAGATTGAGCGCGAGCCGCCGCCCGTTCTCTTCTCACCGGAAGCGACCGAAGAACAGATCGCGGACGAGGTCGGGCGTGCGCTGCTCTACAAACTTTTCACGCGCCATTTCGGCGTCGAGTCGCCCGACTTAGACCCCGAACCCGACGAATACGAAACCGCTTCGGAGGCGAGGTTCAATAAGTTCATCGCCTTCGTGGCGACCTACACGCCCGGCATCTGGCATTCGAGCGAGCATCTTGCGCGGATGTTGGACGCATTGCGGCGGCAACGCGCGGCGGTCCTGGAAACCGTGCAGGCGGGCATTGTGGAAGTGCGACCCGCCGCCCCGGCGAAAGCCGCGCCGAGAGATTTTCTATCAACCGGAGATTGGACGCGCGACGAGCTCGAACGCCTGCTCGCGGCGGCCGGGCGCATGAAGAAGGGTGACGATGCTTCGCGGCCGCTCGCGGGAAAATCGGTCGCGCTCGTCTTCTTCAACCCGAGCCTGCGCACGCGCGCCTCGATGCAGGTCGGGATTTACGAACTCGGCGGCAACCCGGTTGTGCTCGAACCCGGCGGCACGAGTTGGACGCTCGAACACCGCGACGGCGTTGTGATGGATGCGGACAAGACCGAGCACGTCGCGGAGTTTGTGCGCGTGCTCGGTCGTTACTGCTCGGCCATCGGCGTGCGCACGTTCGCCGCGCTCAAGGATTGGAAAGAGGAGAGGCTCGACCCTGTGCTCGCAGCCTTCGCGCGTCACAGCCAGGTGCCCGTCATCAATCTCGAATCGGCGATGCATCATCCGTGTCAGGCGATGGCCGACATGCTGACCATCAAAGAGAAACTAGGCGCAGGGCCGAAGCGCATAACTCTGACGTGGGCGTGGCATCCGAAGCCCCTGCCGATGGCCGTGCCGAACAGCTTCGCGCTCGCCGCCTCGCAACTCGGACACGAATTGACCATCGCGCACCCGCCCGGCTACGAACTCGATGATGAACTCGTCGGCCAACTCAACGAGCACGCGTTCGACGCGGGCGCGACCGTCCGTGTCACGAACGACATGGAGGCGGCCTTCGACGGCGCACAGGTCGTCTACGCCAAGAGTTGGGGCAGCAAAATGTTCTACGGCGCGCCCGAAGACGATATCGAGACGCGCGCCGAATATCGCCGCCAGTGGATCGTCGATGAAACGAAGATGCAACGCACGGATAGCGGCATCTTCATGCACTGCCTGCCCGTGCGCCGCAACGTCATCGTCACCGACGGCGTCATCGACTCTCCCGCCTCGGTCGTCATCGACGAAGCCGAGAACCGTCTTCATGTACAGAAGGCTGTCATGGCGGAGTTGCTAAAGGGGGAAAGGCGGAAGGGGTAAAGAGAAGAAGAAGCAAAAGGCAAGCGCAGTTTTTAACCGTTCCCCTTTGACCTTTTCCCGCTTGGAGGATTTATGAGCCAGCCACGACTCGATCTGTTGCGTGAAGCCTTGCCTTACATTCAGCGTTTCAAGGGCAAGACCTTCGTGGTCAAAATGTCGGGCAAGGTAACGGAGGATCACGAGAATCTGCTGTCGCTTTGCGAGGAGTTGGCGTTGATGCATCAGGTGGGCATCCGCCTGTGCGTCGTGCATGGCGGCGGCAAGCAGTTGACGGAGTTGGCCGAGCAAATGGGCGTCGAGCAGACGATCATCAACGGGCGGCGCGTGACCGACGATGCCACGCTCGACATGGCGAAGATGATCTTCGCCGGAAAGATCAACACGGACATTCTCGCCGCCCTGCGCAATCATGGCGTGACGGCCGTGGGGCTGTCGGGCGTGGACGGCAACATCGTGCTGGCCGAGCGCCGCCCGCCGAAGGATGTCTTGAATCAAGCGACGGGTGAGCGCGAGCGCGTCGATTTCGGCCACGTCGGCGACGTGTTGGAGATCGACGACCGGCTGCTTCGCGTCCTGCTCGACCATGATTATCTGCCCGTCGTCTCGCCGCTCGGCGCGGACTCCGAGGGGCGCGTCTTCAACATCAACGCCGACACCATCGCGGCAGAGATCGCCGTCCGTCTGGAAGCGGAAAAGCTGATCCTCTTGAGCGACGTGGACGGACTCTATTTGCGCCCCGGCGAATCGGCGACGAAACTCTCGCGCCTGACGGTCGATGAAGTCGCGAAACTTCTCAAAGACGGCGTCGCCACGGGCGGCATGATCCCGAAGCTGCAAAACATCACCGAGCTACTCCATCGCGGCGTCCGCAGCGCGCACATCATCAAAGGCTCTCTGCGCAACACGCTCCTGTCCGAAGTCTTCACGGACGAAGGCACGGGCACGATGATCGTCGCTTAGTAAAGAGACAGAGCGAGCGGTAAAGGAAAGACAGCACTCGGGACAGGGAGGTTGCAGAACGCACTGTCAGGCCGCTTTTGGAGACAGGGAGGTGATGAGTTCCTGTGCATCCTCCAAACGGTTGGGCGCGTCCTCTCCGTAGAGGAGCGCGGCCAACTTTGCCACGTCAATAGGCGGCGCGGCGTATGTGATGATACGCCGAACGATTTCCCGCTCGACGCTGTGCAGGAGCGACCCGCTGCTCGGAATTTTCAAGCCGATCATCTGTTTCTCTTTGTCGAGGTGGAATTGCCGGAGGGCGAACAGGAATCCACGCAGCTTGTGCACGAGCGAGGGGGCGGCGTCCAAACCGGCGGCAGCAAGGCGAGCTTCTAACTTGCCTTCCATGTCGTCAAAAGATGTCAACTGACGCTGCGGTGCTTCACGGAAAATCTCGTCAACGATCTGGACGGCCTCCCGCCACCACGGGGAGGGTAAGAGATGGATGTTGCCACGCTTCAAGATTAGTTCGTAGTCCTGATCGGTCACGTGTACGACTTGTGACCCGGAATCGACGCTTGCCTCGGCCTGCTCGACGGAACTGCGTAAGCGAACTTTACCGCCCGAGTCGTCCGGGATGTCTTCCACTACGTCTGAGAAAGCCTTCAGGAACGAACCGAAATTGAAGAATCCCAGGTTGGTCTCGTCAAAGGTGGGATTCATCCGCTTCATCATAATTTTCAGACTGCCTCGTGGAATCTGGTCTTCACCCTTCTGCGCCGTCAGGCGACGAAGCGCGTCGAGCATGAGCGTGCGGGCTTCGTCGAGCGACATGGGTTTCACCGCCGGCTCTTCGTCATCCCTCTCCGCTTCCTCAATTGGCGTCACGCGCTGCATCTCCTCGGTCAATCCAAGAAGCGCTTCGTAGTACTGGAAGTCGTCACAACTTTGCGCCCAATAGGCATTGGTCGCCTGCTGGACACCGACGCCGATGACGACGACCCCCGATTGCTTAAGCTTCTGTGCGAGGCTGACGAAATCGCTGTCGCTGCCGACGATGATGACGTGAGTGATCTTCGGATAGCGCAGCACGTCTTCCAGCGCGTCGAGGGCGAGGCGGATGTCCGCGCCGTTTTTAGCGCGTGCGCCCTTCGGGTAAATTTGAATGAGGTCGAGCCCTGCGTTGTTGAGCGCCTCGCGGTAACGGGAAAACCACTGCCAGTTATTGTAGGCACGTTTAATGGCGATGTCGCCGATGCTCCGCGCGTAGTCCATGACCGACTTTATGTTAACGAGCACATCCTGCTGCGTATAGCGATTATCGCCGTAGCTCCTGCTGCCGCCCCAGTCTCTTTCATAGAGCGCGGCATGCACATTTTCAAAGTCGAAATAGAGTGCCACGATATTGCTGCCCGATTCAGTCTTCATATTATTCTCCTGCCAAAAACTGAATTGTTCTAAGGCATAATTATCCAGACCTTCTGGAAAAGAAAAACGTAGCGGAATCTATAATTGCGAGAGCCTTGGTAGACATATCAAGCTGACGTATGGCTTTGTTCCTCCTTTTTGCAAATTTGCAAAATCCTTGAAGGACAAAGCTGGGCTGAATATAGCAATCGGGTATGAAAAGTAAATGGCGAGAAGCGGATGGGAGCTGATTTCCCGTCCGCTTCTCGCCATTCCTCTGTCTAATTTCTATCGGCTCACGCCGCGGTCGCGCATCTCGATGATTTGATCGAGGGAGAGCGAGGCGTCGGTGCTTTTCATTTTTTTGATGTAGCTGGCCGAGACGCCGTGGTCGCGCAGGCGTATGAGTTGCTCGACGGGCAGGCGTTCGTAGCCGAGTTCTTTGAGTTCCTTGACGAAGGCGGCCGAGACGCCGTGGTCGCGAAGTTTCCGCAGTTGATCGACGGGGAGGCGTTGGTAGCCGAGCGCGCGCATCTCGCGCACGAAGCTTGCGCTGACGCCGTGGTCGCGCAGTTTGATCAAATCTTCGAGGGGCAGTTTTTCGTAACCTTCGGCGGCGAAGGTCTTGACGAAGTCGGCCGAGACGCCGTGGTCGCGCGTGCGAATCAGTTCTTCCACGGGGATGCGCGTGTAGCCGTGCGCGGCCAACTCCTGCACGTAACTGAGGCTTACGCCGTGGTCGCGCATCTTGATGAGGAGCGGCACGGAGCGCAACGTGTAGCCGAGCGACTTCAAGCCGCGCACGTATTCGAGGCGAACGCCGTGCGTGCCCGTCCTGACGAGTTCTTCGAGCGAAGGCTGTTCGTAGCCTTGCGCGCGCAACTCTTCGACGAAAGCGAGACTCACATCATGCAAGCCCATCGAGAACTGCTGCGCGTCAGTGGGCGCGTCGTAGCCGCGTCGTCGCAACTCGGAGACGAAGGAAGCGCTCGGAGCGAAGACGAAATGGCCGGAGCCTTTGCCGTTTCTGAACCATCCTTCGCAGAGAAAAGCGCCCGCGTCGCGTTGCAGTTGGAACCTGACCTGCGTGCCGTTTGCAGACATCGCCTGCTCGCGCGTCAGGCCGACCAGTTCCGTGGGCGCGACGTGGCGCGTGGTGTTCGAGCGGCTATTCTCGGTGACGTAACTCAGTGTGAGTTGAGCTTTGTCTTCTTCCGTCCGGAACTCGACGAGCCATTGGCCGCCGTATGAACCGGCCGCGCCGCCCGTCTGCGCCGTGTCCGAAGCGAGACTGCGGAGGCTACCGCCGCTGCAAGCCGCCAAGGCCAGAAGTAGTGCGAAGAAAACGGGCAGGCTCGCCAGTCGAATTTTGAGAGCGGCGTTCGTTCGCTGTCGGCGCTGTACGCCCTGCGGCAAACTCGTCGCGTCTGTGCGCTGATTCATCTTGCTTGCTCCTTCGAGAGGTGTGTCTTTTGACAGAGGTTTCGGGCGATGCCCTGATAGCGCGCCCGCTGCGGAATTTTTAGCTCTACACAGGGAAGACACCGCCGTCGTGAGTTTTGTTGCAACTATTTTCGCCGCGCCCCGAATTTTTTTCGCCCCGCCTGATCCCTTTTCGATTTTCAACTCGCGTTAGCAGATGGGACGTTAATTAGATTGGCGTAATGAAGTTTGACCCGACCTTTTGCATGCGCCGCCATAACTGATCGCACAGAAACCTTCCGTCCCGTAGCGCGGGGCACTTCGCGTCCCGAAGTTATCAACGATTCTCACCGTAAGGAGACTGAAATGAGCCCATCGAAAAACTTTTCGCGGACGATTATAACGGCCGCTATCCTCGCTTTCATCATTTTACCCACGGCCGCGTCGGCCGATAATCCGCACACGCGCCCCTACGGCGACGTGAAGACGCTCGCTCCGTTCCCCGTCCCTCCGGGGTCGCCCGAAGGTATCGCCGTCAAAGGCAACAAGGCTTACGTCTCCGGCCCGGCGCGCTTCGGCACGGCCGGACAGCCGCCCTCAATCGTCGTCGTCTACGACACGCGCACGGGTGAAAAACTTGAGACGATACAGATCGTGGGCGAAGACCTCAGCCAGGAGCACGCCAACTCGTGCGTCGCTTTCGACGGGCAGGGTCGCCTCTACGTCGTCAACACGCAACTCGGCATCGTCCGCATAGACCTCGGCAGCGGCGTGCAGACCGTCTACGCGACGCCCGTGCCGAATCTGCCGCCGTTCGAGTTGCCGCCGCTGCCGAACGACATCGCCTTCGACCCGGCCGGCAATCTCTATCTCACAGATTCGCTGCAAGCGACCATCTGGCGCATCCCGGCGGGCGGCGGCGCTCCGCAAGTCTGGTTCCAAGACCCTGTGCTCTTCACGCCCTTCGGCGCGAACGGCATCCGCCTCAATCCAGACCGCACGAAGATCTACTTTGCCGTCACGGCCGAAGGCGCGAATCCGGACATGTCTTTCACCGGCGGCAAAATCTATACGCTCCCGCTCGTCGATGCGCCGACCGCTGCCGATCTCAAAGTCTTCCACCAGTACAACGGCGAAGGGCCGGACGGCATTGCCTTCGGCAACTCCGGAAAGCTCTACGTGATGATGGCGTCGCCCGGTTTCTCCGGCGTCTCCGTGCTCAGCCCGACGGGCGACGAGGTGGCGCGTATCGTGAACCCGTTCGGCCCCAACTTTCTCATCTCGCCGTTCAACTCACCGGCCAACGCGGCCTTCGACAAACACGGTTCGCTGCTCGTCACGAATCACACCTTCGTCTTCCCCGGAAACGAGAGCGTGCTGAGCGTCTATGTTGACGACAAGGAATCGCCGCTCGTCAAACCGACGCTTCCCTGAAACGACACGAGCGTCTTATCCTGTGGGCTGTCGCGCGAACGCCTCTAAGTTCGAGCGCGCCGCCCGCAGATGAAAAAGTCCAGACCGCATCGAAGAACGTCCGACGCCGGGACGGAGCGACATTTAAGTCGCTTCGCCCGGCGTTTGTCGCAGGCGTGGAAGAGGCTTGAGTTGCCGCCGGATGCGCGCGTCGTCGTCGCCGTGTCGGGCGGGGCGGATTCGACGGCGCTCCTGCTCGCCTTCGACGAATTGAACAAGGCGGGGCGGCTCGGTCTCGCTTTGAAAGTCGCACATCTGGATCACGGCTTGCGCGGGGAGGCGGGCGAGCGGGACGCGCGCTTCGTCGCGGAGTTGGCCGCAGGGTTGGGTTACGAGGCGACGCTCGGGCGCGCGTCTGTGGGGCGGCGCGCACGGGCGACGCGCGACAACTTGGAGCAGGCGGCGCGGCGCGAGCGTTACGAGTTTCTGGGCGAGGCGGCGCGCGCGTGGGCGGCGCACGCCGTCGCGGTGGCGCACACGTTGGACGATCAGGCGGAGACTTTGCTGCTGGCTCTTTTGCGTGGCAGCGGCTCGCGCGGCCTCAGCGGGATGCGCGAGCGGCGCGCGTTCGACGAGCGCGGGGACGACCTGTTACTCGTCCGCCCCTTGCTCGACTGGGCACGGCGCGCGGAGACTGTTGAATATTGCGCCTTGCGCGGTGTCTCCGTGCGCGCCGACGAGATGAACGAGGACGAGGGGTTCGCGCGCGTGCGCGTCAGGCGACAGTTGTTGCCGCTCCTTGAGACGTTCAACCCGCGCGCGTCCGAGACGCTGGCGCGCACCGCGCGTCTGCTCGGCGCGGAGGCGGACGCGCTTGAACATCTCGCCGGAAAGTTGCTGGAAGAAGCGCGTAGCAGTGCGTCTGCGAAAGCATTGCGGGCGGGTGCAAAAGCGGAGCGGGTGGATGAAAGCGACGCATTGGAGAATGCGCCGCCGCTCTGCGTCGCGGTGTTGCGCGAGGCCGACGCGGCGGTGCTCGGTTATGCCTTGCGCGTTTGGATCAAAGGGGGGCGCGGAAACTTGCGGCGGATCGAGGCGGCGCACGTCGCCGCAGTCGCAGGGTTGTTGGAGGGCGCGCGTGGCGGGCGCGTGGCAGAGTTGCCGGGCGGGGCGCGTGTGGAGCGGCGGCGCGGTCTGCTTCTGTTTCATCGGGCGGAAAGGGCGCGCGGGGGCGTGTGAAACGGGAAAGGGTTGAAAAAGGGCGTTTGGGGATTTAGAATCCAGTGTGTCGCACATGGCCGCTCAGTTTTCGCCGAGCGGTCTTTAGTTTTTCAGGGGCAACTTTCGACGGCGCGCGGGGGCTTTGATGGCAGAAGACATCGTGGAACTTTACAGCGCGGCGCAGATCGCCGAACGCGTCGAGACGCTCGCGGGCGAGATCTCGCGCGCTTACGCGGGACGCGAATTGACCGTCCTCGGCGTGGTCGAAGACGGCTTCATGTTTCTCGCGGATTTGCTGCGGCAACTCGACGCGTCGGTGCGCGTCGCCTTCGTACGCTACGATCATCGTTCGCTCGGCGGCGTGCAGGATTTGAATTTCAGCACGCCGCTCGACCTGGCGCGGCGCGACGTGCTCTTGGTCGAAGGCGTCCTTGAGACGGGCGTGACGCAGGAGTATCTGATCAAGCAACTCGAATCGCGCGGGGCGTCTTCGGTGAAGCTCTGCGTGCTCGTGGATAAAGTTGACAGTCATCGCTTGGAGTTGAAGCCGGATTGGTGTGCCTTCGAGACGGGCGAGCATTACGTCTTCGGCTACGGGCTGGCGATGAACGACCGCTGGCGGAATTTGCCCTATCTGGCACGACCGGCCTGAGCTAAGTTTAGCGCCGTGTTTTGTCACGAAAGCGCAACAGTTTCGCACCTTGCGCGCGAGCCTTTAAGGCGCAACGCGCCGACGCCTGAGGGCATCTTAAGAGGACATTGACAGAGCCGGATTCGCACGCCGAGACGCGGGCGCGCGTTTATTCCCGGCGAAGGGGCTTTGGGGGCGCGTCCGGCGCGCGCCGAAGCGACAACAGACGCCGTTATGGAGTATCATCGGCGTCGGAGGCAATACGGAATTGAGTTCAACAGCCAGACAGATAATTTTTTGGGTGCTCATCCTTTTGGGCGCGGTGCTGCTTTACAAGGCTTTCTCCGGCAGCCAGGGCGGGCCGGCGAAGATCGACCTGAGCGCGCTCAATCAAAAAATCAATAAGCGCGAGATCAACAACCTGACCTTCAAGCAGAGCGAGGTCTTAGCCACGGACACGAAGGGACAGCAGTTCCGCGCCGACTTGTCGAACCCGGAACAGCAGTCGAGCCTGATGGACGCGGGCAAGAAGCTCGACGAAAACGGCAACCCTTACGTGGCGAAGGTTGAAGACTTGTCGAGCGGCAACAGCATGCTCTGGGGCTTGCTGCTGACGTGGGCTCCGATCCTGCTCTTTATGGGCATCTGGATCTTCATGCTCCGGCAGATGCAGGCGGGCGGCAACAAAGCGCTCTCCTTCGGCAAGTCGCGCGCGAAACTTTTGAACAACCAGCAGAAGCGCGTTACGTTCAAAGACGTGGCGGGCGTCGAAGAGGCGAAAGAGGAGTTGCAGGAGATCATCGAATTCCTCAAAGAGCCGCAGAAGTTTCAAAAGCTCGGCGGGCGCATTCCGAAGGGCGTTTTGATGATGGGGCCTCCGGGCACGGGTAAGACCCTGCTCGCACGCGCCGTCGCGGGCGAAGCCAACGTGCCGTTCTTCTCGATTTCAGGTTCCGACTTCGTCGAGATGTTCGTCGGCGTCGGCGCATCGCGCGTGCGCGATTTGTTCGAACAGGGCAAGAAGAACGCACCGTGCATCATCTTCATAGACGAGATTGACGCCGTCGGTCGTCATCGCGGCGCAGGACTCGGCGGCGGTCACGACGAGCGCGAGCAGACTTTGAACCAACTGCTCGTCGAGATGGACGGCTTCGAGTCGAACGACGGCGTGATCCTGATGGCTTCGACCAACCGGCCGGACGTGCTCGATCCCGCACTGCTTCGTCCCGGTCGTTTCGACCGTCGCGTCGTCGTCTCGCGGCCTGACGTGCGCGGGCGCGAGGGCATCCTCAAAGTTCACACGCGCAAGATTCCGCTCGGCGAAGACGTGGACATCTCCATACTCGCGCGCGGCACACCGGGCTTCACCGGCGCAGACCTTGCGAACCTCGTCAACGAGGCCGCTTTGAACGCGGCGCGCTACAACAAGAAGATCGTCATGCAGTCGGACTTCGAGTTGGCGAAAGACAAGGTGCTGATGGGCGCGGAACGTAAATCGATGGTCATCTCCAACGAGGAGAAACGCATCACGGCCTATCACGAAGCGGGGCACACGCTCGTCGGCTTGAAAGTGCCGAACGCAGACCCCGTGCACAAGGTCACGATCATTCCGCGCGGGATGGCTCTCGGTCTGACGCAGCAGTTGCCGGAAGGCGACCGCTACAGCGCGACGAGAGAATACCTGCTCGGCCAGATCGCGATCATGATGGGCGGTCGTCTGGCGGAGGAGATTTTCCTGAACGACATCACGACGGGCGCTTCGAACGACATCGAGCGCGCGACGGAACTCGCACGCGCGATGGTCTGCGAGTACGGCATGTCGGAACTGGGGCCGCTCACCTTCGGCAAGAAAGAGGAGCAGATTTTCCTCGGCCGCGAGATTTCGCAGCACCGCGATTTCTCGGAAGACACGGCGATCAAGATCGATCAGGAAGTCCGCAAGATCGTCAATGACCAGTATGAGCGCGCGCGCAATATCATCACGGAGAACCGCGACGTGATGATTCGTTTGTCCGAGACGCTGCTTGAGCGCGAATCGCTCGACGGCGTGCAGATTCGTCGTATCGTGGCGGGACTGCCGCTCGACGACGACCAGCCGCCCGCGTCGAAAGACGACGAGGAGCGTCCGCAACTGAAAGAGCCTTCCACAAAACCGCTCAAGCCGATTCTGCCGCCCATCACCGGCCCGGCCACGGCATAGCGGAAGGTTAAAAGGGAAAAGGTTAGGGGGAAGGGGAGTCAAAACCTCTTCCCCTTTTTCTTTAGGCTGCATCATCTTCCAATTCCGGCGACGGCCGCGAGCAGCGTTTATCTCAAACCAAGCGCAACGCAGCCACCCGGCGCACGCGTAGAATCACCCGCGCCGTGACGTCGCCCTTGAGATGACCCGCGCCTCGCCTTTGAGACGCAGGGCGCGTCGCCGTAAACTTCCGCTCATGACACGAGCACGCGAATGGAAACTCGCACGCCGCACGCTCGTCTACGGCGCGCGCACGCTCGTCATGGGCATCTTAAACGTGACGCCTGACAGTTTCAGCGACGGCGGGCGCTTCCAGGCGCTCGAACGCGCCCTCGCGCACGCCGCGGAGATGCACGCCGCGGGCGCTTGTATCATCGACATCGGCGGCGAATCCACACGGCCGGGCGGCGAAAGCGTCTCGACGGAAGAAGAGTTGCGGCGAATCGTGCCCGTCGTCGAACGCCTCCACGCCGAACTGCCCGAAGCCGTCATCTCCGTCGATACGACGAAGGCGGAAGTGGCACGCCGCGCGCTTGAAGCAGGAGCCGAGATCGTCAACGACATCTCCGGCCTGCGCTTCGACGAACGCGTCGCGGACGAAGCCGCACGCGCGGGCGCGGGCCTCGTCCTCATGCACTCGCGCGGCACACCCGCGACGCTCCACAGCCAGCCGCCCGTCCCGAACATCCTGCCGGAGGTGACTGACGGACTGCGCCGCAGCATCACGAAGGCCGTCGCCCGCGGCGTCGCACAGGCGCAACTAGCCATCGACCCCGGCATCGGTTTCGGGAAGACGCAGCAGCAGAACCTCGAACTACTCGCACGGCTCGACGCGCTGGCCGCGGAGTTTCCAGACTTTCCGCTTCTCGTCGGCACTTCTCGCAAGTCATTCATCGGCCACTTGCTCGGCGGCGTGCCTTCAGAAGAACGCCTCCACGGCACTCTGGCGAGCGTCACAGCCGCTATCCTTGGCGGCGCACACATTGTTCGCGTCCACGACGTGCGCCCCGCCGTCGAAACCGCACGCATCGCAGACGGGATAAGAGCAATGACAAGTGACGAGTGACCGGGTGACAAGTTAAAAGAACAATAATGCGGTTGGTGAGCGACAAGATAAAGAGTAGTGACAACTGTTGAGATGGAAAACAAGTCTTACTGCTTTAACTTGTCTTCAACTCGTCACTCGTCACTTGTCACTGGTCACTGCTTGATTGTATCGTCGGCGTCGGATTGAAGAGAGGGGAACTGTCGAAGATGACTTTGGCGAAGAGGGTGGGGCGCACAGGGGCGCTGCTGTTGCTGTTGCTGTCGGCGTCCGGGTTTACGGAATGTTATAAGCCGGTGACGAAGAGCGGGTTGCCGACACATGTGCGGACGGTGGCCGTGCCACCATTTCAGAATCAGGCGTTGCGCTACAAGATCGAATCGCGTTTTACGGAGGCCGTCGCTAACGAGATCATCCGGCGCGGCCACGGTCTGCGCGTGCAGAGCGAACCGGAAGGCGCGGATGCAGTGGTTGACGGCGTCATTCGCAGTTTCACTTTTTCGGGCGTGCTCTTGGACGAACGCGGGCGCTCGCGCGTCTTCGAGGTCACGGTGGTCGGCGCGGTGACGGTGCGCGATCAGGTGCGAAACCGCGTGCTCTACGACAATCAGAACTACGTCTATCGCGGCGAGTTTGAATTTACGAGCGACCCGCGCACCTTCTTCAACGAGGAAGACCCGGCCATGCAGCGCATCGCGCGCAACTTCGCCGAATCGCTCGTCTCCACGCTCGTACACGGCTTCGGCGTCAACGAAGAGAAGAAAAAATGAGCGTGCTGACGCGCGAGAAATTGTGGAGCGAACTCAAGGCGAAGCGCATCGCGCCGCTCTACCTGCTGTTCGGCGCGGAAGATTACCTGCGCGACGCGGCGGCGCGAAAGATCGCCGACGAGGCTCTGCGCGGCGCGGCACTGCGCGAGTTCAACGAATCGAGTTTCAGTCTCGCCTCGGCGGACGTACAGCAGGCGATTGCCGCCGCCGAGCAACTGCCGATGATGGCGGAGCGGCGCGTCGTGCGCATCACAGACTTCGGCAAACTGCACGAGTCGGACGAGGAAGCGCTCCTGCGCTATCTGTCGCGCCCCGCCGAGAGTTCTGTCGTCATCTTCGTCGCGGACGAACTGGACAAGCGACGCAAGTTGTCTAAGACGCTTCTGGAGAGTTGTGCGAGCGTCGAGTTTGCAACCCTGGGCGACAGTGAGTTGGCCGCCTGGGCGCGCGATTATTTGAAGAAGTCGAAGGCCGAAGCGGACGAGCGGACGCTCAGGCAGGTTGTGGCGCTGGTGGGCACGAGCGTGCGTCGTCTGTCGAACGAGTTGGACAAACTGGCGACAGCCGCGCTGCCCGGCAGCCGCATCACGATGGAGTTGGTGGACGCGCTCGTCGGCCGCTCGCGCGAGTTGTCCAACTTCGAGTTGACCGATCACCTGATCGCGAAAGATCGCAAGGGCGCGCTCAGAACTTTGCGTCGCCTGCTCGACGACGACGCCGAACCCGTGATGCTTCTCGGCCTCATCGCGAGCAACTATCATCGTCTGGCGCTCGCCAAAGAGTTGATGGCGGCGGGCAGGCCGAAGGAAGAAGTCTTCCGGCTCGTCCCGATGCCTTTCAGCAAACGCGAAGAGTTTCTCGCCACCGCGCGCCGCACAGACTCGGCCGACCTCGCAAGCCGCATCTCGCGCATCGCCGCCGCCGACCTCGCCATCAAAACGTCGCTTGCCACGCCACGCCTGCAACTCGAATTGCTCATCTGCGAATTGTCGAGTTGAGATTTTCAACTGCACGCGCTCTCCCACATCACTCAGAAATCCAACGGCTTCAAATCCGGCTCGACCCAGGACGTTTTGGCTTCCGGCGTTTGCACCAGCGCGCGGCTGTAATATTCGAAGGCCAGCTTGGAACTTCCATAGGCGGCGAGCAGTTCGTTGGCTCGTTCGTCGAGTGTGTGCGCGTCGTCCGCGCGTGCGAGAAAGTGGCTGACGAGTTTGAGCCAAAAGAGCGTCAGCGTCTCGTTATAGTTTGCTTGCGCGTTGTGGTGTGCGGTGTAGCGATGCAGTCCGGCGCGCATGTGTTCCTCGGCCATCGCGTAGGGGAAGCGCGCGAGATACCAGAGGGCGACGGCAAGGTGCGCGCCGTGGTCAAACTCCTCGCGCAGCACGGTGCAGGACTCGAAATCCTCAACCAACTTCTCGATCTCGCGCTCGCTGCGATAACGCTTCGATTCCTCAATTCCGACGTTCATCTTCAAACCTCCATTTCTACAGACTGTCAACTCAAAGCAAAAGCAGCGGGGCGGATCGAACTGATTCGATCCGCCC
>DASZCS010000089.1:0-18714 GCA_035942855.1 Pyrinomonadaceae bacterium | reverse complement strand
CGTCCGGCCGGACGAGCGACGCCGCCTGTCTTAAAGCACCGAGAGCGTCTTCCTCTGTCGCAGGCGGCTCGGACTCCAACAGTTCGTCCATCCGCACGATCACCTCCGAGACGGGTCGGAGCCAGGCGAACCACGGATCGTTAATCACGAGTTGTAGAAACTGGCCGCTTCCGCCGAGGCGACCACGCATGCGCTCGTAGGCCAGACGCTCGGCCTCCAGCAATGCCCCATGAAATCGGAGCAGCGCACGCCGCGCGTCGCCGAGACGGCTGCGCGTATGCTCCGTCAGTGTACCCGAATCTGTCTTATCTTCCGCCATCGTTGAACCGACCTTTTAAACCGAATTTAGAGCCTGCTTCTGCCAATCAGGATTCCCACCAACGGAGCGGGCCACCCGGCCATCCAGTGCGAGTCGAGGTCAAGCGTAGCGCCTGCGCGCATGACGGCCGCGAGCAGGCCGGGGAGGTCGTGCGCGTCGTCGAGGCTTTCGCCGTTCAGGTAGAGGGTGGGTGTTCCCGAGACGTGCCCTTTGAAAATCGCTGAGTTGAAGTCTTCCTGCACTTTTGCGGCGTACACCCCGGCAGCCATTTCACTCGCGAACCTGCCCGTCTCAAGTCCGGCCTCCCCAGCGTATTGTGTGAGGCGTTCTTCGCTGATCCCCCGGTTTCGCTCGAAGAGTAGGTCGTGCATCTCCCAGAAGCGTCCTTGGGCGGCGGCGGCCTCAGCCGCTTCCGCAGCGCGTGCGGCTTGCGGGTGGATGTGCGTCAGAGGAAAGTGGCGATAGACGTACTGCAACCCGCGCGTGCGCCCCATTACCTCTTTGACGACGAGGTGCAGCTGACGACAGTGTGGGCACTCGTAGTCGCCGTATTCGACGAGGGTTGCAGCGGGCGCGTCCGGCTCGCCGCGCGAGTGGTCTTTGCCCGTGACCGGGATTGTCAATCTTTCGCGCGCCACTTGTCTACACTCCCTTCACTCTAATGCTCAGCCGCTCGTCCATGTCGCCGGATTGCTTTCACTTTCTCAACATTCGCGCATCAAAGCCGCGAGGCACACCTTGTCGCTATCGGTTGCACTTAAGTCCTGTGGCGCTCAGGCCAGATCGAAAAGGAGGACTTCCGCCTCCTCGCTCGCTTCGATGTCGAGTGAGTTCTCGCTGCTGACGGCCGCGCCGTCGCCTTGCGTGAGCCGTGTGCCGTTAACCGTTATCGCGCCGTTGACGACTTGAACCCACGCGTGACGCCCCTCGGCCAGTTGATGGGAGACCCGTTCACCGGCCGCCATCAAGGCATCGTAGATCTTCACCTCCTGGTGAATCGTCACCGAGCCGTCGTCGCCATCGCGAGAAGCGACCAGGCGCAGGCGGCCGCGTCTCTCGCCCTCGGGAAAAGCGCGTTGCTCGTAGCCGGGTCTCAAGTTCTCCCGCTCGGGCTGTATCCAGATTTGAAGGAAATGAACCGGTTCGTCACGCGACCCGTTGAACTCGCTGTGGCTGACGCCGGTGCCGGCCGTCATGCGCTGAAACTCACCCGCGCGGATACGCCCGCTCCCGCCCGCCGAGTCCTGATGTTCAAGTGCGCCCCGGACGACGTAGGAGAGTATCTCCATGTTGTCGTGCGAGTGTGTGCCGAAACCCTGCCCCGGCGCGACCATATCCTCGTTGATGACGAGCAGATCACGGAAGCCCGTGTGGCGTGGGTCGTAGTAACGGTTGAAGGAGAAGGTGTGACGACTATCGAGCCAATCCGTCCGCGTCCTGCCCCTCTCCCCTGATGGCCTTACTTTAATCATCCCTGCTCTCCTTTGCTGATTGTCTGAACGGCGACTGACTCACAGCACCGTCGCCAAAGTCTATCCGATGTGTCTGCCCTTACATTCGCTCCGAATTTCTAGACGCTGCTCAGACGGCGACCGTCAAATATCAGTTTGAGCATGATGGATCTCCCTGTTAAGACGCGTCTCTCGGACTTGCCGCAGGCGGCCGACGACCGGCATAGACGATTGTGGCGACGAGCACACACGCGCCGCTCAGAACGAGCGGCAGGGCGAGACCGTAACGCAACAGCAGTGCCCCCACCGCCGCCCCCGCAAACATCAACAGTACCGACGCGACGCGGCGGCCGACTCTCGGGTTCGCGCCGCCGGCGAGCGACGAATCGGCTGCGATGCCGGTGAGAGTCAGCGTGAGCACGGTGGTGGTCATGTCGGGTACGGCGAGCCGGCGCACGGTCGCGTTGCGCAAACCCATCGCCAGCGCCGTCAGAATAATCACTGCGTAGAGACGGCTCGCGGGGGCGGTCGATTCGATGTCGTACCCGACAGAGGCGAAAGCGGCGGCGAAAAGCAGCGCGGCTTCGACCAACGCCACCGTCAGGAGCCAGCGACGCCGCCTGTCGCCGAGCGCGACACCCAGACGGCCTCCGATGACTGCGCCCGCCAGAAATGCGATCAGGGAGGCCAGAGAGCGTGGGATCGAGAGCCCCGGAGCCCCGGCCACGGCGAAGGCGAGAAAGACCACGTTGCCGGTCATGTTTGCCGTGAAGACGTGACCCAGACCGAGGAAGCTGACTGCATCCACGAGGCCGGTCACGACGGTCAGCACCATCAGCGTGGCCGGCAGTGAAGTGTCCCCCGTGGGCCTCTCGGGTGCTGCCGCAGGCGCAACCACGGGCGCTGCGGGAACACGGCGTAACTCGTCATCCGGTAATTTACTCATACGCGTCTCGCAGGCGCCGCGTGCTGCCGCCTTCAGAACTTATAGGTAAGCCAGGAGGTGATGTAGCGCACCTGCCGGCCGGGGCCGGTTTCCGACACGAAGGAACCGGCGAAGAAGCAGGAGAAGACTCCGGCCCACGTCAGATGTCTATTGAGACGCCACTCGGCCTGGACGGAAGGCTGACTTCCGACAAAGCGTGCGTCGGACGCGCTGCCCGGCCGCAGCAGGTTGATGGCGTTCCCGTAGATTCCGTCTCGCAGGCTCTCCCGCCAGAAGAAGGTCGCCTCGGCCGTCAGCGTCAGCGCCCCGGCGGGACGTAGTTCGAGAGAGGGGTGGAGGTCTATGTGGTTCGACGGGCCGACCAGCGCGATCTCGCCGAAGTATGCGCCCTTCGGGAAGAGCGCGTTGAAGGTCTGTAGATTCGGGTCGGCCGGGTTGCGGTCGCCGCTCGTCACGTCGGCCTTGAGTCCCAGACGTGGCCGCGCCCGCACACGCGAGAGTGTGTAACCGTTGTCGGAAGCTATCGTCCACGCCCGTATCCTTCCACGGCCGAACGTGCCCCACTGGTAGACGAACTCGTAGTTGTAATCCCAGGCGGAGCGCCCGCCCCAGAGTCTGATCCCGGCGGAGTGACGCACCTCACGGGACGCGCCCTGCTCGAAGCGCGCCCGCTTCCGATCAATGCCGAGGTAATAGAGGTCTGCGTTTCCGCCCGGAAGAAGATTCAAGGGGCGCACAGCGTAGACGCCCCAGAAAGTGCGAGCGCTGTCGGATGCGTCATCAAAAAAACCGCGGTCGGTTTCGACGGGCTTGGTGACGAAGCCGTCCACGCGCCAGACCCCGACGTCGAGAGTGGCGCGCAGCCCGTCGAAACTCTGGCGCACGTTGGGAGACTCGCGCACTCCTATGAGCCGAGACGAGCCGAACGACATCTCCTGCCGTCCGGCGCGTAATAAGAGCTGACGGTTTTTAGCGTTGCCGAGCTTCAGATCGAAGAACGCCTGATGGAGGTCGAGTTTGTCTTCGTCCGTCGGCCGCGCCCCCCCTCTTCGCCCGTCTTCCAAACCGCTTTTGATCTGGGCGAAGACGCGTGCCCGCGTGCCCAGTCGAAGATCGGCGTGCAGCATATAGCGTTGCAGGAGGTGACCGTTATTATCTTCCGGGTCTTGCCCCCACGAAGAATTGGCGAAGCGCTCGAAGCGCCCGCGCGCCTCGCCACCTATCGAGAGATACCAGCCCTCTTTATCGCCGAGCGGGATGTACTTGATCTTATCCTGCACGGCGGAGCGCCGGGACGGGTCGCGCAAGTGACTCCAATCTTCCTCGTACCGCAACTGTTTGAAAGGCGGCGCGGGAGGCGCAGGCGAGGCGGGCGCGGGCGCAGGCACTTGCTGCGCGGCCTGCCGGTGCGCGCCGGATGGCTGCTGCGCCGCAGTCCCGGCCGCGCAGGTCACGAACAGCGACAGCGCGAGGAGTAAATGTTTGAAGCCTCCTCCACTCACCGGACTCAGACCTCCATTCCGAATCGAGATGCGCAGGCCGGGCTTTCACACCTCACACGGTTTCTTTGTAAAGCCAACGCCTCAACAGCCGCGTGTAGCTCGGCATAATCAGCGTCAGCGCCGTCGTCAGGATGGAAGCCATGAGGAATCCTCTGACAAGCTCATGATCGAGCGAAGGCGCAAGGCGGAACAGCGGGGACAGCAGACCGGGGATGATGAGGCTCAGCGGGTAGACGGCCGTCACCGTCAGGACTATCTGTTTCCAGGGCTTGGGCGGCTGCACGCCCTCCGGCGTAAACCAGAAATCTATCCCGGTTCTGATCTCGTATTGGTCTCCCTTTTCGAGCAGGTCACGCACCCGGCCGATGAACGATCTACGCATGTCCGAGTCAGACCACGCGTTGAGGTGTTCGAGCGAGTCGAAGCGCACGATGGTGGTGTACGTCTTGCGCGCCCCTTCGGCCGGGCGGAAAATCTCCCTTCCGAGGTATCCGTGGCTGCCGCTGACAGCGCCCAGAATGTCGGCGAGCCACTCCTCGTACCTGCCCTCTTCGCCCGCCTTAACGACGTGTGTGATGATGAGCGCGACCGACTTAACCTGCCCGACTGGCATCGTGGCTGCGGCCCCCATGAGATTGTCCCTCCTTCATCCGGTTGCGACCATTTCCCCATCCCGTTCAGAACGCAAGGCAGTCGCAGCCGAAACTCCACAATCCCGCCTCACCTAACACCCAACTGTGCGCCCCGGCTCCGAGCGCATGAACGCGTTCGTGCAACGAACAACGGGCATGTTGATCTCGCTCAGCGCCGCGTCTCTCAGAGTTTCGCGCGTACCCGCCGTAGTACTTCACCGGCGACCAGTCGGGGCTGACGGGCGGCGTTGGTGGAGCAAGCCGCTCGAACTCGCCCACCCCGTAAACCACCCGTCCGCCCACGATGGTGAGCACCGATTCGAGGCTCTTGATCTCCTCTTCGGGGATCGAGAAGTAGTCGGCCGTGAGGACGGCGAGATCGGCCAACTGGCCGGGCGCGATTGAACCCTTCTTCCCTTCCTCGTCCGAGAACCAACTGCTCCCGACGGTGTAGAGCCGTAGCGCCTCTGCCCGATCCAGTCGATTGTGTTCGGGGTAGAGGTTCGTCCCCCCGACCGTGTTTCCGGTCACGAGCCAGTAGAGGGCGACGAACGGGTTGTAGCTTGAGACGCGCGTGGCGTCCGTGCCAGCGCCGACGGGAACGCCCATCTCCAGCATCCGTTTGACAGGCGGTGTGCGCGTGGCCTGCTCCTTTCCGTAACGATTGACAAAGTGCTCGCCCTGAAAGGCCATACGGTTCTGCACAGCGATGCCGCCGCCGAGCGTGCGGACGCGTTCGATGTTATGGTCGGAGATGGTCTCGCAGTGGTCGAAGAACCAGTGCAGCCCTTCCAATGGGATTTCGCGGTTTACCTCCTCATAGACATTGAGGGCGCGCGTGATCGTCTCGTCGTAGGTGGCATGCAGACGGAAAGGCCAGCGGTTCTCGACGAGATGCCGGACGACCCCTTTCAACTCTTCCTCCATCACCGGCCGCAGGTCGGGGCGCGGCTCGATGAAGTCCTCGAAGTCTGCGGCCGAGAAGACGAGCATCTCGCCCGCGCCGTTCATCCTGAAAAAGTCGTCGCCCGCGCCCGGCTGTGTCATCCCCGACCAGCGACGGAAGTCTTTGAGTTCCTGCCCGGGGCTTTGCGTGAACAGGTTGTAAGCGAAGCGCACGGTCAACTCGCCGCGCTCGTGGAGTTCTTCGATGACGCCGTAGTCATCCGGGTAATTCTGGAATCCGCCACCGGCGTCGATGACGCTCGTGAGACCGAACCGGTTGAGTTCGCGCATGAATTGGCGCGTCGAGTTCAACCGGTCTTCGCGCGAGAGCTTCGGCCCCTTCGCCAGCGTCGAGTAGAGGATCAAGGCATTCGGGCGCGCGATGAGCAGGCCGGTCGGATTTCCCTGTCTGTCTTTTTGAATCTCGCCGCCCGGAGGTGCGGGCGTGTCCCTCGTATAGCCGACGGCGCGCAGAGCAGCGCCGTTCAGGTAAGCGCGGTCGTAGAGGTGAAGCACGAAGACGGGCGTATCGGGTGCGGCACGGTTGATCTCGTCCAAAGTCGGCAGGCGGCGCTCGGCGAACTGGAACTCCGACCAGCCGCCGACGACTCTCACCCACTGCGGCGGCGGCGTTCGCTCGGCCTGCTCCTTCAACATACGCAGGGCGTCGGCGAGCGAGGGCACGCCGTCCCACCTGAGTTCCATGTTGTAGTTCAGACCGCCGCGGATCGGATGCATGTGCGAGTCGTTGAGTCCGGGGATGACCGTGCGGCCTCCAAGCTCTATCACCTGCGTGTGCTCGTCGCAGAGGGACATGACTTCCCGTTCCGCGCCGACGGCCACGAAACGCCCTTCCCTGACAGCAGCAGCGGAGGCGAATGTCCCTCGCCCGTCCTGCGTACAGATGCGGCCGTTCGTGACGATCAGATCGGCTTGGTTGTTCCTGTCGGCCGCTTCACTTGTTGACATACGACACCCCATCTCAGTGCGTGAGACCCGAGCTTCCCGCCGTCAGAAACCTCTCCGCGTTCTACTCTCGCGGCCAACGGCGATTGACTGACACCGGCGGCCACGCGACGCGCGGATATGGAGCGACGGGTTACTGTTGAGCGACCTCGGGAATACGGACGAGGTATTCCGGGTACTTGCTCGCCTGCGCCCCGTGCACCATCGTGTAGGCGTACTCGATGCCCATGCCGTATGCCCCGAAGTGAGTCTTGACGATATCCATCACGGAGTCGTAAGTGTCGCGCGCCGCCCAGTCGCGCTGCCACTCCAACATCACCGAGAGCGCCGTGACCGGCTTCGCGCCCGCCTGTATGACGCGCTTCATCGCGTTATCGTGCGAGAGCTGATTCACGTCGCCGCAGCAGTCTTCCACGACGAACACTTCGTAGCCGTCGTGGATGGCCTGCACCGTGGGGAGCGCCACGCAGGTTTCAGTCCAGAGACCGCACATCACGATCTTCTTCCGGCCGCTGCGCTCGATGGCGGCGACGAAGTTATCGTCGTCCCATGAATTCATCGTCGTCCGTTCAATCGGCGTCTCGCCGGGGAAGACCGCCTGCACCTGCGGCCAGAGGTTTCCGCTGAAACTTTTCGTCTCGACCGTCGAGAGCACGACCGGAGCGCCGAAGACCCTCGCTGCTTTCGCCAGCGCGACGTTGTTGTTGATGATCGATTGACGGTCGAAATTGGAAACGCCGAATAGCATCTGCGGTTGCAGGTCGATGAAGGTGACGACGCAGTTGTCCGGCGTCAGCAGCCCTTTCTCGCTGAGCTTCGGGCGACCGTTGTTTTGCGACATAGCTTTTCTCCTGTTGAAAAATGATGAGCCGTCGCCGCCCCAACAGGCGACGCGATTGTGCGGCACACACGCGCGCCGCCTGTTAATTCACGACGGGTGAGGTCAGGTACGAGAACGCTCTCACGTCGTCTGATCCGCGACGGAAGTTTCCTTGCGAGCGTGTGCGGCACTTAATGCGTCGAACTTCTCTCGCATGACCTTGATGTAGTCCTCTTCCGAAATCTCTCTCCTCGCCGCGACCAGCGGCCTGATGTCCTCGGTCGCCACGTAACGCAGCCGCGCCGTGCCGTCCGTGGCTGCTTCGTAGATGACGTTCGCCACATCCTCTTCGGAGGCCAGGCGGGCGCTCCTCAGTCCATCGAACACCGCCTCGGTCGCGGAGACGAAGGCAGCGTATTCGGGGAGGGAGGCGGTCTGCGCCGCCTCGTCAGTACTGCGCCTGCCGAAGTTGGTGGTGACGACGCCGCCCGGCTCAACAATCTTCACGTTGATGTTCTGCGACGCCAACTCGTAGGAGAGCGACTCGGAGAAGCCTTCGAGCGCGAACTTGCTGGCGCAATAGAGCGAGAGCATCGGCAGCGTGAAGACGCCCGCCCCCGAACTGATGTTAATGACGAGGCCATGCCCGTTAGCCCTGAAGTGCGGGAGCAGCACCCGTATCACATCCATCACGCCGAAGACGTTGACCTCGAACTGTTCCAGAATCTTCTCGCGCGGCGTCGCCTCGAAGAGACCGAAGAGGCCGAAGCCCGCGTTATTGACGAGCGCGTCGATCCGTCCGAAGCGCTCGACGCCCGCCTTAAACGCGGCCTCGATGCTGTCGCGCTCCTGAACGTCGAGGCGCGCGACCAGCACGTCTGCCAGCCTGTTCAACTCATCCTCGGCCTCAGGCCGCCGCATGGTCGCAACCACGTTCCAACCCCTGCCGGCGAAGAGTCGGGCGGACGCCCTCCCGATGCCGGAAGAACATCCTGTGATGAGCACGGTCTGTTTCATGAGCTTTGAACGCCTTTCCTTGTCCGTCGGGCTAACAACTTAAACGCAACCGCCCGGTCGTTCGCCGACCGAGCCGCGCATGTGATGCCCGTCGCATGTGCTTCATGAGACAGCGCGGGCGTGCGTCACAAACCCGCGTAGACGAGCCGCGTGAAGAAGTCGCCGTTGATAACGAAGCCACCCCACTTGGCGTCATAGTCGGCCGTCGGTCTGGCCGCGACGACCTCATCGAGCGTCTTGCCCTGCCGCTTGAGCCGCGCCACGTTCTCGCGGACGGCGACCAGCATGTCGCGGAACGCGACGAGCTCTGCGCGAGTGCCCGTGGGGCCGTGGCCGGGAACGATGACGGTCTTGTTCGTGGCGCGCGCAAGCGAGGCGTTGACCCAGAGAATCACCTTGTCGATGCCGCCGCCGGTGCTGTTGTCGATGAAGGGGTAGTAGCCGTTCCAGAAGATGTCGCCGAGCGCGAGCACGTCGGCACGCTTGAAGTAGACTATGGTGTCGCCGTCCGTGTGGCCGATGCCGAAGTTTTTCAGCACGACGGTCTCGCCACCGAACTTGATGGTCTTGTCGGTCTTGAAGGTCAAGGTCGGACGCCCGCCGGACGGCCACGGGCGGAAGGTGTAGTCCCAGTCCTCTACACGCGTCTCCGCCGACAGGCGCTTGAGCACGTTCTCCTGCGCGACGATTGTTGCGCCGAGCGAGTGCAGCCACTCGTTGCCGTCGCTGTGATCCCAGTGCCAGTGCGTGTTGACGACGTACTTGAGGGGAGCGGGGCTGAGGCGTTCGAGCGCGGCCTGAATCTTCGGCCGCGAGACGGCGATGCCTGCATCAACCAGCAGTTTCCCCTCCGGGCTTGAGTAGACGACGATGTTGCCCCCCGACCCAGAGAGGACGCTGATCTGGCCGCGCAGTCTCTCGACGCTGATGTCGGCTTTGGCGGCCGCCTCGTTGATCTTGACGACCGGGCTTGTAGCCTGTGCGAAGACCTCGACGGCGGCAGGCCACGCGACCAAAACGGCGAGGACGGCCAAGCAGAGCCGGAGATTGCCCACGCGCCCGCCGTGTTCTGACTGAGTCGTTCTCATCTGAACTCTCCTGCGGAAAGTAAGGGTTGAATTTGCGCCGCGATGCATCGGGAGAAGTCGCCTTCGCGGCCGTCGCCGGGACTATTGCGCGGCGGCTTTCATCCCGCCCGCGGCCTGTTCGACGAGCGCGACCACCGCCTCCGGCCGCGACACGTAGACCGCGTGGCTGGCCGCGATTTCAACGACCGTCGAACCCGCGCGCTCCGACATGAAACGCTGGAGCGGCGGCGGAATCATCCTGTCGTCGGTGGCGAGCAGGTACCAGCTCGGCTTGTGCTTCCAGGCCGGCTCGTCCATCACGCCGTTCAGCGCGTCCAAGCCCCACGGGACTTGAGAGTCGGCCATGAACGCGGCCTTCTCGGCCGCCACGTCAGCCGCGAACGAGGCCGGGAACTTCGCTCTATCCAGCAAGAGGAAGCCGTCCTGCGGCGGCAGAATCGGCGGCACGGGCGCGCCGGGCGGCGGCTCCTTGATCAACGATGCTATCGACTCGCCCTTATCCAAGGCCCAACCGGCGACGAAGACCAGTCCCGCGACCTTCGGGTCGTTGCCGGCCTCGGTGATCACCGCCCCGCCGTAGGAGTGGCCGACGAGGACGACGGGGCCGCCCTGCGCGGCCAGTACGCGGCGGGTCGCGGCCACGTCATCGGCCAGCGAGACAGTCAAGTTCTGGACGACGCTGACCCTGTAGCCTCCCTTCGTCAGAATCCGGTAGACGCCCTCCCAGCCAGAGCCGTCCGCCCACGCGCCGTGGACGAGCACGACGTTCATCGCTTTCGAGCCTGTTCTTTTAGACATGACAGTCTCCTTCATTCGCTACGCCCGGCGCTGAGAGCGATGCGTGCGCCGCGTCGCGCCGCCGTTACACGCCGAAGAGTCGGGCGGTTAAGACCTGGAGCGGACGGACTTCACGAACTCGAACAGGTCGGCGTTGATGATCTCCTTGTGCGTCTGGCACATGCCGTGCGGCAGGCCGGGATAGACCTTGAGGGTCGCGCCTCGGACGATCTTGGACGAGAGCAGCGCCGAGTCGGCGATGGGGACAATCTGGTCGTCGTCGCCGTGCATGATGAGCGTCGGCACGTCGAACCGCTTCAAGTCTTCAGTCAGGTCAGTCTCCGAAAACGCCTTGATGCCGAGGTAAGAGGCGGGGAAGCCGGCCATGGTGCTCTGGAGCCAGAAGGAATCGCGGATGCCTTCGGAGATTTTCGCCCCTTCACGGTTGTAGCCATAGAAGGGCAGGCTCAATTCCTTCCAGTACTGCGAGCGGTCGGCCGCGACGCTCTTGCGCATGCCGTCGAAGACCGAGACGGGCAGGCCGCCGGGGTTGGCCTCTGTCTTGAGCATGAGCGGCGGGATGGCGCTGATGAGCACGGCCGCGGCGACGCGCTTCGTCCCGTGGCGGCCGATGTAGCGGGTCACGACGCCGCCGCCCGTAGAGTGGCCGACGAGGATGGCATCGCGGAGGTCGAGCGTCTCCATGAGCGCCGCGAAGTCATCGGCGTAGGTGTCGAGGTCGTTGCCGTGCCAGGTCTGCTCGGAGCGGCCGTGGCCGCGACGGTCTAAGCCGACCGCGCGGTATCCGTTCGCGGCCATGAAATACATCTGGTCTTCGAAGGCGTCGGCCGTGAGCGGCCAGCCGTGGCTGAAGACGACGGGCTGCCCTTCGCCCCATTCTTTGTAGTAGTGTTCGGCACCATCTTTGGTCTTGAAAGTCGTCGCCATTGAAAGCTCTCCTTCTCGTGCTTTGCCGCACGTCTATACGTCCGTGTTTCTACTGCTGAAGGCTAACCGCCGTGCCTTTCGAGCAGATGCCTGAAGTAGCCGCGCCAGCTTTCGGGCAGTGACTCAGCCCGCATGGCACGTCGCAGCCCCGTCAAGTCGTCCTGATCGAACGCGTAGAGGCGAACGACATCTGCGACGCTCAGGCCGCTTTCGTCGCGTCCGAGCCGCTCGAAGGCGTCACCGGCCTGCACCTCGCCCTCGCGCAGGACGGCGAAGTAGAATCCGCTCCGGCCGCTGAGGAGGAAACGCTTGAGGATGTCGGTACGGCCGAACTTGAGGCCGAGTTTGTAGCAGGGCATGCGCGGCTCGGTGACGACGACCTCGGCCTCTCCTATGCGGAAGCGGTCGCCGATATTGATGTCCGTCTCAAGCAGTCCTTCGGTCGTAAAATTCTCGCCGAACATCCCGTAGGGCAGTTGCATTTCGGGAAACTCATCTCGCCAGAACTCGTAGTGCTCGGACGGGTAAGCGTAAGCGGCTTTCGTCAGCCCGCCATGCACCGAGAGGTCGGCCTGGCCGTCGCCGTCGAGGTTCAGGGTGCGCAGCATGACCGCGCCTTCGACCGGCTCCTTGAAGATGCCGGTCGTGACGCGACGGCCGCGCCAACTCACCACGCGCGGCAGCCCGACCTGAACGGAGACGATTTTCATGATCGTAAATTCAGATCTGTGCAGCGCCGCCGTCCACGAACAGTTCGACGCCGTTGACATAGCTGCTGTCGTCCGAGGCGAGGAAGACGACCGCCTTTGCGACCTCGTCGGGCGTGCCTGCGCGCCCCGAAGGCGCGGCCTCCGCCGCCCGCGCCTCGGACTCTCTGATCTGCTCCTCGCTCATGCCGAGACCGGTCGTGTAGGCCGGTGTGGGAATGACGCCGGGGCTGACGGCGTTGACTCGAATCCGCCGATCTTTGAGTTCAACCGCCCACGTGCGCACGAACGAGCGCAACGCCGCCTTGGTCGCAGAGTAGACACCGAAAGCGGGCACACCCTTGATCGACACCATCGAGGCGTTCAAGACGATGACCGCGCCGTCGGGCATCAGCGGCAGAGCCTTCTGCACGGTGAAGAGAGTGCCCTTGACGTTGACGCCGAAAATCCTGTCGAAGTGCTCCTCGGTCACCTGTTCGAGCAAAGTGAACTCGCCGAGACCGGCGTTGGCGAAGAGGATGTCGAGGCGACCTGTCTGCTCCCTGATGGCGGCGAAGAGGCGATCCAGATCGGGCAGGCTGGAGATGTCACTGCGAATGGCCGTAGCGCCATCGCCGAGTTCTCGCGCCGCGTCGTCCAGTTCGGCCTGTCGGCGTCCGGTGATGAAGACGTGAGCGCCTTCGGCGACGAAGCGTTTGGCAGTCGCAAGCCCCAGGCCGCTGCTGCCGCCCGTAACGAGTGCGATTTTGCCGGCCAGCTTCTGTGACATCTCCGGTGGCATCCGCTGTAACATCTCCTGTGACATCCTCTGTGACATGGGGACTCCTTCGAGTGGTGTGGGAGCATTAGTCCGACGCCGTATCTATGCCGGCGTCGTTCATTTGCCGTGACGTGCGGCGGGCTGTTTTCTGACGTGCTTGTCGAGGAAGTTCAACATGTAGCCGGCGATCAGGTCGCCGTCCTCTTCGAGCGCGAAGTGGCCGGTGTCGAGCAGGTGAAACTCCAGGTTCTTCAGGTCGCGCTTGTAGGGCTCGGCTCCCTCGGCCGGGAAGATCAGATCGTTCTTGCCCCAGACGATGAGAGTCGGCGGCTGGTGCTTGCGAAAGTAGGCCTGCCACTGCGGGTAGAGCGGCGGGTTCGAGCCGTAGTCGTAGAAGAGTTGGAGTTGAATCTCATTGTTGCCCGGTCGATCCAGAAGGTACTGGTCTGTCGTCCAGGTGTCGGGGCTGATGACCGAAACGTCGCGCACCCCGGTTGTGTACTGCCACTTCGTCGCCTCAAGCTTGAAGAGTTTCCTGAGCGGCTCGGCGTTCTGTTCCGTGCGCTCCTTCCAGTAAGCCTTGATCGGATTCCAGAACTCGCGCAGACCTTCCTCGTAGGCGTTGCCGTTCTGCACGATGAGCGCCTGCACACGCTCCGGGTGCTTAACGGCGAGGCGATAGCCGACCGGTGCTCCGTAGTCCATCACGTAGAGACTGTAGCGTTCGAGCTTGAGAGCCTGCGCGAACTTGTCCACGATGTTGGCGAGGTTGTCGAAGGTGTAGTCGAACTTATCGACGGGCGGGGCTGAGCTGTAGCCGTAGCCGGGGTAGTCGGGGGCGACGAGATGGTAGCGGGCGGCGAGTTGCGGCATCAGGTTGCGGAACATCTGCGACGAAGTCGGGAAGCCGTGCAACAGGAGCACCGTCGGGTTTTGGCGCGAGCCGGCCTCGCGATAGAAGATGTCCAGCCCGTCTATCTTGATGTTCTTATGTTTGACGCGCTCGGCCGCCTGCTGGCGGGTTGCGGCGGCCGTAGCGCGCCTTCCTCCCTCTTGAGCACGCGCCTCAGACGCCGCGCAAACGAAAGCCCCCGACACAAGGGCGAGGGCGAGCAGGGATGAAAACAGCCGTTGTCTCATCGTTGTTTCTCCTTTTGTCTGGTGGTCGTTTAAGCGGCCGATGTTTAGCCGTCAGGACATGTGATCTCTTAAGTTACGAGGGGCGGCCTGCCCGCCTCGTTCTCCGAAAGCCGGAGATGAAAAGTGCCGTCAAGGTAGTCCCTTTTCGGGATTCGGGACACCTCAAAAACTACGGAATCCGCCCTGTATTTTTCTGTAGGTTTTACCGGCTTCCGTGCCCGGCCGATGCGGTCTGCGACAGCGATACTGGATTTGACGGGCGCTGACACGGAGATGTCTTTACATCTCTAACCGGGGCGAGTCTGCCTTACGGAAAGCCGCGCCACCGGGAACGACGAGCCTGATCTCAGTCCCCGCGTCGGCGGAACTGTTGATGGTGAGGTTTCCCCCGATGCGCTCTGCTCGCTCGCGCATTCCCTTCAAACCGAAATGCCCGTCTCTCCCAGTGGCCGCCACTACGGGGTTGATGCCTATGCCGTTGTCCCGCACACGGACGGAGAGGTCTTGCGCGTACCTCAGTTCGACCTCCAGCCGACTCGCCTGTGAGTGCCGGCAGGCGTTCCTGATCGCCTCGTACCCGATGCGGTAGACTTCGTCGCGGGCAACCGGATGCACGTTTCTCGCTTCGCCGACGACGGAGAAAGCGACCGTCATAGAGGCCGGTAGCTGGCAGGCGACGGTCGCACGCCGGAACGCTTCGGCCAAGTCGTTCGTCTCCGTGGCCGACGTGCGCAACGAGTTCAAGGCAGTTCGCCCTTCCTGCACCGCCTGCCCGAGCCAGCCCGATAACTGCTCCATGGCGCGGCGCAGGCGCGCCGGGTCGTCCGGCTGATCCAGCGCATCGTCGGCGACCATCTTGCTGCCCTGAACGGTTTGAAGGAAGGTGTCGTGAAGTTCGCGCGCCAGCCGTGTGCGTTCCGCCAGCCGCTCGTCGAAGCGTGCGCTGATGACACGCGAAACCTGCCTGATGCGGAACCGGTAGAGACCCCACGTCGCGAGGGCGACGGCAAGGACTATCAAAAGGCGGAAGTAAGTCGTCTGGTACAGGGTCGGCTCGATGTGGAAGGCGAGCGCCGCGCCCGACTCGTTCCATGCGCCATCGTTGTTGCAGGCCATGACCCTGAAGCGGTAATTGCCGGGGGCGAGGTTGTTGTAGAACGCCTGCCGCCGCCCACCGACCTCCTGCCAATCCGCGTCGTGACCTTCGAGCTTGTAGCGGAACCTGACTTTGCGCGGGATTGTGAGACTGAGCGCCGTGTAGTTTATCTCCAGCTCGCCCTTCAAGGGCGGAAGGTTAAGCGGCTCCTGTACCTGATAGTTCCGACGGTCGGCGACCAAGCCTTCAATTTGGACGGGGGGCGAGACCGGGTTGGCGTAGGGACGGCCGGGGTCGATCATCTGCACAGCCCTGTTACTGATGAACCAGAGTCGCCCGTCCGGCGACTTCGACGCACGCGGCTGTCTCACGTCGCCCGCGCTCGGCAGCGCGCCGTCTAGCGCATCGAAGGTTTGGACTGATACTTTGCTCTCCGTTTGACTTCGCCACTTGAGCATGTCCGAGGCCGCGACTTTTAACAGCCCGCATCGCGCGTACAGCCAGAAGTTGCCGCCGTTGTCCTCAAGCGCCGCGTAGACTGCCGAACAGGGCAAACCGTTCCGAGACTCCAGCAGGCTTACGCCGCCATCCTTCCATCGATACAGCCCCTTGGCGGTCGGCACCCACAGCGCATCTTCGGAATCAACCCAGAGGCCGTAGATCACTAAGGTGCCTTCTTTCTCCAACGAGACGATCTCCATCTGCCCGTTGCGGTAGCGCATCACCTTGTCCCTGTGGGAGCCGATCCAAATCCCGCCCTGCCGGTCAGCGGCGAGAAACTCCGCGCGACGGATCTTCTCGTCCAGCGGCACTTCTTCCTGTAGGGTCTGCCCCCTGATCCGCATGAGGCGACGCTTATTGTCCAGAAAGACGCAGACCCAGATGTCGCCGCCGCTGTCTTCGGTCACAGCCCAGACCGACCCCGCGCGCCCCAGAGGGCTTCCGTCCGGCTTTTCGACCTCGATGAAACGGCCGCGTTCGTAGATCAACAGCCTGTTGCCAGCACCGAGCCAGACCCGCCCCGCGCTGTCCTCGTACATCGCACCCACGTCCGGCCCCGGCAATCCTTTGAGTTGTGTGATCGCAGTCCTGCCGCCGGGACGAATAATGTCAATCGCCGCCTGGTTGCCGACCCAAATGGAGCCGTCGCGCAGAGCGAGAACGGAACCCGCGCCCCCAGCCGACAATCCTTCGCTCGTGGTGAAACTCACGACCGGAGTGTCGCGGAACATGTCCACCCCGTTCTCCGTCACGACCCAGAGGTTGCTTTCCCGATCCTCGTACATGTGCGACACGGACTTCCCCGAAAGCCCGTGCTCCATCCCGTAGCGATCCGCGACGCCGTCGTGGATGTGGTAGAGACCCTCGGACGTTGTGCCGACCCACAGCGAATTGTTTCGATCCATGTACAAGGTGTGCGACCGAACGGCGCTGCCGTTGAACCCCGACACGGCGTAGCTCGACCACTTACCGCCGGAGTAGTGGCGCACACCGAGACCGGTGCCTGTACCGTCCAGTGCCGCCCAGATTTGTCCGGCCTGCCCGGCGGCAACGTCGATCACTCCTTCGCCTCCGGCGCGCTTCAACTCTTCTTCGAAATAAACCTCGGAAGACCCCGGCGACCAGCGGCAAAGCACAGAGGAGCCGAACCAGAGGTTTCCGGCGCTGTCTTTCGCCAGACCGAGGCCATATGTGACAGGGACGCCGTCCTCCTTCCCGAAGCAGCGCAACTCACCATCCTTGACACGGCAGAGCGGCCCCTTCCCGTCTGCGATGCGATACCGTGTGAACCAGATAGCTCCCGTCTCATCTTCGATGATCGCGCCGACTCCGCCGCCCCCCTGAGGTGAGGCGTAACTGGTAAGCCGACCGTCTTTCAGTTGAGCCAACCCGCTCGTCGTGCCGATCCAGAGACTTCCATCGCGCGAGCCGAGAAGCGAAGCGAACCCTCTGCCGGGCAGCGATTGGCCTTCGGGCGGCGTCCAGAGCGTGAACCTCACGCCGTCGAAGCGCATCAGCCCCTCCGCCGTTCCGATCCAGATGTATCCGTCCCTGGTCTGGGTGATACCGGCGGGGTTGGTCAGATCGCCATCCTGCACACGCCAGGCTGTGTGGCCGTACTGTGTGATGAGTTTGTTGGGGTCGAGCGCAGCAGCCGGGATGGCCGCGATCAGGAGCAGTAGCAGGCAGAGCGGGAATCTACACAGGACGCTCGACCGATCCGCGCACGGGGTGAGATTCGCACTCGGTTGTTCAAATCGCTTCACGTCAGACCCCGAGCTTTCCCAGCCGACGAGCAAACATGGAGGGCTGCCGCCACAAGAACTGCGGGCGAGTAAGTGAGGCATGAAAAGACCAGGGGCGCTCAACTTTCTACTCCCCAGACCATATCGGATAACCCGCCGGGCGGGAACACCGAAATCTCCAGCCGCAGCCCTATGGTTATCTACAGGTCTGCCGCAACACTCAGTTCGGCAGCAGCCCGCGCCGCAGGGCGATGGTCACGGCATGCGTTCGGTCGTTGGCGCCCAGCTTGTCCACGAGGTTCTTGATGTGGAAGTTGACGGTCGTCTCGGCGATGGTTAGCAGCTCGGCGATCTGCTTATTGCGGTAGCCGTCCCGGATGAGCCGGAGTACCTCCAACTCGCGGGTCGTCAGGTCTTCCTCGCCGAGGTGCTCTGCGAGGCGTGCTGCCACCTCCGGCGGGATGTGCCGCCTGCCTGCGTGAACTGAGCGAATCACGTCGAGCAGTTCGTTCTTCGGCATGCTCTTAAGGATGTAACCGGCAGCCCCCGCCCGCAGCGCCCGCTGAATCTCGCCGTCGCCGTCGTAGGTGGTCAGCATAATGACGCGGGCTTGTGGAAACTCCCCGCGAATAGAGATGAGAGTGTCCGTGCCGTTTGCGCCGGGCAGGCGGAGATCCATCAACGTGATGTCCGGCCGGTGGCGGCGGAACTCCGCCAACGCCTCGACCGCGTCGGCCGCCTGCCCGACCAACAGCATATCCGGCTGCGACCCGATAATCGTGCTCAGCCCCTCGCGGAAGACCGGGTGGTCATCGACGCTCAAGATGCGAATGGGCTTGGTCTCAAGCATCGCCACCGCCTTTACGCAATCAGCACAGCAGGACAGATTCGCCTGCCTCCTCGACCGCTGACAGCAGCGTGTCGAAGTCATAGCCGCCCTCATACGGCGCTCCGTTGATAAAGAAGGTCGGCGTGCCCTTCACGCCGCTCATCACGCCGCTCATAAAATCTTCCCGCACGCGCGCCAAGTAGACGCCCTCAGCCACCTCGCCGAGCAGCAGCCGCGCATCCACGCCTAAGGCCGCCGCGTAGCGCCTGAAGATCTGCTCGTATGTCCCGCGTCGCTCGAACAGGAGGTCGTGCGCTTCCCAGAACCGCCCTCTCGATCCGGCCGCCTCCGCCGCCTGTGCCGCCCTTTCGGCATCGGCACGCGCCTGCGTCAGCGGGAAGTGGCGGAAGACATGGCGCAGGTGCTCGGAGCCGAGATATCGTTGTATCTGCTTGACGACTGCGTGGGCGTTGCGGCAGTGCAGGCACTCGTAGTCTCCGTACTCGACGAGGGTAACTTCAGCCC
>DASZCS010000088.1:0-9126 GCA_035942855.1 Pyrinomonadaceae bacterium | reverse complement strand
AGTTTCAACTCGCGACGCCTTTCTCTGCGCTTAACATCCCCTTTGTGGATCATTCCGTATTCGGGTTGAACTCGCGCTCGAGATCGCTCAGGCGCAGGTCTTCGATTCCGGGCGCGGGCGTCTGTGGCGCGTCGCTCAGCTTATCGGTCGGGCTGAGGTTCGGATCGTAAATATTATCTTCGTGTGCCAGTTGATGTGGTTGAACGTCATTGGTGAACATAATTCATCCTCCTGTCCAGTCACGTCCCTCTGTGTGAAGAAGCGCCAAGCCGCAGACTTGACGCTTCAGATGAAAAAAAATTGGTTCGTTCAGTGGAGAGAATAGGCTGCCGACCCGCAGCGCGGGTTGCGATACGATTGCAAAGAGACGGCAATTTGCTTCAACTTTGAGAAGCCCGCGCCGTCGGAGGCCGGGCAACGTGTTGCCGCTCTGCTGCCCGGCATTCAATTATTGCTTTATGATTGAATTATGCTGCTCGACGACTTTCTCCCCGCTTATGACGTGAGCGAGAGACACCTCATAGAAGTTCATGCGTCGAAAGAAGAAGTTTACGCGGCCGTGCGTCAACTCGATTTGAGACGTGCGAAATTATCGATGCTTCTCTTTCGTCTACGCGGCATGCCGACCGGACGTGTTGCTCCCGCTTGCTTCACCCTGAACGATTTTCTGAGGATGCGTTTCATACTGCTCGGAGAGAGGGTTAACGAGGAGTTGCTGCTCGGTCTGGTAGGGCGCTTCTGGTCGCCTTCGGGTGAGTTGAGACGCCTTGACGCAGAAGGCTTCCGAAATTTCAATGAGCCGGGATATGCCAAAGCCGCGTGGAACTTTTCTCTCAGCGAGCGAACAGATAAGACTGTGCTGCTGGCGACGGAGACGAGAGTGCATTGTTTGGACAAGACGAGCCGGAGACGTTTTCGCCTCTACTGGTTTTTCATCGGCGCGTTTAGCGGCCTGATACGTCGGGAGGTGTTGCAGGCGATCAAGCAAAACGCAGAGACGGCGCACGCAGCCAGTTCAATATTGGATCAAGCTGCCCTCGCGTTTGGCGCGGCGGACGGCGCGGGAGAAGACCCAGAAGGAGAAGGGCATCAGCGTGACGAGAAAGAGTAAAAGGGTAAAGAGCGGGGCGCGCACTTCATTGAAGCCCTGGCCTTGAATGAGCACGCGGCGGATACCGTCGAGTCCGTAGGTGGGCGGAAGGAAGCGCGAGATGCCGCCGAGTATCTGGCCGCCGTATTCATTCAGGAGTTGCGTGGGGAAGAAGACACCAGAGAAAAGCGTCGAAGTGGTGGCGAGCAGGATGGCGAACGGGTCGCCGCGTTTGAAGACCATCGCAAAACTCGCGGAGAGAATGCCGACGGAGGCGAGCACGAGCGTGGTGATGATCAGGAAGAGAAACGCGAGCAGGAAGTTTCCCTGAAAGCGCACGTCGAAGAAAAGCCAGCCGAAAAGTAGATAGAGCGAAGAATAGACGGTGGCCTGCGCGAAGTCGTAAGCCGAACTTGAGACGATGAACGTCGGGATGCTCACGGGCGTCATCAAGACGCCTTCGAGCGTGCCTTGCGCCTGCTCCTGCCGGATGGCGTTGGCGAAACTGGAGAAGCCGGTCATGAAGTAGTTGAGCACGGCGAGGCCGGTGATCCACGCGGCCAGAGGGTTCGACCATTGTGTGTAGGACGTGACCGCGCCGCCCGTGAAAATTTTGGAGATGAAAAAGAGCGTCGTGACGAAGAAGAGAATTTCCAGCGTGCGAAAGAGAAACTGGATGCGATAACTCAAAGCCAACTGGAAATCGCGCACGATGAAGGCGCGCATCCGTCCGAAAAATCTGCTTAAGCGTTTCACTCGTCCATACCTTCCTTCGGTTCGCGCTCGTATCTTTCTAACACGTCGAGAAGCGTCGCGCGCTCCGCGTCGCAGGCGACGACGCGCCCGCCCGCCGCTTGCACGGCGCGAAGCGCATGGTCGAGCGCATCGTCTTCAACCGAGCGCGTAAACTGCACCGTGAGCGTGCCCGTGTCTTCCGTTAGCTCGAAGTCATTCAAGACCTGGCGTAGCGCCGTGCGCGCACGCTCCTGTGACAGACCGCGCGCCGTGAGCCGCACGCGTTCGGCGCTTTTGTTCACGGAGCGCAGGCGTTCGGGCGTGTCGAGCGCGCGTATCTGGCCGCGCGAGATGACGGCGACGCGCGCGCACAGTTCCTCGATCTCGGCGAGGTTGTGCGAAGTGAGAAGCACCGTGACGGGCTTGTCCGCGTCTCGCGCGAGCGAGTTGATGAGGGCGCGCGTTCCGGCGGCGGCCAAAGGGTCGAGCGAGCGCGTCGGCTCGTCGAGCAGGAGGACGGGCGGCGAACTGAGCATCGCGCGTGCGATGGCGACGCGCTGCTTGTTGCCGGTCGAGAGCTCGCCGAAGCGGCGACGCGCAACCGTTTCGAGTTCGAGACGCGCGAGCAGTTCGCCTATGCGCGTTCGCGCGGCGGTGTCGGGCAGGCCGTAGAGGCGCGCGAAGAAAGTTAAGTTTTGCTCGATGGTCAGACGCCAGTAGAAACTGCGTTCCTCGGCCGTGGCGAGTCCGATCTGTGCGCGCACTTCGACTTCGCTCTGCACGCTGTCGAAACCGCCGACCATGACCGCGCCGGAAGTCGGCTGCACGAGCGTGGCGATGATCTTGGTGAGCGTGGTTTTGCCCGCGCCGTTGCGTCCGATGAGGCCGAAGATTTCACCTTCGCGGACGTCGAACGTCACGTCGCGCAAGGCTTCCACCGGATGCGTCGCCTTGCGGCGGAACAATTTCTTGAGGCGCACGAGCGAGACGGGATAAGTTTTTGAGAGTTCGCGGATCGAGATGGCAACTCCCTGCGCCTGAGTCGCACCCGCGTTGCTCGTCGTCTCGTCGGAAATGATTGGAGAACTCGTAGCTGCCACGTTCGGATAAGATAGTCTAACGACGCCGTTGGCGCGGGTCTAGGTATTCGCGCAGACCGTCGCCGATGAAGTTGAAGGCGAGGACGGAGAGCGCGATGGCGATGCCGGGAACGAGCAGGGCGTGCGGCGCACCTTGCAGCGTCGAGAGGTCGCGCGCTTCTTCGAGCATCACGCCCCACGAAGGCGCGGGCGGCGGCACACCTAAGCCTAGGAATGAAAGCGTCGCTTCCGACAGCACCGCGCCCGCCATGCCGAGGCTCGCCTGCACGATGAGCGGTTGAATGGCATTCGGCAAAATGTGGACGAAGAGGATGCGCATGTCGCTTGCGCCGAGGGCGCGCGCCGCCTGCACGAAATCATATTCGCGCACCTTCAACACCTGCCCGCGAATCACGCGCGCATAGCCCACCCAACCGATGATGCAGAGCGCGAAGATCAGTTTATTCAAACCCGCGCCCAAGAATGCGACCATGGCGATGGCGAGCAGCAGGCCGGGGAAGGCGAGAAAGACGTTGAAGAGATAGCCGTTGACGATGCGGTCGATCCAGCCGCCGTAGTAACCAGCCAAAGCGCCGATGATCGTGCCGACAATAGTTGAGACGAAGACCACGATGAGGCCGACGCGCAGGGAGATGCGTGCGCCGTAGATGACGCGCGAGAAAACGTCGCGCCCCGTCGCATCAGTGCCGAGCCAGTGTGCGGCCGAAGGCGGCGCATAACGGTTGAGCAAGTCCGTGTCGCCCACGTTATGCGTCGCCAGGAGCGGCGCGAACAACGCCACGAGGACGAACAACCCGACGACGACGAGACCGAATTTTGAGAGGCGATTCATAAACTGGTGAATGGTGAATGGTAAATGGTGAATGGAGAAGAACTGATTTTCTACCATTCACCATTTACCATTCACGATTTACGAAACTCGTATCCTGGGATCGAGCCAGCGATAAATAATGTCGGTCAGGGTGTTGGCGAAGATGTAGGTCACGCTGATGACGAGGACGCAGCCTTGTACGAGGCGGTAGTCGCGTTTGCCGATGCCGTCGTCGATGAGCAGCAGACCCAAGCCCGGCCAGTTGAAAATCTTCTCCGTGATAATCGCTCCGGCGAGCAGGATACCGAGTTGCAGGCCGAGAATAGTGACCACCGGAATCAGCCCGTTTTTCAGTACGTGCTTGTAGACCACCGTGCGTTCGCTCAAGCCCTTGGCGCGCGCCGTGCGGACGTAATCTTCGCCCATCTCTTCGATAACGGACGAGCGCACCATGCGCGTCAAGAGCGCCGAGAGCGCCGCGCCGAGCGTGACGGCCGGCAGGATGATGTCCTCCGTGTAGTTGCGCCCGGAAGGAGCGAGCCAGCCGAATTGAATGGCGAAGACATAGATCAAGAGCGGGCCGAGCACGAAGCCGGGCATGCTGATGCCTATGAGCGCGACGACTGACAGCAGATTGTCGAGCCAAGTGCCGCGATTGCGCCCGGCGACGACGCCGAGCGGGATGGCGATGCTGACGGCGACGATAAGGGCTGCGACGGCGAGTTGGATCGTTGCAGGGTAACGCTGTGCGATGAGTTCGATGACGGGGCGGTCGGTGCGAAACGAGCGCCCCATGTCGCCGCGCAGGATGGCACTCCAGTAATCTATGTAGCGGTTGTTCAGTCCGTGCCAGCGAAAATTTCTCTCGCCCTGTTCGTCGCGCGCGTAGGAGAAGAAGAAGGCGGGGCGGTCGAGATTGTGTTTCTGTCTGAACTGCTCGATCTGCGCGGGCGTGGCCTCTTCGCCGAGCGTGGCGGTGGCCGGGTCGCCGGGAACGAGTTCGATCAAGAGCGTGACGAGCGACACCACCGTCCACACCACGAGCAGCAGGATCAAGATACGCCGCGAGACATCCAGTAGCTTGTGCTTCATCTTCGGCCGGAGCGTGCTTGGCTTTGTATCGGAAGAATTTTTAGTTTGGACTAACGCCGAGGATGATAGCAGGGAAGGCGGGTAAATGGTGAATGGTAAATAGTGAATGGTGAATGGAAGAAGACAGGCTTTTTCCATTCACCATTCACTATTTACCATTCACCAATAAAAAACGTAGCCCGACGGTAGTTGTGTTTTCGTCGCACGAACAGCCCCGACAACCGTCGCACGGGAATGACACAAAACCATCGGACTACGTTTTCGGTTTGCGCTCTCACAAAGTAGCGCAAGCCAAGCTCGCTATGACGTGCGGCCGGGGCGTGTGCCCAGATGCAGAGCCGCGATGCCGCCCGTCAAATTCTGATACGTCACTTCGCCAAAACCCGTCTCGCGCATCAACTCGGCCAGTCGCTCCTGATCCGGAAAGCGCGACACGGAATCCGGCAGATATTCATACGCGCCGCGCGAGCCGCTCACCATGCCGCCGATGCGTGGCAACACGCGCGTAAAATAGAACTGAAAAAGAGCACGAAAGCCCGGCACTACGGGCTGCGAAAACTCCAAAATCGCGATGCGTCCGCCCGGCTTCAGCACGCGAAACAACTCTCGGAGTCCGCCCTCGACGCTCGCCAGATTGCGCAGGCCGAAGGCGATGGTCACAACGTCGAAGGTCTCTGCGGCAAACGGCAAGCGCAGCGCGTCGGCTTCGACGAAAGGAATCCCGCGCTTGTGCCCGGCCGCTTTGCGCGCGGCGACTTCGAGCATCGGGCGACAGAAATCAAGTCCCGTCACGCGCGTCTGCCCCGTTTCCGAAAGCACGAGTGCGAGATCGCCCGTGCCGCAAGCCACGTCGAGCGTGCGCGTCCCGGCCAAGAGAGCCGGACGCAGACGTTCGGCCACGAGCCTGCGCCAACGTCGGTCGATATTCGCCGACAGCAGGTGATTTAAAAGATCGTAGCGGCGCGCGATGCCCGCGAACATCGAGTTGACTCGGCGCGCGTGCTCCTGCCTGCGTTCGTTTTCGTTCAGAGTCGTTGGCGTGGACACCTTAAATGATTGTGCGGAGACGTTTGGTTGCGGGTAGTTTGCGATTTGTTTGTAAATTGACTACGGCCGTTTCGGCGTCTTCGCATCGGTTGCGGAAGCCGGCGGCGCTAAATTCGCCTCGGCCACTTCGACGCCACTGCCGCTGCGCGTCAACTCGCTGCGCAGTTGCGCCGCGTCGCCCGCGACGACGCTCGCCAGTTTCGCCCCGCCACCGAAGAGGCGCGCGGCGATGCGTTGCACGTCCGCGGGCGTGAGCGCGTTCAGGGCGCGCTCGTCGTCTGCGAAAGTGGAGTTGTAAGTGGTCGAGTCGAGCCATTCGTCTGCGAGCGCTTCGGGGCGGCTCCTGCGCTCGGCCAGCGGGGCGAGCGCAGCGCGTCTCGCGGTTTCGAGTTCCGTGGCACTGACCGGCGAAGCGGCGAGAGCGGCGACAGTTGCGCGCGTCGCTTCGAGCGCCTGAGCGGCGAAGCTAGCCGGGACGGTCGTGCCGACAAGGAAGACGCCAGACAAGTTATGCGTGTCGTGGCGCACGAAAGTTAACTTCGGCTGAAACTCTCTGAGCGCGACAGCTAGGCGCTCGCGCAAAAGTGCGGCGGCGACGTGTGCGGCGGCGCGGTCGCGGTCTGTGCGCGACAGGCCGCGCGCCGCGAGGCGCACCTCGGCTTCGCTCGCGCCGGGCAGGTTGACGATCAAGGTGCGCGCGTCGGGCGCGTCGGGCTGGGTGAATGTTGCGGGCGCGATGGAATCGCTCTTGCGCCAGGAGCCGAGAAGTTGCCGGAAGGCGCGCATGGCGCGTGGGCCTTCGACGCCGCCGACGAGGACGAGCACGGAGTTGTTCGGGTTGATGAAGCGGTCGCGCGCCAGCATCAGGTCGGGGCGGTCGATGCGCGTGAGACTCTCAGGCGTGCCCGCGAGCGCGCGGCCGTAAGGGTAAGAGCGATAGAGACGGGCGGTGGCAGCGCGGTCGGCCAGAAGGGCGGGCTGTGCGGCGACATCGCGCGCGGCCTTGAGGCGCGCTTCGCGCAGTCGGTTCACGTCTCCGGCGTCGAGACGCATTTGCAGCACGGCGTTGCGCAGCAGTTCGACGAGGCGTTCAAAGTCGCTCGTCTTGCCGCTGAGCAGGATTTCCATGTGGTCGTATGAGGTGTTGACTTCGAGCCGTCCGTTCAACTCTTCTTCGACGTAGCGGCGCGTCTCGTCCAAATCCGGGAACAATGCGTCGCCGACGAGCGTCATCAAGCCATCTTTGCCCGCCAGATCGAAGGCCGCTCCGCTGTTGATTCTGATTTTGAGCAAGACCTGTGGGTCGCCTGCGCGATGCACGAGCAGAAGACGCAGGCCGTTGAGAAGTTGTTCGCGGCGCGGCGCGGGCGTTCCAGCGTTCTGTGCTGCGGCGGGCAGACAGAGCGAGACGAGCAGCAGGGCGGCGATAACGGTCTTGAAGCGGCAACGCGCGGCGGGAATGGAAAGGAGTCGAAGTTTCATAAAATGGTTCGGAGAATTCGTCAACGGCGGTTCATCAGGCGCGACCGAGTGCGGCCGCGTGCGGTTGTTTAATTCCGACACGAACCCCCTTTGGATGCATCAAAACGGTTGCGGGAGATGCCCGTGCATTTTAGGATTCGCCCGGTATGAGGTCAACCGTCTGGAAACTATGATATTTTTATTCCCGGTAGTAAACTCTTAACGCCCGTAGGGCATCTCTTACTACCGACAGGGCATCTCACGATGCTCGAAGGCGTGTGCCCCGAAATTCGAGTAACCCGACATTGCCATGAGTTCTGTTCCCCAGTTGAGGCGTGAAGTATGACCACAAAGAGCTGCCCGAAGTGCGGCGAAGTAGTTCCGGTGCAGTTCGAGTTCTGCCCCGTGGACGGTACGCACCTTCCGAACGGCAATCAGACAGCCGACACCCCAAATACTGTAGACACCTCCACCATAGACAATTCCGCACAGGCGCGCAGCGTCGCCCCTGCCGATGCCGTCAACCAACAGGCCGCGGTCGACGCGACGACCGCCACAATCCCCGCCGCGTCAATTTCCGGCGCGAACCTCTCGGCTGATGCCGACTCGACGGCGATTGTCCCCGCATACGAGCGCGGCGAATATCACCTGACGTTTTTGGAAGACGAAGGCTTGACGCGTCGCCTGTTCAAAGAGGTGCGCGAGGTCGGCCACGACGCGGAGTTGACCTGGCCTGAGTTCAAGCGCGACCCGGCCGGTTTCGTCAAACGCGGCGCGAACGCTTACGGCAAAGCCTCCTGGCGCGTCTTGTCGCAGCGCAACGTGGCGTTCGGCATCATGTCCGCGCTCGTCCTGATGATAACGGCGGGCGTGCTGATCACCCTCATGCTTCGCTTGCAGGACAAACACGTCGCGGAACTCGACCGCGTGCGCGAAGACCTTGAGCTACAGGGACTCGTCACGGACATTCCCGAAGAACAGAAGAAGCCCGACGAAGGCCCGGCCGGTACGGCCAAAGGCAAGGGCGGCGGCTCGAAACCGAAACAGGAGAAACCGGGCGGCGGCGGCGGCGGCGGCCGGCAGGAAGAGAAGCCCGCTTCGGCCGGTAAACTGCCTGTAGCTTCTTTAGACATCCCACAGGTGCGCGCTCCCGATCCGCGTCCGCCGACTATCAAGAATCCGAGTCTGCCCGTCCCGGCCAGCATCGTCGCAGACCCGACGCTCTTTCCGCCGGACAACCGGCAGATCGCTTACGGCGATCCGAAATCGAAATCGACCGAGACGAGTTCCGGCCCCGGTTCCGGTAACGGCATCGGCACGGGCACGGGCGGCGGCGTCGGTTCGGGCGAGGGCGGCGGCGTCGGCCCGGGCCGCGGCGGCAACACGGGCGGCGGCGACCGTAACGATGGCGGTGGCGGCCCCGGCGGTGGCGGCGGTGGCGGCGAAAACTACAATCGCACGTTTGCCGCAAAGGAAGTGACGCGCCGCGCGCAGATCATCTCGAAGCCCGAACCGCTCTACACGGAAGAGGCGCGCAAGAATCAGGTGACGGGCACAGTCCGCCTGCGTCTGGTTCTCGGAGCGAACGGTTCGGTCTCGAACATCTCGCCCGTCTCGCGCCTCCCCGACGGATTGACGGAGAAGGCCATCGAAGCGGCGCGCAGAATCTCTTTCACGCCCGCCGAGAAGGACGGCCGCAAGGTGTCGCAGTACGTCACCATCGAATACAACTTCAACATCTACTAACGCCACTCCCTTAGCAAAAACGAAAGCGGCGACTCACTGAACGG